>CAZFVY010000088.1:3921-30938 GCA_964522665.1 uncultured Verrucomicrobiota bacterium | reverse complement strand
CAACTCGAGTTGACCCAATCACAAAATCGTTACGAAACGCAGCGCCAGGCCGCCCAAAAACCGGCGGGCCAGAAGCAGGAACAACTGCAAATGCTCAACCGGCTCAAGGAACTGGCGCAGCGCCAGCAGGACCTGAACGAGCGCCTCAAGGAAATCCAGAACGGATTGCGCGAAGCCCGGACCGATCAGGAGCGCGAAGACCTGCAACGCCGCCTCAAACGGCTGCGCGAGGAGGAGCGCGCCATGTTGGCGGACGTGGATGAAATGCGGCAAAAAATGGATCAATCGCCGGATCAATCGCAATTGGCCGAGTCCCGCCAACAACTCGATCAAACCCGCTCCGACGTCCAAAAGGCCTCCGACTCGCTCGAAAAAGGCGCCACGTCCTCGGCCCTCGCCTCCGGCGCTCGCGCGCAGCGGGAGCTGCAGCAGGCGCGCGATGATCTGCGCAAGAAAACCGCGAGCCAATTCACCGATGACGTGCGCCAGTTGCGCGCGGACGCGCGCGCCCTCGCTGACGCCGAGGAAGCGATCGCGAAACAATTGGAGTCCAAGGGTGACGCCCAGCGCAAGACCCTGCGCGACGCCCAGGACGCGAAGGGGGTTGCGGCCCAGTTCGAACAGCAAAAAGCGCGCATGACCAACCTGCTCGACCGCGCGTCCCAGATTAGCGAACAAGCTGAAACCGCCGAACCGCTCCTCTCCAAGCAGCTTTACGACACCGTCCGCAAGACCAGCCAGCAAGGGATTGAGAAATCACTCGACATGGCGGGCGAATTGCTCAGCCAAAGCCTGGCCGCGCAAGCCTCGGAAATCGAGCGCCACGCCCGCGCCGGCATTGATGGACTGAAACGAGACGTCGAGCACGCGGCCGAAAGCGTCCTGGGTGACGAAACCGAGGCGCTACGCGTCGCGCGCAACGAGCTTGATGAATTGACCAAACAGATTGAACGCGAAGGCGTCGGCGCCGGTGGAACCAACGCCTCCCCTTCGACCGCGTCGGACGCCGCCAGCCAGCCCGGTCAAGGCGGTCGCAACGAAGCGGCCGCCGCCGCCCGCGCGGGGAACGGTGGTACCAATCGCGCCGAACTCGCCGCCAACGGCGGCGCCGGACCAAGAAGCGGTCAATCTTCCGCGACGCCGGGCGAGGGACGCCAAGGGCAACGCGGGCAAGCCGGTCGCGGCCAGAACGGCGACGCCAATTCGCCCGAGACCGCCCAGAATAATCCGTCCAACCGCCCGGGCCAGGCGGGCGGCCAACGCGGCGGACAAGCTGGAGCCCAAGCCGGCGGCCAACCGGCCGGTCAAGAAAATGGCCAACCGGATGGCCAGGGTGATGGCCAACAGGCCCAGGCTTCGGCCCAGTCGCCGGGCGGTGGCGCCCGAGCGGGTGGCCGCGGCGGTGAACGCGTCGCGGATGCCAATGGCGGCCGCTCCGGCCAACGGACCGCGGCCGCGCGTCAGGCTGGCGGCGGCGGCGGGGGCGGTGGCGGCGGGGGCGGTGGGGGTGGCGGCCGCAACACCGGCGGCGCGTGGGACCTGGGAAATATCTTTGACCGGGGCGACGTTGTGAATGGCCCCATCACTGGCGACGACTACGTCCAATGGTCCGATCGCCTGCGCGACGTGTCGGAAATGGTTGATTTGCCTGGCGTGCAAAACGACTTGGCGCGCATCCGCGAGCAGGCGCGCGTACTTCGGAATGATTTTCGCGACCACCGCGAGAAGCCCTCCTGGGCGGTCATCCAAACCAAGATCATCGAACCCCTCGCCGAAGTGCGCACGCGCGTCGCCGACGAACTCGCCCGCCGCGAATCGAACGAGGCGCTTGTTCCGATTGACCGCGATCCCGTGCCGCACAAATTCTCGGAACTCGTCCGCCGCTACTATCAGGACTTGGGTTCGAGCAATTGAGTTTGCGCCCTTCCCGCTCTCAAGGATGATCGATTAACGTCGTCGATGGCGCCCAACCGCGCGGCGGTGAATGGGGCAAACGAATGGCTAACGCCTTGCCGCGCCCGACGCGTCGATTCGGCCCTGCGCGCTCTGGATAATGCGCCGCAGTAAAGCCGGATACGAGAGGCCCGCCAAGCCGGCCATCAGATTAAGTTTTCCGTCCCAGCACCAACCCGGGTTGGGATTGACCTCAAGGAGCTTGATCACGCCGTGCCGGTCCGCGCGAAAATCAAAACGGGCGTAATCGCGGCATTCGAGCCGCTCGAAAAGCAATAACGCGGCGGCGGTCAACTGCTTAAGAGTTTTTCGCGGGAGTTGCGCCGCGCGATAGGAAATATCGGTCCAGTAGGGTGACTCTGGGTGCCATTTGGACTCATACCCGAGTATCTTCGGCAACGTCGGATCAAGCCGGCTATAGTCAACCTCGAGGACCGGCAATACTTCACAGCCCGACGCGGGATTGCCAATGACGCCAACGGTGTACTCCGGGCCTTCCAAAAACTCTTGCGCCAAAAGCGCCCGGCCAGGAAGTTGTTCCCGGAGGGAACTCAGCCGATGGGCCAATTCGGCCGCGGTCCGCGTCACCGCAGCCGTCGTTATGCCCAGACTGCCATCGCCGCAATTTGGTTTTACCAGAACCGGGAAACTGACCGCATTCACCGGGCCTGGATCATCCACCCCGAAGTAGCGCTCGTCGGGAACGGGAATCCCCGCGCCCATCGCGATGGAGCGGACGTACGACTTATTGAAACAGACCGCGAGGCAACTCGGCCCCGCGCCTGAATAGGGCGTCCGCAACATCTCCAGCACGGCGGCCACGTGCGCCTCCATCGCGGGGTTGTTGTGATAACCCTCGTCGCAAAAGTTCAACACAAACGCCGGAGGATGTTGGGACCACTCGCGAAGCCAGTTCGCGTGATCTCCTATATACCGGAAGCGATACTCCTTAAGCTCCGCGAGCGCCGCCTTCAGCCGAACCACGGTCTCCTGGTCTTCCGCGTTGAACTTGCCATTGCGCTTTACCGGGTCAGGCTGGCCCGCGTCGCCTAACAGGACGGTCACGTCGCGGAAAAGCGGCTTGGCCGTGGCCAGCGTCGGCCTCGACCGGCCGGCTCGACCCGGACGCCTCGCCGTGATAAACATCCGGTGAGCCATCATCCCCAAATCCTGGTTCCGGTCTGACGCGGTCGCCAGTTGCCCGTGATCTTGGAATTCGACGAAACCCACCCTGGCCAACAGCTCACGAACCGACTCGGCGGTATAGAGGCGCTCCGCGTAGAATTGATCGACGAGCACGCCTTCCCTGGCGCCAACGACGACTTCCCGGCAAACCAAGCGGGTCCCGCACGATGAGAGCGAACGCTCCCGGCACACCAAATTATCAGCGTCGATCCATTCCCACGACCGCTTGTCGTAGCGCTGCCGCAGCCAATCGCCGTCCGTCAGGTCCAACGCGAGCGTCCCGCCCGGGCGCAGAGCGGAATGGACGACCTCCAGCAACGCGGCGTCATCGGATTGATTCTCGAAATAGCCGAACGAATTCCCCATCAAGGCGATGCAATCGAACTGGTCACGCAACTGGAGCCGCCGCGCGTCGTTTTTCCTAAAATCAACCCGCAGTCCGGTCCGCCGAGCGCGCTGTCGGGCCAGTTTGATCAGATAGTCCGATTGATCGATCCCCACCAGATGTTTGAAGCCGCGCCGCGCGAGTTCCAAGCAGTGCCGGCCTTGGCCGCAACAGAGGTCCAAGACGCGGTCCCGACGATTCAACCCGGCGGCTGACACCAACAGGTCCACTTCGTGGGCCGTGTTCACGGCGTTCTCCACGACGTCGCCATCGGTCTTCAGATACGTGGCGTTGAAGATCGTTCGCCACCACTCGGCCGGCAAATGCTTTTCCAAGTCAGCCACCGGCCCGAGCGTGGGAGAACCGGAGCTTGCCTTTGCGCTTTGACGACCGACGCGCATCATGGCTTCGCAAGCTCGAACCAGACCGGCTCCTGGTTTGTCGGATCGTTGTTGTAATTGACGGTAATCTCTTCCCCGGGCTCGATGTCCCGCAAGGCCTGGAAGTCAATCAAGAGATCGTCAAGCCGGCGTATATAAACCGCATTGGGTTGGTATGAATGACTGTAAAGCGAGCCGTAACCCAACGCGACCGCCGCATGCTCAAGCTGCGGCCCCCAGCCGAAACAATAATGGTAAAACACGGTCTTCTCGAGGTTCACCCATTCAGAGCCAGGACTCACGATCACGGGCGCCCGCTCAAAGATTTCGCCAGTCCGAATCCTTTCCCGCGCAAAGACTCCGCGGCCCTTTCCCATGGCCGCGCCGACCGTGACCTTGGAACCGACGGGAGGGTTGTCGCTGCCGGAGATGATATAGCGATCAACGTTGCCGACGCAACGCGCCGAGCCGCAACCGCACGCAAATGACCAACGCGGGTCCCAAAAATAACACTCGGGCGCGCGAAGGTATTCGGCCATCGTGAGCCGATTGTAGCTCACGGTTAAATCCTCGCCGGAGGCAACCTCGCGGAGGGTCACCACTTCCAACGAATCGTCCACCCGGCAGTTCGGCTCGCACGAATGATTGATAAAACGGGCCGCCGTATCGGGGATAATCCAGTCGTCTCCCTCCAGCAATAAAGCAAACTTGACCTCGTCGTCCGGAATATCTCGAAACGCGACGCGCGGCCCCGCAAAAAGCGCGACCGCCGTCTCCTTCTCCAACGGACCGGAGGCGATCAGACTACGCCCCAGCCCCGTCTGCGCGACGTGGCTCGGATAACTTGTTTGCCCTTCGAAGCCCATTTATGCGGCGGACTTGTAAAGCCAACGGAGAGCGCTGGCAAGAGGGTTTCAGGTCCTTTATTCGACCGGAATCCCCAACTCTCGCATGCGCGCCTCCCAGGTTCGGCAGAGCTCCAGAGCCGCGCGCGTGCGCCGGAAACCGGCCTCGTCGTAGCAACGGTCCGGTGGAATTCCCGCCAGCAACCGCGCGAAATCGACCCCGCCCTGCATTCGCAACGTTCGCTCCCAAAGCCAGCAGCGGGTCTCTTCCATGACCTGAAAATCGTTGATCACGCTGCCACCGAAACCGAAGCTCGGCTCATGGGTCCACACTTGGTGCGCCCAGCTCGAAGGAAAGTACAGCAAATCGCCCGCCCCGGCGTCCCCCGCCCACTTCTCGGCTTTCTCGGCGTACGGATAACGCTCAGGATCGGGCTGGCGCGGGTCAAAAAACTCGCGGAAGGTCGGATCGAAAAGCAAGGGAATGTCCCGTGGCGGAAAAAGCTCCCAACTTTTGTGGCCTTGAATCAGATACATCCACCCCTGCATCCCGTATCCATCCACGTGCAAGGATGTGAAATTGCCCGCCGGCGAAACGGTCAGGCTCTTCTCCATGTGCGCCATTCCGGGCAGAAGCCCCACGATCCAATTATGCCGCAAAAACGGCGCCACCTCGAACATCTTTCCGAACGCCTCACCGACGACCGAATGGTCCACAATGTTGAACTTCTTCGGCCCGCCCCGAGCGCCGTCGAAGACCTCGCTCGCGGCCACGGCGACTTCACCGAAACTTTGCGCGTCGTAGGTCTTCAATGTGCCGCCCGCGAACATCGCGGTGAGGCCGTCCCAGTCGAGCGCCCGCAATTCGGTCAAATGGTCGTAAACCTCTTTCACGACAACCGGTTCACGCGCGAACTCCTCGTAGAAACCACGCGGATCAGCCCCTATTTCGCCCGCCTTCACAACGCGAATTGAACGGGTCACGGGCGCGGGTCCACTCACGCGCGCGGGCGTGCCGGAGTCGGCATCCATTTTCCGCAGCGGCGAGTTCATCAGCTATTTATGCCAGCTCCTTGACCGCGGGCGGGCCTGGAAACCGTTCCGCCTTCTGGTCACCTTGACGTCCAAAGCATTTCACGCGTGACGCCAGTTGCCGGCGCTGGCCACGCCTACACCGCGGCCGAAAGTTCCGGCCAGAGGCACGCGCTCATTTTCATCCCCTTGGCAAACGCGTCCAGGCTGAATTTCTCGTTCGGCGAATGCGCGTTGTCATCCGGCAAAGAGAGGCCCAGCAGCAGACAGTCGGCGCCGAGGATTTGCTTGAAGTCCGCGACGATCGGAATGGAGCCGCCCGAGCGCACCAGGACCGGTTCGTGGCCGAACGATTCCTTCAATGTCCGCAGCGACGCCTGCGCGAGCTTGCTCGTCGGCGAAACGAGGTACGGCAGCCCGCCGTGCCCGGGTTCAACCGTCAAACGCACGGTCGGCGGGCAGATTTTTTTCAAATGTTGCGTTACTAACTTGGCAATCTTCTTCGGCTCCTGATTCGGGACCAGGCGCAACGTCAGCTTGGCGCTCGCCCAGGCTGGAATAATGGTTTTGCTCCCGGCTCCTTGATAGCCGCTCGTCAGCCCGTTGATTTCGAGGGTCGGTCGGGCCGTGCTTTGTTCCAGCGGCGTGTAGCCGCGCTCGCCGAAGAGTTCCGGTACACCCACAAACTTCCGGTACGCCGTCGCGTTGAACGGGACGCGGGCCAATTGCTTCCGCTCATACGCGCTCAACGGCAGCACATCGTCGTAAAGCCCCGGAATCGCGATGCGTCCGTGGCGATCGCGCAGTCGCGCGAGCAATTGGCATAGCGCCATCGCCGGATTCTCGACCGATCCGCCAAACAGGCCCGAATGCAAATCACGCGCCGGCCCGTGAATTTTCACTTCCAAAGCGGCGATGCCGCGCAAGCCATACGTCAACCCGGGATGGCGCAGGCTCGGGATGCCATTGTCCGAAATCACGACGGCGTCGCACCGCAGCTCCTCGCGGTGTGACTTAAGAAACGGCGCCAGATTCCCGCTGCCCACCTCTTCCTCACCCTCGATCAGAAACGTCAAGTCGCACGGCAATTCCGTGCCCGTTCGCAGGTAAGCCTCCACCGCGTTCAAGTGGGACATGTGCTGGCCTTTGTTGTCGCTCGCGCCCCGGGCGAACAGCGAGCGCCCGACGATGCGCGCCTCGAAGGGCGGCGAATGCCACAGTTCGAGCGGTTCCGGCGGCTGCACGTCGTAATGGCCATAGACCAAAAAATGGGGCCGTCGGGCGCCCGGCGTTCGGCGCGTTCGCGCGAGCAGAACCGGATTGCCCGCGGTCGCCCACAGTTCCGCTTCCAGGCCAATCTCCCGGCAATGCCGCAGCAGCCAATCGGCGCAAGCCCGCGTGTCCGCCGCGTGCGACGGCTGCGCGGACACGCTCGGGAAGTGGACATAGTCGCACAATTCGCGCACGAAGCGTTCCTCGTGCTCCTGCAGGTAAGTCTGAACAGATGACATAGGCGGATTGGGGTATCGCGGGCCGCGACGTTTATTGTTTCGGTGGCGGGCGGAAAAGGTCGAACGGATTGAACCGCGGCGGCTGGTTGGTATTGGAAGCGGGCGCGGCGTTGGTGGCGCCGGACGCCGTCCGTTCACCGCCCAAAAGCGAACCAACGCCCTGCAGAATGCCGCCGACCCGGCCGCCGACCGCGCCCGCGACTCCTTTGGCGAGAATCTCGGCGATCACGGCCCGGTCGGTCTTGGCCTGCGGCGCGCCGAGCGTGCCGATCAGCCGGACAAAGTTCGGCAACTTGACGTAGCCATTCGTGCCGGGATTTGAACCGAGCGTGAATCGACTGCCGAGCGACGCGGGCAACGAGACGTCGATCGGCTGATTGAGCGGCGAGTTCGTCAATACGTCGTTGATCGGGATGGTTCCTTGCGACTCCGCCAAAAACGCCGCGCTGTGGGCGGTGAATTGTTTGATCTGAATATTGCCGCCCCCAGCCTGGATGTCCGCATTGACGTAATCTAACGGGCTGGACAGCAACTCCGGCACGCCCAGGACGAGCGCGATGGGAGAAAGGATCGCCCTGGCTTTGGGTCCGACCACTTGGATGTTGGCGTTCGTGAGGCTGAACCCCACGTGACCAGCCAAACTCCGGCGCAAATTGACGCCGGTCACGCCCGCGCCATTAATGTCCAACTGCGCGAGCAATTCTCCCTCGGCGTGGCCCCGGTACGCGGCCGAAAAGGTGTTCGCGACCGGCGCCACCGGAATGCGGCCGGTTTTGAGCGCCACCTTGTAAGTATAACCATCGACGCCAAGGTTGAGCGTCACGGAAGCGTCAATCGCCGCCCCGTTAACCGAGAGTTGGCAGGGAGCCAGGGCGATCTCGCTGCGGTTTATCTTGGCAGTCGAAACCCAATTCGTAATCGCCAGTTCGCGCAAGTAGAGGCGGTCGATCTTGAGGTCCGCGGTGAATTGTTGAATCGGCAGCGCCATCGCTTTCGGCTCAACGTTCGCGACCGCCGGCGCGTTTGTGGCGACCGCGGCGCGGGCCTGCTCCTTCACCTTTTGACTTTCCAGCAGGTCGTAATACGGGGTGAAATCCAACGACGGCGCTCGCAGCGTGATGTTTCCTTGCATGGCGTTGGTTTTCGACAAGTCCAGCGTTCCTTGGATCTCGATCTGGTTCGTCGCTCGGGCGGTCGGGGTGAGCGCCAACGAAAACTGCCGCAGAGCGAGCGTTTGCTTGTGCCAGGAGCCGTCCATCTTCGTTTCCACCGCCAAGGCGGCGTTCGTGGATTTGCCGTTGTCGAGCACGAGATTGGAGAGTTTCGCGTCGGCCTTGATCGCCGCGTCGCCCGCCGGATCGAAGCTCGCGCTCCCGGACGCGTTGACGGTCGCGGAGACAAGCCGCTTCGGCGCCAACACCGGCGCGGCGAACGGGCTCAACACATTTTGGTTGAGCTCGGCGATCACGAATTTGAGCTCGCCGGACTTTTTATCCAGCGCATAGCCCCCGGTCAGGTCGAAGCTTCCGCCCGCGGCGCCGCCTGACCTCAGCGTGGCCACCGCCTTGCGCAGGGCGATTTGCTGCCCGGTAATGTCCAGCGCAAATTCAACGTGAGTTTGGAAATTCTGAAGGTGGTAATCGCCATAGCGACCGGTGAAATCATCCAACGCCAGATTTCCGGTCGCCTGGCCTTGCGCGCCTTTTTTGGCGTACGCCGCCGTGAGTTTGAGCGTTCCCGCCGAGGAGGCCAGGGGCAATCCGGCCAACTGGCGGGCGAACGCAGGAACGTCCACCTGCGCTGTCAATTGCATTCCAGCGTCTCCGGTCGCCAGGTTAAGGTCGCCGGAGCCGTTGATCACCACCATGTCGCGGTTCGACTGGCTCAATTGCAGGCCCAAACGCTCAAGGTGCGCCAGCTTTAAATCCGTCAGCGTGCCCTGGGTATTCATTTGCAGTTCGACCGGCGCCAGCCGATTGGTTCCGAACTGCCCCGAGAGGCTCGACGCCGTCAGGCTTAGGCTTTCCAAGCTGGCGTTCTTCAAGTCGTTCAACTTTCCCACCACTTTGACTTGGAGTGACGCGGCCGCTACTTGGTTCGTTGTGAAGTGAGCGCTGCAATTCGTCGCGGTCATGGTTAAACTGTCGAGGCGCACGTTCTTGAAATCGTCCATTCCGCCCAACATTTTGAGCTGTATGGCATCGGCCGACAGCTGATTGGCGCCGGCTTGGGCCGTGAGTCCGGAGATTTGCGTCGTCAATTCGGTATCCAGGCGGCGTCCGTCGTTTTTGGCGGTCAGCATGAGTCGCGCGTCGATTCGTCCACCGGGCGCGACTGCTCCCAGAAACGCGCGCCAATCTTTCAAGTCCAACTGGGAGATCGTCAATTCGAGCGCGGACTCGACGCCCGCGGCCTGGTTTTGACCCCAACTGAGACTCATTGGCTGGCTCAGCGAGACACGCAGCAAATCCCGCTGCGTCTGCCGGCCGGAAACGTTGAACTGCCGGACGATGAGGGACTTATTCTTCAAATCGACGGCGACCTGATAATTGACTTCGAGGTCGATCGCGGGCGTGACGCTCTGCGCCTGCCGCACGCTCAACTCCCGGGCGTTAATGCTGCCGCTGGCGGCGATGGCCGCGCCGGCCTGCGTCAGCTCAATCTGGTTGGTGGAGTTCAAAACCGTGTTGCCAAAGCCGAAACCACCTGGCGCTCCAACCAGATTCAACGCCTGACGGTCAAGCGCCAGAATCTCGACCTTAAGCTTGCCTTCAGACTTCGCGAGATCGATCGGGCCGCTAATCTGCAGCTTGCCCAAGCTTTGCCCCCCGCGCTCGAAGCGAAGCGCCACTTGCCGGACCTCCTTCATCGTCAGATCACAGTCGAGCGCCGCTCCCAACCCTCCGACTTCCGCGAACGTTCCCTGGGCGTCGGTCACGTCAAAACGCGCCGCGCCTTTGACCACCTGCGGCGCCAAGTCGTTATCCAGGCTCAGATCGAACGCGCCCGACGTCTTGGCCTGCAACGAACCGCTGGCCGCCGGACCGGACGGTGAACTCTGCTTCACGCCGGCCGCCGCGCTAAACGTCACTTTGCCCGACTGGCCATTCTCGAAACGATCGACCGACACTTCGACGCCCGACAACTCCGCCGTCGTCTGGGACCCGTCCTTGGCGGCGCTGCTCCACCGGACCGTCGCGTGTTTCAGGCTCACTTGGTTCAAGGATAAGCGGAGCGCCTTCGCCGGCGGCCCGGCGACCGGCGGGGCAGCCTTCCCGGGCGTCACGACGGCCGGGCCGCGCATTTTTTGCATAAAGGACTGCAGGTTACCGCCGCCATCCGCCCGTTGCACGATTTGGATCGTGGGCGAAACGATCGTGACCTCCTGGACCCGATAGTTGCCCCCGAGCAAATCAAACAAGCTGTAGCGGATCGAGATTTCTTCCGCCTCCAGCAGCGGGTCCTGGCCCTCCGTCTGGACCTTCAGCTTGTTCAGTGTGACTTGGGAGAACGGGTGGACTGACGCGTCCGCGACTGTGATTTCGCTCCCGATCGCTTTGCTGACGCGCGGAAGGACGAAACCCTTTAGAAACGCGGCGCTCGTCCCGAACAGATACGCGCCGATCAGCAAAACGACTATAACCGCGACGATCAAGAGCAGCCGACGGCCCCAGGACGACGGTTTCTTTGAGGCGGAGGAAGCGTTGGTGGACATATTTTATCGACGGACTCAACCTACCTCAGTTCGCGCGCATTTCCAGTCGCGCGACGTAATCGGCGATGCCGGCCGCCGGCGGATACTGCGGCGTAAAGCCCAATTCCGCTTTGGCCTTGTTCATGTCCGCCTCGGTGTGCGGTTGATAAAAACTGTACGGATTCTCGAAATACTCCGGCTCCAGACTGGCATCCAACCCGCGATTCAATTCCGCGATGATCTCATTAAAAGAGAAAGCGCAGCCACTCCCGCAGTTGTAAACCCCGGAACCGGGCGCCGTCAGCGCGCGTATCGTAAGCGCGACGACGTCTTTGACGTAAACGAAATCGCGCTTCTGCTCGCCCGCCCGGAAAACTCGCGGGCATTTGCCGGCCTTCATTTGGAGGTAGAGCTGGTAGATCATGCTGGCGGCCGCCCGCTTGTGCGCCTCGTTCGGGCCATAAACGTTGAAATAGCGCACGCCCACGACGCGAAAATCCGGGATCGCCGCGGCGTAATCGCGCGCGAGATTATCAAGTTGAACCTTGGAAAACGCATAGACGTTCGCCGGCGCCGGCGTCTGGTCTTCCCGCATGCGCGCCGTCCCGATGCCATAGGTCGCCGCCGACGACGCGTACACCACCGGCGTGCGGCTCACCACGGCGAAATCCAGCAGGCGCCGAAAGCCCTCGACGTTATCGTGCGTCTGCAACAATTGATCGTGGACGGTCGTGTCGGTGATCGAAGCTTCGTGAAAGATCGCGTCGAACACCCGCCCGCGGAACTGCGCGCTCCAATCAAGCCGGGAAACATCCGCGGCGACAAAATCACCGCGATACCCGCGCAGATTCTTAAAATCTCCCGATCGAAAATCGTCCACGACGACGATTCGCGCGGCGGGATGCAGTTCTTGCAGAGCCAGCGTCAGGTTCGATCCGATGAAACCCGCGCCGCCCGTCACCAAAATATTTCGCATGTTATGTTAATAGAGGACTCGCCGTTCGGCTTCAATGTTCAATCTTTAGGCGCTCGCGCGAGTGGGCACGGCGCGAACGGAACCCCAGGGCTGCCGAGCGGGGAGTTGAAGGCCCGCCCTACGGACGCGGCGTCTCCGCGCTTACGCTGGGCGCGGCCTTTGCCGCCTTTGCCGCCGGACGAGCTTGCTGGGCAACATCCTTGTAGAGCGTGGCCGTGACCACGTTCGAATTGACGTCAAAAATCAGGTAATGATTGAACGAGCCGGGAAAGTTCTTGGCCAGCGGCGCCCCGCCACCGCCCGAAACGAGATAATATGGCCGGTCGCTGGGATCGATCCGCGGCGGAATGTTGGTCACATTGGACGGGTCTTGCGGGTTGTAGAAGAGGTGTTGGTGCCCCGCCAATACAAATGAAACATTCGGGTGCCGCATGAATAGGTTAGTCAACGCGCCCGCGGACTGCGCGTCCAACTGCGACGTCGGAGCCGCGGCAAAAACCGGATGATGCATGAAGATGAAGATGTGCGACTTGTCCGCGTTCGCGTCCAGGTCCTTCTGCAGAGCTTTCAACTGTTCTTTGCTGAGGTAACCGGGATTGAGCTTCGGTTTTTTGTCCTTTTCGTCGGCCGAGGCGGATTTCTTCGGCGTCGCCGGCGGACGTTCGTTGAGAAAGCCTTTGGGCGGAATCTCCTCGCTGTTCAACGCGATGAATCGGCTGTTCCCGTAGTTGAACGCGCCCCAGAGCGGCGCGTTTCGCCCCAACTTGAAGTTCTCGCGGTAGAGCGATTGCATGACCGGGCTGCCGACTTCAAACCTCTCCGTCGCCGTCTTGATCTCAACGTCCATCTCATGATTTCCCGGCGCATTGAAGACCGGCGCGCCCCCCAACTTGGCGAGCGCGAAAAAAGACCGATACTCATTCGCCACGATGGCCGCGTTGGTTTCTTTCCCGTAAATCGTGTCCCCGGTCCAGATGACCAAATTGACGGCATGATTGCTCGCTTGCTGGAAAATATTCGTAACCGTCACCGAAAGATTGGCCAGGGCGTTTGAAGGACGATTGTCCCCCGCGACCAGGAAGCGAAAGACATCCGGATTCGTAGGCGGCCGCAGCGGCCCGGTGCCCGGCATGGCCGGCAACGCGGGCATACCCGCCGCGCCTGCCCGGACGTTAGCTCCCGCGACGATCAGAGCCAGCAGAAAGAACCGAGCGTTACATTTTATGTTCATAGGAATAGATTTAGAATCATGCGGCAGGCGCGACCGCTGAAAAGTGTCAGCCTGCGCGAGCGGGGCAATTTCGGGCGTGACCCTTCGCTATTTTCCCGCGCTGAATCCGCCGTCGATGATGAAGGCGGTCCCCGTCAAGAACGCCGCCTCGTCGCTCGCGAGGTAAAGCGCCGCATGCGCGATCTCTTCGGGCCTGGCCATCCGTCCCAACGCCTGCGAACTCGCCATTTCGTCGTAAGCCGTTTTGGGATCCGGGTACTCCTTGAGCCGCGCCGTCACAAACGGCGTCTCAACCCGGCCCGGGCAAATGCAATTGACCCGCACGCCGTCCCTGGCGTGGTCCAGCGCCATGCTCTTGGTCAAACCTACGACGGCAAACTTCGTCGTGCAATAGGCCAAACGATCACGAATCCCCACCACGCCGCCGATCGACGCCATATTGATGATCACGCCGCGGCCGCGCGCGACCATGCCCGGCAGGAACGCCTTGCTGAGGTTGAATACGCCCCGCACGTTGACGGCGTACAGGCGGTCAAGGTCCGCGCCCTTCGTCTGCAACATCGTGCCGACGTGGCCGATGCCGGCGTTGTTGACGAGCACGTCGAGGCGAGCATGCTTTTCAACGACGTCTCGCGCCGCCGCCTCACATGCCGCCTCGTCGGTCACATCCAGGGCCAAAAAATCCGCCGATCCGCCCGCGCCGCGAATTCGCGCGGTCGTCTCCGCGCCCGCGTCGGCGAGGCGGTCGGTGACCAACACGTGCGCTCCCGCGCTTGCGAGAACGTCCGCGATGGCGGCGCCGATTCCCGAGCCGGCGCCGGTCACGAGAGCAAACTTATCCTTGAGGTTAAACACGCGCGTTTATTTCTTTCACTTTACTGAATCTTGAGCAACTCCGGCTCGGTCCACGCCTCGATATGTTTGGTCGTCTCCGCTCGGACCGCAGCCACGGTCGCCGGGTCCACCGGGTTGGCCTTGTGGCCCCATTCGCGCCGCACATAAGTCAGCGCTTGCGCGATCTGGTTGTCATCGAAAACGCCCAGCGCCGGCATGTCGAGTTGATAGGTCTTGCCCTTGACGTTGATCGGCCCGTGCAGCCCGGCCAGCACGATCCGGATCAAGCGGCGCTCGGGCCCAAGGACCCAATCTGAATCCACGAGCGGCGGCGCCAAACCCTCCTGGCCGTTGCCGTGCGGCTGGTGGCAGACCGTGCAGGTCATCGAGTAAAGCGCCTTGCCGGCTTCCCAGCGGGCCTGTTCGTCCGCTGTGAGTGGCCGCGCGACGACTTCCGGCTCCGCGCCCGGCTTGCCCGGCCACGTCAGCAACGCGGCCACCGCTTCCACGCGCGGCTGGATCACCTTGTCCTCGCTCTTCGCGAGCAAGGCCAGCGCGGGCGGCTCAGCCGCCAGACGCACGGGCCGGGGTTTCGGCGCCGCCTTGCCGCGGTTCGTCGCGGGCGCCGGACCGGTCAGCCCATCCAGGAGCGCCACCGTTCGCCACGACCCGGCCGTTCCTTGCGCGGCCGCCAATTCGAGCAATTCATTGATCCGCTCGGGCTTGCCCTCATTCAAAACGCACTTCGCCAATCCGCCGAGGAACGCTGGCCGGCCGTAGTTCTTTTCGCTCCACGCCGGGTCCTTCGATAGCGCCTGCAGCGTCTCCAATTCCCGCCCCCCGAGTCCGGTCAAAAGCGCGTCGCGAACATAAAGGTTCCCCGCCGACTTCGCCGCGATGCCCAGCATGGCGCGGTGCGCGTCCGGGTCGGAGATTTCGCCCAGCGTGAACGCCAATTGCAGTTGGACATCCGGGGCCGGGTCACCCGTCAGCGCCACGAGTTTCGGCAGCAGGCGCGCCTTGGAGCTCGTCTTGATCAGCGTGTCGCAAAGGCGAATCGCCGCCGCGCGAACCTTCGAATCGGCGTCGCTCAAGGCGGCCGCCAGCGTGGTTTCGTCGAGCACGCCGAGGCCATCCAAAGTCCAGAGCGCATGCAGACGTCCCAGCGCTTCTGGACCGGCGACCGCCATTTCCCGCAGGGTCGGCGCCACCGCCGCGTCACCGCGGACGACGAGCAATCGCTGCGCCATGTCGCGCCACCAGCCATTCGGATGCGACAAATACTTCGTCAATTCGGCCGAGGTCGCCCTCCCCAAATGAGGACGCGGCCCCAGCGGGCGTCCGTCCGCGACCACGCGATAGATTCGGCCCAAATCTGTCTCCCGATCCAAGCCACGGCTCTCGGCTTGCTTGCGTAAATAGGTCGTCAGGTAAATCCGATGCTGAATGATCCCGTGATACATATCGACGACGTAGAGCGCGCCATCCGGCCCGTTATTCAGATTCACGGGCCGGAACCGCTCATCGGTCGAGGCCAGAAACTCGGCGCGGTCGTAAGCGTTCGTCGCGGTAATGGTTCCATTCCACTCGCTCAGCACGTTGCGGCGAATCAGGTTTCCGGCCGGTTCGCAGAGAAACACGTTGCCCCGGCAGTCAGGCGGAAAATTGTCGCCGCGATAAACCAGCGGCGCGCACGCCGCCGTGTACGTGGCGAGCGTTCCGTCGGGCCGCAACTGATCCAGTTGGTAGCCGCGGTTGACGCCGGGGTTGACGCGGATCGGCCAGACGCTCTGGTCCTTGATCGGTTGGACGTTGACCCCGGCGGCGTTGCGATAGTTTGGATTGCGCGAGAGGTACGCCGAGGGGACGAGATCGAGCCGCAATTGATCACTGTTCGAGTTGTAAACCAGCCGCCCGTAATCATCTTGTGAGATGCCCCACTGACCGCGAAAGGCGGTCGGCTGATGTTGCCACGAGCCATCGACGTAGCGATACCGCGTCGTGTGGTTCGCGCTGTAAATCCAGTTATCGAGCGCCCAAAGCAACCCATTGGACGAATGCTCCGGGTTCGCGCGCAGACCAAGCTTGGGATCATCCTCGGCGGCGTAATCTCCGGCTACCTCGACCCGTTCACTCGCCTTGCCATCGTTGTCGAGTTGGTAAAACCAGAGCTTCGGCGGTTCGGCCACCAGCAGGCCGCCCGCGACGAGGGCGAACGAGCGCGGCATCACCAAACCGTCCAACACGACCGTTCGCTTATCCATTCTGCCGTCGCCATCCGTGTCCTCCAACAGAACGATGTCCGCCACTTTCTCAAATTCACCCGCGCCCTCCGGCGTCTTCATGAACCCCCGCATTTCGAGCGCCCAAAGGCGGCCATCGGAATCGAACGCGATTTGGATCGGGGCGTGAACCAACGGCTCGCTCGCGACCAACTCGATATGAAATCCCGGCGCGAGCTTGAAAGTCTTGATCGCCTCCGATGGCGGGACGACCGGCGCCGGCGGGATCTTCTCGGGCGGCACCAAAGGCGTTTGCGACTCGCCCGTTTTATCTCCCTGCTGCGCGCTCAGACGCGCCGCGCAAAACAACAACGCCAGTGCGCCAGCCAGCCAGCGTTTGACCGGAAGTCGTCCGGGTTGGCGCCGACTCCCATCATCCAAACAATGCTCGCGCGATCTCATGCGGCTCAATCAATTCGTTAGCGAAAACAATCTCTTCGTCTGTCCGATCCGAACGGCCGGACACGGCAGGAAACCGGCGAGTTGCTTACCGTAGTTCCCAGTCCTTGCCAAGCCGTTTCCCGGCCCACCCAACGAGTTACGCGCGCCAAAGATGGCTTCCGAAAATCGAAAGGTTCCTTTCATCGCGGTACCATTTTAAGCAGCGTTTGCGGGCTTTCGAACAGGATCGACCGCGCCACCAACAGCGCCTCGTCCACGCTGAATTGCCCCTGCCCCACTCGGTCCGCCAGGACCCGAGCCAACTGTTTGCGCACGAGGATCGCTTTGCCGTAGGTCCATTCGACGCAATAGGCGTCCGAGAAAAAGCCGACCTGTTTGTTGAGCGGCAGCATGTCCAGCCGCTCGGAGATGACTTGCCGAAAGATCTCCGGGAAGAAGTTGTGCCACCAATAACCGGCCAGGCTGAAATTAGGCAATTCCCGCGCCAGCGTGCAAAGTGATTGATTCGCGTGGCGGCTGGCGAGAAAGCATTGGAACCGCAACCGCGGATGCCGGCCGATCATTTCGCCGAGTTGGGCGATAGTCCGTTGCGCCAGACGGCTCCCCGTCTCGAACGGCAACGGCTCCGCGCCAAGGCTGAACTGGAAGACAATTCGGTCCGCGTAGCGCTCGAGCGCGGTCAAAAACGCCTCGTTGATATACGACGCGTAAATATCGCGCTCGGTCGCGCCGGCCTGACTGCGCCGCTCCAGCGCCGCCGCCATCTCCGCGTCCGTCACCGCGCGAAAGTCGATGTCGGTGGAGATATGGGTCGCCATCGAGATCACCTGATCGTAAGGAATGTGGCCGACGTAGTGGTTGACGGCGGCGTGAACATCCTCAAGCGAACCAATCGTCCGCTCGGTCGGCGGGCGTCCGCCGGCGCCGATCGGCGTCGGGCTGTCGGGCGATTTGCCCCAGCAACGTTCCAATTCGTAGAGCGCCGTATCGAATTCACCCCATTGGCAGCGCGTGAAGAACCCCCACTCCAACGCGTACTGCAGCCGTGCGTCGTCCGCGCCGGTCCCGCGCCGGGCGATCTCGGTGCAGGTCCGGCGAATATTCAATCGGTCGAGAATCGCGTGCTGCGCTACGCGGTCGTCCGCGCGTTCGCGAATCAACCCGTCGAGACGCCGCCAATTGTCCGGCGTGATCGGCTCACGCCAATCGTAGAGCTCCGTGAGAATCCGCCGCACCGCCCAATATGAACTCGTGTTCTGAATATGGCGCAGATAAGGCAGCGCCTCGACCACCCGTTCGCCCGCTTCCGCGTCCGTCGGCCAGGACGGAAATTGCGTCAGCCGTCCGCCGGATGGACAACCGGCCGCGTAGAGATCGCTGACCACCATGTGATAGAGCAGAATATCGTGCAGTCCCCGCGCCCCGAGGCGTCCGCCAACCAGGTGCGTGTGAGCATCCAGGACCGGGACTTCGGCGAGCGCGTTCTCCAAGTCGAGTTCGAGCGTCTTCATAGATGAGATTTCAGAAACCCTTCCACGGTCGCGCGGTCGGGAAGCCCGCTCCAGCCGCCGGGACGGCTCGCCTTCAACGCCGCCGCGGCCGACGCGAACTGAAGCCGTCCTTCCAGGCCGATTCCCCGCGCGAGTCCGACCGCGTAGGCTCCGTGAAACACATCCCCGCAACCGGTCGTGTCCACGGCCTTCACCTTGAAGGCGGGGATTCGCGCCGGGCCGCCGCCCGCCTCGATGACGACACAGCCGTTCGCGCCGCAGGTCACAATCACCACGTTCCGCTCCGCGTTCCACAGACTCTTCGCCGCCGCCGCCGGGTCGTTCCGACCGGTCAACTCCGCTGCGAACTCCTCCGACAAAATCAAGTGATCGACCAACCCGAACAATTTCGCGAAGCCATCTTGATCGGCCCCCTCGAAGTCCGCGACGACCGGAATCCCCGCCGCGCGCGCGATCCGCGCCGCCCGCGTCATACCCGGTATCCCAAAATTATCCACCAGCAGCACGCGCGCGGAGCGAATCACCGCGGACGAAGGACTTCGCGCGTCGGCGCCCCGCACGTGGTCCACTCCAAAAAAGATGGTTCGCGTTCGGCGCTTTTCGTCCACCACGATGACCGATTGAATGGGAAGCGCCCCAGCTCGCCGGACCACCGGCCGAATGTCCACCCCCTGCTCCTTCATCGCCGCTACGACAAATTTCGACTGTGGGTCATTCCCCAAGGCGCCGGCGAACGCGCATTTGGCCCCCAGGCGGGCGGCCGCGGCCAGCGCCGTCGCGGTCAGTCCGCCACAGTGACGCTCACGGCGAAGCACGCGGCGTTTGCCGTCCGCGGGCGGGTAATCATCGACGTACAGCAGCTCATCCACCGCCGTGCAACCGAGTCCCAAAATGTCAATTCGCGGGGTCACGCCGCAACGTCGCCAGCCACTGCCGCATCGCCGGCGGATCCTCTTTGAACATCAGCGAGCCGGGAACAATGTAATCCGCGCCCGCGGCGCACAGGATCGGCACGGTTTCCCGACGAATGCCGCCGTCCGCCTCAATGACCGTGTTCAGCTTCCGTTCGCCGATGGTCCGCCGCAACTGTCGGATTTTCTGCGGAACCGAAGCATCCATCGACGCCCCTTTGATCCCCATCGCGGTTCCCACCACGGTCACCACGTCCAAATCATCCCAGTATGGTTCCAAAACCTCGGCCGCTTCGCTAATCAAAAGCGATACCCCGGCCTGCTTGCCGCGCGCCCGGATCGCCTTCAGGACGCCGCCCGGGTCGGGCGTCGAGTCGAAACAGAAAATGATGATGTCCGCGCCCGCTTCGACGAACGGGTCGATCCACCCAAGCGAATCGGTCGTCATTAGATGAACCTCGAACGGCAGCCGACTGTGCGGCCGCAACGCTTTAACTTGGTCCGGAAAAAACAGCAGGTTCTTGACGTAGTGTCCGTCGGCGACATCGATGTGGAAGCGCTCGGAATACGGCTCGACCCGCCGCATTTCCGCGGCCAGGGCGCCGAGATCGGCGGACCAGAGGGAAGTGGAACATTTCAGCATCGAGTCATTCTTTCTCAGCGGGGGTTCGGGTTCAATTCCAACTGAAAGTCTTTGAAATGCGCCTCCGCTGCCACGCCGCCGCTCAATTCCAGCGCCATGACTCCCTGCTTGGACCCAGCCGCGTCGTCCAAGCCAGCGGCAGGTTGGCCGTTCAATGAAATGCGGACTATTCCGCCGATCGCCGTAATTTCAAGGCTATTCCAATCACCGGGCCGGACCGACAGGTTCGCCGGCGCGTCCGCCAGCGCGCCGCGCCCACTCTCCTCGCTCAGCTTGCCCCAGCGTCCCGCGCCGACGCCGGCCAGATAACCGGTAAACGGGGCGTCGCCCACGCGCCGCCCGCGGAACTCGACGCCGCCGCCGGCGCTATCCGGCGTGAGCTTCACTTTCGCCGTGAGCCGGAAATCACCGAGCAAAAGCTGGCTCCTCAGCCACTGGGCCTCTTTGACGCCCGAGTTGACACGCCCTACGATTTCCCCGTTCTCAACGCGCCACACGTCTGGGTCACCGTCCCAGTAGGTAAAATCCTTGCCGTTGAAAAAGAGCGCCACCGTATCCGCCGTCGCCGCCAACGGCGCTTGCTTGGCGCGGCTGAGATAGAAAATGAGATCGCGAACCTCCTGATCGTTGAACTGGGTCAGTATCCCCTCCGGCATCATCGAAAGCTGGCCCTGCTGCAACGACTTGATTTCTTTGCGCGGAATCACCAGCAATTCATTCGGCGTCGCGATGGTCACCGACGTCGCGTCCTGCTGCTTGACCACGCCCGTGATGACGCGGTCGTCCGTCGCCTCCAGCGTCCACGACCGATAATCGTTCGGAATAATGGCGTTCGGATCGACGATGTTTTGCAGGATGTAATCGAGGTCGGCGCGATTCGACCCGGTCAGGTCCGGCCCAACCTGCCCGCCGACGCCGAACAAGGTGTGACACTGCTGACAAGTGCGCGCGAAGACGGCGCGTCCGCGCGCCGCGTCCCCGGGCGTGGCCCCGGCGGCGCGATATAGTTGCTTGTAGTGATCGATCTCCTTCTGCTTGTCCGCGTTGCTGTCGTGAACGGCGCCCCAGACCGTTTCAATCGCCTGGTCGAGTTCGGCGTTTTTCAGGTTGCGCAATTGCCGCACCAAGTCCGCGGTCAGGTCCTTGGCGGGAATCTCGTGGCGGCTCACGGCGGCCAGCAGCGGTTTCGCCAACGCCACGCGGGAAGCCAGCGTATTCAGCGCGTCCCGTTTCTCCGTCGCGCCCAGCGCCGGATACACCGCCAAAATGGCCGCCGCGCTCTGCGGGTCGTCATACATCGCCAGCCCGCGCAAGGCCGCCGCCCGGAGCGCCGGCTCTTTCAGTAAAGCCTGCAACACCGGCGGCAGCGCGGCATCCTTGGCCGCGATCAACGCGTCGAGAGCTTGGCGGCGAGTCTGAACTTCCGCCGCCGCATCCGCCAGCGTAAGCCGCAACGCGGCCAGCGCCCGTTCGCTGCCAAATTTGAGCGACAACGCCAACGTCTTTTCGCGCACTTCGGCGTTCGCGCTCTGCGCCAGTTGGGTTTCCAGTTCCGCCCAACCATCCGGCATCGACACGCGCCGCTGACTCGCCAACGCCGCGCTCAAGCCGCGCAGGATGTCGAGTTGAAGCTGCGGGTCGGCGCTCTGCTTCAACAATTGCACCAACGGAGCCAACGTCGCGTTCTGATTCGGCGCGGCCTCCTGCGCCCGCAACCCCGCGGTGACCAGCGCGGCGACTAACATGCAGACTAGCTGACAGTTTCCCAGGAGCGTTTTCACGAGGCGCCAGCGTAAGGTAGGGAAGGCGCGCCGCGGCGTCCGGGCCGCGAAGCGGCGCCACCGAGCGCCCATTGCGCGCCTCGCCGGCGAATCATCCCACCCGCACCAAGCCGTCGGCGCATTCCCAGTCACTTATTTGCCCGCGGCGGCGGCGGCCATCCGGCGGGTGATGTATTCACGCAGCAACGGTATCTTGGCGTGTCCCAGCAGCGCGACCGCGCGGGTCGCGTCCTTGGCGACGCACGGCTCCGCGGCGTACCAATACATCAACGGCAAATTGTGGTCACCCGCGTCCTCACCATGTTCGCACAAGGCGGTCAGCGCGTCCCAGCGTTGGTCCACCGGCGCGCGTTGCAAGGCCGACGCCAGGTAAAGACGCACGACCGGCGACGGGTCCGAAGCGGCCAACCGCTTATATTCCGCCACCTGATCAGCGGATAAATTCACGGTGGGGTTTTGGTTTTCCGCCAGCAATTGAATCGTCCAAGCGCGCACGTAAGCGTCCGGGTTCTTCAGTTGGGGCAACGCGACCTCTTCGGTCAAACCACCGGTGACGCCCAAGGCCCACAACGCCCGCAGTTGGCGCGCCGGGTCGGGATTCTCCTTGAGAATCTTCACCAGCGCCGCCTTGACCTTCGGGTTGGCGCCATTTTTCTGCGCGCGCTCCTGGAGAATGCGACGGGCATGCCGGACGTACCACTCGTTTTTGTGCAGTTGCAGTTGCACCAATTTCGCGTCGCTCATTTTCGACAAATCTCCCAGCGGCGCCGCGGGCTTGCCGTAGGAAATCTTGAAGATGCGCCCGTTCGACCGATCGTGGACTTCGGGCTTGCGGTCGTGGCATTGATTCTTGTCGTACCAATCGATCAGAAACACGGAGCCGTCCGGCCCGTACTCGAGGTTCACGATTTGGGACCAGGAATCGTTGAAATAGACAAAATCGGCGCCGTGATGCCCGACGAAGCCAGAACCCTTTGGCTCCAGCACGTCCATATTCAACCGGCTGCCGTGGATGTTGTTCATGAAAAACTTGCCGCGGTACTGCGCCGGCCAATTGTCGCCGAGATAGACCATCCCGCCGGCGTGCGCGTGCCCGCCGCCGAGGTCGTCGCTGCCACGGCGATCGTTGTCATTCCATTGGTTGCCGCGATAGTGCAGATGGTCCGCAATCGTCTTGATGTCGTCATAGACGTACGGGTTGAAATGCTGGCCCGCCTGCCGCTCAAACCGGCCGCCTTGGATCATGTGATAAAGGTGCGGAATGACGCACGCCTCAATGATGCATTGGCCGTGCTCGTCGAAATCGATCCCCCACGGATTGCTCGATCCTTCCGCGAAGACCTCGAAAGTCCGTTTGACCGGATGATAACGCCAGATGCCGGCGTTCAGCGGCGTGCGCTGACTATCAGGCGTTCCCGGCCGGCCAACCTTCGAGTGCGTAAACACCCCGTGGCATCCATAGAGCCAGCCATCCGGCCCCCAAGTGAACGTGTTCAACGTCTCATGGGTGTCCTCATACGCCCAGCCATCGAGCAATATCTGCGGCGGCCCGGCCGGTTTGGTCTCGCCGTCCTTCACCGGAATGAACATGAAGTAAGGCGCGGCCCCAACCCACACACCGCCGAAGCCGACTTCCAATCCGCTGACCAGATTTAACCCCTCCATGAACACCGTCCGCTTATCGAACTTGCCGTCGCCGTTGGTGTCCTCGAAGACCAGAATGCGATCCTTGCCCTGACCCTCGGCGGCGCGCACGGGGTACGTGTACGCCTCGGCCACCCAAATCCGTCCGCGATCATCGATGGCGAACGCGATCGGCTGTTTCACGTCCGGCTCGCCCGCGAAGAGCGTGGCGTTGAAACCGGGCGGCATCAGCATCGCCTTGGCCGCCTCCTCCGGCGCGAGTCCGGCGAATTTCGGGCCACCCGTCGGCGCGGTCGCCGGCGGGATCGTGATCGTATCCGCGTAAACCGCTCCGCCGATGAGCGCGGCGCCGGAGAGCAAAACGCAAAGCGAGATTCTCAGTTTCATGACCTGTTGGACGGCATTGGCAATGGCGAATTCAAACGTGAATCTACGTCACGGTTCACGCGGCTTCGGCTGCGCTTTTTCCCATTCGGCCTTGCTCACCTTCTTGGCCTCGTGGATGAAGACGAACGTTCCCTTCTTGTTCCCGACCACGACGTCCGGGAATTTGCCGCCCGCGACCTTGCCGGCCACGACTTGGGTTCCCACGCCGGAATTGTTGTCGATCATGTACGGCACGAAATCGACCTCGTGCTTCTTGTTCCGCTCCAGCTTGAACCAATAGAGCACCGGCGCGCCGAGCGGATCGGGATCGCCGTGGGCGCCGTGCGCCCAATAACGCTTGCCGGTCACGATGTCCTTGAGGCCGTCGCCATCCATGTCGATCAGGTCCACCGCGTGCAATTGGCTGAAGCCGACGCCATACTTATTCTCGTTCGGCTCCTTGTTCATGATCATGTGCTGCTTGAAGCTGATCTGCCCATTCTCCCGCGTCTGTTGGAACCAGACCAAGCCGTAACCGTGCGCCTGCAAGCTCGTCACCACGTCGTTCAAACCGTCGCCATCGACGTCGTAGGCGTACATCTGCGAGCCGCCGTTGCCGAAATTAAACGGATGTTTCACCCAGACCGGGTCACCCACCAACGAAGGCGGCTGTTCCCACCAACCATCCTTTTCAAGCAGGTCCATGCGTCCGTCGCCATTGACATCGCCCACGCCCATCCCGTGCGTGAACCGCTGCCAACCCACCTTCGGCGTGATCGGATGGAACGTCCACGGCTTGCCGGGATCATTCCAATCCGGTGACGCGTAGCCGAAATACCCGCCCGAGTTGCAGACCAACTCTGGTTTGCCGTCGCCGGTCAGATCAGTAAAAGTCGGCGACTCGTTATCCGTCGTCTGAAACACCACGTGCCGCTGCCAATGCCCTTCGCGTCCCTTTGGGTTCTCGTACCACGAGGTGTCCTCGCCTGGAAAACCGACTACCAGCACATCCGGCCAGCCGTCGTGATTGAAGTCATAGACGAAGGCGAAAAAATTCTTCGAGTAATTGGCGGGATCGAACGGCGCCGGCGGATAAATCTCGTGCTTCTTGGTGAAGTCAGGCCCTTCGTACCAGTACGGGCCCGAAACGATGTCATTCTTGCCGTCGCGGTTGAAGTCACCGAAGCTGGCGCCCTCGGAATAAAACACGTCGCTCAATTGGACGCGCTTGAACGAGTGGAGGTAATAATCCTTGGCGTTCGCCGCCGAAACGCTACACAGCGCGACCGCCAGGGCGAGAGGGAATTTGATCATGCGTTTAATTTGTGTCAGAACCGCCCGCCCGGTCAAGCCGGATGAGTGAGCCGACGCCCGAGTTTTCCCTAAACTCGCCTTCGATCTCCAAGGAGCGCTTTTGAAAAGCCGATTGGCGACGGGATTGCGAGCGCGGCGGGACGGATGGCTCGGCGCGACCAGAGAGCAAATTCGAGAGAGATCTGTGACCGAGCAGCCGCCCCGCTCCGTCGCAATACCGCCGGGAATGTTTTTCCATGCCGCTCTGACCCAGCCTTCGATCATGGAAACACTTTACTCAGCCCAGATCGAATTGTATTACCCGCCGCGGGCATTATCGACCATAACCGCCGAGGCCCTTCTCAATCATCGATGGGGCGAGACGCCGTCAAGTCCTGACTCCTACTCCACACCCGGTGGGGCGAGACTCGTCAAGCCCTGACAAAGCTGCCGCGCGAACACCCGTCCCACGACCGATCACTTCACGATCCGCCCGCCTCCATTCCGAATCTTCCATAAACGACGCTCAACCACGGCGCCCAACGACAAACGCCGCTCAACCGTGCCGCTCAACCATTCCGATCCCGTCCACCACCGACGCCACCGCCACAGCGAGAATCCGAGGGCTGGAAGCCCGACCTGTGACAGCCTGGGGTGAAGCGCTCCGCGCGAAACCCCAGGATCACGCCCCAAATCAATCTGTCCCGCCCTGTAAGGCGCGGGACCTTCCATCTCCGGCCACAACCTCAATCCCACGCGTACCGTTCGTCCAAACGCGTCCCATTCCTCTCGCAAAACCGCCGATACTCGGTCTTGAAATCCTCCCGCCTGTGATGCTCAGCATGTTTGCGCCGCCTTGCCACGGACCAATTTCCGATTCGTGAGACCTATTTCCCAGCCTTTCCTAAACGAGGCTCTACCATCCCAATCCCGTCCAGATCGGATGCCACCGCCAAAACCAGAATCCGAGGGCTGGAAGCCCGGCCTGTGATAGCCTGGGGTGAAGCGCCCCGCGCGAAACCCCAGGATCACGTCCCAAATCAATCTGTCCCGCCCTGTAAGGCGCGGGACCTTCCATCTCCGGCCACAACCTCAATCCCACGCGTACCGTTCGTCCAAACGCGTCCCATTCCTCTCGCAAAACCGCCGATACTCGGTCTTGAAATCCTCCCGCCTGTGATGCTCAGCATGTTTGCGCCGCCTTGCCACGGACCAATTTCCGATTCGTGAGACCTATTTCCCAGCCTTTCCTAAACGAGGCTCTACCATCCCAATCCCGTCCAGATCGGATGCCACCGCCAAAACCAGAATCCGAGGGCTGGAAGCCCGGCCTGTGATAGCCTGGGGTGAAGCGCCCCGCGCGAAACCCCAGGATCACGTCCCAAATCAATCTGTCCCGCCCTGTAAGGCGCGGGACGTTCCATCTCCGGCCACAACCTCAATCCCACGCGTACCGTTCGTCCAAACGCGCCCCATTCTTCTCGCAAAACCGCCGATACTCGGTCTTGAAATCCTCCCGGAGGTGATGCTCAGCCTGTTTGCGAATATATTCGCGTGCCGCCTCCACATGCGTCGGGCTAACACTGAATTCTCCGTAACCCGTCTGCCACGCAAAATCGGCGTACGCCGGGCGCTGCTGTTTGATCCAACCCGACGACGAACTCTTCAGCTCCCGGACAATCGTCGCGGGCGCGTGATTCTTGGACTGTCCAAACAGAATATGGATGTGGTCGCGCACCGAGTTGATTTCAATTAAAGTCGAGTCGTGGTTCTTGAGGATGCCAGCAAGGTAGGCGTGTAACTCGCCGCGTTCCTCGTCGCGCAGTAGCGGCCGTCGTTCCTTGGTGCTGAAAACCAGATGAACAACGATATTGGCGAGTGATTGGGACATGGACGTGCCGCCCTATTCAGGGCTCGAACGGTTAAGCGGCAGTTGACCTGGGCCTGCGCTCGCGGCGCTTGTTCCGGCCCAGGCTATCACATCCGGGGCCTTCAGCCCCGCAATTCGGAGCCGACGGTCGTCTATTTTCCTTAGAGCGCGTCGCATAATCTCGGCGATAAATCAGGCCAAAACCAACGTACAAAATCATCGACGTCCCGGCAAGCCACCCCGCTCGAGCCACCCCGCTCGAGCCACCCCGCTCGAGCCACCCCGCTC
>CAZFVY010000088.1:0-3821 GCA_964522665.1 uncultured Verrucomicrobiota bacterium | reverse complement strand
AGCCACCCCGCTCGAGCCACCCCGCTCGAGCCACCCCGCTCGAGCCACCCCGCTCCAGCCACCCCGCTCCAGCCACCCCGCTCCAGCCACCCCGCTCGAGCCGCCCCGCTCCAGCCGCCCCACTCCGGCCGCCCCACCCCGGCGCAACTTTGAGTCGTTGCGGAATCCGACCGAACTGCTCCGAAGCTTCAGGACGCAAGGGCTGGAAGCCCGGCCTGTGATAGCCTGGGGTGAAGCGCTCCGCGCGAAACCCCAGGATCACCTCCCAAATCAATTTGTCCCGCCCTGTAAGGCGCGGGACATTCCATCTCCTGCCACAACCTCGGTCCCACGCGCACCGTTCGTCCAAACGCGCCCCATTCCTCTCGCAAAACCGCCGATACTCGGTCTGGAAGTCCTCCCGAGCGTGGTGTTCAGCCTGTCTCCGAATATACTCGCACGCCGCCTCCACGTGGGTCTGGCCAACGCTCAATTCGACGAAACCGGCGTGCCACCACCCCCAACCCTAAAAAATCCTTGCGGACGAATCTCCCGGGTCGTGTTAAAAGTTTGAAATATGAGTTTACCGGCAGCGCCAGTCGAGACCACCGATGCGGTCAACGCCCGCATACTCGCCATCTCCGAGGATCGGTTGCAGGGCTTTCAACGCGATCCGTTCGGCGAGGTCGCGCGCCAATCGGAAGTGCCCCTGCCCGAAGTCATGGACCGCGTCCGCGCCATGCTCCGCGGCGGCACAATCCGACGCGTCCGGCAAACCCTCATGGCGACCAACCTCGCGCCCGGCTCGCTCGTCGCCTGGGAAGTCCCCGCCGACAAACTCGACGCCGCGTTCGATTACATGTTTCAGAAAGACCCGTTCTCGGGTCACGTCGTGATCCGGTCCACGGACGCCGCGACGCCCGGGTCGAATTACCGTCTCTGGACCACGCTCAAAGTTCCGCAAGGCTTCTCGATGACCAAACACGCCGACTATTTGCGGCGCGAGGTCGGGGCCGGGCATTATCGGCTAATGCCCGCCAAACGCCTCTTCGCGCTCGGCGTCGGCCATGTCCGCCGGCGCGGCCTGACCATTGGCAGCAAAGCCGACGTGCCCGCCGAAGTCATGGAAGTCGAGGTCGTCCGGCTCAACGAATTGGAATGGCGCGTCCTGGTCGCACTCAAACGGGAATTCGAACCCGACGAAATCCGCGAGAACCTCTGGCAAGCCCGCGCCGACGAGGCCGGCATCCCGCTCGCGACCTTTTACGAAGTCGCCGAAGACCTCAATCGCCGCCGCGTCATCGGCCGCTTCTCGACCTTCCTCGAGCACGTCAAGCCGCTGGCCAGCGGCGAACGGGTCACCCGATTCAACGCGCTTTTCCATTGGGCCGTCCCGGCCGGCCGCGAAATCGAAGCCGGTCGCGAAGTCGGCCGCCACCACATTCTCACCCACGCCTACTGGCGCGAAGGCGGCCCCGAATTTCGCAACGTCAATATCATGGCCGTCGCCCACGGCACCGACAAAGCCGTCGTCTTCCAGCACAAAACCGCCATCGACGAACACCTCAAATCCATCGGCATTCCCGTCAGCTACACCAACGTCTTCTGGGGCGGCCGCAGCGAGATCAAGCCCTCGGAGATTTCCCCCTTCGCCTACCAAGACTGGTGCCGCTCCGTCGGCCTCGATCCCGAGGCGATGAAAGACTGAGCCGTGCCAAGGTCCTTCCGAAGAGAAGCGGCGTCTTGCTCTATCAGGCATGAATCGGGAGAAGAAAATCGTAATCATTGCCGGACCGAATGGGGCAGGCAAAACAACCTTTGCGCGGCAGTTCCTGCCGAATGAAGCTGGCTGTCCGGTCTTCATCAACGCCGACCTGATCGCGGCAGGCCTTTCTCCCTTTGAGCCAGATTTGGCGGCGATGCGGGCGGGACGCATCATGTTGGAGGAAATTAGAACCCGGGCGCGGGCGGGAGACAATTTCGCGTTTGAAACGACACTGAGCGGGTTGCTTTACGCCCGCCTGATTTCAGAATGGCGGCGACAGAATTACGAGGTTAAGCTCTTTTACCTGAGCCTTGCCACGCCGGAATTAGCCGTGTCGCGCGTTGCGGCCCGCGTCCGACAGGGTGGACATGATGTGCCAGAATCTGTCGTCCGTCGCCGCTACCTCGCCGGTTGGCGCAACTTTCAGCAGACGTTCAAATTGATGGTGGACACGTGGCTACAGTACGACAACTCTGGAAAATGCCCCATTCTGGTCGATGAAGGACATAAGTGATGAAAACAAAATCGGCAGCCTCAGACACGGAGAAATCGGGCGCGCTTCGCGCGCTTCGACGCGCGGCAGCGCAGGCACGCAAACTGTCGCGGCAGACCGGCACGCCCTTCTACATCTTCCGGGACGGCAAAGTGGTGGACTTGAATTCACCGTCCAAGCGTCGTTTGCGAAAGCGCCGTGATAAAGCGAGAAAATGACCCTTTCCTCTCATCTAGTCTCGTCTAGCGCTGGAAGGCGCCGCCAGTCCCCCCGCGGGGCTGTAAGCCCCGAATTTGATAGCCTGGGGTGAAGCGCCGAACGAAACCCCAGGTCACCCCACGTATCTCGGTGAAGCGCTGTAAGCGCGACACCACAAACCCTTAGAGGTCATTCAGCGGCCTCTATCCCTCGGTTCTTCGCGACCAGACACACGTGCTGTAATTACCGTGCGTCGTGATCCCCCCGGTTCGCGAAGACTTCGACTTCGCGCCCAATCTCGGCCTCACATCTCCAAACCGTTTCCGCTTCAAATCCTCGCCCCATCGCGTACGCTCCGAACCCGAATGACGGACTACCGATGCAGACGACCGAGCTGTTAGGGCTGATGATCTCCGGCGCGGCGGCGGGCGCGATCAACGCGGTCGCCGGGGGCGGGACGTTGGTCACGTTCCCGACGCTCCTTTTCTTCCAGACGCCCCCGGTCGTGGCGAACGCCACCAGCACGCTGGCGCTCGTCATCGGAACGGCGGGCAGCATGTACGGCTATCGCCAACACCTGACCGCCGTTAAGTCCTGGCTGATTCGCTTTCTGCCGGTCAGCATCATCGGCGGATTCCTCGGCAGCCTGCTGCTGATCTACACCACCGACCGGACGTTTTCGAAACTGGTGCCGTTTCTCATCCTTTTCGCCACCGTACTGTTCTTGACGCAAGGCCTCTTCCGTCGGCTGGCCGGCATGGATGGCGCCCACGATCACGCGGTCAAGCCGCACGCGATTTGGGGCGCGCTGCTGTTTCAATTCGCGGTCGCGATCTACGGCGGCTACTTCGGCGCGGGCATCGGCATTCTGATGCTCGCCTCGCTCGGCTACATGGGTTTCAAAAACATCCACGAGATGAACACCGTCAAGACCGTGCTCGGCTCGCTGATCAACCTCGTCGCCACCGTCTGTTTCATCTTCGCGGGCAAGATCGATTGGCTCAAGGCCGGCGTGATGAGCGCCGGCGCGCTCGGCGGCTATTACCTCGGCTCCCATTTCTCGCAACGCATCCCGCAGAAGCAAGTCCGACGGATTATCACCGCGATCGGTTTCACCCTCTCCGCGATCACGTTTTACCACGAATTCCTGAAGTCAAAATAGGTCGGGGGCGTCGCGAAAGAACCGCCTTCATCGGGCGCGCCACCAGCCAACGCGGCCGACTACCACACTCACGGTGGGGCGAGGCTCCGCCGAGCCGTGAATAGTTCTTGCCGGCCTCTAACCGGTCCGTCGCGATTTCCGACCAAGCGCTAAGGTGGGGCGAGGCTCCGCCGAGCCGTGGATAGTTCTTGGAGGCCGCCGCCGTCCGAACCTATTCACGGCTC
>CAZFVY010000087.1:4700-31412 GCA_964522665.1 uncultured Verrucomicrobiota bacterium | reverse complement strand
CGACGGGCGGCGTCGTCACGCTGGCGACCTGGCACGGCGTGGCCATCGCGAACGCCTACCTCGCAAATTCATCGCTCACGATCACGACTTCAACGGGATTGTCGGGCGGCGGCAGCGTGTCGCTCGGCGGGTCGCTCACGCTCACGGTCAATCAAGCGTTCGGTCCGACCTGGACCGGCGCGCACACGTTCAGTGGGCATGACGTGCTGATCCACGGTGGCGATCTTTGCCTGGATGACGCACGGTCGGTGCGGTTCAACGGCATCGGCGGATTTGGCTACACGGACGGCGGCATAACCAGCGTGGGTAATACCACGGCGGGAAACCGCATCTCGCTCTACGTCGGCGGCGGCGAGGGAATGCGGATTTCGACCGGCGGCATCGTGACGTTGGCGACGTGGAATGGCGTGGCGATTGCAAATGCCTACCTCGCGAACTCTTCGGTCACGGTGAGCGCGGGGACGAACCTTTCCGGCGGCGGGAGCGTGTCGCTCGGCGGGAGCGTGACGCTCTCGCTCTCGACGAGCTACGCCGGGCAAACATCGATCGTCACGCTCGGGACGATCACGACCGGCGTGTGGAACGGAACGGTCATCGCGAACGCCTACCTTGCGAATTCATCGCTCACGATCACGACCTCGACGGGATTGTCGGGTGGCGGCAGCGTTTCGCTGGGCGGCTCGCTGACGCTCACGGTCAATCAGGCGTTTAGTCCAACCTGGACCGGCACGCACACGTTCAGCGGTCACGACGTGACGATCCACACCGGCGACCTGATCCTGGACGACGGGCGCGCGATCCGCTCCGGCTCCGGGATCGGCGTGCTCGGTTATACGGACGGCGCGGCCACGTCCCTGGGCAACACCACGACGGGCAATTACGTCTCACTCTATGTCGGCGGCGGCGAAGGGCTGCGGGTCTCGACGGGCGGCGTCGTCACGCTGGCGACCTGGCACGGCGTGGCCATCGCGAACGCTTACCTCACGAACTCCTCGGTCACGGTCAGCGCGGGGACGAATCTTTCGGGCGGCGGCAGCGTGTCGCTGGGTGGGAGCGTGACGCTCTCGCTCTCGGCGAGCTACGTCGGCCAAACTTCGATCACGACGCTCGGGACGATCACGACCGGCGTGTGGAACGGAACAGTCATCGCGAACGCCTACCTGGCGAACTCGTCGCTCACCGTCTCGGCCGGCGCGGGACTCGCGACGGGCGGCAGCGTGAGCCTGGGCGGCAGCGTGACGTTGGCGACGGATGAAACCTACGCGCACGTGTGGACTGGTCTGCACACCTATTCATTCTCGACGGATTCGACCTCCTTCGCCTCGGGCGCGCAGGCGATCAAGTTGGCCACGACGGCGAGCGCGACGGATAACACCCATCACAAGGCGAGTCCGTGGCTCGGCTTGACGGCCTCGATTTGGACCGGCTCGGCGACCGTGAAATTGTTCGAGGCTCAGAATCAGGGCGTCTCCGGCACGACCTCGGCGTATCAATTCGTGCTGCAATCGACCGATGTCAGTTCGATCCTGTTGATTCGTGGCGACACCGGGAACATCTCGACGAGCAACAATCTCGCGGTCGGGGGCACGTTAACGGCGGGAACCTACGTCGGGCAGACGTCAATCGTCACGCTCGGGACGATCACGACCGGCGTGTGGAACGGAACGGTCATCGCGAACGCCTACCTCGCGAATTCTTCGGTCACCGTCACGGCGGGCGTCGGCCTCTCGACCGGTGGCAGCGTTTCGCTGGGTGGCTCGGTCACGCTCGACCTCACAGTTCCGGTGACCGTCGCTCATGGTGGCACGGGCGCGACGAGTTGGACCTCGCACGGGCTGATTTACGCGAGCGGCACGACGACCTTGACCAATTCCTCGAACCTGACGTGGGACGGCAACGCGCTCATCGCCACCGCCGCGGCCGGGTCGATCCGCAGTGTCGAGTCGGGGAGCAGTAGCGCTCACGGCTTCTACCTCTCCAACACGGGCTCATACGACGTTTACCTCTTTCAGGCGAACGCGACCAACGCGCTTCTCACCGGCTCGGCGGCGGGCGATTTCATCTTTCGCACCTCAGCCAACGCGATCTTTACGACGGATTCCGGGAGCCACATCCTCATGTATCTCGGCTCCGGCAACGCTGGCGTCTCCATCGGATCTACGACTGTCACGAGCCTGTTCAATGTCGGCACTTCGGCGCAATTTCAGATCAACACGTCCGGCGTGGTCGTGAGCGGGACTTGGAACGGCACGGCCATCGCGAATGGCTACCTCGCCAATTCCTCGGTGACGGTGAGCGCGGGGACGGGCCTCTCGGGCGGCGGTAGCGTGAGCCTGGGCGGCAGCGTGACGCTCAGCACGGCGCAGGACATTCGCACCTCGGCGAGTCCGACGTTTGTGGGGCTGACGTTGAGCGGCACGCTCGACATGAGCGGCGGCTCGCCGAGCCAGCAACTCTGGCTTTACAAGAGCGGCAATCATCGGTTCGGTTTCGGCACCGGCACGAACACGTTGCAGATTTATTGCACCGATGACGGCCTTAGCCCGTCACCGGCGGTGCAAATCGGGACGATGTCGTTCGCGGATGGAGCTACATTCACGAGCTATCTGACGGTGGATCATAGTGGCACGGTCACCATCCCGGGCAGCGTGGTGGCAGGAAGCTTTTACGGCAACCTCATTTGCACGCGGGCCACGACGTCGGCCGCCCACTCGATCACGTCGTCTGAAATGGTGATCCTGGCGAACGGCTCGAACCTCGCGAACAACACGATCACGCTGCCTTCCGCTTCCGCGAACACCGGCAAGCTCGTCTGCGTGAAGCTCATCGCAAACACGACGGGTTTGGTGAAGGCGACCGAGACTATCGACGGCGTGGCCGGTTCGACCGGCTACTCGCTGAGCGCGCAATATCAAGCGGCATGGTTCTTGAGCGACGGGGCGAATTGGTGGCTGGTGGCGAAATTCTAAAGGCCGAATTGGGGCGGGACTACTTGGAGTGCGGTGGCAAGCGTAGCGCGACACCGCTTTCGTGCCATCGGATGGCACGCCGCGCCGTAGTCGAACGCAGGCGGGTGTCCGAGCGCCACAACCATAGCGGTGTCGCGCTACGCTTGCCACCGCACTCCAAGGCGCGTCTGATCTGTCGTTGGATTTTAGCGATAAGTTTCTGCTTGCACGTTGCTGGCAGTATGATATCAAACAATCATATAACGAACAACGCGAACCAATGAAACTGAACCTCGAACGAAGCTTTACCGACATGGGCGGCGAGCCGATGAAGGATGACAAGGGCAAATTGCAGCCGTCGATGGCGCGAACGCTGGCCGAAGTGATCGGCGCGACGCCGCCGCAGCCCGGGGCGCGCACGCTCAACGCGCTCAAGCTTTGGAGCCTGGCGCAAAAGATGTACGCGAACGGTGACTTGGACATCGACAAGTCCGACATCGAGACGCTGCGGACCTTTATCGAGGATCACGCCGCCTTGTCTATCGCGGGGAAGGGTCAATTGCTGGAAGTCATCGCCGGGGCATTGGCGGCGAAACCGGAAGCGGAAGAGAAGGCTAAAGGCTAAACGCTGAATGCTGAAATAAAGACGGGAAAAACATGGACTCGATCAATAACAAAAACACGGGCAACCCGATCTTGGCGCAAGTTTTGGCGCGGGTGACGGCGGCGGCGGTCGCGGCGGGAACGGATTTCAGCAACGCGGATTTCGGTGGGGCGGACCTGCATGGGTTCGACTACACCGGCGCCAAGCTGACGAGCGCGGCGTTGAGCAAGGCGAATCTCGCCTCGGTGACGCTGGTCAACGCGATCATGCCGAACGCGAATCTGTTCGGCGCGATCGGCGACGGCGCAAACTTCGCGGGCGCGAACCTCAACGGCGCGGACCTGCACGGCGGGAGCTTTCGCGGGACGAGTTTCAACGCCACGAATCTGACGTCGGCCGATTGCCGCGGCGGGGACTTCACGAACGCCGATTTCCGTGGATCAACCACGACCGGGGCGGTGTTCACGGGGGCAACGACGACGGGAGCGCAGGGCCTCTGAGGCCCTGAAAGGCTGAAGGCTAAATGTCGAAGGCTAGAATGAAGACGGTGACTACATGGAGTGCGGTGGCACGCGAAGCACGACACCGCACTCCAAGATTGCGCTTGGCCCCGCTTCAGCAATTAGAAATTAGCCTTTAGCCATTTTATTCCATGAGTCCTTCCGTCCATATTCCCATCGACTTCGAAGGTCGGCCGGAGTTTCGTCGGCTCGTGCCGGACTTGGGGGCGGCGCAGGCGTTGGCGGTGTTCACGCGGCTCTTTGTTGAGCTAGCGCAGTTGGCGCGCGCCACGCGGCGTGTGGGCTTTCTCCCTGACGAAGCGGTGGAGCAATTTCTGACCACGGTAGCATGGCTGCTTCCCGCGGGTTCGTTGCTGCCACTGCTCTCGTCCGGGAGTCTTTCGCTTTTGCGGCGCGAGGAGGGCGGTTACTTCTGTCCGTCGTTCGCGGAGTTGAACGGGCATCTGTCGCCGGACTTCCAGCCGATGCACATGAAGGGCGCGGTGGCCAAGTCAATTGGAGGGGTCCGCAAGCAGGCGGAGGTGGTCGCGCGGCAGCAGACGTTGTTGATCGATCCGAAGATTCTGGTCCGTGAGGACGGCACGCTGTTCGACGCCAAAGAGTCGAACAAGGTCACGATGCTGATTCACATGGTGGATCGCAACCTGGGGCGGCGCCAGCGCACGACGTCCGAGTTTACGGCCGGTTTGATCGGCGACGCCTACCGCGTGCTCAAGACGCACTCGGACGACGAAGTGAACCGCAAGTGCGCATGGATCGTCCACCATCGCAAAACGGATCATCCGGCCGTCCCGAAGACGACGGAACAGGTCTTGGCGAGTTGGGACAGCTTCGGCGAAGGCTAAATGCTGAAGGCTAAATGCTGAAGGGAAAAAATGAAAACGTGGCCTTGTGAAATCACGGAGCCGGATTTGACCGTCATCGTTGGTCCGGTCACCGGGCGCGTCGTCATGGTGATCGCGCCGCGGCTGCTCACGGGCGACTCATTGCTGCTCTTCAATCATATCTGCGGCCCGGCGGTGGTGGACATCTCGCTCTGTCAACGCTGGGGGGTGTGGGCCGCGATGCGGGTCAATGACTGGCAGCCGGACCACGGGTTCACGGATAAGCCGCCGGAGGGAATGGACATCTATCTCGGGTAAGGCTAAGGGCTGAATGCTGAAGGCTGAAATATCCGAACCGGAGCGCCTAACTTTAGCGTTTAGAATTCGGCCTTCGGCCTTCGTTTTGTGAGTTTCCTGCCGCGAATTGATCTGTCCGGGTTGCCGCGCTCGCGCGGGGCGCGGTGGATTCGAGTCGGCACGCTGACGACCGGGCATTTCGTGTTGCGCGGGCAGTCGGGTTATCCGGGTTGCTTTCGGATTGAGTGGGCTGGCCGGCACGAATGGTTTAAAGCGGACGAGTTTTTGTGTTGGCGCGAAATCTCCGCCTCGGTGCGCGTGCGGCTATACAAATACAGTTTGGAGACGTCGGTATTGGCATGTGTGCGAGGCCCGCAATGGAACGAGATTGACGTGCTCGTGGAAGTTCGTCGAGGAGTCCAGGCGTCTGGTCGTGGCGCGCGGCGGGCGCAGCGGCATCGGGACTTCGTGGAACGATTGGCCATGTGCAGTTGAAGGGCTGACATGAATGAGAATTGTGGAAACTGCCGGTTTGTCGTGGCGACTGAGTCGGGGTCTTTCTTTTGTCGCAGGCTGCCGCCGACGGTGGACCAGAAATCGGGCGGCAGCGCGCCGGGGAATTATCCGCGCGTGGGATCGAATTGGTGGTGTGGAGAGTTTGAAGAGAAGGCCGAAGGCAAAATGCTAAATGCTGAAGTCGCGGAAAAGCAGCCGGAGCCGAGTGGCGGGGTATATGCGGAATGGAGCAACCCGGGGAGGAAGGGGTGAATCGATACCTATTAACGGGGCGGAGCGCGGGCGTGAAACGGTTTTGGAAGGCGCAAAAGGATTGGCGGAAGTTGCCGCACTCGCAAGCTGCGCCGCCCATCATCCTCGATGCCAAGCGGATATTCGAAAACGAATACGAGATTGGCGCGGACCAGGAGATGGAATCGACGCTGCGCTGGCTGGTCGCCGACTGCGGCGTGCGATTATACGTCAAGGACTGAAATGAAGCCGGGGATTACATGGAGTGCGGTGGCACGCGAAGCACGACACCGCTTTTGGTCGCGATGGACTGATGTCCGCAAAGCGGCGTCGCGCTGCGCTTGCCGCCGCAGTCCAAGGCGCGTCAGTCACTTCAGCGTTTAGTCTTTAGCTTTGTTTTACCATGGGCAGACCGAAGAAAAAACCCGGCGCGGCGGCGCAGCCGGAGTTGACGTCGATCCCGGTCGCGGCTCAGCCGGTCGAAGCGGCGCCCCAACCCGCGCCGGTGATCGAGGCCGTGGAGTACACGCCGGTCGGGGAATCGGGCTTGTGGCGCGTCGAGCGGTTCGAGTTGCTGGCGGCGGAATTCTCGACGGCGCAACACCAGTTCGATCCTTCACTGCTCCCGGCGTTGCACACGTTTGCGGCGCGTTACGTGCGCGGCTGGATGATCTGCCGTCGGTTGTTCGGGATCGCGCCGGTCGTGCTGCCGCTCAATGGTGACCCGGACGATTATCGCGTGCTCGGGCGCGCGGAATTATGCGCGACGCTCGGGGTCGAACCGGGGCAGTTGAACGCGGAGTTGGAGGCGTTGCGGTCGGCGTTGTGGAAGCCGTCTGGACGTTTGGAATCGGATGGCACGGTGTCTCCGTCTAAAGCTATTCACGGCTCGACGGAGCCTCGCCCCACCGGGAAAGGGGATGTCGCGCCACCGTTGATCGAGGAGGAGGGCGCGCTTTTGCGTCGGCACGGGTTCAGCGAGGTGATGTTCACGGTCGCGGGCCGGGCGACGACGGAGAACGCGGCGGAACGCGCGGCGTTCGTCGATCGGTTGCGCGTGTTCGAGAAAGTGTTGACGGGTCCGGCCACGGCGCGGCTGGCGCGTCTGGTGCTGCTGGGCGAGTTGCGCTTGCGCCGGAACGAGCAGCGGCAGTTCGCGCTCGAAGCGTTGCGGTTCGACGATGAACGCGAGGAGCGGGCGCGCGCGAACGAGTTGAAGGAGTTGGTCCGGGCGGCGCCGCAGTTGGCGGATGATTACGAGCGGCAGTTGAAGCAGCTCGACGAGCTGGCGCCGTGGTGGAACGTCACGGGCAAAACGGTGTCGTTCGCGGGTTGCGTCGCGGACATGATCAAGGGCATCCAGGAATACCAGCGGGACGAGAGCACGCGATTGATCGACGGGATCATGACGGCCGCCGAGGTGCAGGTCGAGTTGCGCATGAGCGAGCAGGCGCCGGATCCGCGGTATCGGCTGGGCTTGGTCACCTATCTGAATTTGGCCCGGGACGGCATCTGGGATCCGAATTGGAAATCGGAGTTCAGCGTAATGCAGTTGGCCTTGCTGGACGCCGGGTTCAAGGAAGCCGTGCGCCGCCTGGCGGAGGAGCGCGGGATGCACATGCCGGATTTGGAAGCCGATGGTCCGGCGGGGGAATATGATGAAGACAAGGCTGAAGGTTAAAAGCTCAACGCTGAAGGGAAAAACCAAGACGGGCACGCGGACGGCGCGGCGGAAGGTCAAGGATGGCTGCCGGTCGCTGACCTCGCTGAACGAGTGTTTGAATAAACTCGAACGCGAGATGGCGCGCTTGGGCGTCAAGCTCACGGCGCATGTGGCGCTTTCGAAGAAGCGGCGGACGCCGCGACGACCCAGGCGCGGTCGATCCTAACTTTAGCGTTCAGCCTTCAGCCTTTGCGCGCATGGACATCCACGTTTCAACCGCCCCGAAGCATCTGCGCGTCACGCAGGGGATGATCGAGGATTTGCTGTGGGATCCGGTGATGGCGGCGAAGGTCATCATGGACGAGGACTTGGACGCGTTCCAAAAGGTTCGGTTGCGGTACTATTGGTTCATCCCGGACCTGGAGGATTCGAGCGGGTTTTCGACGGGCAAGACCAAGGTGGATTGGATTTACGCGAACCTGCGCGCGATCCTGTTGCCCGACCAACACATCGGGGTGATCTACCAGACGTTCCAAATCGGCAAGGACACGTTCTGGCAATACTTCAACCGCTGCCGCGCGCCGATCTACCGGGCGCAACTCGGCAAGATGTCGATCGACAATGAGGAGGCGGGCAAGGCGAACAGCCGCGAGCCTTCCTCGTGGAAACAATACTACCGGAACGATTCGCTGCTCACGATGCCGGCGCCTAACTTTCTGCAAGACGCGCGCAACCTGGCCTCGTGGCGCATCAACACGCTGCTGCTGGAGGAATGGACGAAGATCGTGGCGACGAGCGAGGGCATCGAGAATCAATTGCTCGGCCGCGTGACGCGGCCGTGTTACAACCAGAATCATCCGGTGTGGGCCAACCACATCACGCGCACGGCCACGGCGGAGTTGGGGACCCACAAGGGACACCGCATCCACCAGGGATACGTCAAGCGCGTCAAGCGGGGCGATCCGGACTGCGGCTACATCACCTACTCGTACAAGGATTACTCGCGCCGGCCGTGCCGCACGGGCAAATCCTTCGCCGACGAGTATCGCATCGAGAAGACGTTGAAGACGATGCGCGCGTCGTTGACGCCGGAGAAGTGGCGCGCGGAAGGTTTGGGCCTCTGGATGCGCAGCGCGTCCGGCTGGTATCCGCAGGCGTGGATCGAAGCCGCCATTCAACTCGGCCGCACGCGGAACTTGATCCCGATGGTGAGCCGTTCGAGCGAGGGTGAGGCGGCGTGAACTTGGGCCTCATCAGGCGGCTGGCGTATTTCTTCCTCGGCGTGGACTCGGCGCCGGCGCAACAATCGCGTAGTGATCGCGGGGCGTTGGTGATCGGGCGGGCGACACCGGCGGTCGCGGAGCCGGCGGAGAATGAGTCGGATTGGAAGTTTGATCTGGTTTGGGCGCGCATGGCGCGGTCGATGTCGGCCCGCCAATACAGCGGACTCATTCACGCCAAGGAGCGGGACTTCGGTTTGGCCAAAATCGTGATGGATCACGGCGGCGGCGGCCAGTGGATCGAACGGGAATTGCGCGTGCCCCGCCAAATCATCGACGGGATCGAGCAGGACGTGACGCCGATCACGCGAGCGGACGACGTCGAGGCGGCGGTATCAAAGCATATCCTGCACTTGCTCTATCGCGGCGACGAGGGGTTGAAGAAGATGTTTCCGGATTTGAAGAACGCCCAGGGCGATGACGTGCTCAAGACGATCATCAACATGGCATTCCGCAACGCGATCGAGAAGGCGCAAATCGGTTTCATGCCGCCGCACCACGAGCGCACGGCGGAGCAGCTCGCCGGCTGGCCCGAGGAAAAGCAATGGGCTTCGAAGTTGCTCACCGTGGTGGGCAAGCAATGCCAATCGGTATCGGTCGCCACAAAGGAAGACGGCTCGTGGGCCACGACCAGGCACGGCGCCTACGTTTTCGTCAGCCAGGGGAAAGACGATTTTCACGACGCGGCGCGCAACGCCTACATCGCGTTCCGGATGTGGCTCATTGACCAGGAAGCGGGTTGGGATATGGCGGACGCGGACGCGGGGCTATGCGGGGGATGGGCGAAGAAAGGCTAAAGGCTGAAGGCTGATTGCTGAAGTGACTACAGAGGGCGACACCGCCTTGGTCGCGGCATCTGGTCACCCGAAAGCCCCGCCTGCCGGACGGGCAGGGGCGTCGCGCTGCGCTTGCCGCCGCAGTCCAAGGCGCCATTGCCCTACTTTAGCATTTAGAATTTAGCCATCAGCCTTGGCGCGTTTTGAGGTATGATAGATTCCTATTGACGTTCTGCGCGAAGTGTGAGCGCGGTGGGGCTGATGACGAAGCAAGGCAAGCAGCGCAAGGCCAAACGGCCGGATGGAATCACGGTCAGGGGTTCGCAACGGGAGATGTGCAGTCTCGGCGAAACGGGCGAGCCGTCGGATTGGAATTGGGATCCGGAGAACGCCTCGCCGCAGGAGGTCGCCACCGGTTTGAAGCTTGCGCGCGTCCATTTGATCAAGAACGCTTTCCTCGCCGGTATCCTGCCCCGGAAGGTTTCCTTCTACAATTTCGGTTTCAAGCTCAAGCCGGTGGGCAAGCTGAGCGCGGAGATTCAGAAGAGTCACGACGAGTGGTGGCGCAACGTCGGCGGTGAGATCGGCGCGTTCGCGCGCGATACCTGGGTCGATTGGCTGCTCATGTGCAACGTGGTTGGCTTCTGGCGCATAGCGGGAAATCGGACTCGCGGCGCGCTGCTGCTGCCGCCCGAGGATTGCTATTACACCGACGCGCTCGGTTACGAGCGGATGAAGGTGCGGTTCCGGTTTAAGGCGAACCAACTCGTCGGCAGCGGCATGACGGAGGCGGAGATCCGGCGTTACATCTCCGGTTACATCGTGCTCGACGAGGAGAAAGGGGAATTCTTCAAGGTATTGCGCCGCGGTCGCAAGGGGCAGGGCTTCACGCCGCCTTCGTTGATCGCGTGCTATCGATCGATCAACCAGATGCAATCGATGGAGGTGGGGGACAACCTCATCTCTGAAGAATTGCGGCGGGTGGTGATGCAAATCAAGATCGGGCACGAGATTCGCAACGGGCCGCGGGCCGGCACGAACCATTGGTTTTGGACGCAACGCCGCTCGGACGCGATGCAGAAGCAATTCGAAGGGCGCAAGGGCCGGATGGACATCACGACGAACTTCGACGTGGACTTTGTTTACCCCGGACCGGACACCAAGCGGCTCGGGCACGATAAATATGACAGCGTCATTCAGCGGCTCGCGCTGTGGTCCGGCCCGGTCGGGATGATGTACGTGGCGAAGCAGGCGAACGAAAGCCTGCTGCAGATGCTCAAGGCGGACGTCGCGGAGGATCGCCGCCAGGTCGGAGACTGGTTGACCTCGGTGATCAATCAGGCGTGGGATCCGCCCGCCAAGGTGCAGGTGAAATGGTCCAACGCGATCTTCACGGACCCGGCGCAGGCGAGCAACCTGTTGCGGTTCGGTTTGCAGACGGGGCCGCTCTCGCAAAAGACGTTCATCGAGCAAGCCGGTTGGGACGTGGACGAGGAGCGGGCCAACAAGCAGGAAGAGGCGTTGCTTCCGGCGGCACAGAAGCTGCCGGTCTTCGACTCCGCGCACGGCACGCGCCCAGGCGCCGGTCAGGGCGGACGGCCGAAAGGTTCACCCGGCGACGGACCAGAAGGCGGAGCGGCCACGAAGGCTGAAGGCTGAATGCTAAGGGCTAAAGGAAAATGAACGCCACGCCTCTACATAGTTGTGCAGCTACTTCAGCATTTAGAATTCGGCCTTTAGCCTTCGCTTAACATGGCCACGCTGAGTCCCACGACGGCGGATAGTTTCACGGCGAACAACGCGGCGACGGCGCCGCATCATGCCGTGCGTTTGACGGAGTTTCAGACGGCGCTCTCGGGAGTCGCGCCGGTGTCGCATCAGCACGTGGCGGCCAACATCACGGATTTTGCGGCGGCGACGAAGATAGTGATCGGACTCTACATCGTGGATGGGGACACGGTCACATGGTACGCCGACGGGACATACTACACGGCGAGCGTCAAGCTCAAGACGGGTGGTGGACTGCTCTCGGATACGAATGGCGTTTACGTGAACGTCGGCAGTGGCGTTGGCGCGATCGCCGCGGGCGATCACACGCATGCCCAACTGCACGACCCGGTGACGCTCGGCCCGAGCCTGAGCTTGGGGTTGACGTTGAACGGCCAGATTTTGGCCGGGGAAGTGATCCTCGCGCCGAACGGGGGATTGAAGGCGACGATTAGCGGAGTCGCGGTGGATTTCGGATCGAGCCACACCCAGGTCGCGCGCGGAGACATCAGCGGCAGCGGCGTTGGGCCAACGTTCGGCGCCTCGTCCACAATGACGTTGACGGAGGACGTCAACGGCAATGTGACGGGCGCGGTGAAGTTGAGCGCGTCGCCATCGGCGGGCAACGCGCCGCTCACGATATTATCGGACGGGTTGGCGGTGCCGCTCGGCACGACGGCGAGCACGCCGGCGGCGGGCAACCACACGCACGGGCTGGCCACGGAGAGCGCGGACGGCTTCCTGAGCGCGGCGGACAAGCGGACGCTCGACCAGATGTTGGTGTTGCTGCAACTCGATCAGTCGGTGAGTTTCACGCGGCACGACGCCTGCCCGGCGGCGCAAACGGGCGTCGATAGCGGCTACATCGGCGGGCGGCATCGGTGGGGCACGGCGATGCAGATTTTGAACGCGAACGTCGTGGCGCTGGCCCCGACCGCGAACGTGACGCTGGGACTCGAGTTGAACGGGGTCGTGCAGGAGACGTTGACGATTCCCTCGGGCACGCCGAACACGGAGGTCAACAATTTCAAGGATTACACCAGCGACGACCTGGTGTTACCCGCAAACACCTACGCCCGGTGGCGCGTGTTGAGCGGCGTGGGGGTGATCGAGAATGAAGCGTCGCGCGTGAACATCTCGCTCTCGTTGCGGCCGTCGATCAGCTCGTTCAGCGCGATCCGGATCAACTGCGGCGGCGGCGCGCAGAGTCCGTACGTCACGGACGCCTACTTCGATTCCGGCGCGGCGCAGACGACTTCGCACGCGATCGACCTGACGGGCGTGACGAATCCGGCGCCGCTCGCGGTCTATCAGAGTTGCCGTCGGCAGACATTTACGCAAAGCCCTGTCAACTACGTTATCCCGGGCCTGGCTCGGGGAGTCACCTACACGGTGCGCCTGCACTTCGCGGATTTCATCAACGATTCCTTCGGCACGCCGATGGTCGGGGCGCAACGGTTCGACATCAACGTGATCGGCGCGACCACCTCCTCGGTGAGCCTCTACGACATTTGCGCCGCGGTGGGGAACTACGTCGCCACGGTTCAGGAGTTCACGACGACGCCGGACACGAACGGCGCGATCACGGTGCAGCTCGTGCCGCGCGTTCCGACAGGCGGCTGGATCGCCACCTACGCGTGCCAGATCAACGGCATTGAATTGATTCCACAATCGTAACCAAGGCTGAGGGCTAAATGCTAAATGCTAAAGTCAAAGGGGAAAGGGTTGGCGAGATTCAGTTCGTTGAGGTGGGCGTCGGGCCGATCGTGGAGAACCTGTTGCCGGCGACGGTGCGGCGCATGATCGCGGTCTTGGACGCGCTGCCGCTGGGGCACGTGATGAAAACGAGTGATTTGGCGGAGGCGGTAGGCCGGCCGGAGATCGCGGAGGTGACGACGCACAAGGCGTTGCGGGATTACCGGGCGATGAAGAGCACGGCGAGTGGAACACGCTGGGGAAACAAGGAGACGATCGCGGCTTATCGGAAACGGTTCAACGTGCCATGAAACCCAAAACGGAAACCCTAGACGAGATCGCCGCCCAGGAAACGCCGCCCACGGACCAGGTGGTCCACCTGCGGAAGCAGATCGCCGAGATGGATAAGGCGAACAAAAATCTGCGCGACATCCTCGCGGAGCAGCAGGAGTTCGCGGAGGCATGTTGCGCCTCGGTGGCCGCGGCGCATCCCTTTCCGGCGTTCAAGTTGAAACACAACGGCGCCGGCCGCCCGGTTACGGCGGTGATCGTGCTTTCGGATTGGCATATCGGCGAGCGGACCAACCCGCAGGAGACGGAGGGTTTCGGGCGTTACAGTTACGCCATCGCGGAGCGGCGCATCTTTGGCATCGTCGCGGCCTTCCTGGCGTGGATCGAGGTGCAGCGCAAATCGTATCCCATCGACCGGATCGCCGCGCTCTGCGTCGGGGATTATGTGTCGGGAGATATTCACGGGGAATTGCTCGCCACAAACGAGTTTCCGTTGCCGGAGCAAACCGCGAAGGCAGGGCTGCTGCTCGGCGAGGTGTTGCGCCGGCTGGCAGGGCATTGCAAGCGGCTCGACGTGTTCATGGTCGGCGCGGATAACCACGGTCGATTGCAGAAGAAGCCGCAGGCGAAACAGAAGACATCCAACAACATGAGTTTCCTTGTGCACGAGTTGGCGATGTCCATGCTGCGCGGCCTGGGCAACATCGGCTTCACCGTCGCGAAGGGCGCGAAGCTCCTCTGCCCGATCAATGGCTTCAAGTTCCTGACGGAGCACGGTGATCTGATCAAGGGGCAGTTGGGTTTTCCGTACTACGGATTCGGCCGGATGCAGGGCCGCGAGGCGACGCGCCGGATGAACCTGAAGAACATGGGCTTTCACTACACGGTCTTCGGGCACTGGCATGTGCCGGCGATCATCGGCGGGAACATGCTGACGAACGGCAGTTTGAGCGGCACGAGCGAGTTCGATCACTGCTGCGCGCGGCACGCGGCGCCGAGCCAGGTGGCCTTTCTGGTGCATCCGGAGCACGGGATGTTCAACTGGGTGCCATTCACGGGCAAATTTTAGGTTGACGATCGATTTAAGTATGATAGGAAACAATCATATGAAGAAGGGCACGCTAGGCAAGCGAATGATTTTAAGCGTGTGCCTGCTCGTCGTCGTTTCTTTCTCCGCTTCGGCCCAGGTCACCTTGTTGGGCAAGGACCCCCGGGACAAACATCTCCAATCGTTTTGGACGGGCGCGAATCCGAACGGTTCGAACCTGCTCGTGTGGGTGAGCCAGAACGCCGGCGGCGCCAGGTGGTCGAACAACGTGTTGCCGTCCCTGGTGTACGGGCAGTCCTACTCGAACGTCACTTTCGCGGGCACGAACTACTGCACGAATTGGTTTCGCCAGCTCTCGTGGGACGCGACGGCGGCGACGTTCCAAACCTACACGCTGAACTGGACGAACAGCGTCGCGGACGCCTCGACGGTGGCGCGCTTTGGGGACCTGACGAACGTGATTTCCGGTATGATCACCAGCGGCGTCAGCGGCGCGACGGTCGCCACGAACTTCAACCCGAATCAATTTATCGCCACGCCACAGGTCGTTACGTTCAAAGGCGCGGCGTTGGTGACGAATCTGCAATTGCGCGGGCTGGCGTACAACGTTCTTTACCGGACGAACACTTACACGCTCACAACGAACGACGACATCGTGCAATGCGACGCGGCGCAAATGCTGACGGGCATGTCGATGCTGCTGATGGCGTCGGCGTCGGTCCCGGGGCAGGCGTTTTATTTCATCAAGGTGGACTCGACGACGAATTGGGTGACGGTGATTCCCAACGGCGGCGAGCACATCCAGGGCGCGTCGAGCGTGGTCCTCTCGAATCAATGGCAGGGGATCGAAGTGGTGAGTGACCGCACGAACTGGTTTATCCACGGGCGACAATGACGCGAAGGCTGAAGGCTGAAGGCTAAACGCTAAAGGGAAAATGAAACTGACGATGATGCTGGCGGACGTGATCGGCGAGGTGAAGCCCGAGGCGTTTGGCGTATGGGTCTATCAGTTGCTCGCCGTGCTGGCGGCGGTGTTGATGGCGATGAAGCTCGTCAACGAATGGTTCCTCCTGAAGAAGAATCTGCGCCGGGATGAGTTGAGCGCGCGGGACATGGTGACGCGCGAGCAACTCGCCGACGTGCAGGACGAATTCCGGCGGTCGTTGAACAACGCCTCGTTGCAAAACTCCCAATCACAAATGGCCGTGGCGGAAAAGCTCGATGAATTGGCCAAGGCGATCGGAGAGATCAAGGAGGGCTTCGCCTACTTCAAGGGGCATCTCGATGGCGATGGGACAATGTCGGCGAAGCACCCCGGCAAGAACTGATTTTATGAACGACGGCGACAAGACGGTAATCACGGCGGCGGCAATGGACTTGGAGAAGGAAGTGAAGCTCATGCTGGATTTGTGGGTCGCGCACAAGGCAGGGCAACCCATCGCGCCGCGGCTGCCGGAGGTCGTGGCGGGCATTGAGAAGGCAGCGGCCGACGTCAAAGCCGCGGCGCCGGTGATCAAGGCGGGTCACCAGACGACGGAGTTTTGGCTGGTCCTATTGGCGATGGCGGTATCGGTGTTGCCCGCGGGATTGGGTGAATCCATTGCGCCCCATACGCCTTTGATCGACGCCGGCTTGGCCATCGTCTTCGCGATTTTGCGCACCGTGCTCAAGGTGAGCGCGCCGCAGGAAAACAAAACCACGGCGCCTTGAGCGTCAGAACAAATCGGAAACAAAAAAAGTATGAACGGTTATCCAAGAAACGGACGGGGGGCTTTCAGCCTGCTCAGTGTGATCAGCATTGTGGCAATTTCAGCGGTGACCTGCCTGACGGGCATGGTCGGTTGCGTCTCGCCGGGAGGAGGTGGTAGCGGCGGCACGAACGCGCCCGTGGTTCTGATAAGCACGAACTGGCTGCCGGAAGTGGAGTTCGCTGTGCAGGCATCCGCTGAGCTTGGGATTCCATTCGCGATCAAAGCGGACACGAACGCGATCCCATATCTGCGCGCGGCTGCCGAGGTCATCAACGTCGCGATCAACAACGGCAACTATTCGCCGGCGGATTTGGAGGGCGCCATTACGAATATCTCGATCAAAGAAATCAGATCGGAAAATTGGTATAGCCTGATAAATGGCGCGCTGAAGCTCTACGAACTTACCTTCGGCCAGCACGTCGCGGACAATCTCGATCAGGCGGTATGGGCGAAGCCGATCCTTCAGGCGCTCGCGTCGGGAATTCTCGAGGCGGTCAATAATCCGGCGGCGGCGAAGAGGTTTGGTTTGCCGAAACCGCGTGCGGCAGTCGGCAATGGGACGAATGGGAAGTATGCGAACGATGGGATGAACGAGCGGACGCGCTGGTGTCCAGTCATTCGACAGGCCGCCGATTACACGCGCCGGTTCACCGACGTAACCTGGACGTGATATGGCCACGCCAGTGCCAACGGACGCGGTGTCGGCGGTCGCCGGCGCGGTGATCAAGGCGGAGGAGATCGCCGAGAAGGTGATCGATCTGGCCAACACCCCGCAGATGCAGGCGGCGAAGGCGGCCGCCCAGGAAGGCGAACGCGAGGCCGCGGTCGAGGTTGTGGTCGAGAAGCGCGACGTCAAGGCCACGCAAGATCTGCTTGGGCAATAATCGAAGGCTGAAGGCTAAACGCAAAAGGCTAAAATGAAATCCAAACTATCACAGGCTTTGGCGCGGGTTGTTGGCTGGCTGCTACTTCAGCTTTCGGCCTTCAGCGTTCGGCCTTATTTTTCACGGTGGGCGTCCGTAGGGTTAATCCTCCTGGGTTTTCTCATCTTCCCGGGATGTTCGGCGTTCACCGTGATTCCTACTCACACGGGGTCATCCGCGTCGTTCGATGGGAACGCGCGGAACTCCGGCTTCCTCGGCTACAACCCGGACGGCTCGGGCACGATCACGCCGGCCGCCCGGGACCGTTACAACACGCTCGTCGGACTGTACGAGAACATGTTCACGCCGCACTTGGTCGCGGACTTCGGGATCACGCCGATTGCCGGCAGCACGAACTTCAACATCTCGGCGGAGGCGATCGTGGATTTCATTCGGATGAATCAATGGCGTCGTGACGGCCACTAGGGGCAAAGGCGGAAGGCTAAATGCTGAATGCTGAAATGAAGACAAGCCGCGAAGGCGCGTCGTCCAAATCGGAAATTTTAGCCTTTAGCCTTGAGCCGTCAGAATTCGCTTATCATGGACTGGATTAAACCTCGGGCAAATATGATTGATTTCAAAAAATTTCCTCTGGCCGCAAAACGGGATCGCGTGGACGCGCGGGACCGCATGAAGGCGGTGGGGCCGGTCGCCGTGCCGGAGCGGTCGGTGGTGGGTTACTTGCCGCCGATCATGAACCAGGGGCAGGAAAGTTCCTGCACCGGGCACGCCGTGGCCTACTTTTGGGAGAGCCTGCTGGCGACGACGCTGGGCAAATCGATCGCGCTCTCGCCGCGCTTTCTCTGGTGGGCGGGTCGGGCGATCGAGGGGGCGCAACTGGAGGACGTGGGCGTCGAGATGCGCGACGCCATCGCGGCGCTCAAGCAATATGGCGCGTGCCCAGTTGAGCATTACCCGGCGTCGGGTCCGGTGGACGCGGAGCCGAGTCAACTGGCATTCGCTTACGGCACGGCGCTCTGCCTGCCGGCTTACGAGCGGTGCGCGGACTTGAACGCAATCAAGTATGCCATCGGCGTCGAGCGGTTCCCGGTGGTCATCGGGCTGCAGATCACGGAGGACTGGTACACCACCTACGCGGTTAAGACGGGCTTGATCGGATTCTATCCGTCGTCCGCGCCGATTGGCGGCCACGCGCTCTGCATCGTGGGTTACGACGACACGACGAAGCGGTTGCGCCTGGCCAATTCGTGGGGCACGACCTACGGCTTCGGGGGATTCGTCGAGGTGGATTACACGTATTTGACCGACGGCCAGCCGTGGGACGCCTGGACGGCGGCGCCAGGCTGCTTAGCGCAGCCGGGCAACGCTGAAGGTTTACCCGCCGTGGCGGGCTAAGGGCTGAAGGCTAAAGTGGGGGAATGGGAAACCTTGGCAACCCGTCCGCGACATTAAATTCTAAATCAGCATGAGCAAAACTTCAGCATTTAGCGTTCAGCCTTCAGCCTTGTCTTCGCGCGGTTACGCGCTCGGCGCCGGGACGGTCGAGTTGTGCGACGGGGAGATCGAGATCAACGGGATGAAGTTGCGGCCCGACAAGAGCAAGGCTTACGTCGAGGGGCATTTGTCGCACGCGTTCCCGGTGATCACGGCGTATGGCAAGGGCCTGCACGCCGGGACGGTGGCCAACTCATGGCAGAGTATGCTGCATCAGGGGTTCAACTATCAGCATCTCATGGCGATCTACGGCAACGAGAAGGCGCCGATCCGTGAGGACCGTATTCTCGGCAGCATCGTGGGCGTCGAGTTTGACAAGGCGCCGGCGGGCGGCTGGAAGCTGCGGGACACGATGAAGAAACCGCCGGGGATGCGGATCGTGGCGTCGTTGAACAAAAACGCCAAGGGCGCGGACCGCATCCTGGGCCAACACCAGAGCGGGCGGAAGCCGTTCACGTTTTCGATGGAGGTGGAATTTCATTGGGAGGACAGCGGATTCGCCATTCTGCCGGAGGTCGAGGACGGTCCGGCGAGCAGCTCGGACTACCGGGACATCTACACGGCGCGTCAGGGGCTGGCGTTGAGCAAGAACGATATTTACACCGGCCCGTTCCCGGAGCAGACGCCGGGCGATTTCGGCGAGTTGGGTTTCGCCTATTGCTCGGTCAAGGAAGCGCCGGTCGAGTTGCTGAAGTGCTACGACGAGGAGAAGGACCGCTTGACCAAGCCGTATCAGGGCCGCCGCGTGGCGGCGCTCATGGGCGGTTTGAACGGTCACGTCCATTACGCGGGCGCGGCGCTCGTCCACTACGGCGCGGAGCCGACCGCGGGGATCGATCGGATGCTGGCATCGGACGAAGAGAAGCAGGCGATGGCGGACGCGTTGGAGCAGTTGCGGGCGGAGGTAAAAAGATTTTCGCAATCAGTGTGAAATAAGTATTGACACGATTCTCGAACTGTGACCCCGGTGCGCTTGTTGCAGGTATGATAGAAAACTATCACACACACGAAAACGAATAACGATATGCCTAAAGAATTTAATCTCGCCGAAACGCGCGCCTTCTTCACGAAGACCGGCCTGTGCCTCGCCAAGCTGGGCGACACCCTGCCGCCGGCCATGCAAGGCAGCCTCAAGGAAATCACGGATGACCTGAACGTCATCCTGGCCAAGATGCCGCCGCTCGAACAAGTCCCCGCCGCGTTGGACGCCTCCCGTTCCCTCGAATACGCCATCGGCGCGCTCGACGGGGCCGTGTCGTCCGCCAACCGTCTGACCGCGATGGTCGAGACGCTCAGCCGCGACCACAACGCCGCGAAGGTTTCGCTGAATTCCTTCGAGGAGAAGGTGACCAAGGGCGAGTTGATTCCCAAGGCGGACGCGGAGCAAGCCACCACCGCCGCGGTGAATGCCGCGGTCGCCAAGCAAGTCACCGTGTTCTCGCAGCGTCACGCGACGCTGCTCAAGTGCGGGCTGCCGGTGCCGACGGATTCGACGGCGATTCTCGGCGACGATGCCGCGTTCGCGACGGTCCAGAAGACGGCGGAGAACCGGCTGGCGCAACTCAAGGCCAACCGCATCTCGCTCAACGGCGCGGAACTGGCGGACCTGGCGTATTGCCCGGAAGCCGACTTCCAACGCGCGCTCGGGCTGGCGAAGTCGATGGGCGCGAAGGTTGACGCCCCGCCCGCCGATCCGGCGGCGCCGCCCACCACCGTCAAGAAACTGCGCCTTGTCTAAGGCGCGCTGATTCCACTCGGGAGAAACCAAAAACACTATGAGCCAATTTGAAATTCGCCGCCCTTACGACGGCAAAAAGATCAGCATCAACATCATGGCCGACGCGCTCCGCGGCACGGCCTACATGACCGACCCGACCACGCCGGCCAACGCCGCGCTGGCTTCAGGTCTGCTGTTGGGCTTCGTCGATCGCGACGTCGTCACCGGCGGACCGAGCGTGGTTGATCGCGCCGGGTTGTTTCCCGGCCGCATCGAACTGCCCTACACCACGGGGCTGGAATGCACCTTGGAGCAGGCTGACGCGGTCGAGGCCGAGGGATCGAACTACCTCGTGCTGAGCGGCACGGGCGCCATCTCGAGCGGCACGGCAATCAACACGAAGCTCTCGTTCAGCGGCGGGAAGTTCTACGTCGCTCAGACCAACGACACGGCTTACTACCTGCTCGCCGGGCTCCCCACTCCGGAAACCGCGGGCAACGTCCGCATCTTCGCTACTCGCATCAATAACTAAGCCAACGGGCGACATCACTAAAGGGATTTCACGATATGAACCGGAAACAAATTGAACAGGCGGAGCAAATCAAGCGCATGATCGCGCGGGCCAAGGGCTTGACCTTGTTCGGCCACGCGCCGGACGGCCGCACGTGGGGCAAGTTTTGCGCCGAGAACCTCCAGGGCGCGCTCGACGGCGCGAACGAGGAGACGGACAAGGAAACGGCCGCGCTTTACAAGCGGGCGCACGCGGGTGACCGCGAGGCGCGCGTGGAGTTGAACGCGCTGCGGATCGAGTTGGTGAACAACTACATCATCCCGACGCTGAACTTCGGGTCGTTCTTCGAAGTGGTGACGCTGGCGGACAACGAATCGCCGTACATCCAGAACAACACGCGGCAGCAGATCAAGGCGGGTTATATCAGCCAAAACGGCGATCCCTTGATGACCAAGGTGATCCCCTCGCAGACCGAATACCCCGTGGACCTACACGAGGTCGTCACGGACGAGGTCACCTACAAGACGCGCGATCTCAACACGGGCGACATCACGGCCGCGGCCAAGAGCACGTTCGACATCCAGTTCGACCTGCGCAATCAGATCGAGCAGATCCTGTTCAATTTGCTCACGGACGGCACGGCGGGCGCATACCAAGCGTTCGACTTCACGAACGCGAAGCCGGATCGGCGGACGTTGAATCTCAACACCCGGGTGCGCAAAAGCGTGCTGCCCACCACGAACGACATCAGCGTCGGCACGCCCAGCGGTAGCACGGTGTTCGATTTCGCGACGCTGCAAGCGATCGTGAATTACGCGGCCCGTTTCGCCAACTGCTTCCCGGACGGCGAGCTGCGCCCGACCGGCGAAGTGATCGTCCCGGCGGACGACATCACCGGCATCGCGAACACGTTGACGACGGTGATCAACTCGGCGGGGCCTAAGCCGACCGACATTGTCGAGCAACTGGCGTCCAACGGGTTTTACCAGGTCGGCCGGTATCTCGGCGTGGACTGGTCGCTGATCCCGGACAACACCATCGCGCGGAGCGTCTGCTATCCGAAGTTCAATCGCCCGGTGGGCAAGGTGTTCTTCAAGCCGTCGTTCGACGACGCCGAGGAGACGGTGGATCGCAAGCACAACACAGCCACGATTTGGGCCAAGAAGGTCACGGGCGCGTATATCCCGATTCCGCAGCGGGTCAACGCGGCCCGGTTCACCTACTCGACGAATTAAACCATGCGGCCAGGCGGCAGGCGGCGGGGCGGACTGGCGTGGGCCAGCCGCCCCGCGGTAACCGAAACAACGTAACCAGGATCCACCATGCTTTACAATTTACCGGCGATCACGAACGCCCTGCGCGCCACGGCCCTCAAGCCGGCGCAAGGGCAGGACAAACTTTTGTACGTGTCCACCGAGGCGGCGACGAAGGTTGCGGAGATGACTTTCCCGACCGACAACACCAGCGCCTACACGGTCGAGGCGAACGCGTTCCTCACGCAGGCGGGCGTGGACCTGCAAGCGATCGTCAAGCTGCGTTGGAACGGCTCGGCCACGCTGGTCGGCACGGTGACCGGCACCGCGACGGACGGCACCGCGTTGACAGGCACGTTTACCTTGACTCCGCCGACCTACGCGCGGAATCAGGCCAACTCCTACGAGGAGTCGATCGCGGTCGATGTGATCGCGTCGGGGGGCAAACAATGGGCGGTCGTCAATAATTACGTCGCCCTCTCGGGCGTCAGTTCCACCACGGGCCTGCAAGGGAGCGCGGTCGAGTTGTATGTGCTGCCCTCCTCGGCGAGCTGGGGCGCGATCGGCACGGTCGAAGACATGACGCTGATGCTCGGCACGCGTCCGCCGCACGCGGTCCCGGACGGCGCCGACGGCTCGAAGTTCGTCGTGCCCGGCCGCTCGAAGCCGCGCGAGGTCAAGGTCCGCACCAAGCACGTCAGCGTGGCGGATGGCCTGATGCGCGTGGCCGGCGTCAACTGCTGCCTGCGGTTGGACATCAACAAGGGCGGCTTGATCGTCACGGATCGTTACGTCGCCACGAATTGCATTCTCGAGGTCAACCCGGATTTCCCGGACGAGAACGACATCAAGGATGCCGCGGACGGCATCTCGGAAAAGGTCGCCAGCTTCTACGCGGTCTAAGCGGGGTCCATTAACAATTTGCCCGTCGTCACTGGGAAGCTTCGACGCGGCAGGGGTGAGTTGGGTTGGGGAGGGGCGGTTGCTGACGCAAAGGCAACCGCCCTTTTCTCTAAGGCTAAGGGCTAAATGCTAAAGGCTAAAATGAACAAGGCGCGGACATCTCGGGGATTCCCGACTTCAGCGTTTAGCCTTCAGCCGTCAGCCTTGTTTTTGAAATGGCTACATTGATCTCAGATCTGCGGGAGTTCGTGCGGTTCGTCGCGGGGGACAACGACGACCAGAATCCAATCTACCAGCCGACGGCGTTGGATCGGGGGATTCGTTTCGTCATCAAGGGCAACTATCTGCCCAACTACGCGCTCATGGTCGATAACCTGAGCATCACGCCCGACCTGACCGACCCGAACCAGTTCCTGCTCCTCGTCTATACCGTGGCCAAGCGGTTCATGGTAGCCGAGCCGGACGGGCAAAGCTCGCGCACGCGCGCCTACTCGGAGCGGATCGGCAATTTCCGGGATTTGATTTTCGACATCGAGAAGCAGCTCTACCTGTTGGAAAACGGGACGATGTTCGCGAGCTGGCAATCGCTGGCCGACTTCCTCGAAGGCTACGCCGGCGTGCGCAATGTGTTCCAACATCTCTCGCGCCTCAAACTCGCCGCGCCGTTCACGACGTCGGTGCTCTCCGTCTCCGGACTGAACACGGACAGCGGCAGCAACCTCGGGATCACGCCGGACGTGAGCGGCAACGCGCCGTAGAAGCCAAGGCTGAGGGCTGAAGGCTAAATTCTAAAGTGAACCAACGGCCGCTCATACTCCTGGAAGCGACGCTCGACTTGTATCCGCAGGACGTGAATGGGGCGGCGGTGACCGGCTCGCCGTTTTGGCTGGGCGTGAAGGCGGAGGGGTTGCGGATGGACGAGAACATGGAGGAGGTCGAGTCCACGCCGACCGGATCAGAATACCGGGTGTTCGAGGATCTCAACGCGGACCAGTCGATCACCGTGGAGCAGATTTGGAAGGTGGACGGCGCGACGTTTCTGGATCCGCGGCCGGCGCGCGGGTCGCGTTACGTCATGAACATCGCCTGGGAGGATGAACGCACGAAGAAGTGCCACCAGCGGACCTACTACGGCGTGCAATTTCGCCGCAACAGCAAGACGTCCCGGGGGGTGATGGAGTCGATCAACAACCAGAGTTTTCGCGCCCAATACTACGTCGAGGAAGGGCACTGAAACGAAGGCTAAGGGCTGAATGCTAAAGGCTGAATTCAAATATGGGAGTTGATTGTAAAACGCCCGCGGTTCTGGCCGCGCCGTTGTTCGTGCAGTGGGTGAATCCCGGCGCCGGCGGCGCGCGGGAGTCGCTGCGGTTATTCGAATATGACGCGGGCACGCACGGGTTCACGGAGAGCGTGCCGGGGCTGTCGAGCGGGCGCGCCGCGTTCACGCAGAATCCCTTCGCGGCGACGATTCAAGGCAGCCCGGCAATGTCATTGTCCGGCGTGGCGGTGGTGTGCCATTCGCTGATCGCGATGGGTGGCACCGCGGCTTACGAGTCCGAGCCGCGGCTGGAGTTCTGGCGGGGCGCGCGCCGGCTGGCGAGCGTGACCAAGAGCGGCATCCTGCGCGTGCCGGACGTGCTCGAAGCTTCGCCGTCCGACGGCAGTGATCGGTTCGCTTTGGTGTCGGGCGGCACGGTTCAAGCCGTCATCAGCCCGATTGGGTTGGTGGCCAATGGGGTGATCGAGGTATGAGAACGGCGATTCCTCAAGTCAACGCCAACGAACGTCAGATCGGCCGCGGCAGTGGCAACGGGACGTTCGCGGACTTCAAGCGGGCGTTGCAGGCGCTCGAACGCCGCAAGCCGAAATACGCCTACCGGCGCGAGAAGCCGTGGTTGCACGCGCTCGTGGCGAAGGGAGCTAAAAAAACAGCTTGAGAAACCGAGGCTCAAGATTTCGTTCGGCGATGTTGTCGCGCATGGCGAACGACACGGCGATCACGTTGAACTGGACCGTCGTGACCGGCGGCACGCTCGATCCGACGACCGGCTCGATGGTGAACGGCACGACCGCGGCGCGCAGCCTCGTCGTGAACGGCTTTGCGCATTTCGTCGGCATCAACACGAGCAACGTGCGGGTATTCGAGAACGTGGAGCAGGGCGATTGCATTCTCGATCTGCCGGCGGCGACGCCACTCGACGGGTTGACCGGCCTGACGTTCACGATCAACGGCCGCGTGTACATCCAAAAGAACATCGGCGAGAAGCTCGCCCAGGCATGGGACGCCAACGTGCAGGGCGCGCCGCTGACAAGGACGCTGCTGCTACGTTTGCAAACGTAGCAGAAAGGTCGAAGGCTAAATGTTAAACGCCAAAGTGAAAACAACCGGAAAGACAACCGCGCGGCGTTCTCTGCTTGGCATTATTTCAGCCTTTAGCGTTCAGCCTTCGACCTTTGCGCGCCTATGCTGAAGATCGAATCCACGGTCAAGAGCGTGCGCGGGCGAATGGAGACATTCGCGGGGCGCATCGCGTCAGCGCAGGCCAAGGTGACCGAGCCGAAGCCGTGGCTGCCGGTGGCGGTCGCGAAGGCGAAAGAGGCTTTGGAGCAGGTCGCGCAAAGTGAATTCGAGCGCGAGCTGATCGACGGTTTTGTCAAAGGCGTGGCGACGAGCGCGTTCGGGGCGGGCGCGATGACGTGGTCGTTGACGCAGGTAATCCAGGCGGTGGACGTGCTGGGCGCGGTCGGGCGCGAGCAGTTCAAGAATTTGCCGTTGTTCCAAGACGCGGCGACGGGCCGGCCGGAAGTCGAGCAGCTCATCCTCGATTGGGTGGCGGGTTACAAGGACAAGTCGGAACAGGAATTCGCGTGGGGCGATCGCGAGATCGCCGACCGCATCATCAACATCCTGTTCGGCCCGCGCACCGAGGGGCGCGTGCGCGCGACGGCCTCCCTGATTTTCGGCAACGGTGGCGGCCGGCATCCGACGCTCGGCGAGTTCGCCTTGACGCAGGGCCAGAACAAGACCGGCCTCGACGCCGACACGATGGAGCTTTGGTTGAACGCCGTGCTGGTGGCATGGCGCGAGTTGTTGCTGGACCGGCTGCCGGAACAGTTGCGGAAAGAAATCCACAACCTGTGGAACACCACGCAGTTAACCCTCTCGATTTGACGCCATGCCACTGAACAGTCCAGCGGTGAATGGTTTGTCCGTCGTGGAGTCCACGCAAGGGCTTTGGTTCGAGTGGCTGTCGGGCTACTTCGATGGTGGCACGCACACGCTGGGCGGATCGGGCGTGGCGTTTCCGTCCGCGCATCTGGCGTTCGATCAATCGGACGCGTTGCCCCAGCCATTGAGCGGCGTGGGCATCAGCGTCGTCGCGGCCTCGCGCGGGGGACGCGACTACCTCGATGACGATCCGACGCTAGGGAAGGGCAAGCTGGCGTTCGACGAGATCACGTGGACGTTCTACGTCCGCGCGCAGGTGGCGGACACCGGCGCCGGCAACAGCGCCTACCAGTGCCGTCGCGCGGCGGACCTGCTGAACGGCCTATTGCGCAACAGCGCCGCGACGATCGCGTTACACGCCAAGGGAATCACCGACCTGAAAGCCCGCGCGCCGCAGGTGGTATCCGACGGCTTGTTCGCGCTGCGCGTCGTGACGGTGAGGGGAAGGCTTCAATACAGCATAACGTTTTAACTCAATAAAAAAATGAGCACACCAAACCAGACGG
>CAZFVY010000087.1:0-4600 GCA_964522665.1 uncultured Verrucomicrobiota bacterium | reverse complement strand
CAATACAGCATAACGTTTTAACTCAATAAAAAAATGAGCACACCAAACCAGACGGCGAATCAGTCGGAACCGAAGTCGGGCTTCCAATTGATCGAGGACTTGATGCGGCAAACCGTGAACGTGGAGATCAAATCCTTCGGGAAGGAGATCACGATTCCGGTGCGTTGCCTGACGGCGACGGAGGCGGAGTCGCTTGAAGCGTTCGCGCAAGAGTTGATCCCACCGATGAAGCTCGGCGAGGACGGCAAACCGACGGATGAATTCGACCGGCTGAACCCCGGCTTCCAGAGCCGCCTGCGCAAACATAACCGGATGATCCGCAGCCTCGGGGTATTCCTCGGGTGCCAGGTGATTCGGGACGCGTATCAATCGGAACTGGACCCGATGTCGCCGGACGGCCGCGAGAAGATTCACGCGTGGATCTCGGCGCGCTTCACGGAATCGGCGTTGGACACCTTGTGGATGGTGATCCGAAACGACGGCGCCTCGATCGAGGGCATCGTAAATTTTTCCTCGCCAGTCGCCTCGACCCAAAGTTGAGGGACTGGCGGCCGAAGGATTCCGGGACGGCGCTGGCGGGGCCGAGCATGTCGTATCTGATGCTCGACGCGGCGATCATGTTTGGCGTGACGATCGAGCAGTTTAAGCGCTGCTCGATCGTGCGCCAGGCCGAGATGGTGGCGCACATGATCCACCATCACAAGCGGCAGGGTTTCATGCAGGAAGAGATGCAGGCGAAAGCCGAGGCGGACGCGAAAAATAAGGCCACCGGCGGCGGCAACCCGCTCGACCGGCAGCGGAAGCGATGGGGAGTCAAAGAGTAAGGCTGAAGGCTTCCTCCTTCGCGCTACGCGACTACGGAGGACGGCGCGGCGGATGCGCCGGAAAGTAAATGAAATATGAGTGACAACGCGCACACGGAGTATGTGATTCTCAAGACGACGGCCCCGAAGATGACGGGGACGGGGCTGGCGGACGCGGTCAAGGCCCTCGACGTGTTGGAGCGCAAGCTTGGCGGCTTGTCGATGCGGATGGCCGGCCTCGCCGATCCGTTGTTGGGATCCAGCAAGGCGATTCAGAATGAGTTGAACAAGCTGCAATCCAAAGCGGGTGACAGCGCGCTCAAGCCGGGCGAGATCGCCAAGCATTTCGGATTGTCCCCGGCCGCCGTGGATCGCGCGGTGGCGGACTACCAGCAGAAGGTGCAGGCCGCGTTCAAGAAGGGCGGCGGCAGCCAATGGTCGGACCTGTTTCGCAACGGCGCGTTCCTGAACACCAAGGTCGCCGGGGATTTCTTCGCGGATTTTCACAAGCGGTCCTACGGCGAGATGAGCAAGGCTTTGACGGCGATGTTCGAGCGCAAGGCGAGCGTCACCGTCCCGGACGTGGCGCAGGGGATCGTGGCGGACGGCGCGAAACTCAAGGCGATTCAACTCGAGATCCGCGGCGATCAGATCGTGGCCCGCTTAGTCACGCCGCCGTTGGTCACGCTCGACGTGCCGGGCAGCGCGGTCGCGGGCAATCGGAACGGTAACGGGCAATTCACGGGTGGCGGTGGCGAAGGCGGCGAGGTCGGCGGCGGTGGTAAAAAGACAGGCGGCAAGTTGGCGGACGCGCCGGCGGTTCCGCCCGGATCGGAATCCGAATTGCAACGCGTCATCACGCGGACGGCCAAGGGCGCGAGCACGCGCATCACGAAGGCGCTGGGGCAGTTCGAGCAAATCACGCAGACGTTTGACGACACGCTCAACGTTACGAAAGTCGTGGAGGAAAGCGCGGAAGGCAAAGCCTTGCGGAGCCGAGTCGCCGAGCGGATGAAGGATGAATTGACCGGCTACCGCGCGGTCTATTTGCGCAATAAGCGGGACTTGCCGGCGCACGCCAGCGCGGCGCGCGGGGCGGCGAGCAACCTGCAAGCGTTCCTCGATGAGCACGCCGGCGCCATCGAGGCACAACAGCAACAGCCGTTGGCGGGCAACCTGCGGCGGTTGATCGCCAAGTTGAACGCCGAGGCGGAGGGTTTGGAAAAGACGGCGGCGGAATTGCGCGCGCGCCGCGCGGCCAAGCAACTGGCCGCGGAACAGGCGATGCAGCAGAACGCGGACGAGGCGGTGATCCTTGCGCGCAAACGCGTCGAGAAAGTGCGCCAGGACGAGGAGCGACGCACGCGTGCCGGCGAAGCCCGTCAGGACCGCTTGGTCGGCGGCGTGTTGAGCAAGGGCGCCAAGGCGCGCGAACGGCAGGACGCCGCGCTGGCGAAGGCGGAGGAGGAATTGCAACGTAGGCAAGTGGCGCAAATCCTCGGCGACGAGGCGGACTTCATGGTCGGGCAGTTGCCGGGGCAGGGTTGGAAGCGGGATCGAGCCAAGGACGTGAGGGGAGTGGACAGTCAGGGGCGTCCAATCCTGACGAAGCGCGACCGGTTTGTCCGCCAGTCGGGCGGGATGGATGTCACCCGCGAGATTATCCGTGAGCAGCAGATGGGCGCTAACGGCCAGTTCACCACGGTGAGCGGTCGTATTGCCGAAACGTCCGCTCCGATGTCGATCCCGAACACGCTGCCCCAACAGAAGCCGGGTAAGTTTTCACTGACGCAATTTGCATTGAACACCGCCAAGGTCGCGATGTGGTCGGCCAGTGTCACGGCACTTTACAAAACGGTCGAGTTGGCCACGGAGAGCCTGAAGGCGATGATGGACGTCTCGATGCAGACGGCGCGATTGAGTCAGGTGTTCAAGGGCGTCGGCGGGAGCGCGCAAGAGTTGACGTCGGACATTTTGCAGTTGGCCGCCGCGGAAGGTCGGGACCGAGACGAGGCGTTATTGAGCGCGGAGGCGTGGTCGCGGTTGGGTTTGACACGCAAGGAAGTGAACGAGGCGGTGCGCGTCTCGATGGTCGAGGCGAACATCAGCCAGATTTCGGCGCACGAAGCCACCGAGAAGCTGCAGGAGGTGATGGTGGCCTACGGTTTGAACGTGTCGCAGTTATCCGGTTTAATCGGACAACTGACCTACACTTCGCAGAATTTCAACACGACGAACAAGGACATGCTCGAAGGCATCACCCGCACGGCGAACATGGCCAAGCAAGCTGGGTTGCCGTTGCAGGAGTTGATGGCGTTGATCGGCGGCGTGACGGGCAAGACGGGGCAAAGTGGCACGACCGCGGGCAACATGATCGAACGCCTGATCGCGGCGTTGAGCATGGAGTCGAACCGGGAGTTTCTGAGGCGGCGATTCAATATTGAAGTGACGACCAACGGCGAAGGTGAAGCGAAGAACATGAGCCAGGTGTTGCGTGAGTTGAACGCGGCTTGGAAAACTCTCAGTTCGACTCAGAAGGATCAGTTGGGCACGCAATTGGTCGGCGCGCGGCAGGCGGAGCGGTTCACTGGTTTAATGGACAGCTATGCGAAGGCGCAGCAGGTAGCGGCGGACGCGCAAAATCATTTGAACGCGGCCGAGCAGGCTGATCTGGCGATCAAGGAACAGTTGATCAACCGACTCGTTGGGCTGAAATCCGCGTGGGCGGAGGCGATGAGCGAGATGAATCGGAAGACTGGAGCAACTTCGTTTCTGGCCGATTTCGCGCTCTATTACACAAATCTACTAAAATTACTGGCTCACCCTGAGCTGCGAACCCCGAAGACAATGGCGGTCGTATGGGCGACCGCCAATGCCTATAGTTGGACGGGTTTGAATCGATACATGGATAAGGAGGAGGCGCAGCGAAAGGCCATGGGCGGCAACATTAGAGATGGCGCTCCGGCTTCCGGTGGAACATCAGATGTGAATCTTGATGGCGGCAAGAAACCTGAAGTGGTTGAGCCGGGGGGAACGCGCGACGTTGCGATCCATACGCAGGAGGAATACGCGAAGCTGATACCTTCCGAGATTGGGTCCCTCTTTCGGGATCTTGGTGGCGTCACACGCTCGGCGGAACTCGCGAATGAGCTGGCAGGGATGCGAACGCAGCTTGAGTTCCTGAAGACCACTGAGGACGCGTTGAATAAGAGTGACGCCGGTTCGCCGCAATTGAAGCAGATTCAGGACGCGCGCGTGCAACTCGAAGCGGAACTTGGCGCGAAGTCCTCGGACGGTTACCGCGGCTTGGTCGCTGCCGGCGACCGGGCGAATCTAGCGCGCGAAGAAGCGCGGGCGACGGCCGACGCCGGCACATACGGCGATGGCGTCGTGCAACAATTGAACAACCGCGAGGCGACGCTCCGCCGGCATCTGGCCTTGGAGATGCAGAAGATTGACTTGGGCAAGACGGAACTGGAGCGGGAGAACGCCATGAACCGCGCCCTTGAGTATAGCAACGAACTCGAGCAGGTGGCGATCGACCGGATGACGAAGAAGGGCGACATCCAAAAGGAAGAATGGGAGCGGAGCCGCAAGTTGATCGGCGCGACGCCGCAAGACCTGATGCGGCGGATCGTCGCCGAGCGCATCGTGGCCAAAGGGCACGGCAAGATGGGCAGCGCGGAGTTCATGTCCTACGCGCCGTCGATGCGCGAGGCGATCGTCGAGGCGAAACGTTCCGCCGACAATCGGGCGGCGTTGAAGAACGCGCCCACGGCGGATTCGCTCTCGCAAAA
>CAZFVY010000086.1:0-31981 GCA_964522665.1 uncultured Verrucomicrobiota bacterium | reverse complement strand
GCGGCGCGGGACAACCTTGGGCTTTGGGACGGAATCCCTCCAGGATTCTTTCACTAGATCGTTTCCTAAAACCGAACGAAGCGACCCCTGCTCAAAAAACGGTCCGACACGACTCGCACGGCAGCATTTAGATGCGTTTGCCCTGAATTCAGGCCGGCGCTTTTTCGACGCCGACCGCGACGACCTTGTATTCCGGCGTTTGCGTGAAGCGGTCGCGTTCCGGGCTCGTCAGTCGGTTCAGGAGCGCGCGCGTAGTGTGGAAGGTCGCGAAAATTTCGCCGGGCTTGACGGAGGGGTCGAGCCGCACCGGTAGGGTCGCCTCGCCGTGGCGGCTGCGGGCGCGCGCCAATTCGCCCTCGCGCAGACCGAGGCGTTGCGCGTCGGCCGGGTTGAGGTCAAGCGTGTCCGTGGGGCGCAATTCGGCGTTGGCGGTGCGCATGGTCATGGTTCCGGCGTTGAATTGGAAGAGCGTGCGGCCAGTGGTCAGGAGGAAAGGAAATTCCGGTGAAATCGTTTCCGCGGTCGCGGTGAAAGTCACCCGTTTCAACGGCGCGCGCGGGCCGTCGGTGAACGATTCCGAGTGGAGCACGGTCGTGCCGGGATGGTCCTCCGCGGGGCACGGCCATTGGAGGCCGCCGCGATCCAGCCGCGCGTAGGTGATCCCTCGGCCCGCCGGCCACACGGTCCGGATCTCCTCCCAGATTTCCTCGGCGGTGAAGAAGTTGAACGCCTCGCCCCGGCCCAGCGCGCGCGCCAGCTCGCAAATGATTTCCCAATCCGGCTTGGCCTCGCCCAATGGCTCGATGGCCGCGCGGACGCGCTGGACCCGGCGCTCGGCGTTCATGAACGTGCCGTCTTTCTCGTAAGAAGAGCACGCCGGCAGGAACACGTGGCCGCACTCGCGCGCCAATTCGTTCAGGAACAGGTCCTGCACGATCACCAGGGGCAGGGCTTGCAACGATTCGATCGTGGCGCGGGCGTTCGGATTGGTCAGCGCCACGTCGTAACCGATCGCCCAGAGCGCCTGGAGCGAGCCGGCGCCGGCGGCGTCAATCATTTCCATCAAATTCAGGCCTGGCTTGGCGGGCAGGCGCGTTTGCCACGCCGCCTCGAACCGCGCGCGGCCCTCGTCGAGGCCGACGTAGCCGGTGAGCTTGCCCGGCTCGCAACCCATGTGCGCGGAACCTTGCACATTGTTCTGTCCGCGCAACGGGTTCACGCCGCCGCCGGGTTTGCCAAAATTCCCGGTGAGCAGGGCGAGGTTCGCCAGGCACATGACTCCTTCGGTCCCCTGCGTATGCTCGGTGACGCCCAAGCCGTGGAAGCACATCATCGGCCGGGTGGTCGCGTAGAGCCGCGCGGCCTGCCGAATGAGTGGCGCTTCCACGCCGCAAAGCGCGGCCACGTTTTCGGGCGCGTAGTCACGAATGAACGTTTGGAACTCGTCCCACTCGGCCACCCGTTCGGCGATCGCCCCAGGGTCAAATAGTCGCTCCTCGACGATGACGGACGCGAAGGCGTTGAGCAGCGGCACGTTCGTGCCGGGCCGCAACGCCAGGTGAACGTCCGCGTAGCGCGCCAGATCGATTCGCCGCGGATCGATCACGATCAACTTCGCGCCGCGCCGGACGGCTTGCTTGATCCGCGCGCCGACCACCGGATGGTTCTCCGTGGCGTTCGCGCCGCAGAGCAGAAAGCCGCCCGCCCTTTCGATGTCGTCGAAGGAATTGGTCGCCGCCCCCGTGCCGAACATGGCTTTCATCGCCGTCGCCGTGGGCGCGTGACAGACGCGGGCGCAGCAATCGACGTTGTTCGTACCCAGAACGACCCGCGCGAATTTCTGCGCGAGGTAATTCTCCTCGTTCGTGCCGCGCGCGGACCCGAGCACGCCGACGCTGTCGGCGCCGTGGCGCGCCACGATGGCGCGGAGTTTGTCCGCGGTGTAAGCAATCGCCTCCGCCCATGAAACTGTCCGCCAGGCGTCGCCCGGAGCGCGGATCATCGGCCGCGTAACCCGATCGGGCGCGCGCGTGAACTCGAAGGCGTAGCGTCCTTTCACGCAGAGATGGCCTTGGTTCACCGGCGCGTCGAGCGCGGGCTTGATTTGGACGATGCGCTGGCCGCGGGCGCCGACCAGCATTTCACAACCAACCCCGCAATAAGGGCACGTCGTGCGGGTCCAAGCGCTGGGCGCGCCGAACGCGAGCAGCGTCTTATCCTCGAGCGCGCCCGTCGGGCACGTGTCCGCGCACGCCCCGCAACTGACGCAGGAGCTGGCGCGCAACGTCGTGCCGGAATCGGGCACGATCCGGGTCGCGTCGCCGCGCCCCCAGACCCGCCAGACGGATTGCCCCTGTACCTCGTCACAAATGCGGACGCACCGATAACAGTTGATGCAACTGGACATATCGACGCGGATGTAGGGGTGCGAATCATCCACCAGGTCCAGAGCCATCGGCGCGCCTGACGCCGGCCCGGCCGGTCCGGCGCCGCTTTGCCCGGCGCCGCGCGAATCACACTCCGTCGCCGCGCGGCGATGGCGCGTGGCCAGCAATTGCAGATTAGTCCGCCGCAGCTCCTCGAGTTCCGGCGTGTCCGTCCGGATCACCATTCCCGGGGCCAGCGGCGTGTCGCACGCCGTAACCGGTCGCGCCACGCCCGCGACTTGGACGACGCAGAGGCGGCAGGCCGCGATTGGTTTCAGGCGCGGATCATCGCACAGGGACGGCAGGTTGAGGCCGCTCGCCTGGAGCGCGCGCAGGATCGTTGTGCCCTCCGTTAATTCACGCGCCACGCCGTTGATGGTTACCGCGACCATGCGGATAGCTCCTTTCCGTAGTAGCGCCACGCCGAGGCGGCGAACTCGCCCAAACCGACGCCGTGGCCGCACAGACTGGTCAGGCGCAGGGCGTCCACGACGCGCCGGGCCTCCTCCGCCTGGGAGTCGAGCACGACCTCGCCGCTCGCCGCCGCCGTGAAGAACTCCTCCAACCGCCGGCTCCCGAGACGGCAGGGCGTGCATTTGCCGCACGACTCATACGCGCCAAACGCGAAAACGTGTTGCGCCAGCTCGACAATCGACGTGCGTTCGTCGAACGCCACGACCCCGCCATGCCCGACGCCCGCGCCGATCGTCCGCAATTCTTCAAATCCAAATGGCGTATCCAAAAGCCACGGTGGAATGATGCCCGCCAGCGGCCCGCCGATGAGCACGCCCTTGAGCGGCGCGGACCCGCGCAGCCCGCCGCCAAGTTCCTCGACCAGATGGCGCACGCTCACCCCGAATTCGACCTCATAAAGCCCGGGCCGGTGGAACAGCGAATTCAACGAAACGACTTTCGTGCCCCGGCTGTTCGCGAAGCCGAGCGCGTGGTACGCCTCGCCGCCACGTCGCAGAATCCACGGCAGGTTCACGAATGTCTCGACATTGTTCACCAGCGTCGGCCGGCCCCAGAGACCGCGCTCGGTCGGAAACGGCGGACGGGCGCGGACCTCGGGTCGGCGCCCTTCGATGGAATTGAGCAGCGCCGTCTCTTCCCCGCAAAGATAACTTCCCTGGCCGATGACCAGCTCGACATCGAAGCCGAACTCGCGGCCCAAAATCGATTCGCCCAAAAGTCCGGCGGCGCGCGCCTCGACGAGGGCCGCTTCGATCATTGGCCGAGCCGCGGGATATTCGGCGCGCAGATAAATCCAACCCTTCGCGGCGCCGACGGCGTAGGCGGCAATCGTCATCCCTTCGAGCAAGCTGAACGGGTCGTCCTCCAGCAGAAATCGGTCGATGTAAGCGCCCGCGTCGCCTTCGTCCGCGTTGGCCACGACAAATTTCTCGGCGCCGGGCTGATGGCGGACCGCGCGCAACTTCCGCCCGGTCGGAAACGCCGCTCCGCCGCGGCCGCGCAGACCGGCCGCCTCGACCGCCCGAATGGCCGCGTCCGGTGGGGTCGCCAACGCCGCCTCCAGCCCGCGATAGCCGTCCAGCGCGAGGTAGCGTTCGAGCGAGCGCGCGCCGCCACGCGCCAGCCGGCCCAGCACGATTCCCTCGCGCGCGCGCACCTCGAACGGTGGGCGCGCCGGTTCTTCGTCCGCGTGCGCCGGCGCGGCAAAACATTTGCCCAGGCAATAGACGCGGGGTGTTTGTTTCGCGGCTTCGGCCCAACGTTCGGGGTTCAACTGGCGCGCGGCAAAGCAAGCGGTTCCGTTGCATGCCTTCCCCGCCAGCGCGCAATCCTTGAGATGATAAAACGAATCCACTTCCGGCCCCCGGTCTCCCGCGAGACCGGGCCGCTCATCCGCCCGCATCGTCGAGGAAGCGTGCATAATGGCATCGTCTTGCCCATTCAATATAAACACGCCGCGACGACGGACATCTTCTCGCCATTTGTCGATTGCTGGGCGAAATTTGGCGGCGAACCACCCGGAGGATTGGGTGGAACGTGCGTCTTTGAGAAACATTTGCCAAAGCGGGTCGATCCGATTTCACTTCGGCGGTGCCGTTCAATCTCTTCAGGAAGCGAGGGCCGATTCCGGCCGCGGGCGAGTTGGCGCTTTCCGATGGTCGGCGCCTTACCGTCGCGCTCGTCCGCAATCCGCGCGCCCGCCGCTACGTGCTGCGGTGGCGGCGGGACGGTTCCGCGCGCCTGACGATACCCCGGGGCGGAACGGCGGCCGACGCGATGAAGTTCGCGGAGCGCCACCGTGATTGGCTCGAGCGCCAATCACGGCTCCCCGTGACGCCACCTCGCGCCGCGGAGTGGCGAGTGGGCGCGGCCATCCTCTTTCGCGGCGAACTGGTCACGCTCGTCGGCGGCGAAGACGGCCGGATTCAATTCGGCGGAGAAGCCGTTAGAGTCACCGATTCCGCCGCTGACCTGCGCCCGATTCTCGAGCGCCACCTGTGGGGTTTGGCGAGGAAGGAACTGCCGCCCCGCGTGTTCGAATTCGCCGCCGCGCATCAATTGACCGTGAGCCGGGTCACGGTGCGCGCGCAGCGCTCCCGCTGGGGCTCCTGCTCGCGGCGCGCGACGATTTCCCTAAACTGGCGGCTCATCCAGGCGCCGCCCTTCGTCCGCGATTATATCATTCTGCATGAACTCATGCACTTGCGGCAGATGAACCACTCCGCCCGCTTCTGGCGCGAAGTCGAGCGGGCCGTCCCGGACTACGAGCTCGCCGAGCGCTGGTTGAAGCGGCACGCCGCGTTGCTGCGCTGATTCCGGGCGGCGAGGCGCCGATGACGCCGCTCGCTCAAGACGACTGTCTCCCTTCGAGTTGTCAATACTAAGAACCGACCCCTTTGGAATGAAACATCGACTGGATCCTGCTGGCGCGCGACGGACAAGCGGCGGCGAGCCGCAACCGGCGCCCGGCGAGTGGACCGTTGGTCGCTGACGAAGCCCGGTTGACGGTTGGAACCGCTGCGGTTCGCAGAACCGCGCCCCGGTTGGTCGCGACACGCTTGGGTCGCGACTATCTTCCGTGGACGTTCGGCGGCGGCGCGGCAGCGCCCGCCGGCGGGGCGTCACTCGGGGCCGTCCGTCACGGGTCCCAGGCCGTACCGCCCAACGCGCGCCATAACTTCCGGCGGCACGGTCGGCTCGGCCGCGGGGCGGAGCGCGGTGACCTGTCCGATCCATTGCCAGACCAGGCGAGACGGCTCTCCGGGCACGTCGCGGTATTGCGTGAACTCGAAGCGAATCGGGATCGTCCAGCCGGCGACTTTGGTTGACTCAAGCGCGCGGTAGCGGCAGAACAGCGGTCCCCCGCCGGGAGCATAGAGTTCGATTTGTTCCGGCAGGCCGGGAGGACCGCTGAACCGGCGAGTCTGGTCCGTAAACGCGCCGGGCATTTCCGGAAAAGGGGGTTCAATCCGGCGGCCTTCGGTATTGAGGAACTGGCCCGAGCAAAAGGCCAGCCACGTGAGGCAGACCATGCCGTGGAGCGGTTGCGGCGTATTGGGCGATATGATATCCGCGTGACGCTCCCCGACGCGCCAAGGCGCCCGTTGGGCGAAACTGGGCGCCAGCGGGGAGCGGCCCGTGAGTTCCGACGTGATCACGAAATCCCGGACGAAGTTGGTTCCCGTACACCACCAGGTCTCCTGCGCGTTGACCGCGAACTGCCCCTGGATCGACCAGACGTTGGTCCCGAAGACGCAACGTACGGTGTTGGTCCTTTGGCGCTCGGTTCCCGACCGGGCAGGGTCCCGCGGGAATAGATGACTCTGCAGTTCGAACGAGAGTTCGAAGAACTGACCCGCGCCCGCGCGTGCCGCCAGCCCCAGCAGAGCCAGCGCCGCCGCGCCGCGCGTCTTGAATCGATTGATCAGCCCGCGCGTCACAACAAAATCAAGCGTGCCGTCCCATTTTGCGAACTTAGCTCTGGTGGGCCGCCGCTGTCAAATGGATGAACGGGGTGGACGCCATATTGCGGGGGAGACACTACACTCGTTGGGTTTGCCCCGCGGGAACCGCGCGCCGCTCTTGGCGGGACTCGTAGTTCCTGTTAGGGTCGCGCCGATGCCAGTTCAATCCACCACCCGCCAGGCGGTCATTCTGGTGACCGCGCCCGACTTGAAAACCGCCCGCCGTCTGGCGCGCCTCGCCTTGGCCGAACGCCTGGTCGCGTGCACCAATCTCGTGCCCCGCGTCGAATCGCACTACTGGTGGAACGGCCAGATCGAATCGGGCGCCGAAACGCTGATCCTCTTCAAGACCACGCGCGCCCGCCTCGCGGCGCTTGAGCGGTTGATTGTCCAACATCATCCGTACACGACGCCCGAGTTCGTCGTGTTGTCCATCAACTCGGGCAGCCAGCGCTACCTCGCGTGGTTGACCGAATCGGTGTCGGCGCCGAAGCCTTCTCGATCCGTCAAGTCCCGGCCCGCGCGATGACTTGGCATCAGACCTACGATCCGCTTGGTAATGCGGCCCTGTCCACGTTGGTGGCGGCGGCGCCAGTCTTTGTCCTGCTTAGTTCAATTGCGCTTTTCAAAGTGCGCATCCATTTCGCCGCGCTGGCGGGTCTCGCGGTCGCCCTGGCGGTCGCGCTGCTGGCCTATCGCATGCCCCTCCGCGCGACCGCCGCCGCCGCCGCGTACGGCGCGGCGTACGGACTTTTTCCGATTGGCTGGATCGTGTTCAACCTGATCTTCCTCTATCACCTGACCGTGAAGAAAGGTCACTTCGCGACGCTGCGCGGCAGTCTGGCGACCCTCGCGCCGGACGCCCGGATTCAGGTGATTTTGATCGCGTTTTCCCTCGGAGCGTTTTTCGAGGGCGCGGCGGGATTCGGGACGCCGGTGGCGGTGACCGCGGCGCTCTTGATGCAACTCGGGTTCCGACCGCTCCAGGCCTCGGGACTGTCGCTGATCGCCAACACCGCCCCGGTCGCGTTCGGCGCGCTGGGGACGCCGGTCATCGCCCTGAGCGGCGTCACCGGGCTTGATCTGCGTCAACTCTCGGCGATGGTCGGACGGCAATTGCCATTCTTTTCGCTGCTCGTGCCTTTTTGGGTGGTTTGGGCTTTTGCCGGGTTCCGGCGGACGCTCGAAGTCTGGCCGGCCGCCCTGGTGGCGGGCGCGGCTTTTGCGGTTCCGCAATTCCTGGTGGCCAATTTCCACGGCCCGTGGTTGGTCGATATCGTGGCCTCAATTTCCTCGATGGCGGCGACGGCGCTCCTGCTCCGGTTTTGGCGGCCGAAAACGCCGCTGGGCGCCGACGCATCGGCGTTTGGCACGGCTCAACGCCCCGCGTCCGTCGCGGCGAGCCGCGCGGAGGTGACGCGCGCGTGGGTCCCGTGGATTTTGCTAAGCGCGCTGGTGTTCCTCTGGGGTATTCCGCGCGTGAAAATCGCACTCGATGGAATTTCCTCGTTCAAAATACCGGTGTTCAACCTCGACGGCGTCGTCGTGCGCGTGCCGCCGGTCGCGCCCGCCGGCGCCGCGCCGGAGAAGGCGGTCTTCGCGCTCAATTGGCTCTCGGCGACCGGCACCGGCATTCTGACGGCCGCCGTGTTGGCCGGCCTGGTCATGCGGCTGAAGCTTCGCGAAATCGCCGTCACTTTTTTGGAAACCCTCGCGCAGGTGCGCTACTCGCTGATCACGATCGCGGCGATGCTCTCCCTGGGCTACGTGACCAAGTATTCCGGGGCCGACGCGACGCTGGGTCTGGCGCTCGCCAAGACCGGCGCGCTCTACCCGTTTTTCGGGACATTGCTCGGCTGGCTGGGCGTCGCGCTCACCGGGTCCGACACCGCCTCAAACGTGCTGTTCGGCGGCCTGCAAAAAATCACGGCGGAACAAACCGGCGTGAACCCGCTCCTGATGGCGGCGGCCAACAGCTCCGGCGGCGTCATGGGCAAAATGGTTGATGCGCAGAGCATTGTGGTGGCTTCGACCGCCACCAACTGGTACGGGCACGAAGGCGAAATCCTCCGTTACGTTTTCTTTCACAGCCTGGCGCTGGCGGCGCTCGTCGGAGCGCTGGTCTATCTGCAGGCGTACTGCCCGCCGTTCACGTCCATGGTCGTCGGACCGAAGTAGTCGCGCGGGAATTACCTACCGGGGTCGGGGCGCCTCGCCGCCCCACAGATAATCGTAACCGGCCGGCGGATCGTACCACATTGGCAAATCGGTCTTCCCGGTGTAGCCATCCCAATAGATGCGGATGAACGCGACGTGGCCGTCGATGAAGCTGACCATGCTTTGGCGGTCGTTGGCGATGGGAGGCCGGCCTGGGTGATGCCAGGAAAAGCCGGCGAGCGCCGATTGTTCCGCCAGCAGGACCGTCTTGGTCGGTTCGGAGAATGAGCCTAACTTTTTGCCGGCGACGCCCGGAAGCGAGGGACTCAGGCGGTTCAAGGCGTTGAGCGCGTAACTTGTAAAACCGGTGGCCGGGTCGGCGTGGCGGCTGCCGCTGATGACGACGTTCTGGAACGGATCGACGTTGAAGCGGTCCGCCGGGCAAGCGAAGAGTTGATCCCGCGGCGAGGAGGGCCGTTCCAACCCGACATAGCTCTTCATCAACTCCTTGTAGGCGGAGCCGACCGCGTTCGTGTTCGGCAGCGTGTCCGCGTTGTCTTCCGCGTAAAGGCGCAGGCCGAGGCTGATTTGGCGGACGTTGTTAAGACAGAAGGTTCGGCGCGCGTTGCCTTTGGCCTGACTGAGCGAGGGCAGGAGCAGCGCCGCCAGCAGGGAGATGACGCCCAGAACGACCAACAGCTCGATCAGCGTGAACGCGCGTGGCCGCCGTGAAATGGGTCGAGAGCGCATGGCGTTATTCCGCGTCCGTCTTGGCCTTTTCAATCGCCTCGAGCGGCGTCTGGAACTGGTTTTGCGAGATTCCGGCGCTGGCGTCATTCATGGTCTTGGCAACCCGCGCGCACATGTCGCTCAGGGCGAGCGGCGGCAGATTCAGGAATCGGCCCGCCTTCAGTTTCCATTCTCCCCCAACCTTCGTCAATTCCATCGGCCGGCCCAGCTTCCCGCCGAACGCGACGCCCGCGGAATCGCCGTCGATGGTCTCCTTGCCGGTCGCCAGAAAGTCGGGCGGCATCACGAACGGCTGGCGGCCGAACACCGCCCGCGCGGCGTCGGCGCCGAACCGCGCGGCGGCGGCCTTTTGGAACCGCGCGTTCGCGGCCACCAAATCGGCCAAGGCGCCCTTGAGTTTCAATTCTTCGGCGGTGGTGAAGAGAAAGCAGTCCAGATAAGTCTGCACGTCCCCGTCCGCCATGGCGCGGGCCATGACGAACAGGGTGCCTTTCGGCGTCGTCCGGTCCACGACCGCCGGGGCGCCGCCGAACCGTCCGAGTTTGGCCGGATTGGCGGTTTTCAGGATGACGATGCCCGTGGTGGCGGCGCCGAATAATAAGACCGCGCCGGTGAGGAGAGTGGTTTTGAGTTTGGACCAAGCCATAAGTTTTAAGATGCCTTCCGCGGTCGCGAGCGTTGATACGGCTCCCGAAGCGCCACCGGCCAGCGCCGCCGCCGTGATCGAGGCGGCCAGACCGGCTGGCGCCGCCTGCGCGCCGTGCGCCGCCAGCGCGGCGGTCAACGCGGCCGTCGGCGCCGCGATGCCGCGCCGCGCAAAAATCGAACGCAGTCTCTCGACCGCCCGCGAAACGCGCGTCCGGGCCGCCTCCTCGCTCACCCCGAGTGCCAGCGCGAGTTCACGATGGCTCTTGCCCTCGAAAAAGCGGATCAACAGCGCGTCGCGGTCGCGGGACGAGAGCTGATCGAGGGCTTCGTAGAGGCGGGGCGAGATTTGCTGCCAGACCGACTCGGCTTCCGCGGGCGCAAGCGTTGTTTCCATGATCACGGCTTCCTGTTCGTGGCGTTGGCGGCTGGCGGCTTCGCGGGCCAGGTTCGACCCGGCGAACCGCGCCGCCTGATAGAGCCAGCCGGCGAGCGAGGCGCGCCGGGGGATGCCGCCGGCCTTGCGCGCCAGCGCGATGAACACCGCCTGGGCAATCTCCTCGGCCGCGTGCGGATTCCCCGAGCGCCGGAGCGCCGCGTGATAAACCAGCCCCGCGTAGCGTTCCACCAAGGCGCGGAAAGCCGCCTCCGACTTACCGGTCGCGTATTCCTGAAGCAGGCTCCAATCGTTCGTTTCCACAGCTTTTTCTATCAGTAAACAGCGGCGCCGAGAAAAACGTGACAGATTTTTGGCGCCGGCCCGGCCGGAGAGGAAAGTGGCCGGGATTGAGTTCAGAGGGATGAGCGCTCGGGCGGCCGACTTCTCGCCCGGCCAGACGGAGCCAACGTTTCCAGTGAGTTCGGAAGATCAAAGAGGCCGGAATCGTTCTCCGGTCCCCACGCCGGCGCGACCGACAAGCGATTAATTAAACCTTAAAACGCGCCAAACCAGGACCGAAGCCCGCGGCGCTCGCCCAGGCGTTTTGGGCCGGGAAGCGTTCCGGTCAGGATACGAGCCGGGCGGCGGACGAACCCATCCACGATTTCCCCGCTTCGAAAGATCGATTCGAGCCAGCAAGAACGCGCGCGTGCGAAGGCCGCGCTTCCTGACGAAACGCAATTCAGGAGGGAAACAGCGTAGCCTTTACCGCGCGCGCAAAACCCGCCGGTGAACCAAACGTGTCATTCACGGCGGAAGCTTCGTAGCCGGAGTGGACCATGCAGTCGGCGCATTTGGAATTGCCGCTCTTGGCGCCATAGTTGTCCCACGCGGTCGATGCCATCAACTCGACGAAGGTCCCCGCATAGCCATCCTGGAGCAGATAACACGGTTTTTGCCACCCGAAGATATTATAAGTGGGCATTCCCCACGGAGTGCAATCGTATTCAATCTTGCCTTGCAGAAAGCGGAGGAAAAGCGGCGAGAGGTTGAATTTCCAACGCGGATTAGGATTCTCCAAAATCTGTCGGAAGAGATCGTTGCTCCGTTGTTTGCGCAGGAAATGGTCCTGATCGGGCGCCTTTTCGTAGCGGTAACCGGGCGAAATCATCATGCCTTCAACGCCCAATTCCATGACGGTGTCGAAAAACTGGCGAACTTCCCCGGGATTGACCCCTTCGAACAACGTGGAGTTGGTGGTGACGCGAAAACCGCGGCTGACGGCCTCCTTGATCGCGGCCACGGCGATGTCAAACGTGCCCTCACGGCAGACCGCGGCGTCGTGATGTTCCCGAAGCCCATCAAGGTGAACGGAGAAACTTAAGTATTTGGAAGGTTGGAAAAGGTCGAGTTTTCGCTTCAACAAGAGCGCGTTGGTGCACAGATAGATGTATTTTTTCCGCGCCACGAAGCCGGCCACGATCTGATCAATCTCCGGGTGAATCAAAGGTTCGCCTCCCGGGATCGCCACCATCGGGGCGCCGCATTCTTCCGCCGCCGCCCAGCATTGTTCCGGCGTGAGGCGCCGGTTCAAAGTGGACTCCGGGTATTGGATCTTTCCGCAGCCGGCGCAGGCCAGGTTGCATCGAAACAGGGGTTCGAGCATCAGCAGGAGCGGGTATTTTTTGCGGCGCTTGATTTTCTGCGCCAGGATGTAGGTCGCCACCGTCCACATTTGTGAAATAGGAACCATGCGGGCCTATTAATGAACGACGGTTCATTCATTGTCAAGCCCATTCCGCGGCCCGCGCGAGACTACTTTTCTCTAGCGCTGATGCCGTCCAGGATGAGGCAAACCAACTCGGAATAGTCGCTTTCCAGGCGGGTCAATCCGGGATCGGCGTACTGTCGAATCATGAGTCCTTCCAGCAAGCCGACCAACGCGGCGGCGACGGCGCGGCTGCTGGCGTTCGGGCGGAACTCGCCGGCTTGTTTGCCCTTCTCGACCAGGTCTTCGAAGTAGGCGCTGTGGCCCCGGTAGTTTTCCGCGAGCGTATTCCGAACCTCTTTTCCGAGCGACGGCGACGATCCCAACGCGAGGAATTGAAACCAGAGGCCAAACGTCCGGCGATGGCTGATGCCGGAGCGGAGACACGCCTGACACGCCCGATCCAGGAGTTGCCGGGCGGTTAAATCGCCCGCCTGGGCCAGCATGGTTTTCTGGCTTTCGATCATTCTTGAGGAATAAAGCTTATACATGCGCAGCATAAGCTGCTCTTTGCTCTTGAAGTAAAGGTAGGCCGTACCCCGGGCTAGACCGGCCGCCTCCGCGATGTCTGACATTCGGCAATGGTTGAGACCCTTTTTGGAAAAGGCCGTCATGGCCGCGTTCATCAGTTTAGCCTGCATCCCGCTATCATCGCGTTTCTTAGCCATGGACGGAAAATATCAGGAACCGCGCGCGACGGCCAGCCAGATGCCCGCGCGCGAGGAGTCAAAGCGGTTCGGGCCAACAAAGTGTTGAAATCTGTCCTGTGCTCGCGCGGCCACGCTATCGGTCGAGCTATCGCTTCGAAGGCCGACGCGCGCGCCCTGCCCCCCGGACGAATTCCGGCGGCGGGTTACTTGGACAGGAATTCGCGGAGGAACCGGCCGGTGTGCGAATGGCGGTTGCGGGCGACGTGCTCGGGGGTTCCGGCGGCGACGAGTTCGCCGCCCCCGGCGCCGCCTTCGGGGCCGAGGTCAATGAGCCAATCGGCTTCGGCGATCAGGTCGAGGTTGTGTTCGATCACGATCACCGAATGCCCGGCGTCGATCAGGCGCTGCAACACCTCGACCAGGCGCCGCACGTCGGCCATGTGCAGGCCGATCGTTGGTTCCTCAAGCACGAAGAGGCAGGCGTTGGCCGCGGCGGCTCGCGTTGGGTCGCCGCCCCGGGCCGGTTGCAGGAGCGGCCGGGCGGTCTTGAAGCCGGCGAGCAAGTGCGTGACCAGTTTGACCCGCTGGGCTTCGCCGCCGCTCAGCGTCGGGCTGGTCTGGCCGAGCTTCAGATAGCCCAGGCCGGTGTCGTGCAGAGCCTGCAGCGGGTCCCGCACTTTGACGAACGAACTGAACGCCGCGAGCGCGTCGGTGACGCTCAGGTCGAGCGTTTGGGCGATGGTTTTGCCGTGGAACTCGATGTCGAGCGTCTCGAGGTTGAACCGCGTTCCCTGGCAGGTGTCGCACCGGACGTACGCCGGCGGAAGGAAATTCATTTCGAGCTTGATCACGCCGGCGCCTTCGCAGGCGGGGCAACGGCCCTGGGCGCTGTTGAACGAGAACCGGCCGGCCGAGTAGCCGCGCAGCCGCGCCTCGGGAACCTGCGCGAACAACTGGCGAATCACGTCGAAGAAACCGACGTAGGTCGCCGGCGTCGAGCGGGGCGTGCGGCCGATCGGCGATTGATCGACCTCATAGACGGCGCGGAGGGATTCGTGGCCGGTCAACGGCGAACGGCGCGCCTTGGCGCCCGGCTTGGCGAGCGCGGCCTGCAGGGCCGGCAAAAGGCATTCGCGGATCAACGTGCTCTTGCCCGAACCGCTGACGCCCGTGACCACCACCAGCCGGTTGAGCGGGAAACGCGCGGTAAGGTTTTTAAGATTGTTCCGCGCGGCGCCCGCGAGCGTCAGGGCGGGCGTGGCGTCGGTGACCGGGCGGCGCTGGCCGCGGCCGGGAAAGGTCTTGGCCTCGCGCAGGCATTGGCCCGTGATCGAATCCGCATGGCGCATCAACTCGCTCAACGTGCCGCTGGCGACCACCTCGCCGCCGTGCGTTCCCGCGCCGGGGCCGAGGTCGATGATGTAATCCGCCTGGCGCATCGTCGCCTCGTCGTGCTCGACCACCACGAGCGAGTTGCCGCGCGCCTTGAGGCGGGTGAGCGCGGCCAGCAATTGCTCGTTGTCGCGCGCGTGCAGGCCGATGGTCGGCTCATCGAGCACGTAGAGCACGCCGCTCAAGTTCGAGCCAAGTTGCGCCGCCAGCCGAATGCGCTGGGCCTCGCCGCCCGAGAGCGTGGTCACGCCGCGGCCCAATTGCAGATAACCCAGCCCCACGACGTCGAGGAATTTCAGCCGCTCGCGAATTTCGGGCAGAATGTCCCGCGCGACCTCGGCGTCGCGTCCGCGCAACGTCAGCGCGCCGAAATAGCGGTGCGCCTCGCCGACCGCCAATTGTGAAAAGGTGTCGATCGTCGGGAATTCTTCGGTCGCGCCGCGCTTGGGCTTGGGCGATTCGCCTTTGCCACGCGGCATCGCGACCGGCAGGCGCACGGCGCGGGCGATGGCGTTGAGGCGGGCGCCCGCGCAAGTCGGGCACGGCTCGCGCTCGCCTTCCTGCCAGCGGAACCACGATTCCTCGATGGCGTCGGCCCGCGCGCCCCGCTCGACCTCGGGCAGGTAGAACAGTTCGCCGAAGCCGCGGCATTCCGGGCACCAGCCTGCGGGTGAATTATAGCTGAATTGTTTCGGATCGAGCGGCTCGAACGAGCGCCCGCACTGGCGGCAGGCCCGCTCGGTGGAATGGACCGTGAGCCGCCCGTGGTTGTCGAGGGCGAAGAGCGTCCCGTGGCCCAGTTTCAGCGCCTCATCGACGAGCGCCTGCGGCGGCGGCTGGCCCGGTTTCGGTTTGCGCCGCGGGGCGTCGAGCACGCCGACCACGATCTCGACGTTATGCTCGCGGAAGCGGTCGAGCCGGAAGGCCCCGGCGGTGGAATGGATTTTGCCGTCCGCCCGAACCTCGGCGTAGCCATGTTTGGCGGCCCACGCGGCGACGTCCGAGTGAAAGCCCTTGCGGCCTTTGACGACCGGCGCCAGGAGGAGAAGGTCGCCGCGTTCCTTCAACTCGGCCTGCAAGCGCCGCCCGAGTTCATCGCGCGTTTGAGCCTCGACCGGCGTCTGGCAATCGGGGCAATACTGCCGCCCCATCCGGGCGAACAGGAGCCGGACAAAATGGTAAATCTCGGTCACCGTGGCCACGGTGCTCTTGCCGCCCCCGCGCGAATTGCGCTGCTCGATGCTGACGGTCGGAGGGATCCCGGTGATCAAATCGACGTCCGGCCGCGGCAACTGCTCGACGAACTGGCGCGCGTAGGCGTTCATCGCGTCCAGAAATCGCCGCTGGCCCTCGGCGAAGAGCAGGTCGAACGCCAGCGTGCTCTTGCCCGACCCGCTTACGCCGGTGATCACGACGAATTGATCGCGCGGAATCGTCAGCGAGAGATTCTTAAGATTGTGCTCGCGCGCGCCGTGAATGGCGATCACCTGCCCGTTTTCGTTGCCGCTGCCGTTGACCACGGAAGACTCTTACCACTCCCGCGCGGGTTCGGAAAATGGAATCGGCGGAATCGGGGCGTGGCGCGAGGCATTGGTGAGTCGATGACGCGTCGCGCGGTTGATCCGCGCGGCGAGAGCGCGAGGGACCTCCTGCTTCCGCGAGCCGCATATGAACAGTTATTTATGAGACACTACACCAGGCTTCCGCACGGAATCTCAGAATGGCTCTCGAACGGCAACCGACGTTAAATTTTGATGCAAGAGTCCCGGCAGCGGTCTTCCCGGCGGCTTGCTCCAGTCCGGCTGGCGCGTTACGATGCGCGCGTGAGTAAAACGACCCGTCGATCCAAGTCGCCCGCGGCGAACGCGGCGCTGGCCGCCGCGCCAACGACATTTCTGGGCATCGAATGCGGCGGCACGCGCACGGTGGCGTTGCTGGCGGACGCGCACGGCAAGGCGTTGCGCCGGGTCGAGGCCGGGCCGGCCAACTTGCGCTTGCTCACGGACGCTCAACTCGTCCAACATTTTCAGACGCTGGCGGAAACGTTTCCGGCGCCCTCGGCGCTGGCAATCGGGATGGCTGGCGTCCGGGGCGACGATGACCGACGGCAAGTCGCCGCGGCGGCCGCGAAGGCGTGGCCGGGAGCGCCTTGCTCGACGTCGCACGATTTGGAAACCGCGCTCGCGGCCGCCGCCCGTCCGGCGGGGCGGCAATCGGCCGCCCGCGTCATCATCCTCAGCGGCACCGGTTCCTGTTGCTACGGCCGCTCGGCGGCGGGCACGGTCGCCAAGGTCGGCGGTTGGGGCCATTTGCTCGGCGACAAAGGGAGCGGCTATCACATCGGCCTGCGCGCGCTCAAGGCCATCGTCTATTACCTCGACCGCGACGGCGAGTGGTCGGCGCTCGGGCAAGGCATCCTGCGGGCGTTGCATCTGAACCACCCCGAGGAGTTGATCGCCTGGACGCAGCAAGCCGGCAAGGCGGACGTCGCCGCGCTCGCGATCGAGGTTTTCGCCGCCTGGGGAAAGCGCGATCCCATTGCCACCGATATCCTGAAAGGCGCGGCGCAGGGCCTGGCCCATGACGCGTTCAGTTGCGCGCGGCGACTTGCGGCGGGCGGTTTGGAAGTCGAATTCATTTGCGCCGGCAGCGTACTGCTCCAACAACCCCGTTTCCGTGACCAAGTCGCGCGCGGCCTGCGCCGCTTGTGGCCGAACGCGAAGGTCAAACCGCTCGAACGCGAGAGCGTCTGGGGCGCAGTGGAATTGGCGCGCCAAGCCTGGGTGAACGCGGGCGGCAACGGAGCCGTCGAGCCAGCCGAGTTGTCCGCGGCGGCCACGACCGGCGGTTCTGTCGCGACCGCCAAACCGCCGCCGGAGTTGGCGTCGCTGTTGCTCTCACCCACTGAGCAGAGGAATCCGCTCTCGCGCGACCTCGACCGGCTGCCGTTGGGAGCCGCCATCGAGTTGATGTTGCGCGAGGACGAAAAGATTCCCGCGGCGATCCTGGCGGAACGGCCAAGAATCGAGCGCACGTTGCGTTTGATCATCCGCGCGTTTCGCCGGGGCGGACGCTTGATCTACATCGGCGCCGGCACCAGCGGGCGCATGGGCGTGCTCGACGCCAGTGAATGCCCGCCGACGTTCCGCGCGCCGCCCGAGCAGGTGCAGGGTATCATGGCGGGCGGCCAGCGCGCGATTTGGGAGTCGTTGGAAGGCGCCGAGGATGACGCCGCGGCCGGCGCCGACGCGATTAAATTCCGCGGCGTTGACCGCGACGATGTCGTCGTCGGGATCGCCGCCAGCGGGCGCACGCCCTTCGTGTGGGGAGCCTTGGGCGAGGCCAAGCGGCGCGGAGCCGCCACGGTGATGCTTTGCTTCAATCCCGCGCTGCAAGTCCCGCGCGAACGGAAGCCGACGGTGATCATCGCCCCGAACGTCGGCCCGGAAATCCTGACCGGCTCGACACGCCTGAAGAGCGGCACGGCCACGAAATTGATCCTGAACATTTTCACGACGCTGGCGATGGTTCAGACGGGCAAGGTCATCAGCAATCTGATGGTCGATGTGAATCCGTCGAACATCAAATTGCGCGACCGCGCCACGCGCATCGTCCAAGCGTTGACGGGGGCTGACTACGGCGCCGCGCAAGCGGCCTTGGCGGCGGCCGATTGGAACGTCAAAGGCGCGCTGAAGAAACTGCACTTCAATCCAAAGGCGCGGCGGGGTTGAGGCGCCGGGTGGCGAACGCGGTGAAAGCGTTAACCTAACGATTCTCTGGTCGCGGCGCGATCGGGCCAAGAATGCCTCGAGGCGAATGGTGGGGCCCTCTGCTCCGCCTTCGCTCTCGCTCCGGCGCGACAAGCCATCGACCGCGCCGAAGCCATAGGCGTAGGCGGGCGAGCCGTGACGAGGGTCGGGACACCCACAACGCCCCTCGGCAGCGAGCCCAAGTTGGTGCGACGGCATTTCGGCGGGATCGCGCGTGGGTTAGCAAACAGGAGATCACGCCGCTTTTTCAGGGCTTGGCCGAGCCTCGCCCCACCCTGGGTTACGAGGCGGCGCCTACGCGAGGATGGGCGTCACGACTTTACCGGCGACGTCGGTGAGGCGGAAATCGCGGCCTTGGAAACGGTAGGTCAGGCGCTCGTGATCGATGCCGAGGCAACGGAGGATGGTGGCGTGGAGATCGTTGATGTGGACGCCGCCGCTGACGATGTTGTACGAAAAATCATCGGTGACGCCATGGACCATGCCACCTTTGATGCCGCCGCCGGCGAGCCAGAGACTGTAGCAGCGCGGGTGATGATCCCGGCCGAAATTCTCGCGCGTGATGTTGCCCTGGCTGTAGGCCGTGCGTCCGAATTCGCCGCCCCAGATGACGAGCGTTTCATCGAGCAACCCGCGCTGCTTCAAGTCCTTGATCAGCGCCGCGGAGGCGCGGTCGGTCTGGCGGGCCTGGTCGCGCACGCCGTTGAGCAGGCCGCCGTGGTGGTCCCAATCGCGATGGCAAAGATTGATGAAGCGGACGCCGCGCTCGGCCAGCCGCCGCGCGAGGAGACAGTTGTTCGCGAATGAGCCTTTGCCCGGCTCCGCGCCGTAAAGATCGAGCGTCTCCTTTGGTTCCTTGGAGATGTCCATCAATTCCGGCACGCTGGTCTGCATGCGGAAGGCCATTTCGTAGGCCTCGATGCGCGTGGCGATCTCGGGATCGTTCAACTGGCCCAACTGCATTTGGTTCAGCGCTTGCACGTTGTCCAACATGCGGCGGCGCGTGTCCTGGCTCAGTCCCGGCGGGTTCGATATGAAAAGCACCGGATCGCCTTGTCCCCGAAATTGTACACCCTGATGATTGCTCGGTAGAAAACCGTTCCCCCAATACCGCGATTGGAGCGATTGGCCGCCGTGACCGGAGAGCATCACGATGAACGCCGGCAGGTTGCTGTTCTCACTCCCCAATCCATACGAGACCCAGGCGCCGAGCGTCGGCCGGCCCGGCTGCTGGTTGCCGGAGAAAAGATAGGTGACCGCGGGATCGTGATTGATCGGGTCGGTGTGGACCGCGCGCAGCAGGCTGATGTCGTCGGCGACGCCGCCGATGTGAGGCATCACCTCGCTCATCTCCGTGCCGCATTCGCCGTAACGTTTGAACTCGAAAGGCGAGCCAACGCAGAGCAGATACTTCTGGCCGCTGGTCATGCCGGTGATGCGCTGGCCCATGCGCACCGATTCGGGCAGGAGTTGCCCGGTCATCCCGCGCAACGCCGGTTTCGGATCGTAAAGATCGATCTGCGACGGCGCGCCCGACATGAACAGGTAAATGACGCGCTTGGCCTTGGGCGCGAAGGAGGGCGGGTTCATCACGCCCATCGGCGCCTTGACCAGCGCCGGCTCCGCGGCGCGGGCGCGTTCACCGAGCAGCGAACCGAGGGCGACCGAGCCTAGCCCGAGGCTGGCGGTCTTGAGGAACGCCCGGCGGGCCATTGATTTCTGAATTTCCTGATCGAACAGCATGGCTAACCTTTCGTTATCGTCTCATCGAGGTTCAACAGCGCCTGGCCGATCATCGTCCAGGCCGCCAGCTCGACGACGTCCGCGTCGTCCGGCGGCGGCGTGGCGCCGACGTGCGTCAATTGATTGGTCTCGGCGCGATGTTGAAGAAAATGCCGCAGTTCGGCGTCGAACGCCTTCGCGAGGCGGTCGGTTTCGGCGTCGGTCGGATTGCGTCCCACGCAGACGCGGAAGGCGAACTTCACGCGCTCGGCGGGCGTGGCGCCACCCTGGCGCATGATGCGTCCCGCCAGGCCGCGGGCGGCCTCGACGTAGGCCGCGTCATTCATCAACGCGAGCGCTTGCAGCGGCGTGTTGGTGCGGGGACGCCGGACGGTGCAGGTTTCGCGGCTCGGCGCGTCAAACGTCACGAACGACGCGTAGGGAATCGAGCGCCGCCAATAAACGTAAAGCCCGCGCCGGTAGTTATCCGCGCCTTTGCTCTGTTCCCACGCGCGGGTGCCCTCGAAAGAGACCTGTTCCCACAGCCCGGGCGGCTGGAACGGGTAAACGCTCGGACCTCCGACTTGGGGATTGATCAAGCCGCCCGCCGTCAGCGCGACGTCGCGGATGGTCTCCGCCTCGAGGCGTTGGCGCGGGAAGCGCGCGAGCCAGCGGTTCAACGGGTCCTTCTCCTGCCGATCAGGCGTCACGGCCGCGTCCTGCCGATAGGTCGCCGACGTGACGATCAGGCGGTGCAGGTGTTCCATGTCCCAACCGGAGCGGACGAACTCGGTCGCCAGCCAGTCGAGCAATTCCGGATGCGACGGACGTTCGCCCTGGGCGCCAAAATCCTCGGCCGTCTTCACGATGCCGGCGCCGAAATGCTGCTGCCAGAATTGATTGACCGCGACCCGGCTGGTCAGCGGCTGGTCGGGACTCAACAACCATTGCGCCAACCCGAGCCGGTCGCGCCGCAACCCCTCGGGCCAGCGCAGGATCGCTTCGGGCACGCCGGGGGTCACGATGTCGCCGGGCGCGTTGTATTGGCCGCGGATCAGGATGTGCGTATCCCGCGGCTTATCCATCTCTTGCATCACCATGGCGACCGGAATGCCGTCGCGGTAACGGTCCCGTTCCTCCCGTTTCTCGGTCAAAATCTTCGTCAGGTTCTTGGCCTCGGGGACGTATTGTTCGCGGTAATAACGTTGCGCGGCCGCGTGATTCATCGGCTCGGCCAGCAGCGCCGCGCGAATCTCGTCGGGCAGGCCGAAGAACTCCGGCAGGTCGTCCGACGCCGAAGCCGCCAGGCGGAAGCGCGCGAGCGTTTGGCGCGGCGTCGGCGCGTCGAAGATCAGCCGGACCTCGAGTTCCGTGCCTTCGGGAAAGCTGACCGGCTCGGCAAACCGGAACCAGGCGTAATGGGGTTGCTTCGCCGAATCCTTGCCGGTGTCGATCGACCAACCGGTCTCGATCAAATCATCGAGCGCGCCGCCGACGCCGTACCCTTCCCGGCTGGTATCGGCCGCCGCCGCGGCGATCGCCGCGGAATACTCGATCAGTGGTTCGGGGCTGGGTCGAAAATAGAGTCCGCCCGGCTTCGCGCCGGTGGCGAGCTTGACCAGGAGTTTGTTCTCGCCCGCGTTCAAACGCATTTGAACCTTCTCCTGATTCGGAGCCGCGTCACGGTCGGCCTCGCGGCTATGCACGAGGCGTCCGTTCAACCAAATCTTGAGATTGCCGCCGCTGCCGAAGTCCAACTCGACCCGCCGCGCGGCCGCCACGCGGAGAACGCGCTGAAAATAGGTCGCGGCGTTCGTGCCCTCGACCGGCCAGATCGCGCCGTCTTTCAGGTCGGCGACTTCGCGCCATTTGAGCGCGCCCTCCTGATCGGTCGCGTCGAGGCTGGCGTTGCCCTCGGGGCCGAAATCCTTGTCGAACGCTTCCTTCTTCGAGCCGCCCGCGAACGGTCCGGCGGCCGACCATTTGCCGAGGTCGAGCTTCTGGTAATCGGCCTTCGCCCGCTCGGGATTGCCGCTCCGGGCGGTCACTTCGATGCGGGTCAGGATGAAATCGCCATTCTCACCGCGACCGGCTTTCCCGTGGGGCAGCGAGCCGTCCGGCAACGCCTCGAGCCGCAGGCCGGTCAATTCTTTGGCCGGCGTGACGAGGCGAACGCGGTAGGTATCTTGCTCGGCGTTGGTTCCGGTGACGCGAATCGAGTTGTCCGCGGCGGTCGTGAACGTCGCGCCCTTTTTCGAGGTCAACTCGACCGGCAGCAGCGGCCCCCAATTCTCGATGTTCTTGGACCGATGCCGGTTCTCCCATTCCGTTTGCGCGGCGCTGTAGGTGGCATTGGTTTCCTCGGTGATCTTGCGATGGGCCAATTCGAGCGCGCCGACTTCCGCGTCGAACTGCGCGAGGCGTTGATCGTTGTCGCCGGTTTTCAATTCGACGCGCGGGACGGGGTTGGCCTGGGCGTCGAGGCCATTTTCGGGGACGTGATTGAAGAAGGCAAAGAACTGATAATATTCCTTCTGCAAAATAGGGTCGAACTTGTGGTCGTGACATTCGGCGCAGGCGAGCGAAGTGCCGAGCCAGACGCGCGCGGTGGTATCGACGCGACCGACGACGTATTTGACCATGTATTCCTCAGGCAACGCGCCGCCTTCGGAAGTAGTCATCTCGTTGCGATGAAATCCAGTGGCGATCAATTGGTCGCGCGTCGGATGCGGAAGCAGGTCACCGGCCAATTGCTCGGTGGTGAATTGGTTGTAGGGCATGTTCGCGTTGAACGCCTGAATCACCCAGTCGCGCCAATGCCACATGTCGCGATGGGCGTCGTGGTGATAACCCTGCGTTTCGCCGTAACGCGCGAGGTCGAGCCAGAACATCGCCTGCCGCTCGCCGTACGCCTTGGATTGCAGGAGACGGTCCACGACCTTGTCGTAGGCCTCGGGGCTGCTGTCGGCCAGGAAGGCGTCGATTTCACCGACGCTCGGCGGCAGACCGGTCAAGTCGAGGGAGGCGCGGCGAATCAGTTTTTCCTTGGGCGCTTCCGGCGACGGCGTCAGGCCGGCTTGCTCGATGCGGCTCAGGACGAAGCGGTCGATGTCGTTGCGCGGCCACGCCTGGTTTTTGACCGCGGGCAATTCGGGACGCTTCGGCTTCACGTATGCCCAATGCTCCTGCCAATCGGCGCCTTGGGCGACCCAAGCCTTGAGCAGCTCGATTTGTTTGTCCGAGAGCGGCCGGCCGTTTTTCTTCACCGGCGGCATCCGGTCATCCTCGTCCGCGGCGGTAATGCGGCGGATCATTTCGCTTTTGGCCAAATTGCCCGGGACGACCGCCACCGCGCCCGACTTGGCCGGCCCGAAGGCCGAACTCTTCAGATCGAAGCGCAGCCCGGCCTTGCGCGCCTTCTCGTCGGGGCCGTGGCACGCGAAGCAGTGATCGGAAAGAATCGGCCGGATGTCGCGGTTGAACTCGACCGGCTTGGCCGTGGCCTCGGCTGGCTTGGCGGCCGCCTCGGTCGGAGCCGGAGCGTCCGCGCCCCGCGCTCCGCGCCCGGCGCTCAAGAGGAGAACCGCCGCAAAGCTGGCCAAGAACCGGATTTCAGAACGCATAATTCAACTTCGAGCTAAGCAAATATCACTGTCACCGGGCGCCTCGGTAAGCCCTCGTACCGAGCCCCAAGCCCGCGGAATCCACGCTCCACTTGAGCGCAATTCGAGCGACCCAATGTCGGCCGGCGGGTCGGCGTCGATCGCTGCCAGGCTATGCTCGAACGCTACCAAAACCCGCGCCGATGGCAAACACAAGTGTCGTGTCCAAGACGCGTGGGCGCGGAAGTCCGCGCTCGCGCTCGCGGTTCAAGAGTCTGACGATCCGCGCCAGCCGATGCTTCAAAGTGAATCGCCGTCTTTTTCAACGAGAATGGCTCACGTCGCCGCGTCCAGCACGGCTTCTGGATGCCGCTCCGCGAGCCGCAACAACACGCGTGCCGCGCCGCTGGGCGTGCGCGTCCCTTGCTCCCAGTGGTGCAGCGTGCGGAGGCTGATGCCGAGCAGTCGCGCGAATCGATTCTGCGACAGGCCCAGTTTGTGCCGAGTCGCGGCGATGCTTTTATCCCACGCGGCCTTTTGCCCGCGCTGAAAAGCCTTCGGACTAATTGGCCGCCTCGACAAGCCGCCCTTGCCATCGGGTAGCGCTTCCCAAACCTTGGCGGGCGTCATCGCGCCGCGCTCAATGGCTTCCTTAACCCGAATCATTTCCTGAATCTTTCGTGGTTTCATTCAATAATCCTTTGCCTTAACTTTTTGATTTCCGAGGCGGCCAGATTCTCCTGTTCGCCTTTGGCATAAATATCTAGCAGCAGAATCTTTTCATCGCCAAGCCACCAGAAGTAGATCACCCGGGCGCCGCCTCGCTTGCCGTGGCCACGCGCGGCGCAGCGCACCTTTCTCAATCCACCGGAACCTGGGATCACTTTTCCGGCGTCCGGATGGACCACAAGCCATTCCATTAGCTCAAACAATTCGTCATCGTTCAACAAGCCCTTGCGTCGTTTATGAAAGCCATCGTCTTCGATGAATATCATGTGTACGACTATACCCCAATGGAGTATGGTGTCAATGGGCATTCAAGGTTGGCTGGGCGCCGACGATTCCCGCGCTGGGCCACCGGACCGGGGTGACCCGACGATTGAGGCAGGGCATCGAATTGCCATGCCCAAACGGGGATCGCCTTTCGTGGACGTTCGTTGCTCGCTATGGTTTTCGAGGCTCGTGAAACGGCTCCCCGTCGTGAGCCCATTTCCTGCCTCGCTGTCGCTTTTCTACCTGCGACCCGTCGCGGGCGCGCTCGGCGTGGGTTCGGGATCGAGTATCGTGGGCCGTCCGTATATTCGGCCGGGATCGACGATTTCAAGCGTCATCGCCGCGGCCAGGCGGATCCTTTCATTGGCGGAATACTCCCATTTGGTCGCCTCCCGGAAGCCGTTGGTTCTGGCCATGCCCATCGTTTGCAAAGCTCCTCGGGCCGCCATCCGGACCAAGCTGTCCTCGTCCAAAATCGATCGTCGCGCCAGCGCCGGGATGGCTGGCGCGGCATTGGTTCCGATCGCGCCCAGACAACCGGCGGCGGCCCGACGGCTCTCCGCGTCCGAGTTCGACTCCATGACCTCGATCAAGTCCGGCACGGCCGCACTCGCGCTTGCCCCGAGCAGCGACATCGCCTGAGCGGCCGTGCGGTTGTCCAGGGACGCCGGCGCGAATGAATGCGGAAGAAGGTTGCGCCGTTCCAGCCACTGGCCGACCCGGCATTGCCGGCAGAAGACCTTAAATCTCGTGTCGCGCTCGCGTAACATCCAAATCAGGGTCGGCAGCGCATTAGTTCCCGCTTGCAAGACCGCCGCCGTGCCGTTCTTCCGTCGGTCAACGATTTCCTGAAACGCCACGATGGGATTTCCGCCAATGCCTTGGCGGAGTGGTTGCGACCAATCCTTAAGCCAGTAGCTTAGCGGCTTGCCGCGGTACCGCGGTTCGGGGTTGCGAAAAACCAAGCAAAGCCCGACGAGCGCCGCGAGCGCCACGAGCGGAAAAACGAAACGTTTCGCCGTGGGAGAAGACTCTGGCTCCATACGCCGTTTGGCCGTCGGTCGGTCAGCGAGCAATTAGGAAATCGGGACGGTTCGGGCGTCACAATGACCCGGCGGCGCCGCCGATCGATCTGATGCGGTCAGCCCCTCAGGCGCTCGCGAGAATCTTCTGCTTCGTGGCTTCGTACTCCTGCTCATTTATGACGCCTTCCTGGCGCAATTGTTGAAGCCGGCGAAGCCGTTCGTCAAACGGCAGCTTATCACCGGAGGTCCGACCGCCTAGATTTATACCTGCCTCATCGAGCGCGTCCTTGGCGATGCCGCCGCCCATCCGCGCCCAAGGCTCGAGATCGCGCCGGGCCTCTTCCGGGTCGAGCTTCAAACCCGATCCGGCCAAGCCCGCCCGCCCGAGCCGCGTCATCAAACCGGCCACGATCATTAGAATCATTCCGATGACGGCGCGGGAGAAAGTAGAACGGCTGCGCTCGGCGAAATTAGAGAAGTCGCCGAAATTCGCGGCCGCTGTGAAGAAGGTTGAGATGAAAAAAAGAAAGCCGATTACGCCGACGGCCATGCCGAGGTAATAGATCGCCTTTCGTTCCGGCGCGATTTGTCGTTGTGCCATAATGGTATGAAAGTTCAAACGGTTCACCGGCCTGCGACTCACCCTCTCGCGATCCGCGCCAATTCGGCGCGCCTCAACACGATAGTTTCCCCGCTTGCGGTTGTCAAAAGCGCGTTGATTCAAAGAACCGCGCGCGGTGGGAACCACGAGACGGACGATCCCTGCCAAGACCGCATTCGCGACTAAGCCATCAACTGCTTGAGCGCGGCCATATTCGCGACGTCGTCGAACAAAGCCCGCACTGGAATCTCGAAACCTTTGACGACCGTTGAACGTATCTGACCAGCCTTCTGGCGGCGGGCTTTCTTCGGAAATTGGCCGACCAGCGCCACGTTGATCTCGACCGTCTCCGCGGCGGGGTCCACGATCCAGTATTCGCCCACGCCGTGCGCTTGATAATCCTCGAACTTCACCCCCCGGTCATTCTTCTCGGTACTGGGCGAGAGCGCCTCGACGACGAAATCCGGCACGGGATGGAGCATCTCCTCCGGCCGAATCCGGTGCGCTTTCTCCAGTCCGAAGAAAACGATGTCCGGCTCATAGTCGTTGCGGGGAAATTGGCAAAGCGTCTTCTCCGTAGTGACCTGGCCCAGCCGCTGGTGATCGACCCAAACCGAGAGCAGCCGCCCAAGCCGGATGATGACGCGATTGTGCCGATTCTGGGCCGGGGAGTGCAAAACGACCTCACCGTTAATGAATTCCCATTTGCGATCCTCGGTGAGCTCGTCGTAAAACTTCAAGCGGCGCTGCCGCTCGGACGCCATCAGGCGATTCAATTCGGCGACGTGCTCAATCAACTCGGGCGACTGCAGCAATGGTTCGAGGAGCGAATCACTCATGAGATTAGCGTGCCAAAGAACGGCGGAAAGTCACGCGCAATGGGCGTTCCCGGTTCTCCCGGGGCCAAGCCGCGCCGTTTACCGCGACTGGTCTAACCCCTCAGGCGTTCGCGAGAATCTTCTGCCTTGTGGCCTCATACCCCTGCTCGTTGATCACGCCTTCCTGGCGCGATTGTTGAGGCCGACGCGGGCGGATCGCGTGGCGTTGCATCGCTCGTTATGGCTGAGAGTTCTTTGATTAACAGAATCATTTCAAACTTTTCGCTTGCTACTCTTACAGTTGTAGGAATATAAGTCTTACAGATGTAGGTTGAAGGTTGGATTCGCGTCCGACCGCGTTAAGCTCATTAGCAAAACAGCGATTATGCCTCTTGAAAAACGACCGGCCAAGCGCCGGGTAGCCGCGTCCCCGTCCACGTTGCCGCAGATTTCCGACGCCGAATGGGTGGTGATGAAAGTGATCTGGCAGAAAGGCTCCGCGACGGCCAACCAAGTGGTCGAAGCTTTGGAGCGGCAGATTGACTGGAAACCGAAGACCATTCAAACCCTCCTCGCGCGGTTGACGCAAAAAAAGGCGCTGGCGTTCCACAAGGAGGGCCGCGAGTATCATTTCCGCCCGCTCGTCCAAGCCCAGGACTGCATGCACGCGGTCAGCCGCTCGTTCTTGAGGCGGTTTTTTGGAGGTGAAGTCGCGCCCTTTCTCGCCTGTTTTCTGGAACGAGAGGCCCTGTCGCCGAGCGAGATCGACGAGCTCAAGCGGATTCTGGAGGGCAAGCGCTCATGAATCTGCCCCCGCAAGGTGAATGGCTGGGCGGGTTCTGCGACTGGCTTTGGGCCGCCTCGCTGCACGCCTCGGTTCTGATCGCGCTGGTTTGGCTGATTCAATTGGCGCTAGGAAAATGGCTCCGGCCGACCTGGCGCTACGCCCTGAGCCTGCTGGTCGTGATCCGCCTCGTTCTGCCGGCCGTCCCCGCGAGCCGCCTTAGCATTTTTAATCTAACCAACCGCTTCACGACGCCAAGCGTCCGCCCCGTCACGCGCGCCAGCCCCAAACCCGCGGGCTTTCCAATACCAGCCGAGCCGCGTCAAGCCTTCGCTTTGGGAAGGGAACAAAGCACGGCGAATCCGGTTACGGGCCAAAGCCCAGGATTGGGCATGGCGGGAGCTTTAGGCGGAGAATGGGATGTCGATGCCTGGCATTCGGCCGGGGAGGTCGTGTGGCTGCTGGGTTTCGGCCTGATCCTGACCGCGGCGACGCTGCGGCACCGGCGCTTTTCACGCTGGGCCGCCCAGGCCGAACAGGTGACGGATGAGGCCCTGCTGGCGCTGCTGGCGCGCTGCCAGACCGCTATGGGCGTCGCTCAACCGCTTAAGCTTCGCCGCGCGTCCGACCTTTCAATTCCGGCCCTTTTCGGCTGGCGCAAACCATGCCTCCTCATGCCCGAGAACATCATCAACGGTTTCGATTCGTCGGAACTCCGCATGATTTTCCTTCACGAACTGGCTCACCTCAAGCGCCGCGACGTCTTGTTAAACTGGGTGATGATCGTGATCCGCGGGCTGCATTGGTTCAACCCCTTGGTATGGCTGGCCATGCGCGACTTGCGCTCCGACCGCGAGCTGGTCTGCGACAGCATGGTCCTGGCCCAGCTTGACGCGCGGGAACGGCGAACCTACGGAGACACCCTCATCAAACTTCTCAGTCACTTCTCCGCCATCGGCTTCTGCCCCAGCCTGGCGCCGGCGATCAGCCGCAAGCAGGAGATCAAGCGGAGGGTGAGCATGATCGCCGAATTCAAACCTTCCAACTGCCTCGCGTTGATCGCTTCGGCCGCGCTGCTGGCGGTCTTGTGCCTCTCGACCTTCACGAGCGCCGCTGACCAGGAAACGCCGGCTCCGGCGCACGTTGCGGACCAGTCGGCTTCGAAGGGGAAGCGAAGCCAGCTCGTCGCGGCAAACGAGGCTTGGTCCGAGACTTCGGCGACCGTGCGCGCGCCGAAAAGTGTCTTGAGCCAGATCGCGATCCAGCCGGTGGTCGTCACGAATTTCGAGCGCATGGAATTTGTGCTGACCGATAAATTCACGCAAGCCTTCCGACTTACTTCACCGGAGGTCGAGCGCGTTACAGCGGGCCTCGCGGAGGCGTTACACCAATGGCGTTTGGAGGAGGGAAAACATCTTGAGCCGATTGATAAAGAGCCGGATTTGGGACCATTCCCAGTTCGCCGCCTGCCGGCGTCGGCCGAAAGGTTCTTTTTTCACCTGACGCCTTTCCCGCAAGAGGCCGCGGCCATTCGTCGGAGATTGGACGACGTGGTACTCGCGACGCTGGGAGAACAGCGGGCAAAGCTGTTCTGGCAGAATGGGCGGGGGATGTTGGACGGTGAGATGAACCCCTTCACGAAGGAAACCCAGCTGCCTGATGGCATGGCGAGATCGATCACCTACACGTTCGCGCTCGATTCGGGAAATCCCCCGTCAAGAATTGACCGGCTGGTGAGAACCGTAATGACCGACCACGGGAAAGTAAACGGCACCTCGGGCGGGGGCCGTCCGTATGGGGCGGCGCTTGACGAATATGCGCCGGAAAAGATGAAACCAGTTTTGGCGCGGTGGAGGCAGATGATCGCGGAGCGCGCGGCGAAGAGCGGTCTCGTTGCCGCCGCGCGAACTCCGCCATCTGGGGAATCGAGGGCTCCTGCCGAGGCAATACCTCTGGCGGGCAGGCAGGCTGAGGCCGCTGCGCCCGCGCCTCCTTCCGCGCCGCCCTTTCGGCAGAAGTCCGCCCAATGGGACGACACGACGGTATTAGTCGATTTACCCAAGACGGTGGTCCATTCGCTTAAAGTTCCCGGACTCACGGTGGAGGGCGAGATTTCGCCGGAGGCCGAGGCGTTGTTTAAGCTGACGCCCGCGGAAGCAGCGAAAGTTCGCGCCCTTTACGAGGAGATGAGGGTTCGTTTTGAACGCCTCGAACGCTCTCATTTTGAACGGACCCAGCCCGACACAAACAGTTTCGTCCTACGGGCGTTCCCCGAAGAGAGCGCGGCATTGCGGGACGAATGGGTGACCAGATTGAAAGGCTTGATCGGGGCGAATCGCGGAGAACTGCTCGACTATTCGATCCGCACGCCTGTGAACCCGATGGACCCGCTGACGCGAGTCGGTCCGCCGCGGAACGACCCCGAGCGCCGAATCCAGGATTACGGCGCCGATTGGCTGCACCGAGGCACGGACGAGGTCCGATTTGACGTCTCGTCCGGCGCCGCGGGCCGCGATGGCCGGCCAACCCTTCGGATCGAACACAAAACCATAAAAGGAGGCGGCGGGAGCGGTTCATGGAGCGGGCGTCCCGATCAAATTCCCGAGCGCTGGCGGCATCTGCTTACCCCCGACCTCCTGAGTGCGCCGGCTGTGTTGTGAGTACTCCATGCGCCCGGATATGAAGGTAAACGAACGCCCTGGGATAGCGCGCGGCTTCACGCTGATTGAACTCTTGGTCGTGATCGCCATCATCGCGATCCTCGCCTCGCTGCTCTTGCCCGCGCTCGCCAAGTCCAAAGCGACCGCCCAGTCGGCCAAGTGCAGAAACAACCTCCGTCAATACGGGTACGCCGTTCGCATGTACATGGATGACGCCAATGGAACGTACCCGCCTTGGGAATTGAGCAGCAATTACTATAATTTTGGATGGTATGCGCTCCTGCAACCGTACGTCGGCACAGCGTGGACGAACGCCGGGCTCATTTGTCCCGCATACAAAGGCTACATACCCACCAACGATCTCTTCGTGCTTCTGGGGGAGCCGCATAATTGTTACGGATTGAACATTGAAGGGACGGGCCAATCCAGCAACGGCGCCGGCCTCGGTCTGGGAATCGACGTCGAGCGCGTCAAAGAGAGCGACATCAAAGTTCCGAGCGACATGTTCTGTATCGGCGATTCCCGCGACTTTCATGCTTTTTTGGTCGGCTCACAAACTGTCACGCAGGGAATCGACTGGCTTACGCCGGCGTCGGCCGGCGTTCCTACGATCACCGAACAGGCCCTTCGTCACAAAAATGGCTACAATCTCGTCTTCTGCGACGGACACACGGCGTTTATTCGCGCGCGTGATTTTTTCCATCCAGAGATCTCCGCCCGCAACTGGAACCGCGACCACGAACCCCACCCGGAAACGTGGAACGCCTTGGGGCCGGCGCCTTATGGTAATTAGGACGCGTCTTCAAGGTAGCTCGGAAGCGCTTTTGGGAGCCAGCTTATGAAAGCAAACGAACGCCATCGGGCCTGCCGCCGGTTCACCCTCATCGAGCTGTTGGTGGTCATCGCGATCATCGCGATTCTGGCGAGCCTGCTACTGCCGGTCTTGTCCAAGGCTAAGGCGACAACACGAAACGCCGCTTGCAAGCGCCAGCTGCGCCAATACGGTCTAGCCTTGGCGATCTACGCCGAAGATAATCGGAGTTACCCGCGGCTGGCTGAAATCGAACCATTGGGTGCTGGCGGCTTCCCTCCTTATATCACGTGGGAACAGCGCTTGGGGCTCTACTCACGGTTTGGCACAGAATTGCCGAACTCGGGACTGCTTTGTCCGGAACCAAATCCGCCTGGCCCAGCCGGAGAAGGCACAAGATTTGGCCTCTACGCGTACAACGCTTATGGAACCGGGCCCCTGGCGTCGGGGATTTTTCTCGGCCTCGGTGGGATGATATCGTGGAGTTCTCCCGACCTTGATCATGTTTATGGGCCAGCGGTCAACCCGGACATGATCCGGGTTCCGAGCGATATGACTCTGGTCGGTGATGGAGAGATGGATGCGCTTGCGCCTTATCCCTTAAATTTCACCACACACTCTCCGAGCGGGCCTTTCGGCGCCAACGTAGGGTTATTGTATCCTTTGCCGAGCGCGCGGCATTCCAAAGGAGCAAACATTGTCTTTGGCGACGGACACGTGGAGATTGCCAAGCTAACCAACTGGGTGATGGCCACCGAGTCGGCCCGGCGGCGTTGGAATATTGATCACGAAGCGCACTTAAATGGCAATTGATCGCGCTGTTCGAACGGGAGATAACAATTTATGCTACGAAGTCAATCGGCGCGGCGTAGGATATTCAAATACCAGTGTTCATCAGGTCGGGGGTTGGCTCGGTGGGAGGTTTTCTTGAATCACGCGACAGAGCGCCCTCGACGCCCTGCTCACGGTACTGCCAGGCCGGCGCCGGGTTTCACTTTAATAGAATTGCTGGTCGTGATCGCGATCATCGCAATCCTAGCGAGCCTGCTACTGCCGGCTCTCTCCAAAGCCAAGTATTCGGCCAAAAACG
>CAZFVY010000085.1:0-32035 GCA_964522665.1 uncultured Verrucomicrobiota bacterium | reverse complement strand
ACCTCAAAATCCAAGTTGCCGCCTGACCCTCACGTTACTTTGGCGTCACACACCCCTGACCGTCCGTCGTTTGGCGAAATGACGTCGTTAATCGAACGGGCTTCCGCAAGAGTGGGGGGGTGATTTGCATCGCCACGGCTCCGCCGACTGACTCCAAATGCGTCTCAGCGTCTTGACTGTCGCGGAATTGCCGCTATACCCCACGTAACACCGATTTGAATATGACGCGACGCGCGGATCCGAACCCGAGTTTCCTGAAGATCGCCGTGATCCGAAGTTAGCTTGCGAACCTGCTTTGATGGCACCCTATGCCGCGATTTTTCAGCCACCTGCCGGAAGCGTTGGACGAGGGCGAACCGTTTGCGTTGGGGATCATCACCGGCGTCAAAGGCTCGAGTCCGCAGAAGATCGGGGCCAAGGCGATTTTTCATCTCGACGGGCGCATCCGCGGCACGCTTGGCGGCGGGTGTCTCGAGGCGGAAATCCAGGATCGCGCGCGGCGGGCGTTGATGAGCCAGACGCCCGCGGAATTCGAGCTGGTCCTGGATCACGATTTTGGCTGGGACGACGGGTTGATTTGCGGCGGCAAAGTCTTCGGCGTGATACTGCCGGCGGCGGCGCAGGCCAGTGAGCTTTGGCGGGAATTGGCTCGCCATGACGAAACGATCACTTGGGGGGTGAAGCAGGATTTCACGATTGGCCGGGTTGGGGTGGCGAGTGGTGATTGGATTTATCAGGAGACGGTGTCGCCGCCGTGCGCGCTCTGGATCGCCGGGTCGGGGCACGTCGCGCAGGCTGTGGCGCCGCTGGCGTTGGGGGTCGATTTTGACGTGACCGTTTTTGACGACCGCCCGTCCTTGGCGAATTCCCAGTTCTTCCCCCCGGGCACCCGTTTCCGGGTCGATTATTGGGAGAAGTTGCTCGACGAACCGATGCCACTGCGGCCCGCGTTCGGTTTGATCGTTACGCGGGGTCATCAGCACGATGCGTTGGTCTTGAAAAATTGGCTCGCGCGGCCCTTCGAGTTTCTCGGCATGATCGGCAGCCGTCGCAAAGCGCGCCTGATTTTCAGCCAATTCATCGAGGATAAACTCGCGACCACCGAAGCGCTGGCAAAAGTCGCGTGCCCGGTCGGCGTGGACATCCGGTCGCACAGCGTTCCGGAAATCGCGGTGAGCATCATCGCGCAATACATCCAAAAGCGGGCCGAGTCGCTCAGCCCGCCCCGCAGACGGAGCGTCGCGGCGTGACCGCCGACCATGTCCGATGTTGAAAAATCGTCCGTCGCCACCGCTAGCGTGATCGAACCGTTGATCGGTTCTTGCTTCGGTATCGTGATCCTGGGCGCCGGGGCGTCGGCGCGAATGGGCCGGGCCAAGCTCTTGCTGCCGTGGGGCAAGTCCTCGATCCTCGGACATCTGCTTGCCCAATGGCAAGCTCTGCACACGGGGCAAATCGTGGTCGTCGTCGCGCCCGGGACGACTCCGGTCGGCGCTGAGTTGGATCGGCTTGGATTCCCAAAGGAGCATCGGATTGTGAACCCGAATCCAGAGTTGGGAATGTTTGGATCGATTCAACGCGCGGCGGGCTGGGAAAGTTGGCGGGCGGGCTTGAGCCACTGGGCGATCGTCTTGGGAGACCAGCCGCATCTGCGCGCGTCAACGTTGACCGCTTTGCTCAAATTCGCGGCTCCGCGTTCCGAAGAAGTGGTTCAACCCGCTTCGTCGGGGCGGCCTCGACATCCGGTGATTCTGGCTAAGCATGTTTTTGGACGATTGGCCGCTTCACGCGCCGACAGTCTGAAATCGTTTCTCGGGGAGACCAATGCTTCGCGCGCGACGCTTGACATCGATGATCCGGGCCTGGACTTTGATATTGATTATCCGGCGGACTACGACCGGGCGGTCAAACTTTATGCGCCAGCGACAGCGCCAACGAAGCCGACTGAGTGAGCAGGCCGCCTGCTGGCTGACGGCCGTCGCGCTGGTTCTTTTGGGCGTGGTGGTGGCCGCGCAGGAGCACGCGGCGAAATCGACCGGTCAGTCTGAGGCCGGAGGCGAGACGGTGGTCGAGTTACGCGGACGGGTCGTCTGTCTCGCCGAAGAAATGCATCGGCTGTACGCGGCGGATCTTCCTTCGAACCATGAGCATGTTTATGGACTGCGCGCGGCGGACGGGACGTTTTACACCTTATTGCGCGGCAAGTATTCGGAGGCGATTTTTCTAGACGAGCGACTGCGTCAAAAGGAACTGATCTTGAAGGGCCGGTTGTTCCCGAAGAGCCACCTTTTCGAGGTCACGCGAATCCATTCAATCAAGGACGGGCAAGTCAACGACCTCTACTACTACTGCGACGTTTGCTCGATTAAAGCCATTGTCCCCGGGCCATGCATGTGTTGTCGAGAGCCGGTCGTGCTCGTGGAGAAACCGCTTACGGACTCCAAGCCCTGACCGGAACTCGGCGCGGTCGAGGGCGAAACGACCGTGATGGGATGCTCAGCCGCGGCTCGTCGGAGGCATATCGGGCGCGCGAAGGTGAAAGGAAGCCGGTCGGACCAGGACGCGCGCGACTTTCGGCGAGACGAAATTCTGCCGGTCTCTGGTTCGGGCCGGGCGCGAGCGGCGAGCAGACTCCCAGTTAGGTCATTAAGGCGTCGAAAAAGAAGCCCGAACCAGAGATCCCCGTAGTCACAACAACGCAAAAAATAACACCGACCCCGCAAGTTTGACAACGTCTCGTTCCAAAAAAAGGAACGGGCGAGCCGGTGGGCGACGAGCGAAGCCGCCGCCCGAGGAGGCAAAAGGCTGGTCTCAAGAACCGATTTCCTCCGCCGGCCACCCGAACCATAATGAATTTGAGCGCCCGCGCGGCTTTCCGGCCGCCGAATCGCGCTCGAACAATTCCTGTTCCCCGCTCACAATTGCCTCCATTGGCATCCACTGAGAAATCCGACCACGCAGGCGTTCGAAGCGCCGTACAGATGCGTCATGAGAGTCTGTGTCCATGCTAAGGGTCCATGCTGGGTAATCGTCCGGCTACGGTAATTCTCAGGCTGCCCTTCGTCAAAAAGCGCTTGGCGCCTAAAAGGGAAGTTTGGCGCCTAAAAGGGAAGTCCCGCCGAGATTTACATCGTGTCGGGCGGCGCCTTGAGCATCCGGCGGCGGGGGCAGTGTAGGGCTTCCTCCGCGTCGAAAAGCTATGCAGGCCAGTCCAGTTGGCAGCGAACCAGCCGAGGTTGGACCAACGCAACCTGCTCGGGGCTAAGCTCTGGAAACAGGGAAACGATCCGTTCGATTTGGACGAGTTTGTAGCGCAACATTGCTTTGACAAAACTCAAATCCTTCTCGCGGCCCGCTACCAGTTTGCTGATCGCGAGGTCAACGGGGCTCAAACACAACCCAGCAATTCCATTAGTATTTTGGTTTTGAACGCGAGCAAGGCGAGATGGCCAGTTTCGTGGCAGTACCGCGGTCTCCGGCGCCACGCCGTGCGCATAGTAGCCAAAAGTGTCATGAAAAGGAGATTTTTCGCCGATCGAGCCGTCCACGAGTTCGGCCTTTTCCGGCGCATCAAGCGGGTAAAGATCCGCCTCCTGAGAAATCGTCAACTCAGACGGCGGATCGGGGAAAGTTCCCAAAATGGCCTGGCTGCCGATGATGACCAATTCTCGCGAATTCGCAATGCTGCCCGCCGCACGGATGAGGTGCTCCAATTCAGGTCTCTTCACGATATTCCCGGTAGATTTGCCAGCGTTCCTGCGGCGTCAAAATGCCGCAAAACGGGTCGCTTTGCCTGAGGCGTTGGCTATGCTCGGACGCATCCAGCAGAATTTCCCGCACTTTTTCCCAGGGCTGCTCAAGAATCTCCAGCCATTCACGGATCGCCGGAGCCGGTTGGTTGCGGAACCAGCGTTCCGCGGTCGCCTTGGCTCGCGCGAACCCCGCGCGCGCGGGGTCCGCGTCGATCTTTGCGACGATGGCGCGGGCCATCGCCAGGCTGCGTTGGTCAATTCGCTGGTGTGTCTTCATCTCTGCGCCGGTGCGTTATCCATACCATCTTCGGGAGGGGATTCAAGCCAACCCCGCGAGGCGTTATGCTCTGGGCGCCACAATCAATGATCGAGACCATTCGCCGACCGCGCTGGAACCGTCGTGATGAGTTACCCGGAAGTGACTGTGACTTTGGGTGTTTGTTCTTTGCCGATCGCGCGTCGCTCGAGGGGTCCGCGCGATTCGGTCGGTGGCTGATAATTAAGAGTCACACCTCCGGCTGGTCTCTTCCACCAGCTCATGCCTCGCAACGTTCACGAGGTCGCTTGATCTACTTCGCGCTCGGAGGTGTGAGAATTCATGGGAAACGATTCGCGGACGGTCCCTCGTTGGCGCCGGCGACGTGGTCGCGCGACCGATTTCGAGCTCCACGTCCGCTCGGCGGCGAACGTTTCGCGCGTTCGAAATGGGCGGTCAACGCCGTCGTCGAGACGGCGTTTTAGCATGCTGGCGCCGGTGGATACGCGGGCGGAGGATCGCTCCTCCGCCCGCTTCGTTCCCACCTCATTGGCGTTTTCCGCCGCGCGCGGCGTCCACTAATTGCGGACGAAGTCGCAGATGACCGCCGGGACCGTCGGGTCGAACCCGACGACGTCGAGCATTCGGCGGTGGTTCGAAGCATTCAACCGGTCCGACGGCAGTGGCGCCGCGCGGGCGGCGCCACTGCGTCTTGGCTTCAATCCAGGAACGCGACGTTTTGCATCGTGCGCGTTTCGGTTTCGGTGTTCATGACCACCCGGTGCCAGTCGGGGAGGGTGATCGTATCGTGGTCGTGATGGCGCACGGTTCCGCGCGCATAGACCTCGGGGTTCCGGCGCATGACGCGCCAGTTCCAGGAACGGGCGACTGGATTGGCCTGCAGAACTTCCCGGTAATGGGATTCGGTCAGCCCGTTCGGGTGCGCTTGGCAGACGTGGACGGTTTCGCCGCCCATCCGGACAAGCTCCTCAACCCAGTGCGGTTTGCCGGCGCCGCGTCGCAACGGCTCCTGGTGGAGCATGAACTTGGCGTCCACGACCAGTGAGGGCGCGGGCACGAAGAACCATTCCCCCTGGCGGCGGAACGCCCGGTTTTTCCGCTCGTAGCGTTTGCGCCACGAGACATGGCGCCGCGCCAATTCCTGGCGGACCACCGGCGGGCGCAGTGCGTCCATCGCCTGCCGCACGGACGACGCGCCGCCCGGGACCGCGGCGACGAACCATTCGCGTTCGTCGTACCCGCAGAGGAAGCGGTCCGCTGGCGGTTCGCCGCCTGATTTCCGCGCCAGGAGCAGCAAGTGACGCTCCCGCGGTTCGGTCTGCATGACGGTGAAGTCGAGCCGGCCGCGCAGCGCTTCCGGCCACCGCAGCTCGAAGAATTCCCCGCGTTGATCGCGCTGGATATCGACGGCGTAGTCGGGACTGCGTTCCCAAGTCACCGGCACGAACTCGCGCGTTTTGAGACGCGCGCCCATTTCGGCGAACTTGGATTCAAGGTGATTTGTCTTCATAGGTAATCGGGTTTCGTCCCGGGTCGCGGAGGAGGAGGCGGAGCGCCTTCCTCGCCGGCCGGGCGCGAACAATGCAGTTTGGTTTATAGCTCTTGCGAAAGAGCAACTGGCTTTGGTAACGGATGACGGGTTTCATCGGGTTTCCTTGGGTTGAGGGTTGCCGCGAGCCGGCCGTTTTGGCAGCGGCTCGAAACTGGAAATGGGTCCGCGCGGAGAGATTTGCACTCCCGTTCACTCGGTCCCAGGCCGAGCATGTTGCTGCTACACTACACGCGGGTTGCCCCCGGCCAGTGGGAGAAGGCGGGGACAGGAGAAACGCGGAATACCCAACCTTGGCAACGGCTCCGCGGTAAGAACGTTTAGCAGTCTGTCAAAAAGCCACGGATACTATTCGTAGTTTTTGACAGGCTGATAGCCCGGTGGGGAAGTTGAGCGCGTCGCGCTCGGTGACTTCCTTGGCTGGCTCCCACTAATAGTATTTAGGCGGACGCGCGGGTTTTCGCGGCCGCCAGAAATCAATTCAACAAAGAACAAACACCCCTTGGTTATGCACCAACCCGCGGTTTCACGGCGGCTGTTTCGGTGTTTAGGGGCACACCTCCTGCGAAGCCCTTAGACTGTAAATCTCGGGATAAATCATTCGGCGCGCTTAGTCGCGGCCGATGGGCGCAGCCCACCGGTGGGAACGCTCGCGTTCCCCGCGCCGATTTTTGATTCCTAATCCGTGACATCATCTAGATGTCGTGTTTATTTTCGGTCATATCTCAAGCGCTTACTGATTCGGTTCACGTTCACTGGTTAAACAAAACAAATAAAAAACCCTGCTTCCTTCGAGGTAAGCAGGGTTTGAGATTCTTTAGTTACCTTATGCCTGCTTACCTGGTTCCTCCTGGATTGTTTGCCGTCTGATGCTTCGAGATTCGGGAAACGCCTGGAAAGAACGAATAATCTCTCCCCATCGGGCTGACGCGCGCCACGGAGGCGCCGGCCGTCAACGGCCAGTTCGAGATTACTATGTTAATGCGGTTCTTCATAAGACAGGCCCTACTAGACAGCATCTGTGAAGCATTGTCAATGACTTATTCTAAAAAAAGGTGAAATCAACCAGAATTGAGAGTCGGGCGTTTCCTTCTTATTCCGCGAATCTTACCCGGCCCGGCGAAGTATCGATTCGAGTGGTCCAGCGGAAAAACGTTTACTCCACCAATGCGATGTCGCCACCGCGGCCACAAAGAAACCCAACGCTGTCCCGAGCGCTTCTACGTGAGTGGCTTGCGTCCAACCCAGCGCAATCACGCCGCCGAGGCCAATCACTATGTGCGCGACGTACCAGGTGAACGCCATGCGACCGGTCGCCGCCAAGGCCCGAACGAGCCACCCCTCCCGGCATCGTCTTTCGAGGAGAACGCAAGCCCCGATTATGAGCAACGCGCAACCGATGGCGTTTAACAGGAATATCGGTAGTGGCGGCATCGATTGTAGGCCAAACAGGGCCGTGGCGGATTGTTGATCGACGCCTGACCGCGGATGACGACTGAGCCAACTCACGAGAGCAGTGGACAAGGCCGACGTGGAAACCAACAGCCCCAACCCCCAAGTCATGGCCTTTCGTCGCACAGCTTCCGTGGACCAATCCAGCCGCCCCAGCCACATGCCGAGCACGAGCAAACCGGTCCAGGGAAACACCGATCGAAATCCATCGTAGAGGAGATTTCGCAGTAATCCCGCGGGGGTCCAGAGGCGATGGTACGTCATCGTGTTCCAGTCCCAGTTCCGGTCGTAGTTGAATAGAGCGAGCAAAAGACAAAAGCCCAGCACGAACGCCAGGCCGGTGATCAGTAGCGCTCGTGGCTGGCGCCAAATCAACCACGGAACGATGAGCGGGGAAACGCCATACACCCGCAGTATGTCGCCCTGCCAGATCGTCAGGTTGAGAAAACCGAAGGCCAGGAGCAGCAGCCCGCGGCGTCGAAATGTCGTGCCGATCCCTCGGCGTTCTGACGCCGCGCCTGGACCGGCCGGGCGGTTCGACCTCAGAGTCACTCCGATGCCAGCGAGGATGACGAACGTCGCGGCGGGGCGGCCGTCGAGCAGGCGCAGGAGTGAGTCGCTCCATTTTTCCGGTGGCATTCCGTCCGTCATCACCAACATGAAGTGAACAACGAACATTCCGAAGATCGCCAGCGAACGGGCAACGTCGAAACCCACGATGCGATGTTGGCTCATGTACGAGTCCGATCTGCGTTCGGAACTAATCGCCGAAAGTTATCTATGCGCCATTTGAAAATGAAACGTGCGCCGCCAATCGGCCAGCGGAAGTCACCAATCCACGGCCGCTCATGCTTATCAAGAAAAACGCAGAGTCCACCGCGGTCGCATTCGTATCAACCGGGCGGGAAACGCCTGGACCTGCCGCCCGTGTGGAACCCACGGAGTCGCTACGCCGCCGCGGCGACGGCCGCGGCTACGTCGGTCGATCGGCCCGCCTCATTGAGGAGAGCGCCGAACGCTTTCAAGAATCTGGTCACATTGGCCGGGTGACTGGTCTCGCCCATCAGCCCGACGCGCCAAATCTTGCCCTTGAGCGGACCCAACCCCGCGCCGATTTCGATGCCGTGGTCGGTCAACAGTCGTTTCCGAATCGTGCCCTCGTCAACGCCCTCGGGTACCGTCACCGCGTTCAGTTGCCACAATTGATGTCCGGCTTGCGACGCGAGCGACAGCCCCATCACTTCCAGTCCCCGGCGCAAGCGTTGATGATTTGCCTCGTGGCGGCGCCACCGATGGGGCAAGCCCTCGACGAGAGCGAGGCGGAGCGCTTCGTGGAGGGCGTAATTCATGGAGATCGGCGCCGTGTGATGATAGACGCGATCCTGACCCCAATAGGACGCCAGGAGATTAACGTCAAGGTACCAGCTTTGCGCTTTGGCTTTGCGTTTCCGCGCGGCTTCCATCGCCCGCGCGCCCAACGAGACGGGCGAGAGGCCGGGCGGCGCGCTCAGGCATTTCTGCGTGCCGCTGTAAACGGCGTCCACTCCCCATTCATCAATCTTAACAGGGCAGCCACCGAGGGAGGTCACGGTGTCCAAAAGGAAGAGCGCTCCGGCCTCGCGGGTCAGGCGCGCGATCTCTTCGACCGGGGTCAAGGCTCCCGTTGAAGTCTCGGCGTGGACGATTGCGACGACTTTCGGCCGGGTGACCTTGAGCGCCTGACGAATCTGCTCGGGCTGGATAATTTGACCCCACGGCGCCTCGACTTTCGTCACGCGGGCGCCGCACCGCTCGGCGACATCGACCATGCGGCCGCCGAATACGCCGTTCACGCCGATGACGGCCTCGTCGCCCGGCTCGATCAGGTTGACGAAGCAAAATTCCATCCCGGCGCTGCCGGTGCCGCTGATCGGGAAAGTCATTTCGTTCTGCGTTTGGAACACCTCGCGCAGCATCGTCTTGATCTCCTCCATCATTTTGATGAAGACCGGATCGAGGTGTCCAACCAGCGGCTTGGACATGGCCGTGAGCACAGAGGGCGCGACGTCGCTCGGCCCCGGTCCCATCAGAAGGCGGACGGGCGGATCAAACTGGTTCGGTACTTGCATGGGACAAGAATAGATGGGCCGTAGTAGGGGGGCAACGCCTTTGATGCCAAGATTCAAGGGGGGCGCGAGCCAAAAACCTGCGTTGCAAATCGTGTTGGCCCGTCGCCAGCGGAACGGTCATTGCGGCGCTCTGGCCGCGGCCCTTGACGCCTGACCGATTGCAAAACGATCCGAAGCCGCTAAGTTTTGCCCATGACACGACACTGTCATCAATGCGGAGCGGAATGGACCATCGCCGGCCAGCCGGGAAGAAGCGAGCAATGCGGCCGTTGCCAGGCGGACTTGCGAGTCTGCTTGAATTGCGAAAGTTACGATCCCAGAGCCGCCCACCAGTGCCGCGACCGCCGGGCCGAGCCGGAGGCGGAAAAACATTTGGGAAATTTCTGCGAATACTTCGCCTTCGCCCGGCGCGAATATGTCCCGCGCGCGCCAAACGTTTCGCGCGAAGCCGCGGCCCGCGAACAATTGAAGAAACTCTTTGGCGATTGATTCGGCGCGCCGTTTTTGCGCGGCCGCCCGGCGCCGCGAAAATGTCACGTCCGAAGAATTTGTTTCCACTTGTCATGGTTCAACCTGGAATCTAAGTTCGAGTCGTGCCGAAAAAACAACGTTCGCCAGGCCGGAATTCCGCGGCCGCAACTTTGAGCGCCCGCGAGCGCTGGGAAAGCTTCCTGCCAGGCTGATATGCTCGAGCTGGTTCAGTTCCCCTGGAGTCCGTTTTGCCTCGTGCAGCGTCGTATCCTCGGGTACGCCGGCGTTCCCTTCCGGACTGTCAACATTCCGGCCGGCGACCGCTCGCTGGTCTGGCGCCTGACCCGCGGACGTTATTACGAAGTGCCGGTCCTCAAGGACGGACGGAGCGTCATCTTCGAAGTGGAGGGCGAGTCCCAGGTCATCGCGAAATATCTGGACGACAAATTGAAGTTGGGACTGTTCCCGCGCCAGTGGGAAGGGGTGCAGGATATTCTTTGGCAACACATCGAGGACCAGCTTGAGGAGCTGGGCTTCAAGCTCAACGACAGTTACGCCCGCGAGTTCGTGCCCACTTCGGACTGGTTGCGCTACCTCCGGCATAAGGAACGAAAGTTTGGCCGGGGCTGCCTTGACCAATGGCGGGAACATCGGCTGGAGCTGCTCAGTCAATTGGCCGAGCGCCTGGTTCCGTTTGAGCGAATGCTGGCCACCCGGCCGTTTCTGTTGGACGACCAGCCGCGGTTTGTTGATTTCGATTTATTCGGAATCCTCGCCAATTTTCTTTTTTCCGGTCACTACGAACTCCCCTTGCCCCACACCCGGTTAAAGCTTTGGTACGGCCGTCTGGCCAAGCTCAAATTCGCAAAAACCCGCACGTGAAAAATTACTTCCTCGACACCAACGTCCTCCTCCACGATCCCAATTCACTGCTCAACTTCAAAGAGAACAACGTCCTCATTCCGATCGAAGTCATCGAAGAAATCGATCGCTTCAAGCGTGAGACCAGCGAGCGCGGCCAAAACGCGCGCACCGTCTCGCGCATGTTGGACGCCCTGCGCGCCACCGGTCAACTCAGCAAGGGAGTCAGCCTCCCCAACGGCGGCAGCTTGCGGGTCATTTTCGCCGAAAAGAATAATCGCAACGGCCATCTCCCGCTGGACGGCCAGAACACGGTCGATAGCCGGATCATTTCGCAGGCGCTTTATATCCGCGAAACCCATCCCGATATCCCGACGATCCTGGTCACCAAGGACATCAACCTGCGCATCAAGGCCGACGCGCTCGCGCTGCCGGCGGAGGATTACGAAACCGACCGGGTCCTGCTCAAGGACCTTTACTCGGGCATGGTCGATGTCATGGTCAGCGCTGAAAAGATGGCCGGCTTCCGCGCCAGCGGCGCCTTTGAACTGAATGGCGCCGGCCCGGGCAGCCCGAACGAATACATTACGCTGATCGAGGAAACGAACCTCAAGCGCACCGCGCTCGGCAAGGTGGACGCCACCGGCAAGAAGGTCATCCCCATCATCGATTGCCGCGAGGGAGTCTGGGGCATCAAACCCCGCAATCGCGAGCAACATTTCGCCCTCGACGCGCTGCTCGACGACAACGTCAAGCTGGTGACCTTGATGGGCAAAGCCGGAACGGGCAAAACCCTGCTCGCGATGGCCGCGGGCCTTAAACGGACCGTCCACGACCGGGAATTCCGCCGCCTCGTCGTCGCGCGGCCGACCATTTCAATGGGCAAAGAACTGGGTTTTCTGCCTGGTTCCCTGGAGGAGAAGCTTAATCCTTGGATGCAGCCGATCCACGACGCGCTGGAAATGCTCTCCGACCTTAACATGGGCAACGAACACCGCCGCAGCAGCGATTTGATGCGCTCTGGCAGCATTGTGGTCGAGGCCTTGAGCTATATACGCGGACGCAGCATCGCCAACCAATTCATGGTGATCGACGAGGCACAGAACCTGACGCCACTCGAGGTCAAAACGATCGTCACACGCGTCGGCCACGGCACGAAAATCGTCTTCACCGGCGATCCGTACCAGATCGACAACCCCTACGTCGATTCCTCATCGAACGGTTTCAACTATATCATCAGCAAGTTTCGCTCGGAGCCAATCGCCGCCCACATCGAACTGCAACGCGGCGAACGATCCGAGTTGGCCGAGTTGGCGGCGAACATTCTGTAGCCGTCCGTCGCGCTGCGGCGCCCGCGAGCCAACCCCGCGTTTCGTCGCGCTCGCCGAGCGTCGTGAACGCGAGGTAGATTTTCGCCGCCCAAGCGTTAGGATGGTTGTCGTCGCCATGCGTTTGAACCGTCCATGATCGCCCGCGTTACCTTGGAGATCGCGCTCCGGAAGGAGTTCGATTACGCGATTCCCCCGGAACTCGAGGGCCGCGTCGAGGTCGGCAGCCGGGTCAAAGTGCCGTTCGGTCCCCGCCAGGCGCTTGGTTGCGTGACTGGTTTGGTCGAGCAATCGGCCCACGGCAAGCTTCGGCCGATTCTAAAACTTCTGGGCGCGCAATCCCTCGTGACGCCCGAAATCCTGAAGCTGGCCCGCTGGATCGGGGAGTACTATTGTTGTCCGGTCGAGGTCGCGCTGAAGAGCGTTCTGCCGGAAGCCGTCCGCAAGGAAGCCGCCGGCTGGCGGGAGCGCCTGATCGTGCGTGCCATCGCGCAGACCGGCGAAACCCCGGCATTGACCAAACGCCAGCGCGAGGTGATGGACGTCCTGGCGCGCTCGCCGGAGGCGCCCTTGCAGGAATTGTTGAGCACCGCGAACACCACCGCGGAAACCCTGCGGCGGCTCGAAGACAAAGGACTGCTTGCGATCCGTCCCGAGATTTCCGAACGCGACCCGTACGCGCGCGAGGAGATTCTGCCGACGCAACCGCTCGGCCTGAACGCCGATCAGGCGCGTTCGCTGACGGCGGTTCTCGCGGCGCTCGACGCCGTCGCGACCGCACCCAAGCCAGGCAAATCACCGTCCACCTTCTTGCTCCACGGCGTCACCGGCAGCGGCAAGACCGAGGTTTATCTGCAAGCAATTGCGCATACGTTGCGGCAGGGCAAAGGCGCCATCGTTCTCGTGCCGGAGATTTCCTTGACTCCCCAGACGGTCGAACGTTTCAAGGCCCGCTTTTGTACCGGCCCAACGCCAACGCTGGTGGCGGTTCTGCACAGCCATCTCTCCGCGGGCGAACGGCACGATGAGTGGCACAAGATTCGCCAGGGGCGCGCCCGGATCGTGATCGGCGCCCGCTCGGCCATATTCGCGCCAGTCGAACCGCTCGGGCTGATCATCGTCGATGAGGAGCACGAGCACTCGTACAAGCAGGAAGAATCGCCCCGCTATCACGCGCGCGACGTGGCGGTCGTTCGGGGCCAGATTTCCAACGCGGTTACGGTGCTCGGGTCCGCGACGCCGTCGGCGGAGAGCTTCTACAACGTGCAGACCGGAAAATACTCACTGCTCGAATTACCGACCCGCGCCGATGACAAGAAGATGCCGATCGTGCGCGTCATCGACATGCGGGCGGAAGCCCGCCACGAAAAAGGGACGCCGATTTTTTCCCAACGGCTTAAGGAAGCGATCACCGCCCGCCTCGAACGGAAGGAGCAGGTGATGCTTTTTCTTAATCGCCGCGGTTTCGCCACCTCCCTCCAATGCCCCCTCTGTGGGTACGTCGCCCAATGCCCAAATTGCAGCGTCGCGCTGACCTACCACCGGACCACGCAGAAGCTTTGTTGTCATATATGCGGCCACGCCTCGCCCGCTCCCAGCGTTTGTCCCGCGGAATCATGCCGCAATCCGGCGATTCGTTACGCTGGCCTCGGGACGCAAAAGGTCGAGGATACCCTCGGCAAACTCTTCCCCAAGGCGCGCGTCAAGCGGATGGACGCCGACGCGCTCAAACGCAAGGAGGATTACCGCCACATCCTCGGCGATTTCAAGACGGGCAAAATCGACATCCTATTAGGCACGCAGATGATCGCGAAGGGGCTGCATTTTCCCAACGTCACTCTCGTCGGAATCATCCACGCGGACCTGAGCCTCCATCAAACCGATTTCCGCGCCGGCGAACGAACGTTCCAACTGTTGACCCAGGTGGCCGGCCGGGCCGGGCGCGGCGACGTCGAGGGCGAAGTCATTGTGCAGGCTTTCACGCCCTTTCACCCGGCGATCCAGTACGCGCGGCGCCATGACTTCGCCGGGTTTTACGAGCAGGAGATCGAGTTTCGCGAGCAGCTCAAGTATCCCCCGCTGACGCGCGTCGCCCTGCTCACGCTCAAGGGACGGAACGACGACAAGGTCAGCTTCGCGGCCACCTACCTCCGCCGCGAACTCGATCAAAAGCTCGCCAGCATGAAGAATCTGATGATCTCCGGCCCGGCTCCGGCCCCGCTCGAACGGGCGGAGACGTTTTACCGGTACCAGATCATGTTGCGCGTCCGCCAGATGCCGCCGTTGAGTCGAGCCTTGACCGAGCTCACCGTGGCCTTGTCATTGCCGGAAGGCGTTTCGCTGGTCGTCGATATTGACCCCGTCAATCTCAGTTGACGCGGCAACGCCGCGCTTTCTTTCGCTTCGGCAAGTGTGGTAGAAATCGGGCGGAACATCATCAAATCATGAAGCGAAATATCCTGCTTGCGCTGGCGATTGTAAATCTCGACTCAACCATTCGGGCGGAAAACGAAAGCGCCCTCGTCGAATGCCGCAAGTCGGAGAGTTTTCTGGCGCCGATGGACGCCTCGGATTATCGAAAGTACGCGCCCGATCGCGGCATGGAGATTCTCCACCTCGCGTTGGACGTGACGCCTGATTTTACCCGGCGGACCGTCGCCGGGCAGGCAACCCTGCGATTCAAGCCGACCGCGAAGCCGCTGCCCGAGCTGGCCCTCGACGCGGTCGATTTGAACGTTCATTCCGTCACCGCCACCGTGCCGATCCGGGCGTACCAGGTCACCGCGGATAAGATCATCATCACGTTCGCCACCGCGGCGCCACCCGGCCAGGAAACCAGCGTGACGATCACGTATGACGCCGAACCGACCGAAGGGCTTTACTTTCGGACGCCCGACCAAGGCTATCGCGCCGGCGACACGCATCTTTTCTCGCAGGGTGAGGAGGTCGAGGCGCGGCACTGGTATCCTTGCTTCGATTCACCGAACGCCAAATTCACCTCGGAGATCACCTGCCGCGTGCCGAGCGATATGGTGGTGCGGTCGAATGGGCGGCTGGTTTCCGAGGAGAAAGACCCCGCGAGCGGTTTGCTCGTGTCGCATTGGTCCCAGGAAAAGCGGCACGCCAATTATCTCATCACCCTGGTGGCGGGCTACCTAAAGAAAGTCGAGGACAAGTATCGCGACGTGCCGCTGGCTTTTTACACGCCGGCCTCGGAGGTGGCGCAGGCGCAAACTTCCTTCCGCGACACGAAAGACATCATGGCGTTCTTCGAGCAGGAAATCGGCGTCGCGTATCCCTGGGCCAAGTACGACCAAATCTGCGTCAACGACTTCGTCGCCGGCGGCATGGAGAATACGAGCGCCACCACGCTGACCGACGGCACCCTCTTCACCGCGGCCACCGAGAACATTCATGATAGTCGTGGCTTGGTCGCGCACGAGATGGCGCATCAATGGTTTGGCGACCTCGTGACGTGCAAGGATTGGAGCCACATCTGGCTCAACGAGGGTTTCGCGACCTTTTACGACGCGCTCTATGACGAGCACAAGAACGGCCGGGACGCGATGCTATATGGATTCTACCAGCAGGCCCGCGAGATCACTGGAATGGCCAATGACGTCAACCCGATCGTCCGCCGCAATTACAATGCGCCGCGCGAGATGTTCAATTATCTGGCCTATCCGAAGGGCGGTTGGGTTCTGCGCATGTTGCGCTCGCAACTGGGCGTGGACCTTTATCGCCGGTGCATCAAGACCTATCTCGAGCGCCATCAATACGACAACGTCGTGACCGACGATTTGCGCGCCGTGATCGAGGAATTGTCGGGCCGCTCGTTCGACCAGTTTTTCGACCAATGGGTCTATCACGCCCATCAGCCGGAGTTGTCCGTGAGCTACTCGTGGGACGAATCGACCCAATTGGCCAAGGTCTCGGTCAAGCAGACGCAAGCGGTCAGCGAACAAGTCGTTTTGTTTCGCTTCCCGTTAACCATTCGGTTCAAGTCCAAAACCGAGCAGACTGATCGGCAGGTGATGATCCAGGAGAAAGAGGCCGATTTCTATTTTCCCCTCGCGCGCGCTCCTGAAGTTGTCCGCATCGACCCGGACCTCACGGTTTTGGCGAAGGTCACCTTTCCCATCCCGAACGCCATGCTCTACGCCCAACTCACCGATGCCGACGACGTGATTGGCCGGCTCCAGGCGGTGGATCAGCTCGGCGAGCGGGCGGATCACGAAGCAGTCGCCCGCCTTAAGACCACCCTCAATGGCGATCCCTTCTACGGGGTGCGAATCCACGCCTCCCGTGCCTTGCGCTCGATCCACACTGACGAGGCGCTGAGCGCCTTGCGCGCCTCGACCGTCCAACCAGACGCGCGGGTCCGCCTGCAGGTGGTCACCGATTTCGGCGGATTCTACAGCCCAGCGGTGTTTGACGCGCTCCGAGCCACTCTGGCCGCTGAAAAGAACCCGGATATTCAGGCGGTCGCCATTGAGGGTCTCGGCGCCTATGCCCGGCCTGAAGCGCGGGAGACCTTGCTGCAAAATCTGAACTCCGATTCGTACCGGAACCGCCTCGCGGTCGGCGCCATTACGGCGATCCGGCGCGAGGACGATCCGACGTATGTCGCGCCTCTCCGGCAGACCTTGGCGCAACGGCAAGCCGCGTTCACGACGGCCGGTTTTTCCCGAGGTTTGTCGGCGCTTGCCTACCTTGCGCGGCATGACGAGCAAAAGGACGCGGTCCGCGAATTCATCCTGAGTTACGTTCACCACGCGAATCAGAATCTCCAAACGGCCGCGCTCGCCGCTCTCGGTACGCTGGAGGACGCCAAGGCCATCGCCGTTCTCGAAACGTTCACGACCGCGACCAAAGACAGCCCGCAACGGCGGGCGGCGGAGCAATCGCTCGCGACGCTCCGCGCCGTCCGAAAACCGACGGACGACTATCACGACCTTCGCGCCGAGGTGCTCGACCTGCAGAAGTCCAATCGGGATTTGCGCAAGGAAGTTGATGACTTGAAAAAGAAGATCGACGCGCTTGCCCCCGCGAAATCAGGCTCGGGAAAGACCAAGCCAGCCGCGAAATCAGACCCGACGCGCTGAGTCGCACGCCACTTCCTTCGTCTCAATCCAATCCACTCGACCGGACCGTGAACGAGCCGCCGATCATTGATCTTCAGAGTGATCACTACTTCATGGGCGAAGCGCTGCGTCAGGCGGCGCGCGCGTTCGAGGCGGGCGAAGTACCGGTCGGCGCGGTCGTCGCGCGCGAGGGGCGGATCATCGCCCGGGCGTTCAACCAGGTGGAAACTTTGAAGGACGCCACCGCCCACGCCGAGATGCTCGCGCTGACCCAAGCCGAAGCGGCGGTCGGCGACTGGCGCTTGACCGATTGCACGCTCTACGTGACGAAGGAACCTTGTCCGATGTGCGCCGGAGCCGTCGTGCATGTGCGGCTAGCGCGAGTGGTTTTTGGCCTCGGCGACCCGAAGGCCGGCGCCGCGGGCGGGGCCATGAATCTCCTGCAGTTTCCGACGTTGAACCACCGCTGCGAAATCACCGCCGGGGTCCGCGAGTTGGAATGCCGGTCGCTCATTCAAACGTTCTTCGCCGAACAACGCGCCAAAACCCGCGCGGCGCCGGCGTCGGAGTGACTCGGCCGGACTGACGGGAGCGAAAATCGCGACCGGAAGTCGGCGGTGACGCCCCGGGCGACGCCACGAGAAACCGGCGAGCGTTGCCTCCGTAGCACGGGTTTTTAACCCGCAGCGGCCCCGGCTTTCAACCCAGGCTCAACTTCTCCCGTCATCGTCCGCTCCGCGCCTGCGCCCCCGGTTGGCGGCCTAGTTGGCGGCGGCTCAACTGACCGCGATCAACGATACACGCTGGTTTTGCTGATTCCTGGCGACCCCTTGCGCGCGGGGATCGAGGATTGGTTTGCCATCCACGAGGAATTGGTAGTGGTGATGCCCTGGACTGATCTGCAGCTGCAACCACCAGGCGCCGTCCGGTTGCCGCCGCATCGGGTTTGCCTCGGGTTGCCAATCGTTAAAATCCCCAATCACGGAGACGTGCCGCGCCTCGGGCGCTGAGCAAATGAAATTGACCGATACCACCCCACTTTTGCTCGCGAGGCGCTTCGTGGTCCCTATCGAATTCCTGCCGTTATAGTGCATCCTGATTTGCTTGCTTTCCGTTTATCGTTCACTGCCAGCCCGCGTCCGGCCCGCGCGCCCGGTGAAAATAGGGCGGGCGCACTCGCCGTTCAACGCGAAAACTGCTTTTCCAGACCATTATTTTACAGCAAGTTTTCGGCCACAACCCGGCGCTTCGAAAAACAAAACCGCGCCTTCCTCCAGCCGCGCGGTTTGCCTCAAGTCAGTTCCGCGTCAATCAGTTGCGCGATTTGGTTCGCGCGCCGAGCGAGGGCCGATCGAGAGCGCAGGTCTTCGGTTCATCACCGCAAGGGGTCGGCGTGGGAATCGCGCCGCCGGCGCGCCTCGACGCGACGATGCGCGCTCAAGCCTTACCCCTTCGCACCGGTCTCCACGCCGAGCCAACGCGCTTGCGCCGGCTTCCCGCTGATACCGGGGTAGCCGGAGCGCCTCGGAACGCCGCTCCGCGCCGAAAAATATCTGGCCTGCGCTTGGCATTCCTGCTCTCTTGAGGTCATGAGATTCCCGCGCTGGTGGATCGGCCTGGCTCTGTTGCCGCTTTGGTTTGGTGGTCTCGGTTCCGCGGCCGAGCCGGAGGTGAATCTAAAGGAATTGCCTCATTTTCCCCCCGTCGAGCCGAACCAAACCCCGGCCACCTTTCGCGTCAAGCCTGGTTTCCACGTCGAACTGGTGGCGTCGGAGCCGTTGGTCGTGGACCCGATTGCGATGTCCTTCGACGAAAACGGCCGGCTCTACGTGGTTGAGATGCGCGATTATTCGGAGCGGCGCGACGAGCGCCTGGGGCGAATTCGCCTGCTCGAGGACACCGACGGCGATGGCCGTTTCGACAAGAGCACGGTCTTCGCCGAGGGCTTGGCGTGGCCGACGGCGGTGATTTGTTACGGCGGCGGGGTCTTCGTCGGCGCGACGCCCGACGTCTATTATTTGAAGGACACGAACGGCGACGGCGTGGCGGACACGCGGGAAACGGTCTTTACCGGCTTCGGTTCCAGCGTGGAGCGACTCAACGTGCAACAGTTGTTCAACAGCTTCACCTGGGGTCTGGACAACCGCATCCACGGCGCGACCGGGGCGAACGGTGGCGTGATCACCAATCTGAGTAACCCGAACATCAAACCGTTGGACTTGCGCGGGCGCGACTTCACGATCGAGCCACGGTCAAGGACGATGGCCTCGGAATCAGGCGGCGGACAGTATGGCCTTAGCTTCGATAGCCGGGGTCGGAAGTTTGTTTGCAGCAACAGCAGTCACATTCAACTCGTGATGTATGAGGAGCGTTACGGCGGACGCAATCCCTTCTACGCGATGCCACCGGTCCTCGCGGAGATCGCGGTCGATGGCCCGGCCGCGGAGGTCTATCGCATCAGCCCCGACGAACCGTGGCGGGTGATTCGGACGCGCTGGCGGGTGGCTGGCCTGGTGCCAGGGCCGATCGAAGGCGGCGGGCGTCCGTCGGGCTATTTCACTGGCGCGACGGGCATCACGATTTATCGCGGCGACGCGTGGCCGTCCGATTATCGCGACAACGCCTTCGTAGCCGATTGCGGCAGCAACCTGGCGCATCGCAAGGTCCTTTCACCCGACGGCGCCAGCCTGAGAGCGGCCCGCGCGCCCGATGAGCAAAAGGTCGAATTCCTCGCCTCCACCGACACCTGGTTTCGGCCGGTCCAATTCGCCAACGCGCCGGACGGGACTTTGTACGTGATCGACATGTATCGCGAGATCATCGAACACCCGTGGTCCTTGCCGCAGTCACTGAAAAAGCATCTCGATTTGAACAGCGGGAACGATCGCGGCCGCATTTATCGCATCGTGCCAGACGGGTTTCGCCAGCCCAAACCGCCGCGTTTAGGCAAAGCCTCGACCCGCGAGCTCGTGTCAACGCTGGCTAATCCGAACGGCTGGTACCGCGACACCGTCGCGCGACTGCTCTACGAGCGTCAAGACCGCGCGGCCGTTCCGCTCTTGCGCGGGCTTTCGAAAAACTCCCCGTCCGCGCTGGGACGACTCCACGCGCTCTACGCCCTCGACGGTATGAACGCGCTTAGTTCCGCCGACATCGACGCGGGACTGGCCGACGCGGACAGCGCCGTGCGGGAGCACGCGATTCGGCTGTCGGAGCGTTTCCTCTCCGAGCCCAAATCCTCGACCACGATCTGGACCAAACTCGCGTCCCTTGCGAACGATCCCGACCCGCGCGTTCGCTACCAATTGGCGTTCACCGCCGGCCAGACCGATCGCCCCGAACGCGTCCAGGTTCTTTCCACGGTCGTCCGCCACGACGCCGACGACGCCTGGACGCGCGCCGCAACGTTAAGTTCCTCGGCCGGAATCGAGCGGCAGCTTTTCGCCGCCGCGACCGCCGACACTGGGTTGGGGCAATCAGCCGGTGGTCAACGTTTTCTCGCCGAGCTAGGCGGCGTCATCGGCGCACGCGACGAATCAGCGGCGGTGAACGATGTTTTGGACTATGCCGCGCAAGCCAACGAACCGGGCCTGGCGTTCAGTCTCGCGCGGGCGTTAGGCGAAGGCTTGCAGCGCGGCGGACATTCACTTTCACAGGTCGATGCGTTAGGAAAACTGGCGCGCATTCAGTCATTAGCGCGCGATACGGCGCTGGACGGCGCTCGCTCCGAGCCGGCTCGACTTGAAGCCATCCAACTCCTTGGCATGACTCGTTTCGACGACGTCGGTCCGCTCCTGATCTCCCTGTTGAAAACCAGCCAATCCGAACCGCTTCAATTCGCGGTGATCGACGCCCTGGCGCGTTTTCGCGACGCGCGTGTTTCCGCCGGCCTGCTCCAACAATGGGCTTACCTCACGCCGGGGTTGCGGGGCAAGGCGCTGACCGCGCTGCTGTCGCGATCCGATCGGGTCGGCGCGCTCTTGGCCGCGCTGGAAAAGGGAGAAGTCCTCCGCTCCGAGCTTTCCAGCACCCAAATCAAATTGCTGCGCGAACATCGCGACCCGACGCTGCGCGCGCAGGCGGCCAGGATCCTCGGCGACAATCCCGCCCGCGCTCGCCAAGACGTCATCAACGCCTACCTGCCGGCGCTGAACCTCGTGGGACAACCCGCGCACGGACGCGCGATTTACCTCGAACGCTGCGCGCAATGCCATCGCTTGGCGGGCCAAGGCAGCGCCGTTGGCCCTGACCTCGCCAGCGTGAAATCGAGCGGGAAGGAAACGATGCTCACCAATGTCCTCGACCCCAACCGCGAAGTCGCGCCACGTTACTTGAACTACCTCGTCGAGACCAAAGACGGCCAAAGTCTGTCCGGCCTGGTCGCCGCCGAGTCCGCCGGTAGCGTCACGCTCCGCCGCGCGAACGGCGACGAAAGCGTGATCCTCCGCTCGAACCTCGAACGCCTCCGCAGCCTCGGCCAGTCCCTGATGCCCGAGGGCCTCGAAGCCGGCCTGAAACCTCAGGATGTGGCCGACCTGCTCGAATACATCGTGACGGCGGAGTGAGGCGGTTTGGACGACTCCAACAGAGTGAAGAGACTCCACCCCGACGGACTCCGGGTTATTATGATCCTGACGGTCCACAAAACGGCCGCATCGCCTGGGAACCGGTAGCCCGCGACATGATTCGGCTTCCAGCCCTACTTGGTGCGGTTTCGTGGGAGTAGGCCGATTCGTTGCAACAGATTCCTTACCTCTCCGTCGAATTCAGCCAGCCGGACGAGGTCCGCCAACGCAAAACGGCGCAGAAGATCAAACGCATTCGCGGGTTTTCGGTAGTTCGGCCAACGAACGCAAAGTTGCGCCGCTACGGCGCTGGCGGTGGCTTTTTCCCTGTGCATGCCAGAAAACATTCTAAGCAAGAGTCCCTCGTGATTCGGACGCTGGGCGCAGAGGATAAATGATTTTCTAGACGCCTCGCGCCTCAACTTCTCAATCGACCAATCACCCGAATCGGCGCGATCGGCATCCACAATAATGAATCGTGCTCGGTACGGACCGTTGACTCGGCATTGCTGATCGTGCAACTGCTCCGCCTTATCCAACATTGATCGAAATCCGCCTCCATCGAGCAAATGGGGCTCGAGATAAATATGCGTTACCGCTCGCGACTGCGCTTGAAGCCACCTTACAAACGCCCGCTCACTCTCGCCCTCAACGGCCAAAAAGAAACGGGTCCGCGGCTTAATCACTGGCCTACGATTGATCACCCGATTTGAGGTACAGCGCCGAGTTCGCCTGAGAGGTACTTCTTCATCAAGCTCGGCTCACGGCGCAATCCTTTGATTTCGCGGGCGCCGTAAACACGAGTCGCCTCTCCGCTGGGTTTCTCCGTAAAAAAAACTTGCTCCTTTTCCAACTCGGCAAGGATGGCCGGATTATGCGCGGTGAACAAAAGTTGCGCCCCCTTTGGGTTGCGCCGCCGGTCATAATACCAGCGAATAATCTCCGGCATTAGATTTGGGTGAACGTGAATATCTAACTCGTCGATGACCGCCACGCCGCCGCTGTCGAGCGAAGCTTGGATTTTCGGAAACAGTTCGATAAACCGTCGAGTTCCGGTTGATTCTTCCTCCAGCAATATTTCGCAATCCAAACCGAAATGTTTGAACGTCGCCCGAGGCCCGTCTCTTCCGGCAGAAAGCTCCATCTCCTCAAGTCCGAGGTCGAGCCGGGAAAGCTCCCGATTCAGCGCGGTCCGATACTCGGGTCTTTCCGAGTAGGTATTTAGAGCGCCAATCAATCCCTGCGAGGCTTTGGTGAGGCCGAACGGCGTATTCGTCATCCACTCTCGAAAGATGGCGATAAGCTCGAGCGCGATCGGGTGATTATGTTGCGCGAGAGTACTGATGACGCTCGCGTTGGGACGAATGCTCTCGGCCCGGGGATCGTTGTCGCCGATCCCAAACTCCCGCCCAAACGAGAATTTCTGACCCGAACGCTCAAAAACCCGACGATACCTCCCTTTGGGCGCACACGACAATGATTCGTAACTCACCGATTTACCGAAACGGGTCTCATCGTGGCTTATCTCCAACTCGTAACGATAATGACCAGGTTGGTTTTTTTCCAAACACCGACCGATAAACTCCAACTTAATTCTCGTCGGCCGATTCAACCAATCTTTTTGAGCGTACGGATGGATCCAAGGGATGAGGGCGTCTGGCGCCAAGCCGAAGCTATTCCGCGCGAATACGGAAGCCCTCGCGACCGCGCGCAGAACCGTGGATTTGCCCGATGCGTTCGGCCCATAAATCCCCACCGCGACAGGCAATCTCTGACCCGGGGCGGCCGGAGAATCCCGGAAGCACGCCAAATCCGGGGCATTGGCGGGCACGGTGAAATCCAAGACTTGCCGCTCTGCGATGGAGAAGAAGTTTTCGATCTCAATTCGACTGATCATAACGCAACATTGCGCTTTTTATGTTGAAAGTCAATTGAAACCGATCCGATTCGCTGGGCAATTTGACGGGTTTAACGTATTATCAGCACATCGCGAAATGCACCGGAAGCTGAATTCGGACGGAAGCAACCACCGCCGACTCCAACTATGAATCGGCCTGTCGTCTGCCGTCGAAGCCCCCAGAAAGACTCAAAACGGGCGGTCAATTGGATAGCCCATTGAATGGCATTGCTTTCGCGGGCTGTTTTGGTAAGCACACCGCGTGGCTGCGCCAATCCCGAGTGTTTTGTTGCTGATTCCGGCCTATAACGAGGAGCGGCGGATCGAGCCTGTACTGCGAGATTTCGCCCAGTATTTTCGACGGGAATACGCCGGACAATTCAAGGTGGTGGTCGTGCTCAATGGCTGCGTCGATGACACTTTGGGCGTCGTGAATCGCGTCGCCGCGGAATACTCGGAAATCAGCGCGCTCAATTTCCCCGGGCGAATCGGCAAAGGCGGCGCCTTGATCGAGGGATTGAAGCTCTTTCCGCTCGCCGATTTGATTGGCTTCGTGGACGCGGATGGCGCGTCGTCGCCCAAAGCGTTTCACGACCTGCTTCGGCGGATGGAGGGGTATGATTGCGTGATTGGCTCGCGCTGGCTTCCCGGCGCGGTCCTGCACCAAAGCCAAACCTGGCTGCGCCGGTTTACCAGCCGGGTTTTTCACGCCATCGTCGAGGGGTTGTTTTGGATGAATATTCAGGACACCCAATGCCCTGCGAAAGTGATGCGGCGCGAGGCGGTGGAGCGAATTCATTCCTCGTTGCGAATCGCGGACCTGGCGTTCGACGTGAACTTACTGGTCGCGCTGAAACGCGCCGGGTTCTCGGTGCTCGAAACCCCGACGGAATGGACTGACATCGCCGGGTCCAAGGTGACCCAGACCCTCGTGCGGGCTTCGCTGGTCATGTTTCTCTCGGTGGTGCGCCTGCGCCTGATCTATTCTCCGTTTTACCGCTGGTTGCGGCCGCTGCGACCGCTGGAGACTTGGATTTACAAGAAGCTCAAGGCCCCGCCGCCGCGTCTTGCTTCGCGCTCCGATGAACCGGCTTCCCACTCCGGCACCGACCCCGCCCAGCGGGGTGACGGCTCGGCGCCGCGTAAATAACGCGACCGTTTCGATTGGTGAGTCCGGGATGTCCCGTCAACGTTTGACTGCTTCCACCGGCACTGGTGGTCCACCGCGCCAAGTGAAGAAAACCGCGACGCCCAGCAGCAGCAGGTTGAAGACACCGAGGGTTTGGACGACCATCAGAAACGAATCGTGGAAATAATTCAACGCGATGGCGTATCCCACCGCGACCAACGCGAACCACGGCGTCGCCGCGTAACGCCCGCGCGCCAACAAGTTGCTGATCAATACATTCGCCGTGGCCAGCGGCACCATCGCCCAGGCAAACCATTTGATCAGCGGCCCAATGAGCGCGTACGACTGTTGTTTGAAAACGTATTTAAAGAGCAACGGTGAGCTGATCGTCAATCCGAGCGCCGCGATGCCTCCGAGCGCCAGCGTGGTGGCGAGCGTCAGCAGGAGCAGATTGCTCTTCTCTTTTCGGGCGACGCTTTGGACGATTTTAGGAAACATCACGGACGCGATCGGCGCCGTGAACACCACCAACGCCCGGCAGAGCGTGCCGGCCGCGCCGTAAGAATCGGTCAGTTCCCTCGCGAAATACCTGCGCACGGCGATCATGTCCGCGCTGGCCATGTATTGCACGGTGCCGAGTCCGAGCGTCAGCGGAACGACCCGCGCCAGCCAATCTCGCCAGACGATCGGTCCCCGGGCGCCGAGCCACGCCGCGCGTGAATGCCACGCTCCAATCGCGAACGACACCACCAACCCCACCAAGGCCGCAAACATGATGACCGCGGCAAATCCATACGTGAGCAAAAGCCGCCGGCCCATTTCGGCCGGGAACGCGTCCTCCATCAGCAATCGATTCAGCCGCAGGATGTCGTGCTCGGAAAGATCCTGGGCGATGAGTTTTTTGGTCTCCGGTCGGAGTTCGACGCCGCTGAATCGCTTGGCGTCGTAGAACAGGCGGTTCGTCGCCAGATCGACGTTAAGATCCTTGAGCAGAACTTTCTTCAGTTCCGTTGAATCGGCGCCCGCGGGCGGCGATTCGCTCAGGCGCCGCTTGGTCGGCTCCGAAAGCCGGCCGGCGAGATAGGCCGACACCGGGTCCGGCGCCTGTTTCAACCGGGTCGCGAACGCCCCAACGTCTCTGAGATCGCCCGACGAGAAGGCGGCGGACGCGAAAACCACCAGGACCGCCGAAACGGCGAACCGGCCCAGGCCGTTCAATATGCTCGCCCAACCAAGCCAGAGAAAGTTCTGCCGGCCTTGGAGTAGCCCCAACGTGATCGGCTGCCAGAGCAACGCCAATCCCGTGAGCAGCGCGATCCAAAGCCCGGTGGCGTTGGTGAGCTTCAAGCCGTCCACGATCCGGTCCTGCCAGAACCACGCCACGACCGTCAGCGCCAGCCAAAGCAGGAACGAGCCTTGCGCCACGGCCCGCACCGTGCCGGTCAATTGGCGTTGTTCCCGCTCGGTCAAGGCGGCCGAGGCCTGTTGCGCGAAGACCGTTTGCAGGCCGATCGCCGGGATCGTCAGCCAGGCCATGACTTGCAGTAAAGTCGTCAGGTCGCCGTATTCCGAGGGCAGGAGCCGGGGCGACAACAGGTGAACCGCGAACATGAACGCGCCGCTGCCGACCGCGGCGATCATCATCCAACCGCTCTGCCGGAAAAACGTTCGCTGGTGGGACTCGGGCGTCGGCGACGAAGCGCGCGGGGCCGTTGGAGCAGGGGACGGCATCGCGTTAGACGGAATTCGAACTCGGTTTTCGCATGCGCGCGGATTGTGGCCGCGCGCCGGGAGGCGGCGCAAGGCTCATTTCCGCGCGGCGACTTGCGCCGGGACTTCTTCCACAAAATCGATCGCGCGGCGGCTGATGGCTCCCCAGTCCAGGTGTTCTTTAACCCGCCGGCTCGCCGCCAGGCCAAGCGCGCGTCGCGTCGCCGGCGGTTCACGCAACCAACTTACGATGCGCTCGCCGAAACTGGCGCCGTCGAAGCCCGAGAACCGGATCAACGGTTCGTCCTTAAAATAGGTCTGGATGCTTCGCAGCGGAGTGCAAACCGTCGGCAATCCGACCGCGAGGTACTCGACCGCCTTCGCCACGAACGCGCAATGCACGCCGGTCGATTCCTCGTAGGGCACGATGCCCACGGAAGCGTCCGCCAAATGCCGCGCCACCTCGGCGTAGGGCACGAAGCCGGCGCTTTCGACTCGCACGCTCGGGAAACGCGCCTTCGCCAGGTTCGCGAACTTTTCCACGGCCGGCGTGCGTGTTCCGACAAACTTAAAAACCGCGGACGGAAACGCCTGCGTCACCACCCCGATCGAGTCAAGCGCGATCCGCCCCAAATGATGGTGATCCAGCGAGCCGTGCATGACGATTGTCGGTCTGGTTTGGTCGGTCGCGACGGTTTTCTCCGCGTCCGGCGGCGCGAACAACTCTGCGTCATAACCGTAGTAGATGGGCCGAATCCGCTCCCTTGGGTAGCCCGCCGCGACGAAATAGTCGGCCAGCGCGTCCGAAACCGTCAGCACGGCGTCCGCGTTGAAACGCGCCGGCAGCGACAGCTCGAATGACTTCAGCGCCCCAAGCAGCGAGGGCGGCGCCAGATACGCCGGCCACGTTTCCATGAACGCGGTCAGATAATCGAGGAAGTTCATGACCACCGGAATCTTGAGCGTCCGTTTCAAGCGGCCGGCCGCGACGGCGGAGATCGAGTGTTGCGAAATGATGAGATCAAAGCGGGAGGCCGCCGCGGCTTGTTGCACCATTCGCTGCAGAAAGAACGGGTAGAAAATGTACTTCAGGTTGCGCAGTTTCGCGTAGCGGCCCATCGGCCAGGTCGTGAACTCGTGGAGCCGGAGGCCGAAGCGACGTTCGACTTCCCGGGCGTCCGCGACTCGTGGGCAAAAAAGTTCGACCGCGTGGCCCCGCCGGACCAATTCTAGCGCCAGATAGACGGCCTCCGCCGAGCCGCCGCCGCTGGGAGGGAAAAAGGGTTCGTGGGTTAAAAACGCCAGCCTCATTTGATCCAAACGGGCGGCTACGCCAGCGACCGCAGAAACGTCGTCAAAAGCGCGGCTGCCCGGTCGAGCGAGCGCAACGAAATCCATTCATCCGCGGTGTGCGCCTGGGCGATGTCGCCCGGGCCGAAAACGATGCTCGGAATGCCGCCGCCCGACAACACCGAGGCGTCGCAGAAATAATGCACGCCCACTGGCTCGGTCTGACCGGCTTGCGTCAGAAACTGTTGAATCAACGGTAATCCCGCCGCGGTCTCCATCGGTTCGCACGGCGCGAGTTTATCACTCGTGAGGGTGGCGCGCAGCCCGTGCTGGCGCAACAGAGCCTTGATTTCGCGGCGTACGCTGGCCTCGGTCTCGCCGGGGATTGTCCGCCGATCCACGCTGATGACGCAATGCGCCGGCACGATGTTCGGCTGGGTGCCTCCGTGGATGCTGCCGACGTTGACGGTCGGATGCCCGAGCAACGCGTGTTCGCGCTTTCGCAATGCCGCCGCGTAGTCGGTCTCCAACAACTCGACGACGCGCGCCATCTCCAGCACCGCGTTGCGTCCCAAATCCGGCCGGGCGCCATGCGCCGCCTTGCCGCGGGTCTCGAGGCGCAGCCACAAATCACCTTTGTGCGCGGTCACGACCCGCAGGCAGGTCGGTTCGCCGACGATGGCCAAATCGGCCTTCAAACCGCTCGCGACCAGGGCGCGGGAACCCGATTGCCCGTTCTCCTCATCCACCAAACCGACAAAAATGATCTCCGTCTCGCGCGGCCGTTTCGCGGATTCAGCCACCCGCGTCAACGCCGTCCACATCGCCGCCACGCTCCCTTTCGTATCGCACGCGCCGCGACCGTGCAGCCGGCCGTTCTTTTCCACTGGCTGAAAAAGCTCGGGCGACATCACGTTGCTGCCGACCGTGTCCAGGTGGGGCGCCAGCAAGATGCGCTGGCGAACCTTCCCCGAGGGCGTCAGACGCGCCAACAGATTCGCCCGTCCGGGAAACACCGTCTGGCGTTCGACCGCGAAACCCGCCCGTGCGGCTTGCTCGGCGAGGAACTCGGCCACCGCCGCTTCACCAGTCCGCGGGTCACCACTCGGCAGGAACGCCGGGTTGACGCTCGGGATCGCGATTAATTCGCGCAACAGGCTTTTGCAAGATGGCATACGGGTCGCGTTGTTTCTCGGAGAGAGCCTACGGCCTGGCGCCGCCGGTGTCGAGAGTCGGCGAGGGCGGGTCCGCGACCGGCAATCGGCGCGAATTCGCCTTAATTTAAAATGTAAAAAAGATTAAAAAATGATTAAATTTCTTTGACGCGGCGCCGATTGTCAGGTTAAACAGTTCGCGCTGGTTGGAGCGGTTGGTTCGCTGGACGAATGACAGGTTGAAACATCAATCGCGTCCAATGATGTCGCGGCTGGGCAGGCGGTTGGATTCAAACGCCGTTCCTGCCGGCCAGTAGCGGACCGGATAACGGCGTCGTCGTGGCGACCGAACGAATTTTGCAGTAGGGTGCTAGGGACTGCACTACGGGGCCGGCAGTGGGGCAACCCACTGCCGGCAGGGCTTTTAGGGGATGGCTGTTCCAACGATTCCGTTCGCGATTTCCCCTCGCCATTTCTCCGGTTTCCAGATGTCTGACGCGTTGGTGGGGCGAGGCTCCGCCGTCGATAGCCGTTCGGGAGGCGGTGGTGGGGCGAGGCTCTGCCGAGCCGTGACTGGTTCTGGGCGGCAGCGGCTGGATCAAACTTTCCACGGCTCGCCCGGCGACGCCCTCGGCTTCGGCGGGGTAGGAGATCGGTCGCGCCGTGGCGCTGGCCAAGGCGGAGCAGAGCCTCGCCCCGCCTTCATCCGCCGCGAACCACGCCGCCCCGTCAAAACTCCGCCTTCGATCATCATCAAACTGTCATTCCCAACGAAACTCAAACCCGCCCCAAAATTCGCCGTCCCGACATTTTCCCCAACTCCAAATCCCAACTCCAAATCCCTTGCGCGCTCCCGGCGCCGTGTAGTATCTCCTTCTTCATGCCGCCCACCGGATCAAAATCCGACCCGAAATGGGGACCCCGAGGTTTTGTGGACCCGGAGACCGCCAAGGCGGGGATCACCGCCGCCTTCCATCGCCTCAAGACCGCCATCGCCGAGGCGCAATGGCCCGATGTCGTCGAAAGCCAGTCCTATGGAACCCCAGCGTTGAAGGTCCAAAAGAAGCTCTTGGTCCGAGTCAAGGATGGCGACACCCTCGTTTTCCTCTGTCCGCTCGATGAAAAGGAGCGGTTGTTGAAATGCGAGTCGAAAATCTATTTCGAGACCGACCATTACAAGGGCTACCCGGCGATCCTGGTCCGCTTATCGACCGCCAGCGACGACGAGTTGCGCGTCGCCCTTGAGCGCGCCTGGCGCATGCAAGCGCCGAAGCGCATTGTCAAAGTCGCCGCTAAAGCCTCACCCGAATCGGCCAATCCAATGAAGTCAACCAAAGTCCCGAAGCCGCCAAAGGTCTCCAACCCGTCCAAACCGACAAAGTCACCGAAGCCAGCTAAGTCCGCCAAAACCTCCAAAACGCCTCCACCGGCCAAATCAGCGAAATCCGCCCAACCGTCGGCGACCGCGCCAATTCCCACGCCGACTTCTTCGATGTCTCCCGACGATTTCCGCCGACTGGCGCTCTCCTTTCCTGAAGCCGTCGAAAAGGCGCACATGAACCACCCTGATTTCCGGGTCGGCGGAAAAATCTTCGCGACGCTCGGTTACCCCGACGCGACCCGCGCGATGGTGAAACTCCCGCCCGAGGAACAAGCCGGCTACGTCGCGGCCTACCCGGACGTCTTCGTCCCCGTCCCCGGCGCCTGGGGCCGCCAAGGCTGCACCTCGGTCCATCTCTCTGCCGCGAGCGAAGCGATTCTTCGACCAGCCCTCGAAGCTGCCTGGCGAAGAGTCGCGCCGAAAACCTGATCGAGAGTTCCGCCGCGGGCTTGCCGCGCCGGGCCGCGAAGGACGCTGTTTCACCAAGGCAGCCTGCGTGCCCAACGCGCTATGGAGTGCGGTGGCAAAGTCCCGATCAGATCGGGACGACGACACCGCTTTTCTTCCCACAGCCTACGACGAACATCGCGGAATATCGGCGCCAACGGCCAAAGCGATGTCGCCACTCCGTTCTGCCATCGCACTCCAAAGCCTACCGTCGTCGCGGCCGGGCTCTCCGGCACGTGAGGTTAAATATCGATCACCTCACTTAATCGGCGCAGTCTGCTGCGCAACTCGAGCTACTACGGATTCGTCACGGCTGGCAAAATAACAAAACTCGTCATGCGAAATGTAGAACGCATCCCGGCCTGATGACGAAATGCCGTAACAGTCCCAGATGAACAAAAGCGATGTGGCAATGATCGAAACAGCGTCATCAGCTTCAGAAGCGGCGACCAAATGCCCCGGAGACTCGATGAGGCCTCGCCGCTCGCCGAGGGCCTCACGAAAGCGCGTGAAAAGTGGCATGTGCTGACTCGCTGGCCAAACCGCCCAGTCATCCACAAGAAGTAAGATCTCGGGGGCGGGTGCAATGAGCGAGAACAGAGTGCGCGCCATGCTGACCTTCGCGCCGGAGTCGGCGCGATACGGCACGTTGGCGATATGGAAGTGGTTGGCGCCGATGTCAGGACGTATCCATCCTGCCTCACGGAGCGGAATCTGCCGGGCAGCGCACCAACTCTGCCATTCGATTGGAGTGAGAAACCTCATTATGAGCAAAACTGCCTACAAACCAAGCTCCGTGATGGAGCGCGCGCGACCGTTCGATGGTAGCCACCGCATGATGGATCGCGGGTTTGCTGAAGCGCTTGGTTAGACCTGTGTATTTGGAACCTCAAGTTTGATCTGTACACCGACTCGCGACGCCCAATGCTCCATAATGCGCGCTTTCTTAAACGGAATCAAAAGTCTCAGTGGGTAGTCCCGCCTTATTGCTGACTTGCCGACAAACTGTTCTAGAAACTTGTCACCTGACTCCGTCGCGGGAACTTGGAGAATACTAACACTGGTAGGTCTGAACTCTGAACTTTCCAAAACCTTCTTGAAAAGCGGCCAAAGGTAAGACTTGTCGTTCTGCGCGATTACCTCGCTCCGAAGGAAAATGCTGATCGAATCGCAGCTAATCAACTCAAACTGTCCCCAGAGCGCTTCTTCCTCGGTCAAGTCGAAATTTATGGTGACCGGCGACTGTCCGCTCGCCAGCGCCGCCGCTTCCGCCTCGCTGCACTGGTTGATTTCCATGATGGCTTCAGCCAACCGATGGAAGCCCGGACCTTTGCGAAGCAAAACCAACGCAAACTCCGCCGTCTTCGGCGGTGCAAGCTTTTCGTCGCACACTTTTTGGAGCAGATCCTTGGTTTGTGTGTCGAGCCAGTTCATACGGGACTACCGACCCAAGTCGGCGACGTGGCCAAACCCGCGACACCGTTAAGACGTAGCAGCGCGTTCGCAATTACCGGCGATCTCATACCATAAGCATCCGGTTATTAGCTCCACAGCATCAACTGGTTAGGAATATTGGTTGT
>CAZFVY010000084.1:0-32076 GCA_964522665.1 uncultured Verrucomicrobiota bacterium | reverse complement strand
GGCATTCCTGCGGCGTTTCTACGCGGTGCATCTACAGTGTGAATGACATTTTCCTAAGTCACGAGATTTTATTGTCGCAATTCTTATCTTGCGATCAAATCAAAACCTTGGTCTATTGGCTCCGAGCGTTCTTTAATCGCACTGAGCTTCGCTGCGTTTGTCGGATTAGTTAAACTCCAAGCGGCATCATTTGTATTATGCTCGCAGCGAGGGACTGCCACATAACAAGCGATCAGGCAGTGTCCCTCTTGGCCTTGCTCACTTTGATGCTATTTTGGAAGGTTGGCACTTACGATTTCGTCAATTTCGACGACTCGGCCTATGTTTACCAGAATTCACACGTGCTAACCGGCCTAAAATGGGTCAATATAAAATGGGCATTCACCGAAATACATGCCAACATCAGTTATTGGCAACCTGTCGCCTGGATCAGTCACATGGTTGAATCACAGATATTTGGTCCGGCACCTGGCCCCGCGCACACGACCAACATGTTGCTCCACGTCGCCAACTCGATGATGCTGTTCTTCATCCTAAAGCGGGCCACAAGCGGCTTCTGGCAAAGCGCCTCGGTTGCTTGTCTCTTCGCCTGGCATCCGTTGCACGTCGAATCTGTAGCGTGGATATCGGAACGAAAGGACGTCCTCAGCACATTTTTCTGGATGCTGACGGTCGCCGCCTATCTGCGCTATGTGGAATCCCCCGGGCGGCGGGGTTATCTTCTTTGCCTGCTTCTGTTCTCGTTCGCGCTTATGACCAAGCCGATGGTAGTGACCCTTCCATTCCTGCTTCTACTAATTGACTTTTGGCCGCTGCGCCGTTTCACAATGACTTCACAATACGATTGGTCGTCCGGCGAAAGTTCAGCCGTTTCCGACGGCAGCCGATCCGACGATCCTCCCAATGACCAAGGAACACTTATCAAGGTGCTTTGTTTGGAAAAGCTTCCCTTTTTTCTCATGTCAACGGTGGTTAGCATTATTACGTATTACGCTCAGGATCACATTGGCGCAATGTCCCCGATGGAAGGCATTCCCCTAAGTGCTCGATTGGATAATATGTTAGTATCATACTGCCGATACATCTACAAATTATTCTGGCCGGTTGATTTGGCGATACTTTATCCCTACGCCGCGATTCAATCCAAACCGTTGATAATCGCTTGTTCGTTGGCTGTACTTCTTCTTTTCCTTTTTTGTTTATCTCAGATCAAACGCCGTCCCTATCTTATCGTTGGCTATTTGTGGTATATTGGAAGTCTCATTCCCGCCATTGGGCTGGTTCAAGTAGGCGCACAATCTATGGCGGATCGCTTTACTTACGTTCCATCCATAGGCCTGTTTATCATGTTGGCTTGGGGTATTAACGATCTTGTACGCGCTGGCCATCTCAGTCGCCAAGTTGTCGTATTGGTCGCATTCACGTCCTTCACTGCGTGCTACATTCTCACCTCTAGGCAAATCGGCTACTGGCAAAACACATTTACACTTTTCCAGCACGCGGCGGCAATCACATCCAACAATTCAACCGCTCATTCCTTGGTTGGTCAATGCCTTTTATCGCAACGCCAATATGCCGACGCCGCCTCCGAGTTCGTGTTGGCGGCGAAAAGGGAACCCATGAACCCTCAAATACAAATTGGCTTGGCAAAGGCAATGCTCGGACAGGGAAGGACGAGGGATGCGATTGCCGCGTACTATTTAGCGTTGCGCAACGATCCCACCTCGATTGAGGCCGAACTGGCTTTGGCGCTCATTTTGGCAATTGATCCGGATTCAACCCTCCGAAACGGATCCGAGTCTCTGAGGCTTGCGGAACGAGCCTGCCTCCAGGTGGGGGATCCAACCGCCTTTACGCTAATGACCCTTGGACTCGCTTATGCTGAGGCCGGACGGTATCCAGAGGCTATCGCCAGCGCCACGGAGGCGCGAAGGCTGTCCACCAAACACAAAACATATAGATTGAGCCGACTTATTGACGATCAAGTGCGGGCTTTCGAAAAGGGACTCCCTTTTCGACACGCTGGTGATCTTGCCTTTTAGCGCAATCCGACAGGCTACAACGATGGTGAGCCTGTCTTGATCGCATTGTATTTACTATTGCATTTAATTGACAATGTTAAAACGAGCGTCTTATTCGTCATTTTTCGAGAAAGTACTTTTGTTATTTTCTGTTCTTTGCTACGCTTCAACGCGCGCCACGGCAGTCGCGAGCGAACCCGCGCAACACTCGAGTTCGGCGTTGGGCCGCTTTTTCTCTTTTATCGAAGACCCACCACCAATCGCCGAGATTGTTTATCGGATAAGAAAACCGTTTCAAAGCACAAACGGTTCTAGCTATTTCGAAGGGCGATGGCAAAGCAATGGTCTTTTCCTTCGCAAACTCTCAAGCGCAAACGATGTAAATGGACCTGTTCCCGGGACAAACGGACTTTGTATCGGCCTTTTCGGGAGTAATTGGTGGCATTTTGACGGTTCGGGTGACGCAATCTACGAAATGGACTCCCCGGAAACTTTAGGCTCTCAGAAAAACAGCCCTTTGCGTTTTGCGCAGTTGATGTTGTCTGAAGTTCTTAATATGGGAATTCCTGATCAGGGAATTGCCGCTATAAAATGGCAATCAAATCACTTTGAATCCGTGAGCATGATGATGAATGTGCGCTATACGGGGGACATTCAAAGCACGTTTAGTAACGGCCTTCCCAAACTTTTGCGTGTTGAAAATCGCTATCAAGGACAGGTCAGGCGGTTTAGAACCGAATATGAGTATGATCGTACGTTTCCCATTGCATATGTGCCAAGCAAGATGACGACCCAGATCGAGTGGTCTGGGAAGCTGGTGCCGTATTCCGACATTGATATAATCGCATTGCGAATAGGCTCCGGTCCGTTAGGGCCGGAAGCGTTCGATCCACGCAGGTACCTCACCGTTGCTAATCGGATAATGTATAGATCCAACTCTGTACTTTACGAGATCAAACATGGGCAAATGATCAAAGTGAGGGCGGACTTTCGGAGGGACAGGCTTGGAAGCAGGCCTCGGTTATATTACTATTCGGTTGTGGCACTAAGCGGGGCGATTGCCGTGTGGCTTATCACTATTAAGGCCCGGAGGGAAAGTGGAGAAACGACGACCGGCCGTAGGGCAATCAGTTAACAGAAGATTCAATAAAGTGCCTATTGAGCGCGATTTACGAGTTAGCGTTCTGGATCAGCGTTGCGCTCGTTACGGATTAAATGATTTGAGTGAGTAGAAATGTATTGAATCTCATACCGTGACGTTATGAACCGAAGCCCACTCCTGATCGACACGTTTTGCAAATCGGCCGCGGCTATTTTGATATTTAGTGGATTGGCGAAGATTATAAGCGAGTTTAGCGGAGTCCGATTGCTTGAGATTGAAGATCCGTTAATCGCATTGAGCTACCGGGAGATGTTTTGGATTGCTGGACCAATCGAAACTTTGGTAGGTCTGTTTTTATTTTCTAGTGTGTCGACTTGGATAAAACTGGTGCTAGTTTGTTTTTTGAGCGGAAATTTTCTTATGTACAGATGTGGTCTTTGGCTTATGAAGGCCGGCAAGACCTGCCCGTGCCTTGGAACATTAACCGATTGGATTCCAATCAACCATTCTATCATCGAAAAATTAATGTTCTTGACGTCGATATATCTATTCGCTGTCGGTGGTTTGTTGGCGATGGTGGAGCGTCGGCGAATGATGGCACGGCCGGCGATTTATGCAAAGTAGGGCCATCGGGCGGCGGTTTGTTGGCATTGGCCGCAACAACCATTGAGCGATCCGAGCGGTTGTTTCGAACGGATACGCTGTAACGGCGAGCATCGTGAGAGAACATGAATTTGCCCGCGTGCACCCAACGTTTTGTCTAGGCCTTTGAGATTGTTTGTGATTTGGGATATTGATCAGTTGGCCCGCTACTTGGCAGTTGGCGGAGTAGTGACGTTTGTAGACCTTGTTGCGTATTCATTTCTAACTGGCAGGTCACGCGCGCTGCCGAGAATCGCGGCCAATATGATTGCGGTCACGGTGGGGATGGGCCTTGGATTCGCGTTGCATTTCGCGCTTGTGTTTCATCCGCCGGACGCGCGGGTGCCCCTGCGCCTAGCCCGGTATCTGGTGACGGTTGGGGCCTCGGTTTATGGGGTGCAGAATCTGGTGATTTACGCGCTGGACGGTTGGTGGCCGAGTCCGGCCAGGGTGGCGCAGGGGGTGGTGCGCCGGTTTGATCGCGTCGGCCGGTATTCGGATGATTTGATTGACCGGATGACGGGCAAGGTTGCCGCGACGCTGGTTGGGATGGTGTGGAATTTTCTGTTTTTCAAATATTTTGTGTACGCATGACCAAATGAAGGCAAAAGGCTAAATGCTGAATGCTGAAGTGGGGATGTTTGGGAGAGGGGAGGCGGACCCGATGGCTAAAGGCTGAAGGATAATGGCTAAAGTTTGGGGAGAGGAATGAATCGGACGAACAACGAGATTGGGACGATTGCGCGGCGGGACGTGGAAGGCGTTCCCGGGGCGGTCGGAGGGGCGTCGGCTGCGGGGCCGGCGGAGCGGAGGGTTGCCGCACGCGCAGACGCGCAGGGTGCAAAGAAGGAGGAACGCGGGGTGGTCGGGGTCAAGAAGGGAGCGCTCGTTGGCGCCGAAGGGAAAGGTCCTGAAGGTATAATTGGGACTGCTCAGAATCACGGCAACCGAGTCGTCGCGGGCCTGATGTTCCTCGTAATTGTTCCGCTTTGTTTGTTGGCGGCGGTTTATTGGTCGGGGTGGTTGTTTTACACGCGCGTCATCCGACGGCGAGCGGGGGAGATGGGCAAGCCGTGGGGGTGAGGGGGGGGAAAGGCTGAAGGCTAATCGCTGAAGTTTTGAATTTGGCGCGCATGGCGCGCGATCGTCCTGGGGGATGGAGAAATCAGGTTTTGTGGCGTGATTGTCGTGTCAGGAGCTTCGGGATTTGTGGGGCGACGGTTGGTGGCGCGGTTGGCCAATGAGCGGCCGGGCGTTGCGATGCGCTGTCTGGTGAAGGCGGACGACGACGCGTTTGGCCGTGGCGGGGTCGAGGCGCTCGAAGCGGCAGAGCAGCGACCCATCGCGACGGAGCTTCGCAGTGGGCGCGGGCTTGCGGGCTTGAGCGGGCCGGAGATCGTCTTCCATCTCGCGGCCAATACGCACACATGGGAGCCGGACCAGCGTTGCAATGACGTCGGCACGGAGAATCTGTTTCGCGCGGTGGAACCGTTGGGGCCGGAGCAGCATTTCATCTTCGTGAGCACCGAGGCGGTCCTGGATAATCGCGCCTCTTTGGGCGAGCCGTTGCGGGTTGATTCGCCGACAATCGGACCACCGCTCAGCCGCTACGGCCTGACGAAATGGCAGGCCGAAGGGTTTTTGAAAGCCCGCTGCCGGGAACGCGGTTTTCGGCTGACCATTTTGCGGTTATGCACGGTCTATGGCCCGCGACCAAGGCCGAACAGCTTCTTCGACGTGCTGAAGCGCGAGGTGGCGCGGCGCAGCATCGTTTCCCGATTGAATTGGCCCGGTCTGACGAGCTTCATTCACGTCGATGACGCGGTGACCTGCCTGCTCAAGACCGCGAAGCAGCCCCCACCGCCAGGAGCGCCGCGCGTTTGCCTGCTCGCCACCGAGTCGCAAACGCTTCAGAACGTATCGGAGATGCTCTATCGCGCGGCCGGTGTCCCCTATCGGATGATTCGGTTGCCGCCGGTCTTTTGGAGGCCGCTAAAGCAGGCGCACGCCGCGTGCCGCCTCGCCCACGGCCTCCTGCCGGTCGCCTGGTATAATTTCCTCTGGCGCTTCAATCTGGTAGTGAATCCGGTCTTTCATTGCGATCCCACCGCGTTGACGCGGTTGTTCCCCGACCTGAATCCGCGGCGCATGGTTGATTGCATTGGCGAGATATAGCGGGCGAGATGACCTCTGGATCGTTACTGCCGCTTCTCACCGTAATTAATGCTCATCATGCCGCCGAGGAGATTGATGATGCGGATGTTGGCGCACTTCAGCGCGCGCATTTCCGCCGCCACGCCGCGTTGCGCGGGATAGGCTTGGAGAGACTCAAGGATGTAGCCGTAGGCCGCTTCGTCGCCGCCGAATAACCGGCCGAAGATCGGCACGAGGCGGCGCAGGTAAACGAAATAGAGCGAGCGCCAGACTCGGTTGTCGGGTTTGCCAAAATCGAGCACAAGGATTCGCCCGCCGGGTTTGGCCACCCGCCACATCTCGCGCAGGCCGCCGGAGAAATCGGCGAGGTTGCGCAAACCATAACCGATCGTCACGGCATCGAAGGTGTTTTCAGGGAACGGAATTCGCAGCGCGTCGCCCCGGAGGAAGGCGGGCAGCCGCGGGGCGGGAATCCCACTCGCGGCGCCGGCCCGCGGCTTGCTCACGCGCCGCGCGCGGGTATCGCGCCGGGTCAACGCCACGCGGAGCATCGCCAGGCTGAAGTCCAGCCCCACCGCGTGGGCGCCCCGACGGGCGAACGCGAACGCGAGGTCGCCGGTCCCGCAGCACAAATCGAGCGAGCGTTGTCCCGGCTCGACTTGCGCGAGGCGCAGGAGGCGTCGTTTCCAGTAGCGGTGCAGGCCGAAGCTCTGGAGGTCATTGACGAGGTCGTAGCGGGGGGCAATGGCGGTGAACAGGTCGTTCACTTTCGCGGCGCGTTGGGCGCCCGGTTCAAAATAGCGGTTGGCCATGCGCGGACAGGCTAGCGCCCGAGCGCCGAAATAAGCGATGAAAGCTTTCGCCCGGCGGACGACTCCATTCGCCGCCGCTCGGAGAATCGGCCAACGCGCTTAGCCCGGGCGCGGAGACCCAGTCCGTGACAGCGGAGTTGCGCCGGAAGGGCTTAGCGACTAGGGTGGGCCAGTTTCCAGGCCCTCCCGGCCGGTCGCCGCGGCCGGATTGATTCCCGGGCGGCCGCCACGGACCTATGACCGCGTCGCTGACCGACAACGAAAAAACCCAACTGGAGCAGACGATTGAGATGTTCGAGGTGATCATCCAATCGCAGCCCCATGATTGGCAATCGTTGGAAATCCTCAAGGAGTCCTACGCGAAGCTGGGGCGCGACCGGGAGACGATCGACGCCTCGAAACGGGTCGCGCAGGCCTACGTTCACTTGGGACAATTGTCATCGGCGATTCTGGAATACGAGAGCATCCTGCAACGTTTCCCGGACGACCTCGCCGCCCAAAGCGCCTTGAGCGAACTGGCCAGCCGGGCCGGCGGCCTGGCGGCGCGGACGAGCCTCCCCGAGCCGGAGCCGACCACCCGCGCGGCGAGCGGTCCCGGCGTCAAAACCGCCGCCTCCCCCGCCCCACCGGCGGAGATCGACGACGGCCGCGCCGCGATGCAAAAGATTTTCGTCGATGGCAAGTTAATCAGCGCCGCGCATTTCAGCGAACTTTGGCCGACTCCGAACCTGAAAACCGGACCCGATCATGTGATCGAGCCATTTGTGCAGGTGGCGCACGAAAAAGGGCTGGTTTCACTCGATAAATCGCTCAAGGCGATTTGCGAAAAGGCGCGCGCCGCCTACTTGCCGCTCGATCGATACGACGTCGATGTCGAGTTGGCGCGCGGATTCTCGAAGGATGTCTGCCGGCGCTGGTGCATCCTGCCGTTCGACCGGATGAGCAAGACGATTTTTGTGGCGACGACCAATCCGTTCAACCTGGAAGCCGCGCGGGAGTTGCAGAATGGTCCGCGCCGGCTCATCTGGTACATCAGCCCGCCGGCCGAGCTGGCCGCGGCGTTGAAGAAGGTTTTCCGCTAAATGACACCGATTAAAAGTTTCGGCGAGCGGATCGCGGACGTCCTGGTCGAAGAGGGCCTGCTCTCCACGCAACAGGTCGAGGAGCTGCTCGCGCAGCAGAAGAAGGAGGGCACCCGCCTGCTCAAGCTGATGCTCGAGAAGTCGTACGTCAACGAGACCGACATGGTCGTCTCGATGGGCCGCGTCCTCAATACCCCGCCGGTCAACCTCGCCCGCGTCACGATCCCGCCGGAAGTCTCCGGACTCGTGCCGCGCGAATTGGCGACCAATTACAAGATTCTGCCCGTCTCCCGCCTCGACAATCGCCTCTTCCTGGCGATGGCCGATCCGCTCAACGTCGTCGCCATCGACGACGTGAAGCGCATCACCAAGCTCGAGGTGCAGCCGCTGATCGCCTCGGAAAAAGCGATTGTGGACAAGATTCACCATCTCGACAGCGCCAAGGCCGGCAGCATGGAGGACATCATCCAGGACGCGCGGCGCCAGGCGGAGCTGGAGGCGGAGGCCGCCGGCGCCGAGATCGTCTCCCAGCCGGAGGATGACATCAACGCCGAGCAATTGGCCGCCGCCGGCGAGGAAGCTCCGGTCATCAAGCTGGCGAATCTGATTCTGGTTCAGGCGATCAAGGACCGCGCCAGCGACATCCACATCGAACCGTTCGAGAAGATGGTCCGCTTGCGGTACCGCATCGACGGCGCGCTTGTGGACGCCACCCCACCGCCGAAGAATCTGCAGATCGCCCTGACCTCGCGCCTCAAGATCATGAGCAGCCTCGACATCGCGGAACGCCGCCTGCCGCAGGACGGCCGGATGCGGATGCGCGTCGCCGGCAAAGACATTGATCTCCGGGTGTCGTTTCTGCCCACGGTGCATGGCGAGAAGGTCGTGCTCCGCGTGCTCGACAAGGCGAACCTCACGGCGAGCATCGACCAGTTGGGGATGGACGCCGAAACCTTCCGCCGGTTCAAGGCGGCGGTGGACGCGCCGCACGGTTTGCTCCTGGTCACCGGACCGACCGGTTCGGGCAAGACCACCACGCTCTACTCGGCCCTCAACCAACTCAACAGTCCCGACTACAATATCGTCACGGTGGAGGACCCGGTCGAATTTCAAATCCCGGGCATCAACCAGGTGCCGGTGCGCAAAGAGATCGGGCTGACGTTCGCCGCGGCGCTCCGGTCGATCCTGCGGCAGGACCCGGACATCTGCATGATCGGCGAGATTCGCGACCGCGAAACCGCCGAGATCGCGGTCGAGGCCGCGCTGACCGGGCATCAAGTGCTGAGCACAATGCACTGCAACGACGCGCCCGGCGCCATCTCGCGGCTCGACGAAATGGGCATCGCGCCATTCTTGATTTCGTCGTCAGTGATCCTCGCCTGCGCGCAACGCCTGATGCGCCGCATCTGTCCCGTCTGCAAGGAGCCGGTCGCCTATCCGGCCAAGATGTACGCCGATTTGGGGATCGATCCGAAACTGTTTGACGGCGTCCAGCTTTTCAAAGGGCGGGGGTGCGACCGTTGTAAAAACTCCGGCTACTCTGGGCGCCTGGCGATCATTGAAGTCATGGCGATGACCGACGAAATCCGCCGCCTGATCATTGAGCGGGTCAGTTCGATGGAGATCGGCAAGACCGCCATCGCGCAAGGCATGAAAACGTTGCGCATGGCCGCGCTCGACAAGGCCCGCGAGGGCGTCTCGACGCTTGAACAGGTGCTGGTCGTCACCTCCGGCGCGTGAGGCTGACGCCCGGCGCAACGCCTTGGCGGCGCCAACCATTGATGAACCTTTCACGGCCGCTTCACGAACCCGCGCGTTTAACCGGGTACGGCGGGGGCGGCGTCCGACGCGACTACCGCGGACGTTGCGTTCGACTCGCCGACGCTTCGCTCAGGCGGAAGTTGACATCGCCGCGCGATGTCCCTTCCCCCGCCACGCGCATCGAGGGGCGCTCGACCACGGTAAAGCCAGGGTGAAACGAATCCTTTTTGTTGACCACGCCAGCCGCATTCTCGGCGGCGCGGAGATCAATTTGATCGAACTGCTTTCCGCGGTCTCGCCCTCGGGCGGCTGGCCGGCGGCGTGCGCCTGCCGCGAAGGGAGCCAGCTGAGCCGCGCGGTCGGCGCGCTCGGCGCCCGGCAATGGGACTATGGCTTCGGCTCCGCGCTCGACGAATTCCGGCTCGTTCACCGGCGGTGCTCGCCGTTGAGCGTCGGTCGCGCCTTCCGCGCGCTTCACTCGGCGCGGCGCCGACTTGGCGAGATCATGGACGAGTTCCGGCCGAACGCGGTGATTTCCTGCGCCGCCAAAGACCACTTTTGCGCCGGCCCCGCGTGCCGTCGCGCCGGGGCGTCGTCAATCTGGTGGGTCAACGACATCCTGTCGGCCGATTTTTTCCCGTGGGCGGCGCGGAAGGCGTTCGTCTGGCGGGCGAAACGGCACGCGGCGCGGCTGGTCGTCGTTTCGGAGTTCGCCCGACGCGCGCTGTTGGAACAAGGCTTGCCGGAAAGTCTCGTGACGACGATTCACAACGGCCTTCCCTTGGAGCGCTACCAACGAACGAGCGCCGAGAAATTTCGCGGTGAGTTAGGCGCGCGGTTGGATGAGCCCCTAATCGGACTGGTCGGACGCTATGTCGCGTGGAAGGGGCCCGCGTTCTTTCTGCGAGTGGCGCAAGCCTGGGTCAAGACGGGCGCGCCGGGGCAATTCGTATTGATCGGTCAGGCGTTCAACGAAGACCAGGCGTTCGAGGCGGAATTGCGCCGCATCATCGCGGAGAATAATCTCGGGGGCCGCGTGCGGCTCGCGCCGTTCCAGCCGGACATCGCGCCGGCGTTGAGCGCGCTCGACGTTTTAATGCATACTTCACTGCGACCGGAACCGTTCGGACGGGTTATCATCGAGGCGATGGCGTTGGGCGTGCCCGTCATCGCCGCGCGGGCGGGCGGCGTCCCGGAGATCATCACCGATGGCGTGGACGGTCTGCTGGCGGAACCGGGCCATTTGGAAGAGTATCGGGAGCGGCTCGAACGGTTGCTCGGTTCAGAGTCGCTCGCGGCCGCGCTTTCGCGGGCGGGACAAGCAACGGTCCGCGCCCGGTTCACGCTCGACCGGGTGCGGTCGCAATTCGAAACCCTGCTCGCGGAGATCGGTTGACGTGGATTTCACCTTTCTAACGCTTGGTTATCACCCCGATTTAATCGGCGGCGCCTATCGCCTCGTCCAGGAATTGGCGGTGCGCCTGGCCGCGCGGTCCGAGCGCGTCGAAGCGATTTACCCGGCGCCGAATCGGGACTTGCCCGCGGTCGAATTGCGCGCGGGCGTCTGGCTGCGGCGGTTTCCAAACGCGTCCGGTTTTTTCCTGCGGAATTGGCGGCAGGAGAATCGCGCGGCGCGGGCGCTGCTGGCGGATCGTCGGGCGGCGCTGACGGTACTCTGCCACGCTTACCTGGGACCGGCGCTGCCCGCGGATTGGCCGGCGCCGTTGAATCTTTTCACCGGGCCTTGGGCCGCGGAATACCAGTTCGCGCGGCGCGGCGTCCGGCGGCCGCTCTGGCTGCGCTGGCGCGACGAATTGATCGCCGAAGGGATGCGGCGCGCGGAACGAAGAGCGCTCCGGCGCTCATGGCGAATCATGACCATCAGCCGCTATTACGCGGAGAACCTGCCCCGGTGGCACGGCGCCGGACTCCCGCCGGTCACGGTGATCCCGTGCGGGGTGGACGCCGAACGCTTCCAGCCGGCGCCCGACCGGGCGGGTTTGCGACGCAGCCTGGGACTCGCGCCGGACGACTTTCTCTTTCTGACCGTTCGGCGCTTGGACCCGCGCATGGGCTTGCTTGGGTTGATCGACGGCTTCGCCCGGGTCGCGGGTGAGCATCCGCGCGCGCGCCTCTGGCTGGCCGGGAGCGGGCCGCAAAAGGACGAACTGGCGGCGCGAGTCGCGGCCCTTGGGCTGCGGGATCGCACGCGCCTGCTCGGATTCGTGCCGGAGGCGGATCTGACGGGCATCTTGAGCGCGGCCGATTGCGCGCTGATGCCCTCGCTCGATCTGGAAGGTTTTGGGCTGGCGACGGTCGAAGCGCTGGCCTGCGGCACGCCGGTGCTCGGATCGCGCGCGGGCGCGACGCCCGAGATTCTGGCGCCGCTCGGTGAACAATGTTTGTTTCCAGCCGGTTCCCCAGACGCCCTCGCGGCCAGGTTGGGGAGCGTCCTGTCCGACCCGCGCAGCCTGCCCGACCGCGCGACGTGTCGCGAATACGTTCTGCGCAACTACTCGTGGGAAACCGCCGTGGCCGCGTTTGAGAATGCCTGGGGCGACTGGAAGTCCGGACCGGGCCGCGTATGAGAATCCTCGAGTTCGGCAAGTTCTACTGGCCGGAGCGGGGCGGCATCGAAACACTCTTGCGCTCGTGGTGCGAAGGCTTTGTCCGACTGGGCGCGGAGGTGGATTGCGTCGTCGCCAATCGCTCGCCGCGAACCACGCACGAAAACCTCAACGGCGTCCGGGTGCACCGTCTGGCGAGTTGGGGCACGGTTTTCTCGACGTCGCTTTGCCCGGGCTACCCGGCGAGCGCCCGCCGCTACCCGGCCGATCTTTGGCACGCCCATTTTCCGAATCCGCTGATGGACCTGGCCTGCCTCGCGGGCGGACGCCGCACGCCCCTGGTGATCACCTACCACAGCGACGTCATTCGCCAGGCCGCGCTGATGACCCTTTACCGTCCGCTGCTGCGACGGCTTCTGGCGCGCGCTGATCGGATCGTCGTCGCGACCCCGAACCATCTGCGGTACTGCTCGGCGTTGGCGCCCTACCTTCAGAAGTGCCGGGTGATCCCTTTCGGCATCAATCAAGAGCCGCTGCAGCCGGCGCCGGCAACTCTGGCGAGCGCGGCGGAATTGCGGAAAGGCGCCGGGGGCCGCGCGATTTTGCTCAACATCGGCCGGTTGGTCGGGTATAAAGGGCAGAAGTATCTGATCGAAGCAGCGCGCGAACTGGACGCGGACGTCTGGTTGGTGGGGTCCGGACCCCTCGAAGCGCCGCTGCGGGCGCAGGCGTCCGCCTGCGGGATGGGCGAGCGCGTCCGGTTTTGGGGCGCGGTGGGTGACAGCCAGATACCCGCCCTCCTCCACGCGTGCGACCTGTTCGTTTTGCCGTCGATCACGCCCAATGAAGCCTTCGGCCTGGCGCAGGTCGAGGCGATGGCGTGCGGCAAGCCGGTCGTCAGTTGCGCGTTGGCGTCGGGTGTCCCCTACGTCAACCAGGACGGCGTCACCGGAGTGATCGTGCCGCCGGCGGACGCCCCGGCGCTGGCCGCGGCGCTGCGGAAATTGTTGCACGATCGGGCATGGCGGGAGAACTTGGGTGAGGCTGGCCGATTACGGGCAGCCCGGGAATTCGGGGAAGCAGTGATGGTCGAACGATATTGGGACTGTTTGCGCGAGACGCTCGCGGAGAATAACCGGCGGTGAAGACTTATCTTGCCATCCTGGTGCTGTCGGCCGTCGCCACCTACCTCTTGACGCCGTACGTCATTTTGCTGGCTTTTCGTTGGGGCGCGGTGGACCAGCCCAACGCTCGCAAGATCCATACCCACCCGATGCCGCGCCTCGGCGGCCTGGCCGTCTTCTGCGGCTTCTGCCTCCCTTGGACCGGATTTTACCTCTTCACGAACCGCGTCACCGCGGCCTATCACCAGGAAGAGCGTCTTTTTCTCACCCTGTTGCTCGCCGCGACCATGATGCTGGCGATCGGCGCTTACGACGACATTAAAGGGGCCAATGCCGCCAAGAAATTCTTCGTGCAAGCGGTCGCCGCCGTGCTGCTTTACTATGGTGGTTTTCGGATCGACAAACTTTCAATTCCGTTCGGTCACCCGCTGATTCTGGGGGTGTGGTCGCTGCCGGTCTCCGTCTTCTGGGTGGTGGCGATCACCAACGCGATGAACCTGCTTGACGGCATCGACGGCCTGGTCACCGGCGTCGCCGCCTGCATCGCGCTCTGCCTGGCGCTCATCAACATCCTCGGCAACAATATCGTCGTCGGTCTCCTGACCGTTTCCCTGGCGGGCGCGTGCCTCGGGTTTTTGCCGCACAATTTCTCGCCGGCGAAGATTTTCCTGGGCGATTCGGGCAGCCTGTTTATCGGCATCGTGCTGGCGAGCATCGGCACCGTGTCGTTGTTCAAGGCGGCGACGGCGACGTTCGTTTTGGTGCCGGTCATCCTGTTTGGCCTGCCGCTTTTCGACACCACCTCGGTCGTCCTGCAGCGCGCCTTTCTCGGCAAACCGCTCTTTCAAGCCGACAAGAATCACGTGCACCATCACCTGCTGCGGATCGGCTTCAACCAGAAACAGGCCGCGATATTTCTTTGGGTGATCGCGGTCTGCCTAGGCGGCCTGGCGGTCCTGGCGAGCGCGGAAGTCTCGGTGGTGCGAGTGGTCGGGATTGGAGTCCTGGCGTTTGCCCTCTCGGTCGCGATTTGGTGGGCGTGGCACCGGAGCCTGCGCAACGGGCCCAACGCCAACGACCCGCCGCCATGATCGAGCTGGAAGCCGCTCTCGCCCGCGTCCGCGCGGCGGTCGAACCGTTGGGCGCGGAAACCGTCGCGCTCGGCGATGCCGCCGGTCGCTTTCTCGCGGAGTCCGTCTCCGCGACCGTGGACCTCCCGGCGTTCGACAATTCCGCGATGGATGGTTATGCCGTGCGCGCGGACGACGTCGCCCAAGCGGCTTTGACCCGTCCCGTTGCCCTGCGCGTCGCCGGACGCGTCGCCGCGGGAGAATCCGCTCAGTCGGAGGTCGCCGCCGGGCGTTGCGTCCGCGTCTTTACCGGGTCGATGCTGCCACCCGGCGCGGACGCCGTCGTCATGCAGGAGGATACGCAAGCCGACTCGGGCGAACCTGACGTCATCCTCGTTCGGGACGCCATCAAGCCGTGGGAAAACGTCCGTTTCCGCGGGGAAGACGTGAAACGCGGCGCGCGCCTGGTGAACGCCGGTGACCGCGTGAACATCGGCCGCCTGGCGCTGCTCGCCGCCAATGGCGTCGCGACGGTCAAGGTCGGCCGCCGCCCGCTCGTCGGCGTGATCGCCACGGGCAACGAACTCGCCGAGGCCGGGCAGACGTTGGCGACCGGGCAGATTTACGAGAGCAATCGCGTGACGCTCGCCGCGTTCGCCACCCGGGCGGGCGCGGCGCCACGACTCTACCCGTTGGCGCCCGACACCTTGGCGGCCACGCGCTCAGCGCTGGAACAGGCCGCGCGGGAATGCGACGTCATCGTCACCTCCGGCGGCGCGTCGGTCGGCGAATTGGATTTTGTGAAAGCGGCCGTACGCGAGCTCGGCGGCGAACTGGATTTTTGGCGCGTGGCGATCAAGCCGGGCAAACCATTCCTGCTCGGCCGCTGCGGTGGCAAGCCGCTGTTTGGCTTGCCGGGCAACCCGGTGTCCGCGCTGGTTACCTTCTATTTGCTCGTGCGACCGGCGTTGCTCCGGATGCAAGGCGCGGCCGATCTAAGCCCGGCCGTGTCGCGCGGCCTGCTCGGCGAACCCCTGGTAAATCCCTCCGACCGGCGGCATTACGAGCGCGTGAACGTGGACGCGACCGGTGTGATCCGTTCCGCGGGAATTCAAGCGTCACACATTCTCGGCTCGCTGGCGCAGGCGAATGGGTTGGTCGAAGTTCCGCCGAAGACGACGCTCGCCGAGGGCGCGTTAACGACGGTGTTACGGTGGGACGACTAACGATCCGGGAAAATCGGCGCGGGACCAACTCGGGAGCCGCTCGACGTCGGTCAGAATTTCCGCTGCGGGAACGGCAGGATGCTCGGCCGGGGCGTGATCAATTGGCTCGGCGGCGGCGTGAGCGCGCTTTGGTAAAGCCCGGGAACGTCAAAGGATTTGGCGCTAAAGCCGTCCAAAGCGCTCGGGCGGCTCATTAAAGTCGAGGAAAGGCCCGGCGCCGGAGCCAACGCGCTCTTCGTCTCGCCCGCGCTATTCATCTTGGCGAGATCATCAAGCGCCGAGGAGGTTCCGGGCGCGCCGGCGGCCGCTGGGCTGAGACTGAACGGACTGTCGAGTTGCGCTAACGGGGTTTTCGGTCCGCCGACCGTGCCGGTGTCGATGATTTGCTTCAACTCTTCCAATTGCGCCTGTTGCTCCGCGCGGGCGCGGGTGTCGGAAACCTGCGGCACGCCAAAGCTGGTCATCGATTTGTCCGGAATCAACGCGCTTTTGAAACTCACGCCGTCGGCGCCATCCGAGAGATACGAATGCCGGCCGGCGCCGAAAATGTCGAACTTGTCCACCTGTTTGGCGCCCATCCCGGTCGCGGTATCGCGGTCAGCCGGCTTGTTGCTCGGGTCATCCGTATCGACCTCATCCTGATCGCGCCCACGGGCGCCCCCGGATCGCGACAGGCTGACCCCATTGGTCGAGCCGTTCGACTTCGTGTCTGTGCTGTCGATGTAAATCTCCCAGGAATGCTGGGTCTTCTTGGGCAAACCGTCGCGCCCGTATTCCTCGAGGTTGAACATCTCCTCCGGCGTCGGCGTCTTGCCGTAATCCTTCGGGTCCGCGTAAATCCAGTTCTTCTCCTTCTCCATCAACTCAAGGCTGCGCCGCGACTGCCCGCCCGCGCCGGAACTCGAATTTCCAAGCGACATCCCCGACGGCCCGGTATTGAAGTTTTCCACGACCGGATCAACCGAGCTTTTGCGGTTCAGAAAATCGAACGATTTGGAAAACTGCTCCGAATTTGGCCCCACGCCCGGCATGGCCAAATTGCTCGGCCGCTCGGAAAGTTTTAACCGGTCGCCAATGCTCGTATCCGCCCCGCTCGACCACGAGGCCAAGCCGAAAACGAACGTCACCCCCAGCGCCCCCAAGGCCGCGTGACGCCACAACGATGCGCGCAAGATTGGCATTTCAGTACCGAAATCTACCACGCCAAAGGCAGGCGTCAAAAATTTTGTTCGCCGACGGAGTTGCTAAACAAAACCCGCTTCGGCACGAAACGTCTATATTCTCTACGACTTAGAATCGGGCGATGGCAACGGGAGTACTCGCTGGGGCCGAAGCGCTCGCGTCATTGGGCGCGTTGGTGAAAAATGAACGCGTTCGGATTGACGAGGTGTCTCATGATTCGCCTCCAGCGCCGGGTTTTACGGGTGGGATTTCGTTGGCCAGTTCGGCTTCGATTTCCTCGATCGTGGGCAGGCTGCCACGCAAGGCTTCGGGCAGGGACTCGGTGAGTTGGGTTTGCCAGGCGGCGACAGCGATGGATTGGTCCAGGCCGCGCAAGGCATACTCAGCCACGAGTTTGTTTTTTTCCCGGCAGAGCAGGAGGCCGATGGTGGGTTGGTCATCTCGGTGGCGCAGGAGGTCGTCCACGGCGGAGAGGTAGAGGTTGAGCTGGCCTACATCGCCGGGGTCGAAGGCGCGGGCTTTCAGCTCGATGACGACGTAGCGGCGGAGCTTGAGGTGGTAGAAGAGGAGATCGAGCGGGTAGTCTTCACCGCCCACTTCCAGCCGCACCTGCCGTCCGACAAAGGCGAAGCCGATGCCCAGCTCCAGGAGGAATTTCTGTACGTGGTCCACCAGAGCCTGCTCCACTTCGGCCTCACGGCGAGGGTCGGCGGTGCCGAGGAAATCGAAGAGGTAGGGGTCTTTGAAAAGCTGGGTGGCCATGTCGGAATCCGCCGGTGGCATAGTGAGGGCGAAGTTGTTCTGGGCCTTGCCCGCACGGAGGTGGAGCTGGCGCTGAATCTGGACTTCCAGGATGCCGCGGCTCCAGCCGTGAGCGAGGGTCTCGCGGACATAGAAATCGCGGGCGGCAGGGTTTTTCAGTCGCTGGGTGATTGCGACGACGTGACCCCAGGGCAATTGTGCAACAGGTTGTTGCACAATTGGACCGGCGGCGAAGCACTCGGCAAAATGCCTCATCGAGAACAGGTTGCGCCGCGACAGCCCGCGCATATCGGGGAATGTTTCCTGGAGATCAGCCGCGAGGCGATCAATGACTTTGGCTCCCCATGCGGCCTCCCGCTGTCGGGCGAGGATGATCTTCCCAATGTGCCAGTAGGCTTCAATGACGATGGGATTGGCCGCCAGGACAGCACGGACGCGGGCGCCGCGGAGGTGAGTCTTGATCTCCTGAAGCGTGGCGGCGTAGCTCTCCGGCAAAGACGCGGCGGACGGCGCGGTGGGGAAGATGGCGCCGGGCCTGGCGCGGCCACGGGAAAGGCGCGGCTCACCTGGTTTTTCCGGTTTGGGCTTGTCTGGTTTTTTACCGCTCATACGCGCTGAGGCCTGAGATGTCGCGTCCTTGGGCGCGTTTTGTGAGCAGGGGGTGGAGGTCCTCCATGAGGGCGAGTTCGGCGTGGGAGCGGGCTTTCCAACCGAGTTCCAGCGGGGCCATGAGGTCGCTCAACTGCTCGCCGTCGAAAATCATCCGGAGGAGGATGCCATCCACAAAGCCTTGCAGGGCGGCGGCGGCCAAGCCGTGCTTGCTTGTGATGGCGGCCAGTTCCTTGGCGTCTTTCTCCGCCTTGAAGCGCGTGTAACCGTCGCGGATGGCCATTTCGCTGAGGCCTTCGCCGGCCTTCAGGGTGGCGATGTAGGCGGCGATGTCCCTTCTCACACTCAAACGGCTCGGCGCGAGCTCCGATTGAATTAATCTCCACGTGCTTCACGAATCCCAGGAAAATCATGCATCTTCCGGGTGGGGTGGAAAGAATTAATTCCACGAAATGCATTAACGGAAAGGCGGCGACGATTCAATCGCGGTGAAGACTTGCGCGATCGCCGGTCGCCCGCCAATCGCGGGCCGGAAACGCCGCGGCCCCGCCGTCCTCCCAAGGCCGAGACGCGCAACAATTTTGGCTACTAAATCCTGCCCCTTCGCCCCGACAACACTTTTATTAGCGCTTTTCGGTCACGAAGCTCAGGTTTGTGTAAATGCAGGAGCCTTCTTTGAAGGTTTTGACGACGACGCGATTGAGCAGGTCGGAGGGCGGGGTCACGGTGGGGTCCTGATCCAGGATGACCAGGTCTGCGAGATTTCCGACCGCGAGGCTGCCCTTGAACGAGTCCTCGCCGTATTGACGGGCGGCGTTGATCGTGATGGCCTTGAGCGCGTCGAGGACCGTGATTTGCTGGGACGGGCCGAGGACGTAGCTGTTCACCTGGTTCGTGTAGTCGTAGGTGACGCGATTCACCGCGGCCCACATCGCCATAAGCAGGTTATTCGGCATCACCGGCGTGTCGTTATGCAGCGTGAACGGTATGTTCAACTGCTTGGCCCAACCGGTGGCGCAAATGTTGGTGGCCCGGCTCGGCCCCAAAACGGTCGAGACGTATTGCTCCCCGAAATAATAGACGTGATCGGGAAAGAAGCTGGGGACAACGTCGAGTGATTGCATTTGCTGAATCTGAGTTTGGTTCGCGATTTGGGAATGGATCGCGACCGGGTGGAAATCAACGGCATTGTTTTTTGGGGCCAGCTGGATCGCGGTCAGGAATTGATTCAGCGCGGCGTCGCCGTTCACGTGGGCCATGATCTGCACGTTATTCTGGTAGGCGAAGGCGACCGCCGCGTTCACCGTCGCGTTCGTGATATCGGATACCCCGGTGTAGTTGGCGGGATCGGTGATGTTTTGCAGGCCGATATAGGTGAGGTAGGGCGAACTGACCCAGGCCGTTTCCGCCGGTGGCGTGCCGTCCAGAATCAGCTTGATGCCGCCGACGCGCAGATGGTTGGTATAGGTATTGGGGCTTAACCGGCCGATGCGCTTCAGGAAATCAATGTCCTTCGTAACCTGTGCCATATCCACAAAAGCGAGATAGTCCACGACGTCAATAATGAACGGCCGCTTGATGGTCGCCAGTCGGAGCGCCACGATTTCATCGTCAGTCGCCGCGCCTTCCTGAGTGGTGGTGATGCCTTGAGTGGCAAGCTGCTGTTGGGCGGTGGCCAGCAAATCGGGAAGTCTCAACGCCAGCGTCGGCACCGCGTCCAGCAATGTCTTGGCGATCTGGATGACGGCGCTTTCCAGCAAGATCCCGTTGGGGGTGCCTTGCGCCGACTTGGGAATGATATTGTTGGTAGGATAGAGTAGAATGTCGCTATTCGTGGTCACGTCCAGCATGCTCGCCTTCTGAAGCGCGAGCGTATTGCAGACCGCGATGTGACCGGAGTAGTGAATCATTACGACCGGATTCTTCGGAAACGCGACATCGAGGTCGAGACGGGTGGGGAAACTGGATTGGTGATACTGAGGAAGAGCGTTCGTCGAAAAATTGCTTGGATCAAAGCCGGTTCCCACGATCCATTTTTTGGTAAGGATCGGCCCTAGACCCCCTCGATTCGTTTTCGCCCAGGCGTTCAGCGCGGCGTACACGCCATCCATCGTTTGAATCGACGTGAAGGGAACCGGCCGAACCGAGGCGAAGAGTTGGTACTCCGCGGTGGCGAACAGGTGGCTATGCGGGTCCACGAAACCGGGCAGCAGGGCGTTCGTCCCGTTGAGATTGATCACCTTCGCGCCGTTTGCGATATAAGTCTGCATATCCGCCGCTGAGCCGAGCGCGACGATGTTCCCCCCGGCGGCCGCCAAACCGGAGTAACGTTTGACGTTTGTCCCCGTCCCGTCATCGACCATGCTCAGAATCGTGTCTTGGCTGTTCGTAAAAACGGTGTAGTTGATTTGCGCTTCAGCCTGCCGCGAGGCGGTCCCGAATCCGATGAGCAGCAGCGCTGCGATTGACGCGCGGACGTTCATAGTTTGGCTCCTTGACTAAGTTTGGTTAATACCTCCACTCACGAACGCAGGTTCGTGCCCCTGTCATTGCCGCTCAAGTCAGCTTGAGGACGGCCCCTTTTCTTTTCTACGGACGCAGGATTCCTGGTTTTTGATTCCGTGTCAAGAACTTTTCCTTCCTGGAGACTTGATCTGGAATGCCAGCGCTTTTGCGCTCTTAATTTACGCGCCTCAATCGTTACCAAGAGTTCCACCTGCGCCGCCACATCACTCAGGCAGAAAATGTAACAGAAATCGCCTGCGAAATGCCCAATCGCAATCACACAAATAACGCGTTGATGGAGCCATTGCAGCGGACATCGCTACCCGGCCAGACATTTGTGTGACAACATTGCGACGAGCCTTGACACTGTGTCGATTCCCACATTTCCCGTCGCTCGTATTCCGCCACTAAGCCCGATATTACCTGTTTACGCTACATCGACACTTCACCTCTACCTGGCACTTGTGTCAACGATCGCATCGACCTCGCCTCACGCCAGACGATACTAACATAAGACTCCCCCATCGCAATTCCTTTACATCATGACAATCGCAATTGGGATCACCACAAAAACCACACTCTTCGATAGCAACTCCTCGCCGGTTTCGAAATCCCCAGTTGCGGTCACGGTGCGGTGATCTTCGGCGTAACACCCAGTTGAGCGTCCGGCAGATCGCTCGGGAGACGCAGGTACTTCAATATCTCTCTCATGTCATGCATCTCTCGGATGCAGTGCAGCCATTCCTTTGCATCATTGCCATCAGTAAAATGCGGGTTAACGCACAGCGTGGTCACGCCAGATCGGCTTACCCACTTATCGTTGCTTGAATTGCCAACAAAAAGAACATCGGTCTGCGAGTAACCTTTCCGCTGTACGAGTTTTGAGACATAGGTTGCTTTGTGTTCGAAGTCATATTCAGTGCCCTGAATGTATGACAGAACTGTTCCAGTGAATTTGAATGAATTAGCCTGAATATTGGTAAAATAGTTGACAAGCGGGCCTAGCACTGAGCAAATGATTTGCTCGACCGAGCCAGAAAGTATATGCATCTCAATCCCGTTCTGCTGCAGCAGAAGTAGGAGTTCCGCCACACCCGGTATTACTTTAATTTGTGACGAAACTCGGCTTAAAGTCGTCTCCGAGATGTTCCGCGCTCTGAAGGCTTCGCAGGTTCTTTGACACCAATCAGCGTGAGTAATCAGCTTGTTCGTAAAGTCCCGGTGCAATAGTGCGCAATCCTCCACGGTGTATCCTAACTCTTCCCACATTCGTTCCCAAGTTGTACGGTCATCCTGTCTCGTAAGAGTTCCATCGAAATCGAAAACCACACAGCGAACAGGGAATAGCGGTGGGGCGTCCATATGCGAACGCACATGAGTGTCAACCGGTGGCTTACCGCGATTGCAGTGATAGTACTGGATAAACATCGACAGTAAATCATCCTCTCGACCGGCCGACAATTGGCCGTGACACTTCAAAACCGATTCGAGTTTGGCGATGACACGCGCAGGACACTTGTGGAAAATATGCCCGTGCTTTTCCGCAGCCGCAGGACTACGGACGTTTTCTAAGCTCGTTAAGAAATTACGACGTAACCGAGTGAGTTCACTGAGGCGCTTGTGCGAAAGGCCGCGCGTTCTACGATAGTAATACAGCTTGTATCCGTTTATGGGGACCCCCTTATCATCGTCATGGCCCTTCCTTTCTTTGAGGGCCTCGCGGACAAGGGCCGCTGTGGCCTTTTTTAAGTATTGTAGTAGATCAGCGGCCGTTTCATACTGGATAATCGAATTATTCGTCCGTAGTTCAAGAATTTCCTTGATCAGCTGAAAAACTAGGACGTTATCTACTGTCTGCGGTCGATAATCTTTGCGCTGTTGCTTTGGTTGGTTGGCGTATGCGTAGTACTCATTAAGGACTTTTTGCTTCACAAATGTGAAGATCGGCAGCCCAGCGGAGAGCGCCTCGAGGTATTCGGCTTTCGTCACAGAGTTGTACGATTGCCCATCCGTGGAAGCATACGTCTCGCTTGAAGGACTCCCGTATCGACTGCCAATGATCAGCACCATCATGTCGCAATCTTTGACCGCTTCGTAGCACGAAAGGTCCAACGGCTTGCGCGGGTCATAGTGTATACCGCCACGCTCAAAGGTCACCGCTTCGTAAAGGAGTTCCTGGAAGTAGTTCTCAACGACGCTCCGCACGTCAGCCAAGTCGACGTAGGTGGAACTGATAAAGACGCGAGGGGTAGGCATGGGTGAGAGATGGTTCTTATCTCAACAGGAAAACAACTCAGAGCACTGAAAGATTAACCTTTTTATACAGCTTTCATTCGGGCTACGGCAAGTTCACGCATTTTTTTGCAAAACTGTCCGTGATCCGTACCGGTCAATTCACGAGCCGCCCATCAACGGTTGCGTTTTTTCTGCAGGCGGTGCCTCCGTTTCATTATTTGAAAACGATCCACGCTGACTTGTTCGGTTTAGCTTTGTCAGCGTCTTTGTCCCACCTTTCCCGGTGAAGCCTCTCCCGATTGGCTTTTGGACAAGTCCGCTGGTGAGCAAATTCATCTATTCTAGGGCCGACAGCCACGTTGATTTTGAGAATTCGAACGGGCCTCACGGGTCGTCACGAACTCAACTTCCGTCGTTCACGACACCCGCCGTGAATAAAGCCTATCATCCCTTTATTGCCGTCCAAGTCAACTTGCAGACGGTTGTTTTCATTGGTGTCACGATCAGCAATCTCGAAAGAACTGTCAGGGAGATTTTTGGCGGTTTTGGGTTGCGAGGTCCCGCGAAACATCGCTTGGACGCGTTTAAGGCCGATGCGGCCAGTCACTTCCGACCGTTCGGGAGCCGGACGGGCTTTGCGCACCCGAAGATCCCGTTTTGAAATTCCGTGGGGTCCTATTTTCGCGCAAAGGGCTGAATGGCGACCCGTCCTCTCCAGTAGCCCTGCTAGAGAGGATAGAGGCGCGACGAAGGAGAATATCCCAGGCGGATCTTCGACTGAGGAGCAACGAAGCCAGTCAGCCCTTTGCGCGAAAACCCTCTGGGCGGCGGGCCTTTTGGCTCCGGCCTGCGTTGGCTCGGACCTTACATCCCAATGCGGTGATGCTCGGCCCGCGCTGCCTTGGCACGAGCCAAAATCCTTCGCCGCGGGACCCCACGGACTTTTAAAACAGGCTCTCAGAAAAGCCAGCGGAGGCCGACGCAAAAGAAGCCGCAACTTAGAACTCCGAGGCCCAAGACTATGATGCCCAGAACACGTTTTGGAGGCAACTCCCACCACATATACAAGCTGCTCAGAACCATGTAGATCAGGCAGACGGCGAAGGCATCCATCGAGAAGACCCAGACGGCCGTTAAGGTCCAGTCGCGGGTACTGGGCCGGTTATTGATTTGAGCGCCGGTGAAAGTGTGGAGGACCTTGATCACTCCCCAGAGGTTCACCTCGCTATGCCGCACGGTCACGCGCTTCTGCGCGAAATCGACTTTCAGGAAAAAGAAATGGCCCGGGCGCCGGACTTGAAAATCAAATAAGTCGTGGTTCGCGCGCGTCGTGGTCCAGAGGATTTCGCCCACGATTCCAAGCTGTTTCATGATCTCGTGCGCCTCGGCAACGTCGCCTTTCACCTCCGGGCCAAAAGCCGCCAGTTCACGCGTGTAGTTCAGGTCTTTGCGGTTGGTCCATGATTCCGCGAAGCTCCAGGTCGGATGGTTCAGGATCAGGCCGGTGAACGCGAACAGCCATAAGAAGAAGAGCGTGAAAAGCCCCACATAGTAGTGCAGCTTGCGATTCCAGCGCTCCAGTTCGCCGCGACGGCGCCGCCGCGGCGCGGACTTTCCGGAAACGTTTGGCTCAGTGGCTGACGGCATAGGCGAGTCCAAAAAAAACGACCGTTCCCGCGAACAGCAGGACGAACCCCACGGTCCGCTCGGCGCGCAGCGCGTACCAGAGGTAAACGCCGCTCACCGAAACGAACAGCAGCAGGTAAACGGTGGCGTCGGCGAGCCAGCTCCATGCCCGCATGTAAAACCAATTATTCCGAATGCCGGCGTTGTGTTGACCGGGGAATTTGTGCAGCGCGACGAGGGCGTCGGCCAGGCCAGTCCGTCGGGTCACCACGGTGGCTTCGCGATTGGTGAGGGTGATGCTCACGGTGGTTTCGCGGCCGGGAATGGTGACGGGGATGATCAGTTTTTCTTCCTTGACCAGATGTTGGACGAAGCCGATTTCTCCGGGGACATTCGCCGCCGCGAGCGCCGGTTTCAAGGCCTCGACCAGCGGGCGGCCCGAAAGCGTGGCCAGGTTCGCCGGGAGAGATAACCCCGATACCACGCGCGTCGTGGACGTGTCCGGACCGAACTTGTAGAGCCATGCGTGGGCGATAAAAAAGACGCTGACCGCGAAAACGAGCACGTATGGGCTGATAAACAGCCCAAAATACAGGTGCAGGTCGCGGGTGACCCGGTAAAAGCGGGCGCTCATGCGGCGGTGGCTCCCGCTGAGCTTGGAAGCGCGGCCAAATCGTCGCCACGGGAACATTTCCCCTGATGACGGTGTCGCGCGGGCATACTTTATCTGGCTCTACCCGTTGGCCGATGTCAAGGACCCGTCGTGCGGACAACCGGCCCGGTTTCTCGCCGCGATGCCGCCGCGGCCCAAACTGTGGGGGAACATCTGGCGTCGCGTCCCAAATTCCTCCGAGGCGCTCCGGAGCCTGTCAAAGCGACGCTGGCGTAAACGCATTCGGTCAGATGATACTGTCGCGATGCGAGCAACAGAACGATTCATAATTCTCTGCTGGGCGGTATTCTTTGTGTTTTGGACGATCTCCGCATTTTCAACCAAACCCACACTGGAGCGCCAACCGCTGCCCAAACGAGTGGCGCCGCTTTTTCTGGTTTTACTGGCGCTCGTGTTTTTGAACCTAAAGTTTCATTGGGTTTTACTCCGGAGGCGTGTTTTGCCGCCCCTCCCAGGGCTTGACGTGGTGGCGGCGGTTCTGGCGTTCCTTGGCCTCCAGATCGCCCTTTGGGCGCGGGTGTCGATAGGGCGAAATTGGAGCGCCCGCGTGACCTTGAAGGTCGGCCACGAATTGATCCAACACGGACCGTACCGCTGGGTTCGGCATCCGATTTATTCCGGACTGCTGCTCATGGCCTTGGGATCCGTCCTCTGCTCTAATGAGATCAATGCGTTTCTCGGCCTCGCGATTGGAATCGCGGCGGTTTGGGTGAAGCTCCGCTCCGAAGAAGCGCTCATGACCAAGCGCTTCCCCGAGGCTTATCCACAATACAAGGCCCGGACCAAAGCCCTGATTCCATTCCTCTTGTAGCCGGCCGGCCGACCACCCGTATCGTGAGGCGGCGAATGTCACTTACCGAAAAGTATTCGCGCCGCCACCTCCCGGCGCCAGGACCGCGCGCAGTATGTCACCACCCCTGACGCGCTACTACTAAGAATCGCCCCCTGCCTGCTCGAACGAGATATGGCCGAGGAACGCGAGTGAGGTAGAGCCAAGCGTGTTGCGAGCCTTCCGACGCGAGAAAACAAGGAGATTCAACTCGTTTTATCCACCACAATTACTTCAATGGGCCGCCTCGCCGGCGCCAGTTCCAGGCCTAATTGTTCACGAACAGCTTTCCGGAGCGCCTCAGTGGACGAGCGCGGCGATGATTTCGCATCCCAATTCAGCGTCCAATCGTAATGATTCGTAAGCCCGGTTTCGTCTATCACGGGTGTCTTCAGCAGATCTTGAAGGTTCCCGACGACCGAGGAAATCGGCATGTTCATGGACTGGATTTGTCCTGAATCAGCATCCGAATGCGAGGAGGAGCCGCCGGTGGAGGACGCAACGGTCAGATGCTCCGCTCTTGGGTTAGTCACGGTCAAGACGAGCGCTTCCATCTCGCGGGTTTCCCGGCGGCCACGCAATTTAAAGGTCCCTTCCACGGCCAGCCTCAACCAATTTCTGCCTGCGTCGGGTTCGCGCGAGGGAACGTTCACTACCGCGTCGAATCGTTCGACCGGCAGTTCGGATTTCGCAATGATCCGGGTTTCATCTACATCGTAGGCCGCGCAGAGCATATTCAAAACGCGCACGCCGATGAACGTGAACTTGCCAGGGGACCCGCCCCATCCGCTAGTAAGGCTCTCGCTTGGTCGGATCAAAACTCGAAAAAGATCCGGCTGAACTTTGCCGCTGGCTTCCGGCAGTTCGCCAGGACGAAAGCTGAGGACGTCGCGCCGGTTTTGTGGAGGCAGCGCGAGCGGTTTCCCGGCCGCCAGGTCTCGCAAGCTCTGTTGGCTTAAGTCCCCGGGACCTGCGATGGCCGCGACTCTTCCCGCCCGATCGACAACCACCGTTCGCGGAATCGCGGTTACGCCGTAGCGAGCCAACATTGACTTACTGGCGCTCAAACCAATCCAGGCGTGGATCGGCCGTTTTTGCAGGAATGGGGTGACAATCTCTGCCTGCTCTTCAGTAATCGCGATGAACTGGACCGGCGCGTCTTTGAGGGCGTCCGCCATTTCGTTCAGGTGAGGTATTGCTTGAATGCAAGGCATGCACCAAGTCGCCCAAAACTCCAGAACGACGACCTTATCCTTGAGGGCTGGCCAACTGGCACGGGCGCCATTTGGCGCCTGTAAGAGGGTCGCAAAATCGAGCGGCGGCGGGTTGTCACCGACCGCCAGTTCGTTGGTTTGGCTCCAGAGGCCAGGGCAGACGCCCAATAGCGCCATGCACGCCAGAAGTAATGATTTCGTTTTCATCTTATTATTCGCTAGAGAGCGGCCGGTCTAGTGAGCGAAATTGAGTTGCTCAAGCCGCATGGCGCTTCCGCAGGTGGCCGATCCAGGTTCAAATCTAGCTTCGCGCAGCACGTAAGCGTTCCAACTCTGACTAGATTCCGCTCCCAAGATCGTCGCGCGGCTCTTAATCTCGTATTCAGCGCCCTCGCTCTTGAAGCGCAGCCCTGCGCCCCGAACAACTCCGATCTTTTCGAATCCTTGACCTGCGTTTGGAGCGGGCGAAACAATGAACCGCCCTTTGCCAGGCACGAAAAACCAAAAAAAATGTCCGGCGAACTCACCCGTCGGCGCCAGTTCCTTTCCGGCGGAACCGTTCAGTGAGAGCGTAGGGTCCTGAATACGCATCACCACATCTTCCAATGAAAAATCCCGCGCCGATGGTCCTTTGGGTTCGACGGCATCGATCACTACCGTAATGTAATCAGTTATTTTTTCCCGGCCGTCGGCGCTAACCAACAAATCGAGCGCCAGCGTGTCGCCAGGATTCACGATTTGCGGTTCGGGATATTTCGGCAAAGCCACGCCACGATAGCTCGCCGGCGCTTTCGGGGATGCCGCTCCTCCCGCGCCTGCTGAAGCTGAGGCGTGGCCGGTATTCCCGGCGGTATCCACGAGCATAATCGAACTTAAGGCGGTAATCGTGACGCGGCACTTTTTCGTGTTCTCGAGCGGCTCGACGTAAATGTCATAGCCAAAATAGGTGGCGCGCGCATGATCAACGAGCGATCGGTGGAGCGCGCTTTTGTCCACCGCGTAACCGTTGACCACCCGCTCGCCCAAAGAATCATTTGGTGGATCAGATCGAGTCGCGATGCGCACGCCGGCGCCGTTGCCAAAACTCGCGGCGCCGAAACCCAATTCTCCAGGTCGCGCTTCGCCGGCGACGGAGGCAATCGCCAGCGGTAGAAAAAGAGCCAATAGGCTAACGATTCTCATGCTCGCCTCCAATTATCCTGGGCCGCAGTTCCGCCACGACTTGCAGCCCGCCCAAACTACGCGACGGTTCGCCGCCCCGTTCGAGCGCGTTGGTTGGTGAATGTTCTCCAACTCGTCCACGCTCGGCGCGTCCGCCCGGAGTGGACGCCACCCGGATTTGTAATCCAATCGCGAAACCAATCAAGAGAAGCAATACGGCGGCGAACGCTCCGATCGGGGCCGGGATGGGGAGTGTTCGTAACATAAACCGGCGCCAGCCGGATCGAGGCGGAGTTTGTCTCTCATACGCGCGAATCACTCGTGACTGGAAGTCTCCCGTTGGGCTTGGGATCGAGGATCGGGTTTGCCGCAACAACGCGCTCAGGGCAGCATCATTTGGATCATTCATTGGCTATTCCTCCAAGCATCGGTTTTTATCTGATTGAAATACTGTTCCAGCAGTCCCCGAAGCCGCCTTCGAGCGCGAAACAAACGGGATTTCACGGCGCCAACGTCGGCGTTCACCACCTGCGACACCTCTTCCAGGGACAAACCCTCAAACTCGAACAATATGACCGCTTCGCGTTGTAAGACCGGGAGCAAGCCGACGGCCGCTTGGACGGCTTCGGCAACGTCTGGTGAGGGACTGCCGCTATTTCCAGAGACGACATCCGTAGCGGCATTTTCATCGCGATCATCGTCCAACTCAACCTCCCGACCCGTCACTCTCCAGTATTGCCGGACAAGATTTCGCGCCATGCCGCAAAGAAATGCCCGGAGCGATCCCCGGCGCGGATCAAACCCGCCGGCGTTGGACACCATGCGAAGGAAGCAATCCTGCGTCACATCCTCCGCCACGTGAACGGAGTTCGTCAGCCGATACGCGAAGCGATACACGGCTTCGTGATGCGCGTCAAAGAGCGCGCGAAAGGCGTCCGTGTCCCCGCGCTTCGCCTTCCGCAACTCTTCAATCTCATTCGCGATCATCATTCTTCACTACCTTGTATTCGCCAGAAGGTGAAAAAAGATACGCCTCAACCAGCATTTATTTTTTCCATCCCGCCGATTGGACGAAGAGCAAACTTCCCAAACCAGGACCGACCCGGTCCCAACCGCGAAACGCGAGCATTCCCGCCCTAAATTGGGGATGCAACCAGTCCCGCTTGTCAATTGGGATATGATGTTGTGGTGGCCGGACGAAGTCGCGACGAAAGAGAACCGATCGGCCAGGGCAGGCCCCGACGACGCCACTCCCCGTAAATCATTCCTCCCGGCGCTCCAAGGGAATCAAACCATCGCGATCTCTTCGGCGCATCGTCGCGAGTAAAAGCGGCGGGATCACGGCTATCCCCACCCGCAATGTGCCAGTTTGTCCGACTTTTAGTCGCAACCTGCGGTAGCTTGCCGGGCGGTGGGATCATTCGTCCCGGCCGGCAAATCCTCAACGCGCCGAACTCACTTCACAAGCTGGTGTAGTGTCTCTTTCGGGACCAACGGCTCGCGGGAAACCGATGGTTGGCTTTCTCGTCGGCTCCGTGCTTCGCTCCCTCCCATGCCGGCGCGGCACGACTCTTGCGTCACCAATCAAATTGATGGTGATAGCCGCCGATGGAACAAGTTTGGGGCGTTTGCAGAACCGCTGGCGTCGGATCGCGACCTGGGCGAAGTGGACCATCCTTGGCCTTGCGCTTTTGCTCGTGGCCGCGCGCTTGGCCCTGCCCACGGCGCTGAAGTGGAATCTGAATCGGAAGCTGAGCCGCATTCAGGACTATGCGGGGCGGGTCGGCAGTGTCCGGGTGCACCTGTGGCGCGGGGCCTACGAGATTCGCAATCTCCGGATCGAAAAAAACGAAGGCTCCGTGCCGGTCCCGCTCTTCGCGAGCTCGTCGATTGATTTGTCGGTGCAGTGGCGCGAGTTGTTGCACGGATCGTTGGTGGGCGAAATTGTGCTCCGCCAACCCGAGTTGAACTTCGTCGCGGCGCCGACGCCGGAGAAGCGTCAGACGGACGTCGAGGGTCCCTGGGGAACCGCGCTGCAGAGCCTTTTCCCCTTTCAACTCAACCGCTTCGAGATTCAGCGCGGACAGGTGCGGTTTCGCGACAACTTCAAGTCTCGTCCGGTGGATATTTTCGTGACCAACCTCTTCGCGGTCGCAACCAATCTGACGAACAACCGCCAGGTGTCGCAACGACTCCCGGCCGGCGTGACGGCCACCGGACAAACCCTGGGCGACGGTCGATTGCGCATCGATCTCAAAATGGACCCGCTGGATTCGGCCCCGACCTTCGAACTCAACGCCGTCCTGACCAACGTGGACATGGTGGCGTTGAACGATTTTCTCCGGAGCTACGGCAAAATGGACGTCGAAGCGGGGCGTTTTTCGCTTTTTACCTCCGTTGCGTCGCGGCGCGGGAAGTACGCGGGCAACGTCAAAGTTCTCTTCGAGAATCTCAATGTTTTCGAATGGGAAAAGGAACGTCGGAAAAACGTCCTCGCGATCTTCTGGGAAGCCATCGTGGGCGTGCTCAGCGCCGGCTTCAAAAACCATCCCCACGACCGTCTGGCGGCCGAAATCCCGGTGACCGGGTCCTTCACCGATCCGCACTTCGGAATCTGGTCAGCGGTCGGCAGTTGTCTTAAGAACGCCTTCGTTCGGGTCCTCCTGCCGAAGATCGACCAGCCAGTTCACCTCGATGACCTGAAACCCGGCTCCCCCTGAGGATTGGCAGCGCGCGCAATTCACCCGGCGAACGAGCCACCCCGAGGGCGCGTCCGCGGGCTTAAGCGGATCATTTTTTCTCGGGAATATCGGTCCGAGTGATCGTGAAGAAACCGACAAAGCTATAGTATTTTAGCGCCGCGCGCCCGACCAACGGGCCGCTCGAATAGAAATGCCGCCGCGTCTTCTGGTCATACGCAAAAATCGCCAGCTTCGCCGTCGAGAAAAACTTCTGTGACTTCACCAAATAAAGCTCCGGGGTCTTGAACGTGCCGGTGAGCGGAATCGGAATTGGTATGCCCGGCATCCCGATTAACGACGTGGCGTCATCCGTGGAGAGGGCGCCGTTACGGGGTTCGACCACGACGTCCGCGTCTTTCGCCTCGGCCACCAGCAAAGCTCCGTGCTCACTGAGCGTCTGCCGAATCGCGCCCAACACGTACGGCTTGTCGTAACTGTCGAAGTAGGTGACATCCAGAAAAACCCTCTTCTCCTTGAAGACCTCCCACGACGCGGCCCGCTGAAGGCTGCGGTCCGCCGCCGTGCTAATCAACAACTGCTCGGAGGCCGTGCGCGGGGGATCGGTAATGCGCGTCTCCGCGCAACCCGCCGCGCAGAGAGCAAGCCCCACCGATACCAACGGCCGCCAGACCCACGGCGCTGGCTTCCGCGGACGACCCGGCGCAATACCCTCGGCGCCTCCCCTTTCCTTCTCGTTAGCGGCAATCATTCGCATAGTTACGACTGGGTCCGCAAGAATGGCGCCAAGGGCCTTACCCCTGGCGCGGCAACCTCCGCGAACCGCGCAACACCGTTGAACGCGCGTCATCCCGGCGCCAACCGAGCGAACGCGGATAGCGGATTTGCCGATGGAACTGCGATTCCGTCAAACCGACACCGCGCCGCGACCGCGGCCCCGGGGCGCGGACATTGACTTGCGGTCGGCGATAGGGGCGGCTGAATCGCGTTAGGCAAGGCACACCGCGGCTTCAAAATGCC
>CAZFVY010000083.1:0-32091 GCA_964522665.1 uncultured Verrucomicrobiota bacterium | reverse complement strand
GGAGCGGGACAACCTTGGGCTTTGGGACGGAATCCCTCCAGGATTCTTTCACTAGATCGTCTCCTAAAACCGAAGGAAGCGACCCTTGCTCAAAAAACGGGCCGACACGACTCGCACGGCAGGACTTAGATCCGTTTGCCCCGCATTTTCGTTTCGACCGCCGTGGCGCGAGCGGCTAGCGTTCGGGAAATGGCCAGTGACACCCAATTGACGCCGATGATGGCGCAATACCGCCGCATCAAGGGCGAATTGCCGGCGGACGCGCTGTTGCTGTTCCGCCTGGGCGACTTTTACGAGATGTTCTTCGAGGACGCGGTGACCGGGGCGCAGTTGCTGAACGTGGCGCTGACCAAACGGGGCGTCGTCCCGATGTGCGGCATCCCGCACCACGCGGCGAATACCTATATCTCGCGCCTGCTCAGGGCGGGCCGCAAGGTGGCGATTTGCGATCAGGTCGAGGAGGCCCGGCCGGGTCAACTCGTCAAGCGCGACGTCACGCAAATCCTCAGCCCGGGCGCCCATTTCGACGAGCGGATGCTCGACGCCGGGCGGAACAACTACCTCGCGTCGGTCTGCGCCCTCGGCCAGACGTTTGGCCTGGCGTTCGCCGACCTGACCACCGGTGATTTCAAGGCGACGGAACTCGACGGCGAAACGGCGTTGCTGGCGGAACTCGACCGGCTGCGCCCGGCGGAGATACTGCTGCCGGGTGAGGCGCTGGAACTGCGGAAGATGTTGCAGCCTGGTTTTCCCGTGCTGAGCGGCTACGACGATTGGGTGTTCGCGCCCGAGACCGCGCAATTCACGCTGCGCGACCATTTCAAAGTCGCCTCGCTGGACGGCTTCGGCCTGAAGGAACGGGCGGCGGCGATCGGCGCGGCGGGCGCGCTGCTGCACTATTTGACGCAACAGTTGCGGCGCGACACCGCCCACTTCACGCGAATCAATGGTTATCAAACGAGCGATTTCCTGATCCTGGACCCGACCTCGCTGCGCAACCTCGAAATCCTTGAGCCGCTGCAGCGGGACGCGCCGCGGACGGCGTCGCTTTACGGCGCGTTGAACCGGACCGTGACGCCGATGGGCGCCCGGCGGCTGCGGGATTGGCTGGCGCAACCGCTGGCGGACGCCGGGGCGATCCGGCGCCGGCAGGAGGCGGTGCAGGCGTGGTTCGCGCGGCCGGATTTGCTCGAGCGTTTCGGCGAACGCTTGAAGCAGGTCCGCGATCTGGAACGGACGGTGAGCCGCCTAAGCGCCGGTACCGGCAATGGGCGCGATCTGCAGGCGTTGCGGGCCGCGCTCGAGCAGGCGCCGGGACTGCGGGAAACCCTGCGGGAAACCGCCGCCGCCCCGTCCCCGGACCTGGCCGCCGCGCCGATGTTCGATTTGCCGGCGCCCAACGGCGACGCTCACGACCCAGAGCCGGCGCCGGCCGCGGGCCTGCTCGACGAACTCGAACGGCAACTGACCGAATTGCCCGCGCTGGTGGAGTTGATCGGACGCGCCATCGTCGATGAGCCGCCGTTGGCGCTCAAGGAAGGCGGCTTGATTCGGGAGGGGTTTGACCCGGCGCTGGACGAGTTGAAGCACGCGGGCCGGGACGGCAAGGATTGGATCGCCAAATTACAGCAGGACGAAATCGCGCGGACCGGGATCCCGTCGCTCAAGGTTCGGTTCAATTCGGTGTTCGGCTACTACATCGAAGTCACCAAGGCGAACCTCGACAAAGTGCCGCCGAATTATCACCGGAAGCAGACCATCGCCAACGGGGAGCGTTTCATCACCCCGGAGCTGAAGGAGATGGAGGGGAAAATCCTCGGGGCCGAGGAACGGGCGGTCAAACTCGAATACGAGTTGTTCCTCCGGGTTCGCGAGGCGGTCCTCGCCGAATTGCAGGCTTTGCAACAGAACGCCGCCGCGCTGGCGCAACTCGACGTGCTCGCGGGTTTCGCCACGATCGCGCGCCTTTATAATTACACCCGGCCGGAAATCGGCGACGAAGGGGTTTTGCGCATTACGGACGGCCGCCACCCCGTGCTGGAGCAACTGCTGACCGAGGAACGGTTCGTGCCCAACGACACCGAACTGGACGCGACCCGGCAAATCGCGCTGATCACGGGGCCGAACATGGCGGGCAAGAGCACCTATATTCGCCAGGTGGCGCTGCTCACGCTGCTGGCGCACACCGGGTCATTCATTCCCGCGGCGCGCGCGCGCGTCGATCTGGTGGACCGCATCTTCACCCGCATCGGCGCGAATGACGATTTGTCGCGCGGGCAATCGACCTTCATGGTCGAGATGACCGAAACGGCCAACATTCTGAACAACGCCACCGCGCGCAGCTTGATCATCCTCGACGAAATCGGCCGGGGGACGAGCACGTTCGACGGGTTGAGCCTCGCGTGGTCGATCGTCGAATTCCTGCACCATCGGGCCGGCGCCAAGACGCTGTTCGCGACGCATTACCATGAGTTGACCGAGTTGTCCGCGCGCCTCCCGCGCCTGCGCAATTTCAACGCGTTGGTCCGCGAATGGCGGGACCAGATCGTCTTCCTGCGCAAGATCGCGCCGGGCGGCGCCGACAAGAGTTACGGCATCCAGGTCGCCCGGCTGGCCGGTCTGCCGAAACCGATCCTCGACCGCGCCAAGGAGATTTTGCGCAATCTCGAGGAATCGGAACTGACGCCGGAGGGTTCCGTCCGGCAACCGACGCGCCGGCAGGCTGAGCGGGAAAAGTTGAAACAAATGGCCCCGGCGCCGCAGATGGATTTGTTCACCGCGTACGCGCGTGAGCCAACCCCGTGAAGCCGCAAGACGGAGCATTGACCGAGCATCGCGCGTTGTTCGCCACGACGATTTTTCTCGGCGCCGTGCTCCTCTTTTTGGTGCAACCGATGTTCGCGCGGCTCGTCTTGCCGACCTTGGGCGGCGCGCCCGCGGTCTGGAACACGGCGCTCGTCTTCTATCAGGCGGCCCTGCTGGGCGGTTACGCCTACGCTCACTTCATCGCCCGGCGGCTGCGGCCGAAAGCGCAGGTCATCGTGCATGTGCTGCTCTTGCTTTTGGGGTTGGCCTGCCTGCCGATTCGAATGCCGATGGGTTGGACGCCGCCGGTGAACGCAAACCCGGCCTTTTGGCTCCTGGAGTTGATGTGCGTCACAGTCGGACTGCCGTTCCTGGTCGTTTCGGCGACTAGCCCGCTGCTGCAAACCTGGTTCGCGCGGACCCAATCGGCGGGAGCGGATGACCCCTATTTTCTCTACGGCGCCAGCAACCTCGGCAGTTTGCTCGCCCTGGTGGCCTATCCGGCATTGGTAGAACCGTGTTTGCGGTTGTCGGCGCAAGGGCGCCTCTGGACCGCGGCCTACGTGGCGCTGGGAGTCGCGATCACGTTCTGCGGGCTGCGCGTGCGCCGCGCCGGGGCCGCGCCGGTTGGCATCGCGCCGGCCGCGGTCGGCATCGCCGTCGCCAAGCCCGCCGTCGTCAGCAGTCGCTGGGTTCCGCCGCCGCCCGGCTGGCGTTCGCGCGGGCGGTGGATGCTGCTTGCGTTCGTGCCCTCCAGCCTGATGCAGGGTGTCACCACCTATCTCTCGGCCGACGTGGTGTCGATGCCGCTGCTTTGGGTCATTCCGCTGGCGATTTATTTGCTGACGTTCACGCTGGTTTTCGCGCGGCGACCGCTCCTTCCGGAGACGCTGATGTGGCGGGCGTTGCCGATCGTCGGGGTTTCGCTGACGGTGGCGCTGGCGATGCGGATGACCGAGCCGCTCTGGCTATTGTTGGCGGTGCATTGGGTTTTCCTCTTCGTGGCGGCGATGGTCTGTCACGGTGAACTGAGCCGCGGCCGGCCGGCGAGCCAATACCTGACGGAGTTCTATCTCTGGCTCTCGGTGGGCGGCGTCTTGGGGGGAATCTTCAATGCGTTGGTGGCGCCGCTGATCTTCACGTCGCCCGCGGAGTATCCGCTCGTGGCGACGCTGGCCTGCGCGCTGGCGCCGGCGGCCGGGATGTTTGGCCGGCGGCGGCGCGATCACGTTCTCGATTTTGCGCTGCCGTTGGTTATCGGCGCGGCCACCGCGGCGCTGGTGTTGATCATGCAGGAACGGCGGCTGCTGATTCGCACAGATGTCTTGGGATTGGTCTTTGGCGTACCGGCGCTGCTCTGTTTCCTGCTCTCCGGACGGCCGCTGCGCTTCGGGTTGAGCATCGGGGCGGTCCTGCTGGCGGCGCAACTCCATCACGCGGGGCAAGGAACGCTGTTGCGCGCGGAACGCAGCTTTTATGGCATCCACCGCGTGACGCTCGACTCGACCGGCCGCTTCCATCAGCTTTTTCACGGCAACACCCTGCACGGCCGGCAAAGCATCGAGCCGGGCCGGGAGCGGGAACCGTTGACCTACTATTTCCGCGATGGACCGATCGGCGATCTCTTCGCGACGTTCGAGGAGCCGGTTCGGCGCTCCGTCGCCGTGGTCGGCCTCGGCTCGGGGAGCCTGGCTTGCTACGCCCAGGCCGGCGAGACTTGGACGTTTTACGAGCTTGATCCGGTGGTGAAACGGCTGGCCGAGGACTCGCGTTACTTCACGCTCCTGCGCGATAGCACGGCGCGCACCGACGTCGTGTTGGGTGACGCCCGGCTTTCGCTGGCGCGAGCCGCGGCTGGCCAATACGGTTTGATCGTGCTGGACGCGTACAGCTCCGACTCGATCCCGGTGCATTTGCTGACCCGCGAGGCGCTGCAGCTTTATCTGAATAAACTCGCGCCGCACGGCTGCCTCGTCTTTCACATCTCGAACCGGCACCTTGATCTGCAACCGGTCGTCGCGAATCTGGCGCGGGACGCCGGCCTCCTCTGCCTGGTGCGGGACGAAGATGGAATCTCGACCGCGGATGAATGGGCGGGCAAGACGCCGTCGATCTGGGTGGTGATGACGCACGCCCCCGCCGATGCCGCGCGGCTCGCCGCCGATTTCAAATGGAAATCGGACCCTGGGCAACCGCGCCGGCCGGTTTGGACGGACGATTACTCGAGTCTCTTGAGCGTGGTGGTCTGGCGTTGACGACGACGCGCTCCGGCCACGGCGCCCGGAAAGTGAGTCGGCGGGCCATCGCCGTAGCGGGCCGGCGCGCGGGGAAAATACTGCTCGAACGAACCGCCCCGAAGGTGTAGGGTCAAGACCAGCAGCGCAGGGTGGCGGATGAAAGCGATTCTCCGCGTGGTTCGGGCGCTGCCTCTTGATGACTGAAACGGCAAAAGGGCCTCACGGGACGAGATTGGCGCTGGCGTGCGTCGGGGCAGCGGCGCTCGTCGCGCTGGCCGCCTGGTGGGTGTTCGGCGGGGACGGCGTTGATCGGTCGAAGGTTTACCGGATCGGTTACGGCGACGACGTGCCGTTCCATTTCAAAGGTCCGGACGGCATGCCTTCCGGCGTGGCCGTGGAATTGGTGCGCGAGGCCGCGCGTCGGGAGCACATCCAACTCGAATGGGTCGCCGCCTCCGGTTTCGGCCAACGCAAACTCGATCTCTGGGTGCTGATGACGGTCCGGCCGGAGCGCGCGCGGGATCTGCACATCACGACGCCGTATCTCCAGACCGAGACCTGCTTCATCGTGCTCGCCAATGGACCGGTTCGTTCGGTCGCGGACCTTGCGGCCGCCCGGATCAGCTACCTGGATTACGCCATTCACCGGGACAATCTGGCCGACGCCTTGCCGCATCTTAAGCCGCTGCCCGTCAACAGTAGTCGGGAGGCTTTGGAGAAGGTGGTCTCCGGCCAGGCCGACGCGGCCTACCTGGACGAATACGCGGCGCTGCCCTCGCTCTTGGCCGGCGGATTCCAGGCGCCGATGCGCATCCTCCCCTCGCACACCCCCAAAGGCCGCATGGGAATCGCGTCGGTGTTCGCCAGCGCGCGCGTGGCGGATGTGATCCGCGACGGCATGAAATCGATGGTCTTGGACGGCAGCATGTCCCGGACGATTGAGAAGTGGGGCCTATTTCCGAATTTAACCAGCGACATGATCGATGGGATGCTGAGCGAGCAACGCAAGGTGCGGGCGTTGTGGGCGGGCGTCTTCGTGCTGGGCGCGGGCGTGAGCATCGGACTTTGGCTCGTCACCAAGCTGCGCCGGCAAGCCCGGCGTTTGCACCGGGCCTTGGGGGAGCTTCGCGGCGCCATCGGCCAACTTGAAGACGCGGAGCAGAAGTACCGCGTGCTGGTTGAAAACGCCGTCGAAGGGATCCTCGTCGTGCAGGACGGGAAAATCGCCTTCGCCAACGCCCGCAGTTGCCAAATGCTCGAGTGCGAGCGCGAAACGCTGGTTTCCCGGCCAATGCAGGAGTTTCTCCATCCAGCTGATCGGGAGCTCGTGCTGGAACGCTACCGGCAGCGGGTTCGCGGCGAAACGGTGACGCCCCGGTACGAACTGCGGATGCTTTCCGCCACCGGTCGCGTCGTCTGGGTCGATCTGAACGTGGTTTTGATTGAGTGGAAGGGCGCGCCGGCGACCTTGACCTTCGGCAGTGACATCACCGATCGCAAATGGGCCGAGGAGGAGCGCGGGAAACTCCAGGCGCAACTCGGGCAGGCGCTGAAAATGGAATCGGTCGGCCGCCTGGCCGGCGGCGTGGCGCACGATTTCAACAACATGCTGCAAGTGATCATCTGCAACGCAACCCTGGCGCTGGAGGACGTGCCGCCTGGCAGCCCGGCCCGCGAGAGCCTCGAGGAAATCCAGAAATCGGCCCAACGCTCGGCCGAACTGACCCGGCAATTGCTGGCGTTCGCCCGGAAACAAGCGGTGGCGCCGCGTGTGCTCGACTTGAACGAAGTGATCGCCGCCACGCTCAAGATGTTGCGGCGGCTGATCGGCGAGCACATCAAATTGATCTGGCTGCCCGGCCCCAACCTTTGGCCCGTGCGCATGGACCCCAGCCAATTGGACCAAATCCTGGCCAACCTTTGCGTCAACGCGCGCGACGCCATCGCCGATTCCGGCCAGATCGCCATCGAGACGCAGAACGCGACGATCGATCACGAATTCGCCGCCAGCCATGCGGATTGCCAGCCCGGCGACTACGTCTTGCTCACGGTCAGCGACACCGGGCACGGGATGGACGCGGAAACGCTTTCCCACGTTTTTGAACCATTCTTTACCACGAAGGAAATCGGCCGGGGCACCGGGCTGGGACTGGCGACGGTCTTTGGCATCGTCAAGCAGAACCTGGGGTTGGTCTATGTGCGGAGCGAGTCCGGGCGGGGAACCACGTTCCAGCTTTATCTCCCGCGCGGCGAAGGGGTTCCCACGCCCGCGGTTGACGTGGCGCCGGCCATCGGCGGCGCGGAGACCATCCTGCTGGTGGAGGACGACGAGCAAATCTTGAAGCTGGGCAAGCGCATCCTCGGCGAGCGCGGTTACGCCGTCCTGACCGCCTTAAGCCCGCACGCGGCGTTGGAGCTGACCCTGCGGCACGCCGGACCGATCCACCTCCTCGTCACCGACATCGTCATGCCCGGCATGAACGGCCGAGAACTCCGCGAGCGATTGACGGTCAGCCGGCCGGCGTTGAAATGCCTGTTCATGTCCGGCTACACGGCGGATATCATCGGCCACCACGGCGTGCTGGAAGGCGACGTCGAATTCCTCCAAAAACCTTTCTCGATCGAAGCGTTGGCGGAAAAAGTTCGTTTGGTCCTGGACTCGGCGCTTCATAAATAGCCGCGGCGCGGGGGAAAGGATGGCCATTGGCGAGTTTCACTTCGCGGGCGTTAGCCCGTGGGGCGAATAACGGACTTGCCGGAAGGGTCGGCCATCAACATTATCCCGCGCTCGATTTGAGATGTTAACGATTTCAGGCATCAGCAAGGCGTATGGCGGACGGGTATTGTTCGAAGAAGCCGTATTGCAGGTAAACCGTCAGGACCGCATCGGATTGGTCGGTCCCAATGGCGCGGGGAAGTCCACGCTCTTTTCGCTCATTCTCGGCCAGGTCACGCCGGACACCGGCGAGATCGCGCGCGAGCGGAATCTTTCGCTCGGCTATCTGCCGCAGGAAACGGCGCCGGCGGGGGACGAAACCGTGATCGAACTGGCCACCTGCGTCAGCCCGGATTACGTCCGCCTGCGGCGCATCATCAAGGCGTGGGACGCCGAGCACCCGGTCGAGGCGCAGCACCCGGAGGAGGTTCACGACGACGTCCATACCCGCTTCGAGGAACTGGGTGGTTACCGGCTCGAGGCCAAGGCCCGGCAGATTTTGAAGGGGTTGAGTTTTCGCGATTCCGATTTCGACCGGCCGGCCCGCGAGATGAGCGGCGGCTGGGTCATGCGGGCGCACCTGGCCCGCTTGCTCGCGCAGGAGCCGGACCTGCTGATGCTCGACGAGCCGACCAACCACCTCGATCTGGAGTCGTTGCTCTGGTTCCAGGGCTATCTCAAAGGCTACCGCGGCGCGATCCTCGTGATTTCGCATGATCGTGAGTTTCTGAATCAACTGGTCGGCAGCATCGTGGAAATCCGCCAGAGCAAACTGATCCGCTACAAGGGCGATTACGAGGACTACCTCGAGCAACGCGAAGCGCGCGAATTGCAACTCGAAGCCGCCTATAAGAATCAGCAGAAGGAAATCGCGCACTTGATGGAGTTCGTCGTCCGGTTCCGGGCCAAGAACACGAAGGCCGCGCAGGCGCAGAGCAAACTCAAGCAAATTGACCGCATGGAAAAGATTGACGCTCCCACGAGCGAAGATCGCAAGGTCAGCTTTTCGTTCCCGCAACCGCAGCGCAGCGGCCTCAAGGTCATCACGCTCAAGGGCGTTCACCACGCCTACGGTCCGAACGTCGTTTATCGCGGCATCGATTTTCAAGCCGAGCGCGACCAGCGGACGGTGCTCGTCGGCCCGAACGGGGCCGGCAAATCGACGCTGCTCAAGTTACTGGCGGGCGTGATCCCGGTGCAGACCGGCGCGCGCGAGCTCGGGCACAACGTCAAGGCCGGCTATTATTCGCAGAACCGGGTTGAGATGCTCGACCCCAAGCACACCGTGATGGAAGAGGCCCTCGAAACGCCGCAACGCGTCACCGAGCAATTCATCCGCACCTTGCTCGGCTGTTTCCTGTTCCAGGGCGACGACGTCTTCAAAAAGGTCAGCGTCCTGAGCGGCGGTGAAAAGAGCCGGCTGGCGCTGGTGAAATTGCTCCTCGACCCGCCGAACCTCCTGCTCATGGACGAGCCGACGACGCATCTCGACATGTCGAGCATCGACGCCTTGGTCTATGCGCTCGATCAGTTCCAGGGCACGCTGATTTTCATCAGCCACGACGTCTATTTCATCCGCGCTCTCGCCAACCACGTCGTCCACGTCAACGCCGGCCAACTCAACCATTATCCCGGCGGCTACCAATATTACCTCGACAAGACCCAGGCGACGTCCGCGCGCGCGGCGTTGACCGCCGGCTCGTCCGGGGCGCCACCGAACCGCGCCGCGAAGCCCGCCGCGCCGGTCGGGGTGGACCGCAAAGAACAGAAACGCCGCGAAGCCGAGCAACGCCAGGCCCGGTCGCAGCAGTTCAAACAGCAGCAGCGGGCCGTTTATAATCTCGAGGTCGAAATCAAAAACATCGAGCGCCGCCAGGTCGAGTTAACCGCGGAATTGGAGCGGCCCGAGACTTACCAAATCCCCGGCCGGCCGGTGGAATTGAATCGGGAACTCGTCGCCATCCAGGATTCACTGGCCGAGCGCACCGCCAAATGGGAGCGGGAAGCGACCAAACTCGCGGCGCTTGAGACGGAGAATCAGCGCAAGACCGAGGCGTGAGCCGCTATCCTCGGTCGGCGGGCCGGCCAGTTAGGTCGGCTGGGCCCGCGACAAGATTCCACGCTGCGGTTCCGGCGGCGATTCCCCCACCAGAACGTCAACCAGCTCTTCGACGCTTGGCAGCCTCCCCGTCGGAATGGCCGAGCGCCGGCGCCGGGTCGTAAACGCTCCGTCAATCGAAAGCGGCGTCGGCGCTGCGCTCTGCCGCCGCACTCCACGTTATCGCGATGAACTTTGGCGCCGCGGCGTTATGCGGCGGCCCAGCCTTCGCCTAAGGCTTCGGCTCGGCCCATAGACCTTAAGCCGCGCCGTAGCGCAGCGAAGGCGGGAGAGCGCAGCGCCGACGCCGCTTTAGGCGACGACTACGCCACCGTACCCTTTCAGCCAGCTGCGAACTCGCTTCGTCGCGACACTCCGCCGGTAAAACTCGTGAGGCCAATGCCGCGCTCGGCCAAAGCGCCCTTGAGCGCCTTCAAATCCGCGCGGCTGATTTCCCCGGCGCACCGAAGCGAATCACCGACCAAGCGCCTTCGCCCCACGCGGTCGGCTAACCCGCCTGGGTGCGCGCGCGCCAAAGCTCGAAATGGTAAAGCGCCACCACGACCAGGGAATGGCGAATCCGGCCCTCGCCCACGAGGGCGGGGATTTCCGTCAACGGAACCAGGCGCGTGGCGAGGTCTTCACCGTGATCAAACTCGACGGCGTGAGACGGTTGGCAATCCTCGACGAGCGCCGTGTAGCAGGTGTTGCTCATGATCGCCGGGTTGGGAAAGATGCGGCCGATAAGCTGCGCCCGCTCCCCCGTGTAGCCCGTCTCTTCGCGCAGCTCCCGCTCGCCCGCGGCCAGCGGCGAGGCGTCTTTGGCGTCGATCATCCCACCCGGAATCTCCAGTTCGACGGTTTTCGAACCGTGCCGGAATTGTTCGATCATGACCAATTCCCGGGCCGGCGTGACCGCGACGACATTGACCCAGTTGACGCAGTCGATCACGAAGAAATCATGCTCGCGGCCGGTGCGCGGCGAGACCTTGCGGTCCGAGCGGATGGTGAAGATGCGAAAGTCGCCGACCTGCTTGGTCGAGATTTCCGGCCACGGTTTGATTTCGCTCATGAGAGACCTTTATCCTTCGCCGCCCAACCCTGGCGCATGAGGTCGAGGAGATGCCCCAGCGCGGCCTCGTAGGAGCGGCCCGTTTCCGCGGCGAGTTGATTCGCCCGTTTATCTAATTGAGCGGCCATCTCGACCGACTTCTCCGCCGGACACCCCATGCCCACCAACGCGGCCGCCAGGGCCGCGGATTGATCGGGGCTGAGCATGGGGAAGCAGTCTGGGTCAGCCCGTCCGGGCGGGCGCTTGCGCCTCAGGCGCCGGACGGCTCGGACGTTTTGGCAGGTTCGGCCGGGACAATCTTGATCGACTCGACGCCGAGGCGCTTGGCCGGCTTGCTGCGTTCGCCGCTGTTGCTCATTTCGGTCGGCGAATCGCCGAGTTTGCCCAAGACTTCATCGCCCTTGATCAATTCGCCGAACGCCGTGTATTGGCGGTCCAGGAACTTGGCGTCCCCAAGGCAAATAAAAAATTGGCTGCCGGCGGAATCGGGATGTTGCGAGCGAGCCATGGAGATGACGCCGCGGATATGGGGCCGCTCGTGAAACTCGGCATTGACCTTATAACCGGGACCGCCGGTTCCCCATCGGTCTTCCTGCTCGGCGTCCTTGGTCAGCGGATCGCCCCCCTGGATCATGAATCCCTTCATCACCCGGTGAAACGCGGTGCCGTCGTAAAAACCGGACTTGGCCAGTTTCTTAAAATTCGCGACGGTTTTGGGCGCCTTGTCGGGCCAGAACCGCAACACCATTTCTCCCTCGGCCGTCTTAATCACCGCCACTTCTTCCGTGTCCATATTGATCCCCTGATTTGCGGGCTAGCGCCCATGATTGAATTTGCGCGGACTGAGTTACTTGATCGAGCTGGCCGGGACGATTTTGATGCTGACCACGCTGGCGCGATCGATCGGCGTGCTCATTTCGCCGTTGCGGCTCTGGCCGACCGGCACGTCACCGAGCTTCCCGAGCACATCATCGCCTTTGATCAGGTGGCCGAATGCGGTGTATTGCCCGTTCAAGCCGCTGGCCCGGGCCAGGCAGATAAAGAATTGGCAACCCGCCGAATCCGGATCCTGTCCCCGCGCCATCGAGATAACGCCGCGCACATGCGGTCGGCTGTTGAACTCCTGCTTGATCTTGTAGCCGGGATCGCCCGTCCCCCACCGATCCGCTTGCGACGCGTCCTTGGTCAAGGGGTCGCCGCCCTGGATCATGAATCCCTTGATGATGCGATGGAACGCCGTGCCGTCATAAAAGCCCTTTTTCGCCAGCGTTTTGAAATTCTCGACCGTTTTGGGCGCGACGTCCGGCCAGAAGGCGATCACCATCTCGCCCGCGCCGGTCTTGATCACCGCGACTTCCTCGTCCGCGGCCGGTTTCGCGTCGTCCTTTTTTTCGCTCTGGCCCAAGGCCATCGCCACACCCAGCGCCAAAGTCATGGCGCACGTCAAAAGCAATCGTTTCATGCGGCAAAGGATTGCCACGACTGAACGCCGCTGTCACGCCAAGTTTTTCGCGAACGGCAGCGGGACGATCCGCGCGACGCTCGGCCCTTCGGCCGTTCGCAAAGTGAGTTCGGCGCCCGTTTCGTTGGCTTCCCGGCGGACATATCCGAGGGCGAGCTTGGCGTTTAACCGCGGTGAGGTTGCGGCGCTGGTGATGAAGCCGACCTCTTTGTCTTGCTTGAAGAGTTTGTCGCCTTTGACCGGCAGCGTCGCTAAATCGTCCGCCAACCGCAAGCCGCGCAGCGATTTCGCCACTTGCCCATAGGTCCGAATGCGGGCGATGACCTCCTGGCCGATGTAGCACCCCTTGTTGTAGCTGATGGCCCGTTCTTCGAGGCCGGCTTCGGGCGGGAGATTGGTCGCGTCCATGTCGGCGCCGAAGCGGGGAATCCCGCGCTCGATCCGGGCCGTCTCCAGCGCGGCCCAACCGCAGGCGCGCCCCCCCAGGCCGGCGACCACCCCATTCAGCCGCTCGGCGAGGCCGGCGAGCGCGGCGGCCGGCGCGAAGAGATCGAATCCCGCGGCTCCCGTCCGGGGCTGGTTCATCAAATAGAGGCTGCCGTCCGGCCCTTCCGCGGTGGTGAAGCTCATCCGTTTTGGGGACAAATCCACACCCAAGTTCAACTGTCGCATGGCGACTTCAGCCTGCGGTCCCTGGATGCTCAAAAGTCCGTAAAGCGGTCCCACATCGACGATCTGCGCGTCCGCCGCGATGACGTATTTTTCAAGCCATTCCAGATTTGTGGCGGCCAGCCCCGGTTCAAAATCGAGCAGCAACTCATCCGCGAGCCGGTAGATGTTCAGATCACTCTGCATTTTGCCCTTGGCCGACACCAGCGCCGCGTAACAGCCCTCGCCGGTTTTCAGGTCCTTGACGTTATTGGTGACCAAGCCGTGCAGGAAAGCGACCCGATCGGCCCCGGTTACGCACAAGCGCCCGCGAAAGCTCAGGTCGAGCCACGCCACGGCGCCGGTCAACGCGGCGTATTCCGCGTTCACGTCGCCGTAGTCCGCGACCGCCGTCCCGCCGTTCAGTTCCGTCCAGCGCGCGTTCAACCCCTGGTGAAAGCTTCGCAAAGGCAATTCGTTCATACCGTCAGCGTAAGCCAATCGCGTCGCGAGATGAACCGAATTCCCCGGAGCGCGACAACGGCGGCAAAAACAGCGCAATGGATCGCAATTGAGGGAGAGCGCCCAAAACGCAGGGCGACGAGGTTAGTTGTAGGCGCAACCGGTAGCGGCCCGCGACAGTTTGGAGCCCTTCCTCGCCGGAAGCTAGCGAACCGTCGGACTGAGGTTTGGCGGGCTTCGGCGCGGACAAAAAATGAACTTTAATAAAACCGAGGCGACGCGTCGGGCAAGCGTCAGCCGACGCGCAGGCTGCGTGAACGCGCGAAAGGGGCGATATGCCACAACCACTTGAAACTCTTCTTCCGACGGGAGCCGAGGTCATCCCAAAACTGCGGGGTGAGCCTAATCCATTTCTCGGCGGCACCGAAACGATCATGCTCGTGGAGGACGAACCGTCCCTGCGCTATGTCACCGCGACGATCCTAAAGCGCTGCGGGTACCAGCTCGTCCTCGCCGCCTCCGGGGCCGAGGCGTTGGCGGCCTGGGCAGACCAGAAATCCACCGTGCGCCTCTTGCTGACCGACGTGCTGATGCCCGATGGAATCAGCGGACGCGATTTGGCGCAGCGGCTCCGAACCGAGAATCAGGCGCTCCCGGTTATTCTAACGAGCGGTTACAGCGTCGAGGATTCTGAGCCGGAATCAACGCCTCTGGCCGGCGCCCGGTTCCTCCAGAAGCCGTACTCGATCGGCGACCTCACCCGGACCATTCGCGATTGCCTCGATCACTCCTAAACGGCGACCGGAGTCGGGCGGGGTAGCGGGTGGCTTCGGCCCGCGTCACAATCAAAGCCCGCGGGCGATGTATTCGAGGGCGATCAACGAATAAGCGGTGACCAGCACCGGGTCTTTCTCCATGAATCGCCCGTTATCGTTGCTCCAGGAACCGTCGGCGTTCTGCAGGTTCAACAGTTTTTTCACCAGCTCTTCGCGCCAGTTGACCTTCTTGCCGTCACCCAGTTCCAGCGTGTCCATCCCGGCGGCGCTCAGGCCCTTGGCCATCGTGTGGTAATAGTAGAAGAGACCCTGCTTGCCCATCGCCGGGTTCTCCTCGAGGGTGAAGTTCTGCCGCAGCCATTCGGACACCGCCTGAACCCGCGGGTCGCTCGGTTTGAGGTTTGCGTAGATGTAGCTGAGCAAGCCCGCGTAACTCATGCTGCCGTACGAGCGCAGCGCGACCCGCCCCCCGACGCTGTTCGTCTCGCCGGCCTTGCTCTCGCCCGGTGCGTAGATGAATCCGCCCTTGAACCGCGGATCGTCACTCGCCCAAGACTCATGGTTGTACGCCGGCAGATTCTGGCAGCGCTGGATGAATTGAATCGCGGCGTCCCAGTTCAACTCCTTCATCTGTCCGGGGGGGCGGTCAGCCGCCAGACGCTCGCTGAAATGGATGGCTTCCAGCGCCACTAACGTGTTCGACAGATCGGAGTGCGGCTTGTCCGCGCTATAGCCGAAGCCCCCATCCATTGCGTTGTCAATCTTGCCTTTTTCGCCGAAGTCATTCTGCGCGCTCACGACAAAATTTCGCGCGTTGCGGATCACCGTATCATACTGCGCGTCCCGCGCCGACAGGAGCGCCATCATGGCCAACGACGTGTTGTAGGTCAGCAGCGCCTTCACATAAACGCCGCCGTCCGGTTTGACGCAACTGAGCAGGAACGCGTAACCCTTGTCCACGAAGCCGGGCCGGTTCGCGCGGTTGGCGCCGCTCGGCCCGCCCATGCACGCGGTCAGCGCCAGCGCGGTCAACGCCGGTTGCTCCGGATTCGACCAGGCGCCGTTGGTCCCTTGCTGGCCCTGCAGCCACTTGATCCCCTTGTCCACCGCCAACTGCGCTTCGTTCTTTAACGATTCGTCGCCCGTCCGCCCGGTGATCGATTTTTGGCCGTTGGCCAGGTCCGACGAGGCGAAAATAAAGCCGAGCAAAAGCAGGCCCGTCGCCGTCATCCCGATTGCATGTTTTGTCTTCATGGTTTCTTCTTCTCCGACGCTACCGGCGGGGCCGGTTTGGATTCAAGCTGGATTATCAGCGTTACCGGCGTGCCCACCTTGGGGACCGCCTTCTCATTCGCCGGCCAGATCTTATCGTTTTCGCGCCCCGGCCGCGGATTATTGATCAACGCGTCCACGTCATCCTGGATCGCGACGATCGACTGCTCGCGTTGCGCGATGAAAAGGCCCTCGACGAACCGCGAGCCGTTGTAAATCCAGGAGCCGCGCTCCATCACTTGACCGGTTTGATCGTTGCGCACCCAATCCTCGACCCGCACCTTTTCTTCTCCGCCCGGTCCGCGCCAGACCGCCCAGAGCGAGACCGGTTCGCCGCGCAAAGCCTGAGGGGTCGCGGGCTCGTTCGTCCGCTGCGTTTGGTCGCGGACGCCCAATAACAACATGGCCGCGTGGATGTGATAAGCCTGCGCGGTGGTCCGAAAAAGGCTCTCGTGAAGCTTCCCCCGCATACCCACGATGACGTATTCCAGTTGCCCCTGGTTCATGTTGACCTCGCCGCCAAACGAAACGGTTCGCTTGGCCCGGTCCAGTTGGACGTCGCCGATCGCCAACACGTCCGCGCTCACCTGCCGCGCCGGCGGAGCCGCCGGTTGCGCGACGACCCCGCGGCCCATGCGCAAAACCGCCATCAGGATCAGCGCCCGTAAAAGGGAAAACGTATTCAAAGTCACAGGGCAGCGTCAGCTCTAACCGTTATCGGTAACACAGGATTGGGCGCTGTCAATTCTCGCGGCGCAAATCGTCGAACTACTTCGCGGTTCCGGTTGCGCTGGCTGCGGCGCCGCCCATCGGCTTGACGAGCGCCTTTATATCCTCGTGGATTACGCGGTTCCTGTGGCCGAAAACGAACCGACTTTCGGCGGCAAATCAGTGACGCCTTAACGCAACTCGCCGCAGTGTAACTCCCCCGCCCGCTCCGAGCCGCGCCTCTACGGCGTTACGGGGAGCAGGAGGCGTTGTGGGATCGCGCCGGTCGCCAATTGCCGCAACGCCCCCTCGAATTGCCGACTGTTGAAACTCTGAACGGACCCGTCCGCGGCGACGACGGCGCCCTGCCCACGCATATGCAACGTACCGGGCCAGCCCAGCGAGCGGTTCGCCCGCTCAAGCAGGTCACCGTTCGCGATGACATTCTGAGCGGTCCAATTATTGGTCAGACCGCCGTCGCCAGCGAGGAAGCCCTGCGGTTGGAGCGGGTTCGCATTCAGTACCGTGAAATAGCTGACCCGCGTGTCGTTGCTAAGCGCCCGCCAACTCTCGGCCGGCGTTTTGCGGTCTGACGGACACGCCAAAGACTTTGGCGAGGTCAGGTAGTTTGAGAGGGCGAGAAAATGAGGATAGACCGGCGAGGGCAAAGGGCCGGCGCCGACCGCGCGCGCCAGTTCCAACGTTCCGCCGCGGCTCGCCGGTTCGCCCATCGGGAACTGATCTTCGTGATCCATGGCGTACCGACGAAACGCGTCGCCCACCGCCTTGAGGTTCCGGTAACACTCGAGGATCGGCAAGTGAGTTTTCCGATTGAGCCGGCTCGTCTGCCGAATGAGTCCCGCGCCGGCGAGCGCCACGACGAACAGAACGACCACCAGGTCTTGGACGGCAAACGCCCAGGCCCGGCGTCTCTGTCGGCGCCGCGTCGCGGTGAACTCCACAGTTCGTAATGAAGCGGCGCTCGGGTCATCTGTCAAACCAGGATCGCGCGGGGACTTCCCACGCGGCTCGGGCAAGATCGGGGCGGAAAAAACCAATTCCAGCGTCGTGCGGGACCCCAGTTGGACGAGATTAACACATGAGTAAAATGTCATCGGCGGCGGGCATCGGTTCGCCGTCTCTTAGTTGGGTCGCCGCCATGAAAGCGGGTTTCCTTTCATCTTTAGCCGCGCTGGCGCTCATCGCCGCGCTTATGGTCGTTCCCGGGTCCGCGCAGGCGCAAACGGCGAGCGACAGCTTCGCGGGCCGCGCATTCTTCAGCGAATTTCCGCGCCATCTGACCGCCTCCAACACCAACGCCACTAAAGAGCCAGGAGAACCCAACCACGGCGGCAACGCGGGCGGCCATTCGTTGTGGTGGGGCTGGGCTCCCCCGGCGCCGGGACGCACGACGGTCACCACGGCGGGCAGTGGCTTCGACACCCTCTTGGCCGTTTATACGGGCGACTCGTTGACCAATCTGACCGTGATCGGGAGCCAGGACCGAGGCCAATCGAACGAGAGCATCACGTTCGACTCGAGGGCTGGGCAGACCTTCGCGATCGCGATCGATGGCTATAACGGCGCGACCGGTTCGGCGACCTTGAATCTCGATTTTACCCCGGCTCCGATCAACGATGATTTCACGAATCGGATCGTCCTGACCAATCTGCCGGTAAGCGTGACGACCTCAAACATTGCCGCCACGCTTGAGGCGGGCGAGACCAACGTGGTCGCGGGTTGGTCCGCCGGCGCCTCTTTGTGGTGGTCCTGGACGGCCCCGGTAGCCGGTCGATTGCGGTTGACCGACGAGGGAACCACGTATGACGCCCTGCTCGCCCTCGTGACCGGCTCCTCGATTACCAATCTGACCACGGTCGCGGAACAAGACCGCTCACCCTTTGAAGACCTATCGGCGCATGTGCAGGGGGGGACGACTTACGCCATCGGCGTCTATGGCTATCGCGCCGCCGAAGGCGTCACAACTCTCAACCTCTCTTTCGTCCCGTCCCCGGTGAACGACGACTTCGCCAATCGCACCCGTTTGGTCGGCTCGGACATCAGTCTGACCGCCTCCAACGTCGCCGCCACCGTTGAAGTCGGCGAACCGGCGCACGCCGGCAAACCCGGCGGCAAGTCGGTTTGGTGGGGCTGGACGCCGGCCGCCGGCGGCACGACGATCATCTCCACCGTGGGATCGTCGCTGGATACGGTCCTGGCGGTTTACACCGGCGCGAATCTCACGAATCTCACCGTGGTCGCGGGCAGCGATCTCACTCTCGGCGACTCGGTCACCTTCGTGGCCGTCAAAGGAGTCGAGTACCTGATCGCCGTGGACGGCTACAACGGCGGCGAAGGCGTGTTCCCGCTTACCTTGAAGCAAAGTCCCAACACCCCGCTCGGTTCCTCGACCTTTGACACGGATGGCGATTTCTGGACCGCGGTTTCCCTGGCGGATGTTGGTCCCTTCACCAACATTTTGGGCGGGCCGTGGATTCCGACGTTTGTCTCGACCAATGGCAATCCCGGCGGTTACCTCAGCCAAAGTGACCCCGACGGGAACACATGGTTCTGGAACGCGCCGACGAAGTTGCTCGGCGACCAGTCACTGGCCTACGGTGGAGTTCTCAAATACGATCTCCGTCAATCGGCCACCGATAGCCAGTATCCCTCGGCGGACGTGGTCTTGACCGGGGGCGGTCTCACCGTTGTCTTCCGCGGAACCAACTCGCCGGGCACGAATTGGACCTCGTTTGCCGTGCCGCTCGTCAGCGACGCCTGGACCATCGACCAAACTAGTATCGCTCCGACCCCCTCCCAGCTTCAGGCGGTCCTGACCTCGCTCACGGCGCTGCTCATCCGCGGTGAGTACCGCAACGGATTTGACGTCGGAGACCTGGACAACGTCGCGTGGGTCGCGAACGTCCCCATCAGCGACGTCCTGTTCAACAATGAAAACATCGACGCCGTGCAGAATGGGCCGACCCAACCGACGACGTTCGTCATCGCCAATCCAGCCGTCATCACTTACGTCGAAGACTATCACTACTTCAACAACGGCGCGGCGCCGGGCACGATCAGCCTGCGGCACGACGACGGCACGATCTATGGGCCATGGGTGACGCGCGGCGCCACCGGCCAAGGCGGCGTGCTCAACGCAACCTGGATCACCGAGCCAATGGCGGCGGTGAAAGCCGGCCGATACACGGTTCAGGACTCTGATCCGGCCACTTGGTCGCACAACGCCGGCTCGGGTTTTGCCGGGTTCTCGCTGGTGAAAGGCTACTTCATCGCCGTCGAGCCGCCGCTTCTGGAAATCGCCCAAGCCGCCGATGGCGGCGTGGCGATCTCGTGGCCCGCCTCCGCGACCGGCTTTACTCTCGAATCGCGCGCCAGCCTTGGTTCCCCAGGGGACTGGCTGAGCGCCGGAGCGACGCCCATCTTGGAAGGCGACCGCCTGATCGTCCGCTCCGCCGCGCCGGCCAACGCGCAATTCTATCGCCTACGACAATGAACTCCAAAGGGGTCGGTTCTTAGTATTGACAACTCATTCCCACGGGCAATGATCCCCGCATGGCCCGCAAACTGAGAGTCGAATACCCCGGCGCGATCTATCACGTCATGAGTCGGGGCGACCGACGCGAGTTGATTTTTCACGATGACGCGGATCGGCGCCATTTTATTGATACGCTGGCCGCGGCGTGCGCGAAGACCGGTTGGCGCGCGCACGCGTTTGTCCTGATGCCGAACCATTTTCATCTGGTGGTCGAAACCCCGCAGCCGAATCTTGTCGCCGGCATGAAATGGCTTTTGGGCGCCTACACCGGGCGCTTCAATCGCCGGCACAAGCTGTCTGGCCATCTCTTTGCCGGTCGATACAAGGCGCTGATCGTGGACGGTTCGGGGAATGGATACCTGAAGAGCGTCTGCGACTATGTTCATCTCAATCCCGCGCGGGCTAGATTGGTGGCGGCGAACCAGCCACTGCGGAGTTTCCCGTGGGGCAGTTGGCCGGCGTACCTGCTCGCGCCGTCGAAGCGACCGGCCTGGCTCCGGGTGGATCGCGTGCTGGGAGAATGGGCAATCCCGCAGGACAGCGCGGCGGGTCGGCGGCAACTCGAGCGCGCGCTTGAAGCGCGTCGGCAGACGCAAGACGGCGAAGAGTTCAAACGGATCCGACGCGGTTGGTGCCTGGGCGAGGAAACCTTCCGCCAGGAGTTGCTCGCGCAGATGAGCCAACGACTCGGCGCGGAACATTTCGGGACGGAAAGAGACGAAACCGCCGTGGCGAAGGCGGAACGAATTATCGACGAGGAACTGAAACGGCTCGGCTGGAAGAAAACGGATTTGCCGTTGAAGCGTAAGGGTGACGCCGCGAAGGTGGCTCTCGCCGCCCGGCTGCGGAGCGAAACGACGATGACGCTCAATTGGATCGCCGAGCGCCTCGCGATCGGAACGAAAACCTACCTCAACTACCTGCTCTATCGTTGGCGCAAGGCGAACAAATAGACGCTACCAAAGGTCGTCCCAAGCTCAATGGAAGTGTTAAAGAAGTTTACCGGCACATGGAGCGGCTCTTATGGTTATGATCCCGCTGAAAACATGCCCGTGCGAGACTCGACGCCATTTACGCTTCGGCTAAAGCACGGCTGGTTCGGGCGGTTCAAGGGCGTCGTCAACGAGAGTGGCCCGAACGCCATGCCCGAGACCGGCGCCATTCGGGGACGCCTTTCGTTTCCTTTTCTCGAGTTCACCAAAATAATGCCCATCGCCTACCTTAGCCTGTCGGATGGAACCGTCGTATCCTGGCCGGAATACCTACGCCTCCGCAACCTGGATGGCGATCCAAAGCTTCCGCATCCGCCAATAATCTATAAGGGAGTTTTCCTGGACACGAGTCGCGCCGAAGGCGTCTGGATCATCATGCCGGGTCGTATTCCGTTGCGAGACGGGCGTGCGCTTCGGCGCATCGGCGCCTCGGGTAAGTGGGAGATCAAACGAGAAACGGATTAGCGCCGATCTCCTGGCGTCCATCATTCATATTCAAAGGGGTCGGTTCTTAGTATTGGCAACTATTTGCCAATACTAAGAACCGACCCCTTTGGAACGAACCAGGAACGCGCCGAGGCCGCGATGGCGAGTTGGTTTGGGGGTCCTCGGGTGGCCGCGTTCCGCGACCATCGTGGGGGAGGCGCTCGCAAATGGTTCGGGAACCCCGCAAAACCCCGGTTTTGCGTACTCCGGTATCGCGATCTTCACGCCCGCTGAGTAAACTGGTGGCGACCGCAGGCGGGTCGGCGGCCCATTCTTTAGGGTGGGTGAAGCTGGTCGCCTATGACGACGTCGTATTCATGAAACTGTTGAAGCTCTTCGCCATCGCATTCGTGGCCGCCTCCTCCGCGCACGCGCAACTGCGGGTTCCCGCGTTCACCGCGTATCTCGACCCAATTCCCGGCGGCGCGTCGGTCTCCGAGACTTCCGGCATCCGGGGTTGGACCGATCCCAAGACCAGAGCTCTTTGGTTCGGTGAAATCAAAACGCCCGGCAAGCTTGACTGCTCGCTGGAGTTGCGGCTGCCCGCCGACGCCACTTCCAAATTGCGCCTCACGGTCGCGGGGCAATCACACGAAGCCACCGCGGTCGGAGCCAGCACGAACAGCGTTATGGTTGATTTTGGTTCATTCGCGCTCAAGGAAGCAGGTTATCAGAAGTTCGCCCTCGAATCGCTTAACCCAATCGGCCAATCCGCCGGCGACATTGACGCGCTCGTGCTCGACGGCCCCGCGACGGCGGGCGCGCATTTCAATCTCCTGTCGCGCCGGAACGCGGCGAGCGTTCACCTCCTCTATCCGGCGCCAAAGGAAATCAAGGTCGCGGCGTTCTATTGCGAAGTCACCGGGGTCGAGGATCCGGTGGCCACCTATTACATGGCGTGCGGCTGGCATCGCGGCTACTTCGGGATGCAGGTCAACAGCCCCACCGAACGCCGCATCATCTTCAGCGTCTGGGACAGCGGCGCCGAAGCCGCGGACCGCGCCAAGGTCGGCGCGGAAAACCGCACCACGCTCGTCGCGAAAGGCGAAGGCGTCCACGCCGGCGACTTCGGCAACGAAGGCACCGGCGGCCATTCGCACTTGGTTTTTCCCTGGAAAACGGGCGAGACGCAACGCTTCCTTGTCACCGCCCAACCGACGAACGACACCTTCACCGTTTATAGCGGTTATTGGTACCGCAACGACACCCAGCGCTGGATGCTCATCTCGTCGTGGCGCGCTCCGAAGGACGGCGGCTGGCTCCGCGGGCTTTATTCCTTCAGCGAGAATTTCGACGGCCGCAACGGCCATCTTCGGCGCAAGGCGCTTTTCGGAAACCAATGGATTCGCGATGACGCGGGCCAATGGCAGGAATTGGTCACCGCCAGCTTCAGTCATGACCGGACCGGCAAAGCCGACCGCCTCGATCGCTTCATGGGCGTCGAGAACGGCCAATTCTTTCTCTCGCAAGGCGGCTTTGTCCCGGGCTTCACGAAATTCGGCGAAAAGTTCACGCGACCGGCGCGGGGCACGCCACCGGCGATTAATCTGCCAATGCCACGTCAGTGAGTGAGACCCGCGAGGAACCACGCAGGAATTCATTTTGGGCATTCCGCTCTTGAACGCCGCGCTCCCGAAGGATTATCGTGGCGCCAAGATGATCCCAGCCGCACCAGCAAACGCTGGCTCAATGCCGCCAATATCGCCGCGTTCCGCGAACCAGCGCCACGCGTTTGTCGCCGCGACTGCTAACCGACACCATTCTATGAAGAAGCATCCAGTTCAATCATGGTCACATTTTGCCCGCCTAAGCCGGGCGGGAATCCTGCTGGCGACGCTCGCGTTGGGCGTCCTTTCGGGACAAGGCGCGGAGACTGATCCTTTCAAAGCGCAGGAACCGCCGCCGCTGGCGGGCCGTTGGGACTTGAAGGTTCGCGATGGCGCCGCGGAGTATCCGTCGTGGCTCGAAGTCCGCCTGTCGGGGTATCGCACGCTGGTCGGGTCTTACGTCGGCCAATTCGGCAGCGCCCGGCCGATCGCCGAGATCAAATTAGACGCGGCCTCGGGGCGGTTCAGTTTTTCGGTGCCGCCGCAATGGGAGCATCGCACCGATGAGATTACCGTTTCCGGCCGGATCGAAAATGGCCGGTTGAGCGGCGAAACCACCAATGAACGAGGGCAGACCATTCACTGGGAAGGCCACCGCGCGCCGGCGCTCGAGCGCGCCCAACCTCCGAAATGGGGCAAGCCGTTCGCGCTTTTCAACGGTCGTGATTTGACGGGATTTAAGCCGCGCTATCCCAACGCGAAGCTCGGTTGGCGGGCGCAAGAGGGCCGGCTCAACAACGCGTTTTCCGGCAGCGACCTGATGACGGAACAGCGCTTCACCGACTTCAAGTTGCACGCGGTCTTCCGCTATCCGAAAGGCAGCAACAGCGGCCTCTATCTGCGCGGACGTTATGAAGTGCAGATCGAGGACAATTTCGGAATGGAGCCGGACAGCCACCGCATCGGCGGCGTCTATGGCTTTCTGAATCCCCGGGTCAACTCGAGCAAGCCGGCGGGCGAGTGGCAGACGATGGATATTACCCTGGTCGGTCGGGTGGTCAGCGTCTCGCTCAATGGCGAAGCGCTGATCGAGCGCCAGGTCATCCCCGGCATCACGGGCGGCGCGCTCGATAGTGACGAAGAACTGCCCGGACCGCTCTTGATTCAAGGCGACCACGGGCCAGTCGAATTCAAAGAATTGACGATCACCCCCGCCGAGTAGGGTCGCGAAATGGGGCGGCGCTGGAATAACGGCCTCAGGGCTTCGGCGTGAAGGTCAGATCGAGCGCCTGGACGCGGGGAACATTTTCCGGAGTCAACGTGAAATGAACCTTCACGTTTCCCCATTCGCCGCTCATGGTGAAGGCGCCGCGCAACTGATTCTCCGCGACCACCGGCGCGGTCGAAGTAATCCGGCCGGCCCGCGCGAGCGTCTCGCGTGAGTTTTTGATCCGGTCCTCGCGCGCCTGATCGAGGAAGAAATTGTCCGCGACGATTTCATCGCAGAGGCGCGGGTCCCACGACCTGATCAATTCACGAAGTTGACCCGCGCGGGTCGCGAGGATCGCGGAAGGGGGGACGACGCGGGGACGAAGGTGACCCCGCTCAAGCAGAATATCGACCGCGCGCCGGCACGCCGGGCTGACGGGAGCGTAGGTGCGATTGGCGAACGCGATGACCGCCAAGCCATAATCCGGCAGAAAGCGATAATTGCTGCCGTAGCCCGGCAGGCCGCCCGAATGCGCGAGGGCGATCACGCGGCGGCTGTCGATATACCAGCCGAGGCCGAAACCGTAAAATCCCACGCCCGGGTTAGGCGTCACGCCGTCGAGCAGCGTATCTTTCGGTGACATGCCGGAAAACACGAAGGGCCGCTGAAGCTCGCGCACCGTCGCGCGGCGAATCGGCCCGTGATCGGCTTCGTCGCGCGCGGGCCAGACGTTTAGGTGGAATTCCACGTATTTCGCAAAGTCATCCAGCGTGGTGATCAACCCGCCGCAGGCGGCGCCTTCGCCATCGTGCAGAATCGGCTCGAGCGTCCAGGCGTCGTGCTCCCAACGGTAGCCGAGCGCCAGTTTATCCGCGGGAACATCCGCATATTCCCAGCGGGTATGAGTCATGCCGAGTGGCTGGAGTATCCGCGTCGTGATGTATTTCTGAAACGGCATCCCCGACGCCTGCGAGACGATTTGGCCGAGCAACACGAATCCCAGGTTGCTGTATTCGTATTGCTGCCCGGGCGGATTGGAAAAGGAGAGGCCCCCGCGGACAAATTTCTGGAGCGCTTCCTTGGTGATCGCCATCTGTCGGTCGCCCCACGGATTATCCTCCGGGAGACCGGTGGTCATGGTCATCAGGTTGCGGATCGTGACCCGCGGCGAATCGGCGCTGGGCGGTCGCACATTGCGGAACTCCGGCAGATGCTTCTCGACCAGATCATCCAACGACAGCCGGCCGTCGTCGCGCAGTTTGAAAATCGCCAGCGCGACAAAACTCTTGGTCATCGAGGCGACGCGAAACGCGCTATCGGAAGCGGCCGGGAGCTGCCGTTCAAGATTGGCGAAGCCGAGGGCGCGTGAATGAATCAGTTCACCGTCCAAAACGACGCCGTAAACCAAGCCGGGAAAATGTTCGGCTCGCGCCAAATCGCCGAACACCCGATCGACTTCCGGCAGCGCCGACTCGACGCCGAGTTTTCGGTTCGGTTCGGCGAATTCAGGTCGCGCGTACGCCGGAGTCTGCGCGCGCGCGCCGGGACCGGCCAAGGCGATCAAGATAAGCGCGCGCAGAATATAACGGGCGGAAGCGAAATTGAACTTTGGTGGGTTCGTGGAGGGAAGGATTCTTTTCACGGCGGACAGAGCGTAGCCGTCCAGGAATCTTGACGCAATCACCCGCGTTTCCGCGACCAGAGCGACGTACCTCAAAGGTCAACGCCGTGCCGCGGCGCCCGCGCGTGGCAGTCAGCGAGCCGAACTCGACTTTGCCACCGGTATGAAGTCTAGTGGATTGGCCCGCGATGCGCGCCACTCTGGAAATGTCCGATCCTTTTGAACCTGCCCGAGCCGCCGAGACGACCCAGGCGTCAGGCTCGCCGTTGGCGTTGCGTTTTGTGCGTGGCGCCGTCCACCTGCCGCGCCTCGGGCTTTGGCTCGATGCCCGCGACGCGAAGCCGGACCGGGTCTTCGTCAGCCACGGGCACACCGACCATCTCGGCGCGCACCGCGAAGTGATCTTGAGCCACCCGACCGCGCAATTCATGCACGCGCGCGTGCGGGGGGAGCGCGTGGCTCATACGCTGGCGTTCGGCGAGCCGGCCCGCTTCGAGTTTGAAGGACAATCCTTTCAAATCACCCTCTTGCCCGCCGGGCACATTTTAGGCAGCGCGATGGCGCTGATCGAGGCGGGCGGCGAATCGCTGCTCTACACCGGCGATTTCAAATTGCGCCCCGGGCAGGCTTCCGAGGCGTGCGCGCCGTGTCACGCGGACTATCTGGTGATGGAGACCACGTTTGGGCGACCGCGTTATCAATTTCCGCCGGCCGACGCGGTTTGGCGGGCGGTGATCGAATTTTGCCGTGAGACATTGGCGCGAGGCGAAACGGCCGTGTTGCTGGCGTATTCGCTCGGCAAATGCCAGGAAACGCTGCGCGGCCTGGCCGGGGCCGGCCTGCCGCTGATGGTCCACGAGCAAGCCTGGCGCATGACGCAGATTTATGAACAGTTCACGCCGCCGTTTCCGCCGTACGCGAAATACGACGCGGCCGCGGTCCGCGGCAAGGTCCTGCTTTGTCCGCCGATGGCCCGCACCGCGAAGCTCCTGCACGCCATCGGCCCGGCGCGCACGGCGGTCCTGACGGGTTGGGTGCTCGATTCGAGTTGCCGCTTCCAATACGGGACCGACGCGGCGTTTCCCCTCAGCGACCACGCGGATTTTCCAGAATTGATCGAATTCGTCGAACGGGTCAAACCCCGCAAAGTGCATACCCTGCACGGGTTCGCCGCCGACTTCGCGTGGACGCTGCGTCAAATGGGCTGGGACGCCCAACCGCTGGAGCCGCCCTCGCAATTGGAGTTGGCGCTGGAGCCGGGAAGCCGCGACGGCGGGTAGAGTTAGCGGGCGATGCGTTGGATTCCACCCGTGAATGCCAAGCCGCGACGTTTTGTCATTCGCAGCACAAACCGCAAATCAGCCAGGCCGTGACGGAATCAAGGATTGTTTCAGCGGCCACCGCAGAAATGGTCTCGATTCCCGAAAAGTCGGTGTCATATTACGAGCGTGAGGCTTCAAACGGTCCTCCTGACTACCACGGTATTGCTCGTCATTGGCGGCGTGACCGGCTGGCTCTTCTGGCGGCCGACGAAATCCGAACCCGTTTACCAAGGTAAGCCGCTGCGCTTCTGGTTAACCGGTTTTGCGACCGGCCCACAGGTGAAGGACGCGGAAGGCCGAAATGTCACACTGGCGCGGGAAGCATTAAAATGTGTTGGAACTAATGCAATTCCAACACTGTTGCGCCTGGCGCAACAGAAGCCGCGGTGGTTCAGGAGCCACCTGAACCGGATCGCCCTGCGTTTTCATTTGATTTGGCTTTTCCATGCCGACTTCATGCCGCCCCATCTGCAAGCCTTTTGTGGGTTTCAGGCCCTCGGATCGAGCGCCAGCAACGCAGTTCCGGCATTACTGGGGCTCTACGACCGGGGTCAGTCCTCGCTTAATCCCGACCAACTCGTTTCCATTTTCGCCGCTTTCGGACCGACCGCGAGTGAGGCGACCCCGCGCATTCTCGAACAATTGAAATCCGCGACCGGCATAAGCCGACGGAACGCGATTTTTGCGTTGGCGAGCATCCACTCCTATCCCCGCTTGGTCGTTCCAATTCTTGTTCAATGCCTGGCCGATCCAAATTCTCTGATCGGATATTCCGCCGCGTTGGGCTTGGCGGAATTCGGACCGGACGCGGAGGCGGCAGTACCTAGCTTGGTTGCCTTGCTGCAAGATCGTAACGAAATGAGCATCGTCGCGGCCGAAGCGCTCAAGGAGATCGATCCTAGCGCCGCGGCAAAGGCCGACGTGCGCGTGTACGATCTCTTCTCGACAATGGACTTTACTCCGCCCGGGACTTTTGTGAACCGCGTGACGCTACAGATGGATTCGGTTTCCGTCTTTTTGGGCAAGCGATTATCCGAAGCGCCCCGCGACGACCTGGCCGAATACCTGATTCGAGAACTTAACGAAATTATCCGCGGACCTTGCATCTACGATGCCCAACGCTTCGCCGGGGTAACACTGCGCCCGGAAACCCAAAAACTCCTCGCCTCCAATCCTCATGGCGCGGCGCTCATTCGCCTCAACCGGCTGCTGATCGAGGACGCGTACCCGAACGAGATCGTCACGATGAGGAGTCGCGGCCCGCCGCGTTTGGATATATTGGCGCCCTGAACAAATTATTCGCGTTCACCATGCCCGGGCTATTCAGAGGGCTGTTTAACCACTGCCTTGGCGGCATGCGGCGACGTTGACGAGCCAGCGCCGTCGCGAGCGCCACGCCACCGGTCAGAATCAGGCCCGACAGTCGGGGTTCCGGAACCAATGTTGCATCAGCCGCGAATTTCAGGAACTCACCGCCGGCAAAAGGATCGTGCGTGGTTGTTGGACCTATTCGCCAATCGGTAGGAGTCGTAAATTTCGACGACAAGGTAAACAGCAACCCCACGTCCAAAGGCGGCTTGAGGCTGGTCTCGTAAATCGCGACCGAATACTCGGAGAATGGTTGCAGACTCGTCGCGGCAACCGGGTGGAAATCAAGGTAGGTAGTGCCATGCGGCCACTGAGTGGGCGTGGGATTGACGGTGGGCGTTGCGAAAGCGCCAATCTGAGTTTTTTGGCTCCCGAGCTCCTGAAAAAGAACTACATTCACATTCGCCAGCGCGTCTGCGCCCGGAAGGCCGATGAACTCCAAGGTCACTGAATTCATTGAGAAAGCGCCTGCGCCGGTGGAAAAACGGGCGTCGAACTCCCCCGTCGAGAGCGCGTGAATGTCACCAATCTCCTGAGGCGTCTGGCCCATCCAGCGGTCGCCCAGATTGCTGATGTACGAGTCAGCGCCAGCCCGGTTCAGATTGGAAAAGAGGGATGCCGCGGAAACCGCGATTGTGAACCACCGGTAAAATCTCATCGTCACTCTCTCACCTTTGGTAACGCTGATTTTCGGGATTTCACGGAACAGCCGAATCATATTTGGATTGTCGGACGTGTGGCAATGGTTGCTTGGAACTATTTAGGTTGTAGCAAAGAGTGAAGAATTTCGTCGCCGCTCGCAGGCATTGTAGCTGTGGAGCTTTCGATTGCCTGGATCGCTTTCAGCGCCGAATCTCTGGGCGATGGTTCAAAGTCGTCACGCAGTCTGAGAAGCTCCGGCAGGGCCAGCCGGGCGGAGGCGCCATACCGGCCGAGCGTCATCGCGGCAAGCGCTCTCACCTCTGGCGATCGATCGTGTAGCAATTTGATGAACGCGGGGACGGCGATCGTTGGGTCGCGCTTGACATCCCAGATGTAGGCGACGTCTGTTCGCACGGCCTCGTTGGTGTCGCTTAGCGCGCTGACCAGAGCACGCGTGACGACCTCGTTGGTCGGGCCGGAGAAGCGCAGCACGCCGGCCGCGGAGATCCGAAACGCCATATCTTTGTCCGTCGTCATGATGCGGATCACTTTTGGTACCGCGGCCTCCGGGATCGGCTTGATTTGTTGAAGGGCGAAAAGGGCTTGATAGCGCACATGGTTGGAATCTATCGGTTTCGGGAGGCGCAACCTCAAACCGAGGGGTATTCTGCTCCAGACTGCCCGATACGCCCGTTGCGTCGGACCGTCCTGCGCGTCCAGCAGGCGAACGAGAGTTGGGAGCGCGTTGGTTCCCATCAGCGAGCACATGGCGTGGATGACGTTCGGGTTCTGATACTGAAGCCAGTAGCTGATTGGTTTGCCCTGATACAAAGCCTCGGGCGGTGGCCGGTTCTCAACCGCCGCCCAAGTGATCGTGGCCGCGACCGCGACCATGAGGATTGCCACTACGACGCGGGACCATTTCCGCATCGAGAGATTCTCAGCTTGGCCAGATTGAGAGTTATTCTTCCCATTCACACGTTAACCTGACGCGACTCGGAACGTCGATTCAGTTGGCAGCCGACGCCGAACTCAAACTAGGCCGACCGAACCAAAACCAGCAAGCGGTTCGTGGCGCCGTCGATCACGGTTTTCCCGGGATATCGACCCAAATTCTCGAGTCGAGCCATTCCGCGTTGGCCATGTTGAAACCGCATTTTTGACCGACCGTCCGGACGAACGCGGCGAGGCGGTTGGTGCGACCCGGCAAATCCCCCCGAATTTGAACCAAGAGGCGCCACGGCTCTCTCGGCAACGTGATCGGCGGATTCAACCCGATCTTATAGAAACCCGGGTACTTAAAATGGTACTCCTTCAAGTTGACTCCCGGCGGCTGACCTTTGAACCTAAGAAATCGTTCCCCATCTGAGTCGAAATCGTCCTGAAAATAAATGACTGATCGTACTCGGGTTTTGAACAAAGCCACCCCGCCCTTCGTAGTCCCCTCAAAATTAACAATTTCAAATTTGGACGGCGTGACCATTCCGTTGGCTAGGCTGAGTGGACCGGTGACTCTGAAATCCAGCCAATTCGATGACGGTTGAAATCCCTTCGAAGAGCGGAGGAATGTGAAGGTGTTCGTAAAACCGATAAAGACGATCGGCCGATTGGCGGCCGTTTCCTCGACCGAGTGGAGGATCACGCAGACGCAGGCCGCGATCAGCAGCAAAGCCAGCACGTAAATCCATGCGTGACGCCTCATCTGACGCCACTTCTCCCAAACTGGCCCGGCTAACGCAAGCTCCCCGGGCGTCCGTGGGCGCAACGAAAGGGCCAATTCATGGGGTGACCCAACTTTCATGAATATTCTCAACTGTCCCTCTGGGACAAAAGCGATTCACGTACAAGGCGTCGGACCCATCCCGGCGCCGGGCCGTCGAAGCTGACGTTTTGGGCGAATTGAGATAGAATTGGAAGCCTCTGGAATCGCTTTCAGATTGGCAAGCGCGCGCGCTCGGCAAGCTACTGATTACTGTCTCGTTCGAACGCACCGTGAATTAGCGCGGACGCGACAACGACGGCTTGCGGTTTTCGGCGCAGTGGCTCGCGGGGCCAAGCGATTCGGTCCCAGGCTTGCCGGCCGGAAGAATCGTTGTTGGCGTCGATCTCCTGGGACGTCGCGTCGCTCCGTCCCAGGCTAGACCATGGCGGGCTTTCGGCCCTTCCGACCTGAAGCTCATACCGTAGCGCCCGCGAACGTTGACGGCACAAAAAGCGTTCACCGCGACCGCGGTAAGTGGCGAGACGCTTGATTGAAATCGGGCCGCGATGATGCGACAGATTAGCTCGAACAAGAACAACCCGACCGTGGCCCGCTTTACTCCAATATCGCCACCGCGGTGGCGTAGTTTTCGGTGTGGCTGAGACTGAGCAGGATTCGGGAGCCGCCACGGTCGCGCAATAACTCCGGCGCGCCGCCGTGCAGGATCACGAACGGCTCGCCGCTTTCGCGGCGGGCGATTTCCAAGTCCTGCCAGCCGAGGCGTTCGCCGATGCCGGTCCCGAAGGCCTTGGCGATGGCTTCCTTGGCGGCGAAGCGGGCGGCCAGACGGGGCGCTGGGCTTTTGTGTCCGAGGCAGTAGGCGATCTCGGCCGGGCGCAGAAGCCGCTGCAGGAAACGCTCGCCGAACCGCTCGTGCGCGGCCCGAATGCGGCTCACTTCGATGATGTCGATGCCCAACCCGAGGATCATGCGGCGGCAGGTTCGCGACGCCGGTTAGCGGTTTTTACGGCGTGACAATTCTTAGCCCGAACCGCGCGCGGAAACCGTCGGGCAAGTTTGAGCGTTTTGCGCAAGAGGTTCCGGTTCTCGCGCGGCGGTCCGGCTTAACGCGTCTTCCGGCGCGGATACGGTTTCATCAGCCGGAGCATTTCCTTCACCGCCTTGGTCAGGCCGACGCTGATCGAGCGGCTGACGATGCTGTGGCCGATGTTCAATTCTTCCAGATAGGGCACGGCCAAGAGCGCGGTCAAATTCTCGTAGTTCAACCCATGCCCGGCGTTTACCCGCAGCCGCAAGGCGCGGGCGCGCTCGGCGGCAACCACCAACCGCTCGAGTTGACGGCCCCGGCCGGTGGCGCTGTGAAAGTTC
>CAZFVY010000082.1:0-33492 GCA_964522665.1 uncultured Verrucomicrobiota bacterium | reverse complement strand
AAATTGCACCGAAAAACCGATTATGTCCACCTATTTCATGAACAGTACACTAGTGGCCCGGTGACGCGCTCCGGGGAATCGCGCCCGCCTGCGCGACGGCGCTGGGCGCTTTGGCCGGAGCGGGAGGATTCGGTTTGTAAAACGTCACGAGGCAACCGCCCAGAGCCGCCATCAAGATTCCGAGAAAGAATTGCGGCTTGACGCTCCCCCATCCGCCCGCCGGCGGATGCAGGACCAGCGTGTAGAGCGCGTTTACGACCGGCGCGCCCGCAAAAACGATGGACATGACCACCGCGGGCGTTCCTTTCGCGCCGAAGGCCAGCAAGACGCCGAACGCCCCGACCGCGCCGACCACGCCGGCGATCAACGACCACCACATCCCGCGCGCGGGGTAGGCCCACGAGGCGCCATTAACCAGCAGCACGGCGAGCGGCGCCAGGACCGCGGTAAGAAAGTAAGCGATACCGACGAACAAGAAGGCCTTGTAACGGCCATTGACCGGGTCGGCCATCGCGACTTGCCCGGTGTGGAGAAATACCCCGTACACGCCCCACGAGAAAACCGTTAGGAAGGAGAAGAAGAGCCACGCCAACCCCGGCGAACTAGAATTGTCAGTAATCATAGCGTCGCCATCGTAACGTCCCGCCCGGGCTTCATCAAATGGATATTCCGGTTTTCAGCGACGACGCAACCCTCAGCCAGACAACCAGACGCGACAACCCGGAACGCCGGTCGGCCGCCAAATCACCGCCCACCGCGCCCAACCGCGACGGAAATGGCGGACAACCGCTCATCACGGCCTTGGTCGGCATGGCGATTGAGAATATCGCGCTCAGGGCCATGGATCCGGTCGCTCCGCTCGGCGCCTCGGGTCTTACCGTCCAGGATCAAATCAATGCGCTCACCGAAAACCGTCAAGGGCTGAAAAGCTTGAGCCAGGACTTCACATCGGTAATGCCAACGATGTCCCCGAGCGACACCACCCGCTACTCCGTCTTATTCAGGGCGTCGTTGTCGGTGAACCATTTCGCGACCCGAAAGACCAGCAGTCCGAGGCAAGTCAAAACCGCGATCGCCAGCGCGAGGCCAAAATAGACGTCGCCGCGGTGTTCATCGGCGATGAAACGCATCGGATAAGCAAACGCCGCAAACGCGCCGATCAGCATCAGCACGCTGTACCGCACAAAGCGGGCGCGCGCTTTGGGCGTGGCCTTCCGCTCCGCCCGCCAGGCCAGCCGCCAAAAATTCGCGCCCGCCGCGGCGCCGACCGCCGCCCACAGCAATGCCCGCCAGCGCCACTGGAAATCGAACCCGTGCGTCGCACCCCGTCCCAGGCAGGCGAGTGATCCGAGAGCGGTCCCGAAACCAAGCGCCGTCGCTACGCTGACGATCCGCTTGAGGGCGCCATCGGCAAAAACATCGGCGTTTTGGCGGTCGCCCTTCGCCGGGTCGATTGTTTCCATGCCGACAACCTAACCGCGTCGTCCGCGGGGCACAAGCGGCGCGGGTCCTACCTAGAGGCAGATTGATGCGCGCGGCGCGGGCGAATGGTTACGTGGGACCTGGAATAGCCCGCCATCTGGAAAAATGGATTGTGGCGCACGATTTGAGGCCGCAGGCGCCGGTCCAGACCGCGCGTCGGACCGGAAACTTTCGCTCTCACCTGCCTCGTCAGCCCGTGACAGGTCTCGCTCGACGCGACGGATTTTCACTCGTCCCGATATTCCTTGCGAGCGGGGCGCAAGGTTGTATTCATTTTCGCATGGAACCAGCCGGAGTCGTTCGGCCACCTCCGCTCGAAGGCGCGACCGCCGGGTCGCGGACGTACCGTGAATTCGCTCCCGGTCCAGCCCTCGCCGCGTCGGTGGAATGCTTTTGGACGAGCACGGTCCGAGGTGGGCGCGGCGGCCGATTTTCGCATCAGGTTTTGCCGGACGGCTGCATGGATCTGCTGTTCGATTTTAAGGCGGCCGCCGGGCTGAGGGCGGGCGTCATCGGCGCGATGACGCGACCGCTTACGGTAACCACCGACGGCCCGCTGGAGATGCTCGGGATTCGGTTTCGACCGGGTGGCATTTCCCGTTTTGTACGCCTGGACGCCGCCGAGCTGACCGATTCGCGCGCCGAGCTAACGCATTTCTGGGGGCGGTTCGCCGCCGACCTTTGTGACCAATTGTGCGAAGCCCCCGAGGCAACGCGGGTGGCGGCGCTGCAAAACACGCTCGTCGCGCGGGCGAACGGAGGGCTGCCGGTTGATCCCTACATCCGCCATTGCGTGGCGCGAATCGAGGAAGCGCGCGGGAGCCTGCGGATCGGCGAATTGGAAAAGAGCACGGGCCTGAGCGCGCGGCAACTCGAACGCAAGTTCGCGGCGCAGCTCGGAATTTCTCCCAAAGCGTTCGCGCGCGTGGTCCGGTTCAAGGGAGTGGCGGCCGCCGCGGCGAAGACGAACGCGCCGGACTGGGCGACGCTCGCCTACGATTTCGGGTTCGCCGATCAGGCGCATCTGGCGCGCGAGTTCAAGGCCTATTCGGGTCAGACGCCCACTGACTTTTGGGGATCAATCGGCGACCGCGCCGGCGATGTCGGATTTCTTCAAGACCTTCGCGCGGCGCTCGACTAGGGTGATGGCCAGTTCCGCCGGATGGCGGAGCACGCTATGTCGGCAATTAAATTGAGAATACTTCAGGCGTTCGCCTTCGGCTCACTCCTGCTCGCGAGCGCCGGGTCACCCTCGCCATCAACGAATCAAACCGTTCACCCTAATCGAAATACCATGAGCGCCCCAGCAGTCACCCTCGGCTACGTCATCCTGTACGTGAAAGACGTCGCGGCCAGTCTTACGTTTTACGAGCAAGCGTTCGGGCTGGCCCGGCGCTTTTACAACGACGACCACGGCAAGGCTTACGGCGAGCTGGAAACCGGCGCGGCGCGACTCGCGTTCGCCAGTCTTGATTTGGTCAAAGAACACCTCAAACCGGAAGCCGTCGCCGCCGCGGTGCATGAAGGCGCCATCGGCGGCGAGATCGCGTTGGTAACGACTGATGTCGCCGCGCTCTTCACGCGCGCGGTCAAGGCAGGAGCGACGCCTTTGAGCGAACCCGCCGCCAAGCCTTGGGGGCAAATCGTCGCCTACCTCCGCGACAACACCGGACACATCGTGGAGCTTTGCACGCCGCTGCCATAGTGTTCGCGGCGAATGGGGCGCAACCCGTTTCGGGTGAGTGGCTCTTCCTTAAGATTCAAAGCGTTGCCGCATAGTCAGTTGCGTGACAAGCGAACAGGTTGAGTGGCAATTTTTCTTGCTGCGGCGCGATCAAGCCAAGCATGCGCCACAGGGAATGGTGGGGCGAGGCTCTGCCGAGCCGTGACGAGGGTCGGGATGCCCGCCACGCCGCCCGGCCCCGAGATCGAGTTGGAGCGACGGCATCTCAGCGGAATCGAGCGTTGGTTAGCAAAACGGTCAACGCGCCGCTTTTTTAGGGCTCGGCGGAGCCTCGCCCCACCCTAAGTAGCGTGGCGTCTTACCAAGGTTTCGTATTTCGACTCGTTCCGGGGACATCGCGCTGCGCCGTCACGGTCCGGCCGACTTGCCGCGTAGAAGCTCGGAGTGATGACGGGGCGCGCCATGTACCCTGGGAAGGCTTATGTAAGCGCCATTCCCCGCTTCGGGGTTGAAGAACAACCGGGCTAATACCCAAGGTTGCCCGTGAGGCGGGCAACCTTTGGGACGGAATCCTTTCAGGATTCATTCACTTGGAAGCCTGCCAACCCTGTTGGAGGAGACGGTTCAGCAAACCGCAGGATTCAGCGCCACAGGATTTGCCGGGCAGAAATTCGACCCGTTTGCCTGCGGCTCTTTGAGCGCAGCTTCAGGTTGTTGACGGTCCTGGAATTGTTTCGGACGCGTGGGTAGCGCGGACCGTTCGCGCACACTAACGCGAGCGAAATGCCGCAGCCCGCCTTCGCCGCGCTTTGGCGCGGCCATCGTCCACGCCGCGTCGATGCTCTGAGCGAAGACGGGCGCGACGTACTTACCCGTGACAGGCCGCAAGAACTCGAACCGGCGCCGCGTCTTGGCGCTTTCCAGTCACGGCTTTTTCCTTGTCCCGATGGGTTGGCTGGCTATCGTCGGAATCCGCATGGTGGCCCGACAAATCCATTCGTTCCGCGAAAAGGGCCGGCGGTTTACCATACCTTGAGCGCTATGAGTCGGCCCGGGTTTTCCACGTTCCAAAAGGATGAGGAGGTACTAAAGCACAAGCTTGCCCCGGGGACCTTGCGACGAGCGTGGCAGTACGCGCGTCCGTATGCCGGAATCCTGGGGTTCTTTCTGTTCCTGGTCGTTCTGGACGCGGGGGCCGGAGTCGTAAACCCGCTCTTGTATCGACGCCTGATCAATCAGGGAATTCTCCTCGGCGACGCGCGGTTAGTCGTGCTGCTCGCGTTGGCGGCGGCCGGGGTAAGCGTCATCGATGCCGGCTTGACGTTCATGCAGCGCCATTTCGCCGCGCATATCGGGTTGCAGATCGTGTTCGATTTGCGGAACCGGGTGTTCGAACACATCCAAAGCATGCCGATCGCGTTTTTCAGCCGCGCGCGAACCGGGGCGCTCGTGAGTCGTCTCAACACCGATGTCAGCGGCGTGGGCGACGCCTTTACCGACATCCTCTCGACTGCGGTGGGAAACCTGGTCACGGTGGCGTTGGTCTTGACCGCGATGTTCGCCTTGTCCTGGCGATTGACTCTGGCGGCGTTGCTGGCGGTGCCGATCTTCCTCTGGTCCGCGCGGCAAATCGGCAAGAAACTCCGCACGTTGACCCGCGAAACCTACGACCGCGTCGCGGATATGAACAACCTCATGGTGGATCGATTCAACGTCGCCGGCGCGCTGGTCTGCAAAATCTTTGGGCGGCCCGAAGAGGAGGCGGCGGCGTTCTCGCGCCAGGCGGCCCGCGTGCGCGAGATCCGAATGAAGATGTCCACGTACGGCCGTACGCTGTTCATCGGGCTGGGATTAATGGCGTCGCTGGCGACCTCCGCGGTGTTTGGCTGGGGCGGCGTTCAGGCCGCGCATAAAGCCCTGGATGTCGGGACGGTGGTCGCGCTGGTTTCGTATCTGCTCCGGCTTTACGGCCCGCTCACCAGTCTTTCGAATTTGCAGATCGACGTCATGACCACGCTCGTTTCGTTCGAACGGGTGTTTGAGGTGCTGGATCTCAAGCCGAATATCTCTCAGGCCGCGGACGCGCGGCCGATCCCGCCGGGACCGGTGCGGATTGAATTCGACCACGTGAGCTTCCGCTATCCGGCCGCGTCGGAGATTTCGCTCGCGTCGTTGGAGTCGGTGGCGACGCTCGACAAGCGGCCGGAGAAGGAGGTGTTGCAGGAGGTCAGTTTCACGGCGGAACCCGGACAACTCATCGCCGTCGTGGGTCCATCCGGCGCCGGGAAAACCACGCTCGTGCAACTGGCGGCCCGTCTCTACGACGCGACCCACGGATCAGTCCGGCTCAACGGCGTGGACGTGCGCGACGCGACCTTGGACTCGATTCGCCAAACCGTGGGCATGGTGATGCAGGATTCGCATATGTTTCATGACACGATCCGGGCGAACTTGCAGTACGCGAAGCCCGGCGCGAACGAGTCAGAATTGAACGCGGCGTTGGAGGCCGCGCAGCTTCTCCCCTTGGTGAAATCGTTGCCGAAAGGATTGGACACATTACTCGGGGACCGCGGGCACCGGCTGTCGGGCGGCGAGAGGCAGCGCCTTGCTATCGCGCGGCTCCTCTTGAAGGCTCCGCGGTTGGTCATCCTGGACGAGGCTACCGCGCACCTTGACTCTGAATTGGAGCGGGCCATCCAACAGGCGTTCACCACGGCGCTGGCGGGCCGAACGTCGCTCGTGATCGCGCACCGGCTCTCCACCGTCCAGACCGCGGATCAGATCCTCGTGCTCCAGCAGGGCCGGATCGTCGAGCGCGGCCGGCACGATGATCTCGTTCGCGCCGGGAATCTCTACGCGCAACTCTATCAACGGCAGTTTAAGTGACCGGTTTGGCAACGGGGGTGGCTTGCTTTGTGAAGGGCGCGTTTCTCCGTTGTTTCAAGCGCATTCGCCCGCGTAAAAGGCCACACAAATCAAGCGCCGTCAACCGGCGCCAGGGGTTGGCGTTTCCATTCGCGGAGGCGGCTTTGTTGCTGCATAAGCTGCACGCGGTCGGCGTCGCCTAGCGCGGGGTTCGCGAGGTTGCGGCTCAGCCCGGCCATTTGGCGGTCGATGAAAAGGTCGCGCAGGCGCTTCAGCAGATCATCCACTTGCCGCTTCGGGTCGGGAATCGGGCGCGGGTCGGAGACCGCCTCGGTCACGAGGCTGCGCGACGACGGATCGGGCAGCGCGGCGAGCAAGGAGGTCGCGCGCGGATAGCCGCCCTCTTCGGACGGGTGGAGGCGCAGCGAGATGATGTGGGAAACGACGGGATGCTGCAGCCAGCTCGGGTCCAGGTAGCCGGCCGCGTGCTCGGCCAGGTCGTCCTCGAGCAGCAGCAGTTTCAAGAGCCAGAATTCGTGGGTCGAGGGCCGCGCGACGGGCGCGGGCGCCGCTTCGGCTTCCGGCTTCGGCTCGGCGGCTTTGGCGGGCGCTTTGACGCGCTTGAATTCGGCGCGCACGGCGTCCACCGCGACGCCGAGCCGATGGGCCGTTTTTTGCGCGTAGGTGTCGGCGAGGACGGCGCTGCCGGATTTGAGGACCGCTTCCGCCATGCTGCGCGCGACGGCGACGCGGCCGCGATCCGAGGCGACATCGTTGGTGGCGCAGAGGCGGTTCAGGTAAAAATCGAAAAAACTCTCGGCGCGCTCGATCAATTGCCGGAAGGCGTCGCCGCCGAATTCCTTGATGAAGCTGTCCGGATCGTGCGGCGCGGGCACGGTGGCGACGCGGATCGCCAGGCCGGACGCGAGCAAATCGTCGAGGGCGCGCACGGTGGCGTTCTGGCCGGCGTTGTCGGAATCGAAACACAAGACCACTTCGTCCGCGTAGCGTTTGAGGATGCGGGCGTGATCGGCCGTCAACGCCGTCCCTTGCGGCGCGACGACATTTTGCACCCCGGCCATGAAGCAGGCGATGAGGTCGAGTTGTCCCTCGCAAACAATCGCTTGTTGCGCGTCGAGGATTGGGCGTTTCGATTTATCAAGGCCGAAGATGACCTTGCCTTTCGTGAAGATCGGCGTCTCGGGGGAGTTGACGTATTTCGCGGTTTTCTCGTCGCCGGATAACACCCGGCCACTGAAACCGATCACGCGCCCTTGCTCGTTGCAGATGGGAAACATCAGCCGGCCGCGAAAACGGTCGTAATAACGATCCTCCCCTTCCTTGCGAATGATGAGTCCCGCCTGCTCGACGAGCGGCAGCTCAAAACCTTTACTCTTGGCCCAATTCACGGTGTCGTCCCAGGCGTCCGGGGAGCAGCCGAGGCGAAACAACTTCACGGCGTCCTCGGACACCGCGCGCTTGTGCAGATAATCCCGCGCGATTTGGCCGGCGGTATCATTGGTCAGGACGCTTTGCCAGCGGCGGGCGATTTGCTCGTTGATGTCGAGGAGGGTTTCCTTCAGGTGCCGGTCCTGCGGCGCGGCGCCCGTCTCGGTCGCGAGGGGGATGCGCGCGCGCTCCGCCAGGCGCCGCACGGCGTCGATGAAGCTGACCCCCTCGTATTCCACGATAAACGTGAAGACGTCGCCGCCCTTATTACACCCAAAACAGTGAAACGTCTGACGCTGGGGATTGACGTTGAAGCTCGGCGACTTCTCTTTGTGGAACGGGCAAAGGGCCACGAAGTTCGCGCCGGCGCGCTTGAGCGGCACTGACGAGCCGATGATATCGACAATGTCGCTCGCCGAGCGAATTTGTTCGATCACCGCGGGTGACACTAGGCCGGACATAAGTTGACGTTTGGGCGCGAGCGGCTACTTCTTCGGCTTGTTGGCGGAGTCGCCGATGGTTTCGTCCACGTCGCGCTCAAGCCGCTTGCCGAGGCCTTCGCGATGGCGAAGTTCGCCATTGTACGGAGTCGGGGCAATCAGAAAATCCGACATGTAGCGCTTGATCAGCGGTCCGGTCATCGATTCGACGAACACCGCTTGTTGAATGGACGCGAGGGTCGGGAACGAGATCGTGCCGAAATTCTCCTGCTGAGCCTTGGCCTCCGCCGCGATTTCCGCGGGGCTGAAATAGCGCGCGTTTAACAGCGCCAGCGCCGCGAACAGAATGGAACAGAAACGGACCGCTCCCGCGACCATGCCCAAATAGTATTCCGCGCCGCCGAAGGCGTCGCTGCCGACCAACTTCTCGCCGATCGTTCGCCGGATCACGCTGAACAAGCCGATGAAGAGAACCATGATGGCAAGATAGGCCGCGAGATAGGCCGGGAGCGCTCCCAAATGGGTGATTTGCCGCAGTAAATCGCCCGCCGGCCGGTAGGTCTCCGCGCCCACGAAGACGATCAGCAGCCATTGCAAGACCGCCAGCAATTCTTCGGACATGCCGCGTTTGCGGCCCTGCGCGATCCCCGTCAGGATCGTAATCAGGACCACCACATCAAAGACGTTCACCGCCAGCTTCGGCATGGTCATTGATTACTGAATAACCCGGATTGGCGGTAATTTCTAGCGGGGTTCGACGGGCGGGGTGGCCGCTGGTCACAGCGGGTTGGCCGACAGCCAGGAACGAATCGCGACCGCTTGCGGATGGTCCGGCTCCAACGCGAGAACCTTTTGGTAATGTTGACGGGCCAAGTCGGGTTGGCCCAACCGTTGGGCGTAGAGGTTCGCGGCCACCAAATGGGCGCGGACGTCCGTCGGCGTGTCAGTCAAAACCCGCTCCAACTCGTTCGCGGCGTCACGTGGGTAATTGGCTTTCTCGAGGGTCAGCGCGAAATTGAAGCGCGCGTTGACGGACGCCGGATCAATCGCGAGCGCCAATTCTCCCGCTTCCAGCGCGCTGGGCAGATCGCCCGCACGATACGCCGCCAAGCCGAGATCGTATTGCGCCTCGAACAAGCTCGGGTCAGCCTGAGCGGCTTGGCGGTAAGCCGCCGCGGCGTCCGCGTAACGGCGCTCCAGCTCCGCCTTCCGGGCGACTTCGAAGAAGGGTTGCGCTGCGGCACGATTTCCGGGCGCCGGCGCCGCGGGCCGCGCATACTTATACCGCGCGTAGAATGGGACGGGCGGCAACGGCGTCCGGTTTGGGGCGGCGGCGGGATCGGGCGTCGCGACCGCGTTGGTGGCCGGCGGCGGATTGGTGGCGGCGGCAACGACCGCGGGAGCTGCGTTCGTGCGCCGGCCGATTGGCAACGGCGTCGTGGTCAACGGTTCCTTGTCGCGCGACCGAAACCAATTCCGCGGATCAAGCTTTTGCACGAAGCCACGCTCGGCGGGCTTGGTCGTCGTCGAACCAGTTTGGGTTGGATTGGCGCCGGACTGGGTCGTCGTGGGCGGCGTGGATGGCGTGGACGGTGATTGGTTCGGGGATGTCGTAGGGGCGCTCGGCGCATTCGTAACGAGCGGTTTCGCGGTCGCAATATCGCGGGCCGGTTTCGGCGTTGGGTCTTCGGGGAGTTGGACGACCTCGACTTTCGCTGGGGCTTCGGTCGCCGGTTGTTCCTTCGGCGGCGCGGAGGGTGGCACGTTGGTCACTGGCGGCGGCGCGGCTTGAGTGACTGGCCGAGGCGCGGAATAAGGTGGCAGCGGAGTGACAAAATTGGTCCCCATTCGGGCCGGCGGCGCGGCGTTCGTGGCGGGCGGATGGGCGGCGACGTTTGGCTTGAGCGCGTTCGTCGGCGCGGCGTGAAGATTCGTGACGGCGGAATTCGTCGGCGCCGCGGCTTGCGTGAGCAGGTTTGTCAGCGGCCCCCGGGGCGGCGGGTAAAGTTCCGCGTGCAACTGCCGGGCGAGGTCCTCGGCAAGCGCGGCGTACGGCGGGGCCGGGCGGAGCGCCGCGTACTCCTGGTACTGCTGCATGGCGCGGAGGTGGTTATTCAGAAACCGGTGCTCGACGATCGCGAGATTCAGTTGCGCCGGGGGATAATTCGACTGGAAACGCAGGGCGTTCGCGAAGTAGTTATAGGCATCGATATAACGCCGGCGTTGCACGAGCAGGTAGCCGAGGGAATTCATCACCTCCGGGGAGCCGGGTTTCGCTTTGAGGACGTAGCTGAGGATCTTCTCGGCGTCATCGAACTTCCGCGCGCGCAGCGAGGCCAAGCCGAGCCGATACCAACCCTCCACCGCTTGGGGCTGGAGCAACGTGTAAGCCTTAAGCTCATCCACCGCCGCCGGGAAATTCGTCTGATCCAGATAGAGGCAGCCGAGGTTATAGCGGGCGGACGCCTGCAAATCGCTGTCGCGCGTCAATGTCAGCGCCTGCCGATAGGCGCGCACCGCCGTCGCCGCCTGCCCGGCCGATTGCGCGGCCAATCCCAACTCATGCCACGCCAAGGCGTTCGTCGGGATCAGGCTCGTGGCGAGGGTCAGTTTCTCGACCGCTTCGGAAAACTTGCCCGTCTGCCGCAGATGCTGTCCATCCAGCAACGCCCGCGGGCCGGAAGGCGTACAACCGAGGATTAGCATCCAGCCGGCCACAGCGGCGGCGGCCGGAGCCAAGCCCCATTTTTTTGTGGTCAGCATTAGGCACGGTGGTAGCATTCGCCGTCCGGCGCGTCAAGAAACGCCGGGTTGCGTGATGAAGCGTTGGGTATTGCTAGTGTTGAGTTTGGCGTTGGGCCAAATGTGTTGGCCATCGTCGTCGGTCGGGGTGGCCGACCTCGCGATTTCCGGACCGCCCGGCGCGAAGCGGGCGCGGGTCGTGATCGTGCAAGGGACCGACGCCATCGTCGCTTTCAATACCCGCGAGGAAGTGGTTCGGCCGATGGTCAATTGCGGCCTGACGAACCTCACCGGCAAAACGAGCGTCAAAGCCGCCTGGCTCAGCCTCGTCTCCACGCAGGACGTGATCGGCATCAAGGTTTTCGCCTCGCCCGGCGCGATCAGCGGCACCCGGCCGGCGGTCGTCAGCGGCGTGGTCCAAGGGCTTTTGGAGGCGGGCGTGCCGCGCGAAAAGATCATTATTTGGGACAAGCGGATTGTCGATTTGCGGTTGTCCGGTTTCATGGACCTGGCCAAGCGGTACGGCGTGTCGGTCGCCGGCGCGGCGGAGGAGGGTTACGACGACGCCACCGCTTACGACACCGCGTTGATCGGCCGGCTCGTCTGGGGCGACCACGAGTTCGGCAAAAAGGGGGAAGGGATCGGCCGCAAGTCCTTCGTCTCGAACCTCGTCGCGCATCGGTTGACCAAGATCATCAACGTGACGCCGATGCTCAACCACAACATCGTCGGCGTCTCCGGCACTATTTATGGCCTCACGATGGCGAGCGTGGACAATACCTTGCGGTTCGACGGCGATCCCGAGCGTTTGGCGACGGCGGCGCCCGAGATTTACGCGTTGCGCGCGGTCGGTGATCGCGTCGTGTTGAGCATCGTCGATGCCCTCGTCTGCCAATACGAAGGCGAAGAACACGGACTGTTGCATTACTCGACCGTTTTGAACCAGTTGCGTTTCAGCCTTGATCCCGTGGCGTTGGACGTCCTTTCCATTGAGGAAATCGACCGTCAAAACCAAGCCGCCAACGCCGCCGCCCCGAAACGGAACCTCGAGCTTTACCACAACGCCACCCTCCTCGAGCTTGGCGTGAGCGATCCCCGCGGCATTCAAGTCGATACGATTCGCTGCCCGGAATAGCCTGGAACAATCAACCCATGAAAACCGGTGTCGTCCATTCTATCGCGTCCTCTAAATGGCTGGTCGTTCGCCTCGCGCTCCTCGCGGCCGCGTTCGGCCTGACGGCGGCGCAGGCGGTCGCCCAAGCCGACCATCCCATCGAAATCCTGACGCGCGCCCACGCGCATAACGATTACGAACATCACCGCCCGTTGTTCGACGCCCTCGATAACGGCCTTTGCAGCGTCGAAGCCGACATTTTCCTCATCGACGGCCAATTGCTGGTCGCGCACACGCGGAGTGAAGTCCGGCCGGAACGAACGTTGCAATCGCTCTACCTCGACCCATTGCGCAAGCGCATCCAGGAACAAGGCGGACGGCTCTATCGCGGCGGTCCCCCGGGCATCCTGTTGATCGACATCAAGACCGCCGCTGAGCCGACCTACGCGGCGTTGCGCGAAGTCCTCAAGCAATACGCCGACCTATTTACCACCTTTCAAGACGGCAAGATCGACGCCAAAGCCCTGACGGCCGTCATCACCGGCGATCGCCCGACCCAAGCCGCCGTCGCCGCCGAACCGATCCGCTACGCCGCGCTCGACGGCCAATTGCCCGACCTCGACTCGGACGTGCCCAAGGAATTGGTCCCCTGGATCAGCGCCGACTGGGCCGGCCAATTCAAATGGCGCGCCAAAGGCCCCTTCCCCGACGACGAACGCGCGAAGCTGAAAAAGATGGTCGCCAAAGCCCACGCCCACGGCCGCCAAATCCGCTTCTGGGACGCCCCCGACGTGCCGGTCTTCTGGGAAATGCTGCTCGCGGAAGATGTCGATTTGATCAACACGGATGATCTTGCTGGGTTGCAGAAGTTCTTTTGGGAAAAGAAGCATTTGAAATAAGGCTGAAGGCTGATGGCAACCACGTTGCCGCGCGAAGATTTGGCGCGGACAGCGATTCTGGTCTGTCTGCGTTGGGTATCGATTTGCCGCCGGTTTTTGATTGATCGGCCAGCATTTTGAAATAGGATGTGGTAGCTCCATGAACAGGGACGCTACGCTTGAAACGGACCTCAGTCACCCGATGACGACGCCTCCGAAACCCGCCGTATGGAAGATGGTTAAGGAGGCTGTCGAGAATCTCAAGGGCTCCACGACCAACGTAGCGGTCCGCGACTGGATATTGGCGAAGTATCCTGGCACCCGAACGAATACTATCGCGTGCCAAATCATGGTCTGCACAGTAAACCATGCGTCGCGGGTCCATTTTTCGGAGAACTCCAAACCGCGTCAGGCGAGCGGACCCCAGGATTTCTTGTTTCGGCCTGCGAAGGGAGAACTGGTTTGGTTTGATCCAGCGAAACACGGCGAGTGGGAGATTTCTGAGGGTGAAGACCGGACTTTGACGGTGCGCCAATGCAGACGGGAGCCGATTACACCAGCCGTCCCAGGCACGGCTCAATTCGGCGGAACGGCATTCGCCGCAGAGAATCATCTACGGGATTACCTAGCCAAGAATCTGTCTGTGATCGAGGACGGGTTAGAACTGTTTAGCGATAGTGACCGAGATGGCGTTGAGTTCGTTACGGAGATGGGCCGGATCGATATCCTTGCGGTGGACAAGGAGGGAGGGCTTCTCGTGGTGGAACTCAAAGTGGAAAGTGGTCCAGATCAAGTCTGCGGACAGATCATGAGGTACGTCGGTTGGGTAAAGAGGCACATCGCGGGTCCCCGGCCAGTACGCGGCCTCATCATCGCGAACCACATAAGTAACAGAATCCGCTATGCCCTGGCCGACGTGCCTAATGTTTCGGCACGTGAGTATGAATTGAACATCCGCCTACGGCTGATAGCCCACGTGGATGCGCCGATTCCGTGACCGTTGAAGCAAACCGCTGTTTCCCCACGGCTATCCCGAGGACCGATTTGTCGAGCGACCGCTCTTCTTACGTCAGTTCCGTACCGCGCTGGCTTCGGCGGCGGTCGAAACGCTCCCCGGCCGGATCGGCGAAGAAACGAGCTTGCGCATGTTCACGAATACGGCTATGTTCATGGTGTCGTGAACCTTTGTAGCTCCATGAACACGGCCAGATGTTCACAAGCGGCGCTGGAGAACGCGTTCGCGGCGAGGCTTCGCGAATTGTTGGGGGGCGTCGCCTGGCTTCCGGGCTGGCGTGTGGAAATCAATCCGGCCAATCATGAGCGCCGGTATGACCTGTTGGCGACGGGGAGACTGCCACGAGGCCCGGAGGTGGAATTGTGGGTCGAATGCCAACGGGAGCCGCGTCCCTCAAGGTTTCCGTATGTCAACGTTCGACGAGAGTTCGGGAAGAACTCTATGAAGCGGGTTCGCGTCCGCGTCCTGGCGGCGCCGTCTATTTCACCGCGGATGGCGGAAATTTGCGAACGCCACGGTTGGAGTTGGTTTGATCTCGCAGGGAATCACCGTCTCGATGTGCCCGGTTTGCTGCGGCTCCAGAGCGTCGGCGCCGAGCCGACGCATAGGCGTCCGCGGCCGACGGCGAATTTGAGCACGCCCGAGGCGAGCCGGGTGATTCGCGCGTTGCTTGCGCCGGAGCACGGCGAGAAGCGGTGGACCCAGCGGGATATGCAGAAGGAATGCGAACCGAAGGTGAGCCTTGGTTTGGTCAATAAGGTCGTCCGTTATCTGCACGACGAGGCGTTCGTCGAGCGCGTCGAGGCGGGAGGCTTTCGCTTGGTGGACCCGGTTAAGCTATTGTTCGCGTGGCGGGAAGCGTATCGCTTCGACCGACAGGAACGGCGCGGTTATTTCACCCTTTTGCAGGGAACCCGGCTGCGCGACGCTTTGGCCAGGCTCGGTGCGCAGACCGGCGGTTACGCGGCTTACGCCGCCTTTTCGGCCGCGGAATTCCAAGCGCCGCACGTCCGCCAGCCCAAGACGTGGCTCTACGTCCGCGAGCATGAGGTCTCCAAGTTCGAGGAGCTGGTTGAAGCGAAGCCGGTGGAGTCGGGCGAGAATCTGGTGGTTCTGATTCCGAACGATGATGGCGTGTTTTTCCTAAGCGACGGCGGCATATTGGGCGACCACCGGATGCGCTGCACGAATCCGGCACAGACGTATGTGGATTTGTACCATTGCGGCGGACGCGGGGAGGAGGCGGCGGACGCTTTGCTGGAGCAGCGGTTGAAACCGGAATGGAAGCGGCGCGGCCTGAGCGTATGAACCCTGAACCTCGCCAGCGAGAGGACTACGGTAGCCGGCAAGTGGAAGCCGCGCGACGCGTACTGGTCGATTTGGGGCAAACGCTGGCCGCGTTCGTGGATTGTTTGGTCGTGGTCGGCGGCTGGACGCCGGACTTGCTGCTGCCGGACGCCGAAGAGCCGCACGTCGGGAGTGTTGACGTCGATCTCGCGCTGGACGCGGCGAAGTTGAGCGAGGGGCGCTACGCCGAACTGATCAAGCTGCTGCTCGACACCAAACGTTACCGCAAGGGAGAGAAGGATTTTCAGTTGGTCGTGGAGGTTGACCTGAAAGATGGCGAGCGGGTAGTTCAGGTGGGGGTCGAGTTCCTTGCTCCCAAGGAATCGAAGCTTAAAAAGAACAAGCCGAAGTTGCTCGCCGATTTCCGCGTGCTCCAGGCGGATGGTTGCGGCGTGGCGTTTCATGCGCCAGTGGAACTCAGATTGGCCGGCCAGAATGTCCGCGGCGCCAGAAACACGGTGCGGCTGCGGGTGGTTTCTCTGGCGGACTTTCTGGTGATGAAGGGGCACGCCATCGGAGGTCGCGATAAGCCGAAGGACACTTACGATCTCTGTTACTGCCTGGAGCAGTTTCCGGGCGGAGTGAAGCAGATCGCGTCCGAATGGAAACAGCGCGTCAAGGAGAAGGACGTGGCCCGGGCGATCGAGATAATGCGGGAAAAGTTCGCCAGCGTGGAGGCGTTCGGTCCCCAGCAACTGGTGGAGTTTCACGCCGCCGTGGATTCCGATACGCAAGCCATGCACGCGCGGCGGGCTTACGAACTGGTCCAAAATTTTCTGAACTTGCTCTGAGAAACAAAAACAATGCCCACGCACGCAGTCGCCAAATCCGCTTCCTGGACGTAACACTCTCTTGGGAAATGAAGTTCACTGACAGGGTTTTTGGAGTCGTGTCACGGCATTTGACAAGGAGTGGCTCGACGGCGGTCAGGGGGCGCCGCGATTGCTCACGTTCGGCCGCCTGTACCTTGCGAAGCGTATCCCGCGCGGATGCGTTGATTCTCCGGGCGGAGTTAGCGGGCGAACGGTGTTGTTAATGTCCAAGTCCACAAAATCGACCGAGCGACCGATCAAATCGCTGACCCGGACTTGAATCCGTTCCGACGTCATTCCGACGTTGAAACGTCGGCCTATTCTCGATTGTCCCGTCGGGACAAAGGGAATGCCTGAGTGAGCGCCGAGAGTCGGATTTGAAACCTCGCGACCTGATGCTCGGATTCAAAAGCCAAAACGCGGCAAAAACGCTTGCCTCGTTCGCGCGGCGCCGCTAAATATGGCTCACAGCAGAAATGAACCCGCGTCGGGCGACGCATTTGGGAGCGTTCGTTCCCGAGCCTCGGGCCTGAGCGCGGGTTCAGCAAGAGAAAGGCATGCATGTCTGAGAACCATGACTCGTTGACTTCTTCCGGCGTTTCGCGACGCGGCTTTCTCAAGGGAATCGGCATCGGCGCCGCGGCTACCGGGTTGGTCACCACGATGCAGACCGCCAGCGAGGCGGACGCCGCGGAGAATGGCATTCTCGGCCCCGGCGAAATCCCAATTACTCTCAAAATCAACGGCAAAGACCGGAAGCTGAAGGTCGAGCCGCGCGTCACGTTATTGGATGCGCTCCGCAACCGCCTCGATTTGACCGGCGCCAAGAAGGTTTGCGATCGCGGGACCTGCGGCGCCTGCACGGTATTGGTGGACGGCCATCCCGTTTACTCGTGCTCGTTGCTGGCGGTGGAAGCCGAGGGGCGCGCGATCACCACTATCGAGGGTTTGGGCACACCGTCCCGGATGAGCGACGTCCAAAAATCGTTTGTCCATCACGACGCCCAACAATGTGGTTTCTGCACGCCCGGCTTCGTGGTGGCCTGCACGGCGTTTCTCAAGCAGAACCCCAACCCAACTATGGGCGACCTGCGGGACGGTCTAGGCGGTAATTTGTGCAGGTGCGGCACCTATGCGGGTATCCTGGAAGTGGCCTTGGCCACGGCCAAAGCGGCGAAAGGAGAAGCGTAATGGCAAAAGTAGATTGGCCCGCGGCGGACAAGCGTTCGCTGATTGGCAAACGCATCGAACGCGTGGATGGTCCGGTCAAGGCCACGGGCGCCGCGAAATATTCTTTTGACCAAAATCTGCCCGGCATGTTGTGGGCCAAATTGGTCGTCTGCCCTTACGCCCGCGCCGAAATCGGCGAGATCGACACCACCGCGGCGGCCGCCGTTCCCGGCGTCGTCTCGATTTGGACGGATGACAAAACGGGCGGGAGCGAAGCTCAATACGTCGGCCAGATTGTGGCGGCGGTGGCCGCCGAAACCGAGGAGGCCGCGCAAGAAGCGGCTCGCCTGGTGAAGGTCGCGTACACGCCCAAGCCGCATCAGGTCTTGGACAACAAAGCTGAGCTATCGACCGGCCAGCCCTCGAAACGCGAGAATGGTTCCGTGGACAAGGCATTCGCCGAGCCGGACACCAATATTACGCAGGGGGAATACGGCTTGCCGGTCATCACCCATTGCTGCCTCGAATCGCACGGGCAGGTGACGTCGGTCAAGGACGGCGAGCTTTACATCTGGCCTTCCACGCAAAATGTCTCCCGTTACAGTGACCGCCTGGGCGACGCCGTCGATATTCCGCAGAACAAAATCCATGTGGACTGCCAGTACATGGGCGGCGGCTTTGGCTCGAAGTTTAATTACGACAAGTGGGGGACGATCGGAGCCGCGTTGTCGAAGAAGACGGGCCGGCCGGTGAAATTGATGCTGGAGCGCGATCTGGAGTTGGCGACCGCGGGTAATCGGCCCTCGGCTTACGCGAAGATCAAAGTTGGCCTTGCGAAAGACGGCACCATCAAAGCCGTGGACGCGGAAGTATGGGGCACGGGCGGCAATGGCGGCTATCAACCACCGCCGGTTCCCTACGTTTTTTCCAAGGTCGCGAACCAGCGTCTGATCGGGAAGGGCATTCGGACCAATCGCGGCGGACAACGCGCCTGGCGCGCGCCGAATCACCCGCAGGGCTGTTTCCTCACGATGTCCGCCCTGGACGACGCCGCGGCGGCGATGGGGATCGATTCGCTCGAGTTCTTCATGCACAACCTGCCGCTCACGGATCGTCCCGACGTTTATGCGGAGGAGTTGACAATCGCCGCCAATCTCATCGATTACCGCAAAAAGGCTCATCCCCGCGGCGATAAAACCGCCGGACCGGTCAAACGCGGTCTCGGCATCTCGCTCCATACTTGGGGTGGCATGGGTCATCCATCCGAATGCGACGTCACGATTCAGCCGGACGGTTCGGTCGAGGCCAAGATCGGTTCGCAAGACCTCGGCGTCGGAACGCGCACCGCGATCGCGATCGTGGTCGGCGAAACCCTCGGCCTGCCGCACACCGCGATTGACGTCAAACTCGGCAAGAGCGAATACCCGGCCTCCGGCGCCTCGGGCGGCAGCACGACGATTGGCGGCATTTCCGTTTCCTCACGAATGGCGGCCACGGCCGCGCTCAACGCGCTCTTGGACGCCGCGGCGAAGCCGCTCGGCGTTCCTGCCGATTCCCTTGAAGCCGTCGGCGGTCAGATTCGCCAGATCGACAAAACGTCGCACGCCATTTCCTGGAAACGCGCCTGCGCGTTGCTCGGGCCGAATCCGATCACGAAGCGCGGGGCGAACGTTCCCGGCGAAAGCGAAAAGGCCAAGCTCATCAGCCAGGGGGTTGGGGGCGTGCAGATGGCGGATGTTTCCGTGGATACCGAAACGGGTATCGTGACGATGAACGAATTCGTCGCGGTGCAAGATTGCGGTCTGATAATCGACCTCAAGTTGGCCGAAAGCCAGGTCTATGGCGCGATGATCATGGGCATCACCTGGGCGCTCTTCGAAGAGGCCGTTTACGACGCCAAGACCGGTCGGATGCTTAACGCCGACATGGAGTTCTACCGGTTGGCCGGCCTGACGGACGTCGGCAAACTCAAGGTGCATATGATGACGGGCAAAGGTTATGACGATCGTGGCGTCATCGGACTCGGCGAGCCGCCCGCGGTTTCACCCGGCGCGGCGATCGCGAACGCCGTCGCCAACGCCTGCGGCGTGCGGGTTCCGTATCTCCCGCTCACGCCGGACCGGGTTATTACCGCGTTATCGAAAGGGAGGGGCGCAGCATGAAATCATTCGAATACGCGGCGCCTCGAACGACGAAAGAGGCGGCTGACCTGCTCGCCGATAAATGGGGTGAGGCGGAGATTCTGGCCGGCGGGACCGACTTGGTGACTTGCCTGAAACAAAATATCGTGGCCCCGAAACGCGTGGTGAGCCTGAAAAATATCGGCGCGCTCCGTGGGATCAAAGCCGAGCCGGCGCAGATCCGCGTCGGCGCGATGACGACGCTCGCGGAATTTGCGGCGCACCCGGCCGTGAAGGAGAATTTCCCGGCGCTTGTCACCGCCGTGAAGGGCATCGGCAGCCCCCAGATTCTCGCCGCCGGTACCGTCGGCGGCGACCTTTGCCAGCGTCCCCGCTGCTGGTACTTCCGCAACGGACATGGCGTTCTGGGACAGTTGGACGGCGCCTCGTTGATTCCCGACGGCGACAATCGCTACCACGCGATTTTTGGTAATTCCGGCCCGGCCTATTTCGTCAGCCCTTCAAGCCTCGGCCCTGGGCTGATCGCGCTGGGCGCAACGGTCATCGTGACTGGGCGCCAGGAGAAACTGCGGGAGATTCCCGCGGTGGAGTTTTTCCAGACGCCCAAGACGGAGAGCGACCGGGAGACCGCTTTGCAACCGGGGGAAATCCTCACCGAAATTCACGTGCCCGTGAAGAAGTTGAAGAACGCCACCTATGAGGTTCGGCATCGCCACGGTTTTGACTGGCCGTACGTCACGGCGTCCGTGGCGTTCAATCTGAAGGATGGCGTGGTGTCGGACCTCCAGGTCGTGCTCGGTCACGTCGCGCCGGTTCCGTGGCCCGCGATCTCCGCGGAGAAGGTCTTGAACGGCTCGAAGGTGGATGTCGCCGGCGCCGAATTATGCGGGCAGGCCGCCACCGAGGGAGCGCGCCCGCTTAGTGGCAATGGGTATAAATTGCAACTCGTCAAAACCGCCGTCAAACGCGCGGTGCTGGCGGCCGCCGGCGTCGCCGCGTAAAGATATGCAAACCTCCGAAAACGCCTTTAGTGTTCGCCTTCCCTGCAAGCATCTCCGCAATAAAGAGATGTATTATCAGGCTGACACCGCGGAAGATGATCCGTGCGCCAGTGGCATCCATTGGTGCCTCAAGACGCACGAGAACTTCGGCCCGGACGGGCAGCCGGTCGGCAAGTCTGAATGTTGCGAAGGCCGGGCTTGCCATGTAGTATGACAGACGGTTCGGATCGGGGCGCAGCCTGAAATCACGCGCGCGATTCAGAACCGGCATGGCGGCGCTCCGCGGCGATGACCGCGTGGCCTGCGAAAGGCATCACGTATGAAGATTAGCTTGGCGTTCCTGGCGGTCGCGTTCGCGGCGGCTACCTCACCTTTGTCGGCCAAAAGTCCGTCGGCGCCGTCCATTCGCGGTGACTATTTGGAAGTCCGTTCGTGCGACGTTTACACGGGGCCATGCTTCGCGAATTCGGAAATGGGCACGTCTGGCAAGGAAGGCATTCTGGTTTGGTCGGTGGGCAAGGGGGACTGGCAGGGGACTTCGCTTGATGGTTTGAGTGTGATCGCGGTGGTCCATGCCAATGGCACGCTCGGAGATTTGCGTTATGAACCGCGTCAAGGGAAGGTTGTCCTTATTGTCGATTCCCGCGCCGACGCCAAACAGAAGGCGGCGCTGACCGATATGGCGCGCGTCCTGGGTGGCAAGCTTATTGATGATGTCGTCGCGGTTAAAAGCGCCGCGCTCAGCGTCGCGCTCGGCGAATGCTCGAAGGGCGGTTGCGGACGCGTCACCGCCGATGGACTCGTTGAGATTTCGACCCGTTGTTTGGGGGGCGCCGATCACCTTTGCGGCAATGAAGACACTTATTACCCGCCGTTGACCGCCGTCCAAGGCGCCGCCCCGGCGTTTACGGAACTTTCCTCGTATAAAGGGGACGGCTTGAACATCACCTGGCAAGGCGTCGGCCAGCGCAACGCGTTCACGGGCACTTTCGCCCGCTAATCGGCCGGGTGATTTCGGCGCCGAACGTCCGAGGCGTCGGCGTCCTGTGGTGGGAGAATCAACACGATGTCGGGCTGATTTCCAGAGACCATAATACGCGAAGTCCCCGACTCTCGAGTTTGGCGCCTTAAGTCGCTTCACGCTTCCAACCGGCGCGCGTCAGCGCTAATCTTTTCACCCATAACTTAGAAGCTATGCCGATGGTTCACTCGAAAATCCTTCTCAGCGCAAATAAATTGATCTTGGCCTTCGCAGTGTTGGTCGCCTGGCCGGCGTTGAGCGCCGAATTCACGTTGAAAACCGCGGCGACCGAAGCGCCGAAAGAAATCGACGAGTCAATCCGTTCCAAGCTCCAAACCAAGGCGCTCCAACTTCTCGATGGGGACAAGCCAGTTTACGAGTTTTGGCTCTGCGCCGAAGCGCCGCTCAAGTCGAAACCGGAAGCGGCGACCAAAGGCCTCGCGAATATCAAGGAAACCACGCTGCTCGGCGCCGTGGCGGTGCGGAGCGACCAACACGACTACCGCAACAACGATATTCTCGCGGGAGTCTATACGATGCGGCTCGGCTTGCAGCCGCAGGATGGCGACCACCTTGGGACCGCGGATTATCCCTACTTCGCCGTGCTGACGCCGATCAAACGCGATACCAAACTCGATGGCCTGCCGAATTTCAATGCCCTCGTGAAGGCGAGCGGCAAGGACACCGCGACGGGACATCCGATGATCCTTGGCCTGCGGCCAGCGGCCTCGGACGCCGGCGAATTTCCGCGGCTGAACGAGCCCGCCGCGGATCATAAGAGCATCCTCGTGAAGCTTCCGGCCGCGGTCGGCGACCAGAAAACCGAGATCGTTTTCGACTTGGTGTATATCGGAAAACCGAAAATTTAGAGGGCGGCCGACTTTCCATCGTGGTCTCAGGGCGGGATTCCCGGATGCGCGATTCGTTGGGGCGCGTCTTCGCGGTGGCGCTGGCCGCGCCGTGGGTATTCGGCGGAAAGCGGTCAGGGCTGGGGAGTTGTTAAGGGAGCCAGTTGAGCAAGCCCGGCGTGCCGGTTTCGGGACCGCAGCGGATGAGAATCGCGACCGGTCGTTTAATCGCAATGCAAAGTCGCCTCGACCTGATTGATGACTGGCTCGGCCTCGCTCGCCGGGCCGGTTATGACGCCGCGCGCCTCGCGGCGCATTGCGGGGTGACGCGGCGCTGGCTCGATCATTTCTTCCTGGAGAATTTCGGCTTCAACCCCGGCTTTTGGATGCATCAGGTCCGCATGTGGGACGCCTTCCGGCTCCTGGCGGAGGGGCGGTCGATCAAGGAAGCCTGTTTTGAATTGCAATTCAAGAGCAAGGCCCACTTCCTCCACCGCTTCAAACGGCATTTCAAATGCACGCCCAGCGAGATGATTGCGCTCTACCGGAAGAACCAAAGCTTTCGCGCGCAGAACCGCGAGCATTACACTGCGGAGCAGTCCATTCCCCAGTGGCTGCACGAGCAGCCGTGGAAACTGGCGTTGGAGACGCTCACCCGCAGACGAATCCAGTCCGCGGCCACGGCTGACTTGATTTCGGAGTGAAACGTGCGCCGAGCGCGTTTTGAGGTGTGAACCCCACCGCCGCGCGACCGAAGCCGTGGCGCTCCGAGCCGCATCGTTTCGCGGCGAATTCGGCGACTCCGCCGGAAATGTGACATTTGTTCGCGCCGACCGCCGCGACGTGACCGCGAGCGAGGTCTGCGGCGCGGCCACCTTCACATCGGCGCCTAGCCGCCGAACGCAGGAAGGGAAAGCCTGCTTCGTGAGCCAACCAAACGTTAGGCAACGACTGGCGTCCGACGCGAGACTCAGTATTTGGCGACCGTCGAATCAACTTCGTCCGCCCAGGCGGTGATGCCGCCCTTGACGCTCTTGACGTATTTAAACCCCTGTTCCCGCAGGAACTTCAGAGCCTTCATCGAGCGGACGCCGCTCTTGCAATGAATGTAAAGCGTTTGATTGGGGTCCAACTCCGTGAAACGTTGCGCGAGCGCGCTCAACGGGAGCAGCGGCACCCCGTCGATATGGGCGATTTGGTACTCGTCCGGCTCGCGCACGTCGATGACGCGAATGTTGAGCTTGGGATCGTCCAGGGCTTTCTTCATCTCCTGCACCGTCACTTCGTCGGGGTTGGTCATTTGCACAGGGGCCTCCGAGGGTATGCCGCAGAATTGCTCATAATCGATCAGCTTGGTGATGGTGGGATGTTCGCCGCAGAGTGGGCATTGCGGATCGCGCCGGAGCTTCAGCTCGCGGAACTTCATCTCGAGCGCGTTGAAGAGGAGCAGCCGGCCGATGAGCGAACTGCCTTTCCCAAGCGCGAGCTTCAGGATTTCCGTCGCCTGAATGCATCCGATAATGCCCGGCAACACGCCAAGCACGCCGCCTTCCGCGCAGCTCGGGACCATGCCCGGCGGCGGCGGCTCGGGATACAGGCAGCGATAGCACGGGCCGCCGAGATGCGGGGCGAACACGCTCGCCTGGCCTTCGAACCGAAAAATCGAGCCGTAGATGTTCGGCTTCTTCAACAAGACGCACGCGTCGTTCGTCAGGTAACGGGTCGGGAAGTTGTCGGTGCCATCCACCACGATGTCGAACTGGTTGATGATATCGAGGGCGTTTTCGCTGCTTAAACGGGCGTTGATCACCGCGACCTCGCAGTTCGGATTGAGGCCGTTGATCGTTTCCTTGGCCGATTCGGTCTTGGGCCGGCCGACGTCCGCCGTCGTGTGCAGGATTTGCCGCTGCAAATTCGAGTAATCGACCGTGTCAAAATCCAGGATGCCGATCTTGCCGATGCCCGCCGCGGCCAGATACATGGCGATCGGCGAGCCGAGTCCGCCCGCGCCGATGCACAGGACGCTCGTCGAGCAAATCTTCTTCTGCCCGGCCATCCCCACTTCCGGAAGGATCAGGTGGCGCGAATACCGGCGAATTTCATCGTTGCTTAATTGCATAATCGTAACTTCGTTATCGTGCAGCGTAGGTCAAGCCGACGAGAAATCAAGCCGCCATCCGGCGACCGCAATGTGGCGCTGAATTCACTCTGGCGAACCCGACTGGTGGGGCGAGGCTCGCCGAGCCGTGGAAGGTTCTTGCCGGCCACGGCCGTCCGAACCCCATCAGGGATCCCGGCGCGCCGCCCCGCCGGAGGCTAGCGGCGCTTACCATTCCACGAGGTAACACTTATTGTCGCCGCGCTCGCAGTTCAAAAAAGACTTCTCGCGACGTCTGGAATCAGATTGACGGGCCGACTGATTACCAGAGAGTTTCTCCATGATGATCCAACCCAGGGCATCACCTGCAAAGTCGCTCCTAATGCCGCCATGCTCTTCTTTCTTTGGTGGCTGGTTGATTCCCAGTCGCGAAAAAAACGCGGCGCGCCTTTTGACGGTGATCTGTCTCTTCACAATCAACGCGCTGAATGGACCGAACTCTTACGCTGGCGACGCCGCGCGGGGCATTACTCCTCCTGCCGTCGGGCCCAAAGACCAAATCTCTGGCGGCGGCGCTGACGACGCGGGATCGCTCCGCCTCCCCCAATTCGTGACCGTCAACTACATCGACTTGACGAAGATCGCCGCCATTTCCCGGTTCCGCTCGGGCGCCGGCCACGACTACTCGGACGATTTCGAAAAGCGCCGGAGCATGAAGCACTACTTCACGCCCAAAGCGAACGTCGTTTGGTCCGAAGTGCAAATCGTCTCGCCGGTCGATGGAACCGTTTGCGGGATGACGCCGGAGGGCCTGCCCCACTCGGGAATTCAACTCTGTATCAACTCATCGCGGTTCCCGGCGTTCCATTTCGTGATCTTTCACGTCAATCCGGTGGAGAATTTGAAAGTGGGCGCCGCCGTCACCGCCGGCCAGCCGCTTGGCCATCACATCGGTTCGGTCACCACCTCCGACATCGCGGTCCGGGTGAACACCCCGGCCGGCTCGCGGTTGGTTTCCTATTTCGCGCTGATGACCGACGAGCTTTTCCAAACCTACCAACGCCGCGGCATCGCCAACCGTGACGCGCTCATCATCACGCGCGAAGCGCGCGACGCGGACCCACTGGCGTGTGTGGGTGGAAAGTTCGAATCTGGCGGTAATATCCCAAATCGAGTTCAACTGCATGATTTGCTTCCCTAACTCCGAACAGCAAGGGTCACGACATTTTGGCTCCGACCGCTCTGACACGCCTTCCTTTTTTGGATGACTTCAACCGTGTACCGGCGCCGTCAGGGACCAAGGGCTGAAAGCCCGCCCTGTGATAGCCTCGAATGAAGCGCAGCGAAGTCCCAGGAAACCATCCCAAGAAGATCGCTTCGGTCTGTAAGACCGGGACCGCTTCTCTTCCCCTGGAAACCAAATCATAAAAAACCGCGCCTATTGAAATTGGCGCCAAACCATTTTCACCGCTCCGCTCTCGCCCACGGCGCAACTTCGTTGTTTTCTTTATCTTCCGGCCCGGCCAGAATTCTCCGCGAAATCTATGAGCAAGACCAAAGTGGCGATCCTGGGCGCCGGCTTTATCGCCGACATTCATATTGAATCGTATCATCGGTTTGTGCCGGACGCGGAAGTCGTCGCGGTTTACACGCGCAAGGCGGCGCGCGCCCGCGCTTTCGCCCGCAAGCATGGCATTCCCCGTTCGTTCACCGATCTGGAAAAGGCCATCGCCGAGTCCGGAGCCGACGTGATCGACATCTGTCTGCCGAACTTCCTGCACCACCGCGCCGTGCTGGCCGCGGCCGCGGCGGGCAAACACGTCATCATCGAAAAACCGCTCGCGATGACCCTTGAGGAAGCCGATGAAATGATCGCGGTCTGCCGAAAACACGGGCGCAAATTGATGTACGCCGAGGAACTTTGCTTCGCTCCGAAATACGAACGGGTGCGTAAATTAGTCAACGAGGGCGCGGTTGGTAAAATCTTTCAAATGCGCCAGTGCGAGAAACATTCCGGGCCGCACAGCGATTGGTTTTACGACATCGAGCAATCGGGCGGCGGCGCGTTAATGGACATGGGCTGTCACGGCCTCGCCTGGTTCCGGTGGATGCTCGGGGGGCGCCCGAAGGTCGCCAGCGTCTATGCCACAATGTCCACCGTGTTGCACGGCAAACGGACCCGCGCCGAGGATAATTGTCTCGCGATCGTCGAGTTTGAAGGCGGCGCCATCGGCGTTGTGGAAAACAGTTGGGCGAAACCCGGCGGGATGGACGACCGCGTCGAGGTCTATGGCGACGCCGGCGTCATTTACGCGGACCTGTTCGTCGGCAACTCGGCTCTGACCTACAGCCAAAAGGGCTATGGTTACGCCATGGAAAAGGCCGGCTCGACGCAGGGCTGGACCTTCACGATCTTCGAGGAGGCGTTCAATCAGGGCTATCCGCAAGAACTGAAACATTTCATCGAATGCGTCCGGGAGGATAAGCCCCCGCTGGTGACCGCTGACGATGGCCGCGCCGTCCTCGAAATCATGTACGCGGCCTACGCGTCTGCCCGAACGGGCCAAAAGGTCCGACTGCCCTTTGCGCCAAAAGTCGCCAAGCCGATTGATCTCTGGCTCGGCGCTCCCAAGAAGTAAATCGCGCGAATTCACTCATGAACCTACTTTGCTTCGATTCCGAATCGGCCTGGATCAACGGCGCCGCCGCCTTCTGGCGTGACCGTCTCCGCGCCAAACCAAACCTTCGCCTCTGTCTCACGTCGGGGAATACGCCTAACGGCATCTATGAGGCGATGGTCCGGTCGGTCGCCTCGGGCCAGGCCTCCTTCCGCGACGCCGAGGTCTTTGCGCTGGACGATTACGGCGGGCTGGCGCCCGACGACCGCGGCCGTTGCGTGAATATGTTGCGCCGCTATCTCGTCGATCATATCGATTTGCCAAAAGAACGCTTTCATAGCATCGACACCGAAGCGCCCGATTTGGAGAAAGTCTGCGCGGATTACGACGCGCTCATTGGTGATGGCTTCGATCTGACGTTGCTCGGCATCGGTCTGAACGGTCATCTCGGTCTGAACGAACCCGGTTCCGCGCCGGACAGCCTGACGCGCCGCGTCGAGATGCATCAATCCACGATCACCGCCTCGGCGAATTATCTCGACCACGGGCGGCTGCCGACGTGGGGCGTGGGCGTTGGCCTCAAACATCTCTTAGGCTCGAAGGAAGTCTGGTTGTTGGCGAACGGCCCCAAGAAAGCCGAGATCATCAGGCGCGTCGTTCGCGGCGAGATTGGTCCCGACGTGCCGGCCACGCTGGCGCGGCGCCACGCGAACGCCTCACTTTTCCTCGACCCCGCCGCGGCGGCGGCGCTTTAATTTCCGCGATGTCGTTCCACCCCTTGACCTGCACCGCCGCCTTGGCCGCTCCCATTTGTTTTGCGTATGACTAAATCAACCTCTATCGGCGCCGGCTTTGCGGCGATTCTCATTTTTATTTCGACGAGCGCTTTCGCCGCCGACGAAAAGCCCGGTCCGACCGGTCCGCAATCCGACGGCTCCTACCGCAAGGTAATTTTGGACGCTGACCGAGACATCGACGGCGACGGCAAGATCGACGACGTGCTGGTGGACCCGATGGAGTTGGCGGTCGCGACCGACGGCCGCGTTTTCTACGCCGAGCGCGCCGGTTCGTTGAAGGTATGGAGTCCCAAGACCAAGACGTCGGTTGTGGTGGCCACGCTCAAAGTCTTTAGCGAACTTGAAGACGGTCTGCTCGGCGTCGCGCTCGACCCGAAGTTCACCCAGAATAATTGGGTCTATCTCTTCTATTCCGAACCGGAAACGCATCACGACGCCAATGGCGACAAGATCGGCACGAACCGCGTTTCGCGCTTCACGCTCAAGGGCGACACGCTCGATTTGGCCTCCGAGAAAGTGATGATTCGCATCCCGACCCAACGTGAACAATGCTGCCATTCGGCCGGCTGCCTGACCTTTGACGCTCACGGAAATCTATACGCTTCGGTCGGCGACAATACCCATCCGGGCGCCTCGGACGGCTATTCGCCGCTCGACGAGCGGCCCGGGCGCGGGCCTTGGGATTCGCAGAAGTCCGCCTCGAACGCGAATGACCTCCGCGGCAAAATCCTGCGGGTCCACCCGGAGGCCGACGGCACGGCCACGATCCCCAAAGGCAATCTTTTTCCGCCGGGCACGCCGAACACCCGCCCGGAGATTTACACGATGGGTAATCGCAACCCCTTCCGCATCGCGGTGGACCAACGCAATGGCTACCTCTACTGGGGTGAAGTAGGGCCAGATTCCGGCGGGCCGAATCCTGATCGCGGGCCGGCTGGTTTCGACGAAATCAATCAAGCGCGCGCGGCCGGGAACTTCGGCTGGCCCTACTTCGCCGGCGACAACAAACCGTACGTTCGCTTCGATTTCGCCACCGGGAAATCAGGCGCGCCCTACGACCCGCTAAAACCGGTCAACGAATCCAAGTACAACACCGGCCCCCGCGAATTGCCGCCCGCGCAACCGGCGTTCATCTGGTATCCCTACGGTCCCTCGACCCGGTTCCCCGTCGTCAACGGCGGCGGCGGCCGGACCGCCTGCGCCGGCCCGGTCTATTACTTCGACGAGCATTTGAAATCGCCGCACAAACTGCCGCGCGAGTTGGATCACACGCTCTTCATTTACGAATGGTCGCGCAATTGGATCATCGCGGTCCACCTCGACGCCCACGAAAACATCGCGCGCCGCCCGGACGGCTCGCTCGCGATGGACCGCTTCTGCGAACACATGACCTTCAAACGCCCGATGGACATGCGCCTCGGATCGGACGGCTGCCTCTACATCCTCGAGAACGGCACCGCCTGGACCGGCAACCTCGACACCCAAATCGTCCGCATCGAATACCTCGGCGGGCAAACCGCGTCGAATTGAGTGTAGGTTCCGCATTGCAGGATTGATCCGATGAAACCTGGATCAGACGAGCGGGATTGCGTTGACCTGATCACGTCGTTGCCGGGCGTTTCAAGTTGAAATCGACGAAAGTGTTGATGAAGGTTCGTATAGTCGTAAATGCTATAATTGGTGGGTGGATTTTCTTAACCAGCCTAATTAGCCTTATCTATATGAACAAGCATCGAGAGAAACTTGCGCCTTGGATGCCTTATCGACGCTTTGCATACTTGTGCGTCTTCATGATGATCGGAGCGGGAATCCTAGGAACCTGGAGAATATTGTTTTTACTGGCCCGCGCGAGTAGCCCATGAATCGAGCCGAGATAGTTTAAGTGGGTTGCTCACTGCTAACAATTGGATATCATGAATTATCTGCGAACCAACGGTCAGATTGTCGAACCGTTCGCGAAATCGTAGTTATGATCTTAACCCTGGTTGGCAAACTATCTCATTCTCTCCAGCGGCTCGTCATATTTTGGATGGTTCCAGGCGATCACGGTGGGCTTCCAACAGTTGGGGAGCATTCAATAATCCCCACTAAGACTTGAGGGTGCCCCGGCCGTCTTCCCCGAGAAACCTAAATTCGAACGCGCGCGACAACTCCTTCACACCACGCGAGTCCGCGCCTGCGAGTCACCGGCAGGGAACTTGGAGATTCAGATACGGCGGACGCATCTTAATTCTGCCCTGCGAATCGTGTCGGAGCTTTACTTGCGAAACGATCGCATTCCTCGATTTTAGCAGGCGACGTCGTTTAGAATCCTGGAGGGATTCCGTCTCAAAGCCCAAGGTTGCCCCGTGCTGCGGGGCTACCTTGGGAGGCCCGTCCGTTTCGATTCAACCCCGAAGTGGGTTGCGCATCTTCCGCCGCTGTCCGCCGCCGCAACCCGAGGCTTGGGCCGTGAGTTGTCAACGGCGCCTGAGACAGAATTTCTCTATCGCTAACCACGGCCGGGCGCTCCAATTGTTTGCGCGCCGCCTCGTCCCGCAGGGACGACTGAAAGTAGCCCGGTCGTTTTAACGCCGGGTTCACCGCACAACGATGTGAAGTCCCAACGGGACGGCTGAGATTCAAACCCTGTGGCGCTTGATTACCCTACGACTCAGCCGTCCCTCCAGGACTTAAACGTAGCCGAACTTGACGCGGCGTTGAAACGCCGCGCTACTCTCACCGTCCCTTCCAGGGCCGCGGCCCCTCGGGCCAACTTCCTTTGGCGCATCGCTTTCGAGAGAATGAAGTTTTCATGGTCCCAATTGAGAATCGAGGGCGTAAGGATTTCGTTTCGCGGTCTTCCCCTTTCTGTCCTGCTCGGCAAATCCCCTCCGGTGTCTTTTAATTTGAGTCAACGCGTCCCGCGATGAAGTAGGAAATTCACGTTGGCAAAACTGGCGTTTTTCCCGGATAGTCGGCGCGCGCGAATTGCGCCTCTATTTTTGTCTAAAGTGAACTCGTTTTCTCGATTCATCGCGGTTTTCTTCCTGGCTGGAATTCAATTGGCCGCATTCCGCGCGGAAGGCGCCGACTTCAAAGCAGAACCGTCGCGGGGGTTTTCGGACTACCGGCTGGTTGATCCGGGGTTGAAGGTGGTGGGGATTGATTCCGACCCCACGGAGTCTTTTCTCGCGCTGCAACTCGACAGCGCGGGACGACTTTTTGCCGGTGGCCGCGAGGCGCTTTTTGTTTATGAGCCGGCGCGTGACGGATTGTACCAGCCGCGCCAGCTCCTTTATCGTTTTCCGAAAAACTCCTGGATTTACGGGATTGCGATTCGCGGCGCGGATCTTTATGTCGCCACCCACACGGCGGTTTATCTGCTTGAAGGCGCGGTCCTGAAACGCGCCGACATCCAACCGAAACGGCTGCTGTGGGGTCTGCCGATGCTGCCCTATTTCGAGGAGCACCAGGGGATGCATGCGCTGGCGTTCGGTCCGGAGGGAGATCTTTATTTCTCCATCGGCGATAATCTCGTCGGATACGGTGATTTCAAACGCGCGGATCATTGGGGGCATTGGACGTTCTTTCATGGCAGCGGCCAAACTCCGATCACTACGGTGGGCTTGGTCGGGCGAATTTCGCCGGACGGCGAACGTTTCGCGCCGGTGGCCCGCGGGATTCGCAATTGTTGCGGGCTGGCGTTCGATGCGACTTGGAATCTTTTCGGTAACGACAATGACCACGAGAGTCTGCCGAAGGAGTACGTTCCTGGCCGCTTGTTGAACATCACTCCGCACGCGTATTTCAGTTGGCCGCGCGGTTGGATGCCCGAGAAGCAGCCGTGGCGCGCCGACCTGCTTGACACGCTCAATCCTGACCTCGGCCGCTACGTGCCGACTGGTCAGGCGTACTACCATGAGCCGTTTCTTCCCCCGGAATTGCGCGACAACCTGCTGGTCGCGGAGTGGGGGAAAGGCATTCTGTTCCGTTACCCTCTGGCGGCGAACGGCGCGACCTTTAAGGCCACGCAAACCCCGCTGCTTCTCTGCGCCAACAACCTGCGGCCCGTGGGTGTCGCGGTCGGTCGCGGCGGGCGGATATTTGTTTCGTCGCTGGTGATGGCGGGAAATGAGGCTTCACCAGTCTCGCGCAGCGAAATAATCATGATCACCCGCGCGGATGACGCGCCCAACGCCCCGTTCAACGCCTTTGAAGAAACCGGGGCGCCCACCGAAAAGCTCTTTGCCGAACTCGAAAATGCGTCCTGGCACGCCCGCTATCGCGCTCACATCGAACTGTTGCGTCGCGGACCAAGCGTTGGCCGCGAGGCGGCGTCGCGCCTCGCCCGGGCGCCGGCGGGAAGCCCATTGCAGACTTCCTTAATCTGGCTGGCCGCGGTGGGCGGCGAGACAAAAGCGGTTGAGCCTCTCGTCGCCTCGTCGAACGACAACGCCCGTTTGCAAGCGATTCGCGCCTTGAGCCGCTTTGGTTCACCTGAAGCAACCTGCGGCATCCTCGAAAGAGCGCTGGCTGATTCCAATCTCCACGTCGCTCTTGCGGCGCTGGACGGGTTATTCGACGCCTGCGGGGATTTTCCGCGCGAGGCGGTTCTAAGACTTGCCGAAAGCGGCGACAGTTTCCTGCGTCAAACCGCCGTGCAATTGCTGGCCGAAAAAGCCTCGGTGAGCGAATTGCACCAATTCTGCGAATCAACGCGACCGACGGCGCGTCTGGCCGGAGTGCTCGCCCTCGGTTTTCGCCTCACCGTACCCCCAAGCGTGCAGCCTTTGACGGAAAACTTTCCGCTCAATCCAAAAGGATTCAGCGCGAAGGTGCAATACGCCGACGGCGTCGAGAATCTGGCGCCGCGCGCTCGTCTTGGCGTCTTCACGATGGCCGACGTGTGGAAGGGGCGCGCTCGAACCCCGGAGGAAGAAACCATCTTCGCGCTGCTGGCCCGGCGTCTGGACGATGCCGACGCGCGCGTCGCCCGGCAGGCGGCGTTCTTTCTGCGATTGCTCAAGGATGAGCGAGTGGACGCCAAAGCCTCAGCCCTGCTCGGCATCACCTCCGACCTGCCGGCCAGCGCGCCGATTGCCAACGCGCGTGTCACCGGGACCACCGAGTTGCCCGAGGCTTTCCGAAACGTCGATTGGCAAAAGGAAATCGAACATGGCGACGGTAAACGGGGACAGGAACTCTTCGCCACGCGCGGCTGCGCCGTGTGTCATGAAATCAAGCCTGGGGATAAAGGCGGGGGCGGCCCGAGCCTTGCCGGCGCGGGCAGCCGGTTCAATGTCCCCTACCTCGTCGAATCGGTGATGACGCCGAACAAGACGGTCGCCCCGATGTTCCGCTGGACCCTCGTGCGACTAAAAAACGACGAAGCAGTGGCCGGCCTCGTGACGGGAGAAACCGGCGACGCCATCGATTTGCTCCTCCCCGCCGGAGTTCACCGAGCGTTGAGAAAGACTGATATTGTCAGCCGCGAAATCCAGGACCGTTCCCCCATGCCGGAAGGCCTGATCCAAACGCCAGCGGAGCTGCGAGATCTGTTAGCGTTCCTGCTTTCTCAGAAATGATGGGCGGCCGGACCAATGTCTCCAATCTTCCCGGCGGCGAGCGCGCGAAATTGAAGGGGAAATGTCGAAGGTGAGACACTTGCATGACGCTTACGTTCCCCCAATGACAAAACCACAACCATCAGATTGGACGCACAATGAATGTTACCACTACCGTCGCCGCCATTCTACTTTGGGCCCTCTTCTGCATCGGTTGTGCCGAACCAATTAGCCCCACTAGAACGGCAATTCCACCGAGCGACATGCCAACCGCCTCCGGTGGCGCGCCGTTTGAATTCAATATTCCCGCCGCCGTTTCCAATTCTGACCTGATAGTAATCGGTAGTTTTACTCAACCAATATATTTTAGCATAAGCATCCGGTTATTAGCTCCACAGCATCAACTGGTTAGGAATATTGGTTG
>CAZFVY010000081.1:0-34406 GCA_964522665.1 uncultured Verrucomicrobiota bacterium | reverse complement strand
GAAATTGCACCGAAAAACCGATTATGTCCACCTATTTCATGAACAGTACACTAGCCCGTCAAAGCCAATCAACGCGACAAGCAGCAATTGCGCCCGACACCGCCTGAGGCGCACCCCGCAGGTTATTCGTTCCGCCGGCCTACGCTTCCGCTACGGTCCGGCGGGGCCATCGCCGCGCGATGGCCCTCCCGACGCGCCAGCCTCGCGTCCGGGCGCCCGTCCTGATCCGCCTACCCCGCCTCGGGCTTGGCAAAGCTTTCGGCAAGCGCGATGGCTTTGAACATCGCCTTGGCCTTATTGACGGTCTCCTGGAATTCAGCTTCGGGAATCGAGTCGTTCACCCAGCCGCCGCCGGCCTGCACGTAGGCGCGGCCATCCTTGATGAGCGCGGTGCGGATGGTGATGCAGCAATCGAGGTTGCCGTTGAACGAGAAGTAGCCGACGCAACCGCCGTAGGGGCCGCGTTGGGTTTGCTCGAGTTCGCTGATGATCTGCATGGCGCGGACCTTCGGGGCGCCGGTGAGGGTGCCCGCGGGGAAGGTCGCGCGCATCAGGTCGTAGGTGGTCTTGTCGGCGCGCAGGCGGCCTTCCACCTGCGAAACAATGTGCATGACGTGGCTGTAACGCTCGATGGCCATCTGGTCCTTGACCCGCACGGAGCCGTATTCACAGACGCGGCCGATGTCGTTGCGGGCAAGATCGACGAGCATGACGTGCTCGGCGCGCTCTTTCGGGTCGGCGAGCAATTCCTGCTCGTTGGCGGCGTCTTCGGCGGGGGTCTTGCCGCGGGCGCGCGTGCCGGCGATCGGGCGGATTTCCACTTTGCGATCCTCGCACCGGACGTGAATCTCCGGCGACGCGCCGACGAGCGAGAAGCCGTTCAGCTCGAGCAGGAACATGTACGGCGACGGGTTGATCGAGCGGGCGGCGCGATAGATGTCGAGCGGCGCGGCCTTGACGGGCGTCGAGAACCGCTGCGAACCGACCACCTGGATGATGTGGCCGGCGGTGATGTATTCCTTCGACTTGCGCACGTTGGCCAGGAATTGCTCGCGCGAGACGTTCGACTCGAACGGAATCGACGGCGCCTCGGCGGGCACGCAGACCGACTGGTAGCTGCAAGGCTGTTGCAACCGGACGACCAGCGCGTCGATGGCGGCCACCGCCGCGTCGTACGCCGCCGCGGGACTCGCGCCTTCCTCGACGACGGCGTTGACCAGGATCGTGAGCGTTTGGGCGACGCGATCGAAAATCAGCAGTTGATCGGCGACCAGAAAATAGAGCGTCGGCGTCGAGAGGTCGTCCTGGGTTGGCCGCGGCACGATCGGCTCGACGTCATGAATGAACTCGTAACCGATGAATCCGACGGCGCCGCCGGTGAAACGCGGAAGCGACGGGAGCGATACCGGCCGGTACCGCCCGAGAACCCGCTCGATCACCTCGAGGCCGTCCTTGACGCACTGCGAACAATCCGGGTTGGGTTCGCGGCCGACGGCGAATTTCTCGACGACGCGGCCCTGTTCGAGAATCTCGACCCGATTCCCGCGCTGGCGGATGACGGCGCGCGGGTTGCAGCCGACGAACGAATAGCGGCCGAGATGTTCGCCGCCTTCGACCGACTCGAAGAGAAACGATTCGCCCTGCCCGCGGATTTTGCGGTAGGCCGAGAGCGGGGTTTCAAAATCGGCGAGCAGCCGCCGCGTGACCGGGATGAGGTTTCCCCGCGCGGCCAATTCAATAAACTCCGGTTTGGTCGGACTAGTCATAGATGCTCCGAATAAGCCATCGCGGCCAGGGTCCGGCGGGAGCGCCAGGCCGCGAGCACGGTGTAAAAAGCCACCGCCGCGGCGTAGGTCACGATTCCCATGCCGACGGCGAAGGGCACCAATTGCAATGGACAGAAAAACATGAGCGCCCCGCCCACCGCGGCGGTCAACAACGCCTGGCCCCAGACGCAGAAGAGATACAGGCCCCACCGGGTTTGCGCGAAGCGCGCGCTGATCCAGGAACGGTACGCGAGCTCGCCGAGGGCGCGCGCGAGCCACGCGGTCTGGAGATTGCGCGCGGCGACCAGGACGCTGGTGGTCGCGATGACGATCGCCGGCAGCGGCCAGGTGGCGAAATATCCGCACATCCCGAGGTTCACGATCACGCCCCATTTCCAGCCGAGCTTTTTCGCGATCGGATTCGCCTCGAGGGCGAGGTTCGGCGTGGCGACCCAGGTGCTCAACAAATCCATCCCGCGCCCAAAAAGCAGGAGCGCCAGCATGACGCCGTAAGTGAAGCTGCCGATGGGGACGGAGTCTTCCATGGGCGGCCCGGTCAGGCGGCGCGCGCGAACCGGGCGCGGCGCGGGGGGCGGCGGTCCGGCGAGGCGGCGGCGGCGGGAGTGTTCACAACGGCTTGTCGTTCAGGCGAAATTCGCCGGCGGTCCCTTCCACGGAGCGGAAGAAGCACGATTTGTAACCTTCATGACAGGCGGCGCCCACCTGCTCAACCTTGATCAGCAGCGTGTCGCCGTCACAATCGAAGGTGACTTCCTTGACGGTCTGCGTGTGCCCGCTGGTCTCGCCCTTGATCCAGAATTTCTGGCGCGAACGGCTCCAGAAAACCGTCCGGCCCGTGGCGACCGTCTGCGCGAGCGACTCGCGGTTCATCCAGGCCAGCATCAGCACGCGCCCGGTGGATTGCTCCTGGATGATCGCGGGGATCAAGCCGTCCGCGTTGAATTTGAGTTGATCGTAAAAGCTCACGCGATTCAGTTTTTCGGAATGAATGTAAAGGCGACGGCGCCGAGAATGCAAAGGAAAGCCGCCAGATGGTTCCACCTCAGGCGCTCGCCCAGGTAGAAAACCGCAAAGCCGCTGAAAACCGTGAGCGTGATGACCTCCTGGATGATCTTGAGTTGCGGCGTGGAAAAGTTCGCGCTGCCCCAGCGGTTCGCCGGCACCATGAGCAGATACTCGAAAAAGGCGATGCCCCAACTCGCGAGCATAACCTTCCCCAACGGAGCTTCCTTGAATTTCAAATGGCCGTACCAGGCGAACGTCATGAAGACGTTCGAGGCCGTGAGCAACAGGATCGGCGTGAGCCGGCTCGACATTAGCGTGTTCATAATCGGACCGCGATTCCGCGCGCCGCGAGAAATTCCTTCACCTCGCGGACGGTGCATTCGCCGTAGTGAAAAATGCTCGCCGCCAGCACCGCGTCGGCTTTGCCCGCGAGCAACACCTCGGCGAGATGTTCGAGCTTGCCCGCGCCGCCGCTCGCCACCACCGGCACGCCGACCGCTTCGCTCACCGCTCGCGTGATCTCCAGGTCGTAACCCGCCTTGGTGCCGTCGGCGTCGATGCTGTTCAGCACGATTTCGCCGGCGCCCAGGCTGACGGCCCGCTGCGCCCACTCGACGGCCTCGAGGCCGGTCGGCTTCCGGCCGCCATGCGAGAACACTTCCCAGCGATTCGGCCCGGTCCGCTTGGCGTCAATTGAGACGACGATGCATTGGCTGCCGAATTTTTCCGCGCCCGCGCGAATCAGGTCCGGCGTCGCCAGCGCGGAGGAATTGATGCTCGTCTTGTCCGCGCCCGCCTTGAGCATGGCGTTCATTTCTTCGACCGTGCGGATGCCGCCGCCGACGGTCAACGGCATAAAACATTGGTCGGCCACGCGTTCGATGACCGAGATCATGCTGGCCCGGCCGTGCGCGCTGGCGGTGATGTCAAAAAACACCATTTCGTCGGCGCCCTGCGCGTTATAACGCAGCGCCAGCTCGACGGGATCGCCGACGTTGCGCAACTCGCCCGCCTCGGCTTTGCCGAATTGGACGCCGCGCGTGACGTGGCCGTCGTGGACATCGAGACAAGGTATGACCCTTTTAGCGAGCACGTGAAATGAGGCGATTATTGAATGACTGCTCCGGCGTGGCGCAAGTCCGCGGTGGAGCGTCGCCAAAGCGCGCGGCCGCCGTGGTTAAACCACAACGCCAGCCGCGAGCCAGCCGAACCGAACGATGATGACGTCCACTGCACCCCGCCAGCATATAGCCGCGGGCGGAATTGACAAGTTTTGTGGCGCGGCGGCGCCGCGGGCGGGCGCAACTTCGACTCGTTGACGATTCGTCGATGGTTTTGGAAGCGTATGTCATCCGAAACCGCCCGCGCACACTAGCGCGAGCGTTCCGCCGCAGCGCGGCGGCCCCACCACTCGGAACGCGGTTGCTCACCGCTCATTCGATCCTGCAACAACTCGAGGTTGCGCCCGCCGCCGCCGCGTTGACTCATGGATAAAAGACACCGGCGAGGATCGGCTGCGGAGGAGAAAAGAGGGCGCGGCGTAACTTGGAGTCGTTGACGTTTTGGGTCGGTATGGTCTGATCCACGAATCCTGAAAGGATTCCGTCCTAAAGCCCCGGGTTGCGCGCTCCGCGCTACCCGGGGTGGACAACCAAAAGTCGAACAAACCCTGCAAGGGTTTTGCCCTTGGTCCAAGCTCGCCCGACCGAAAATCCACAACCGCGCCGCCGTTGGACGCCCACGTGCCACCCACCCAACGAAGCTCAACCTCAGCCGTCCCTACCGGGACTTTTGATCACACCGCCTTGAACTCGGCGTTGAAACGCCGAGCTACTCTCGGTCGTCCCTAAGGGACGGGGCGAATCGTCGGAAACGTAGGCCTGAATTCAGAAGTCCCGCCGCGGAAGCCGGCTCATGCCCGTCCATAGAATCCGCGCAAAAAAAAACTTGCGCAGTCACTTGGCTGCGCATACATTTGCAGCCAGATAACTGCGCAATGGAATCGAGACGAGACGTTTTTCAGGCGATTGCCGACCCGACGCGGCGGGCCATCCTCACCTTGCTGGCGGCGCAGGCGTTGACGCCGGGAGCCATCGCCGACAATTTCACATCCTCCCGGCAGACCATTTCCAAGCACATTCAAATCCTCACCGAGTGTGAATTGCTCAAAGCCGCGCAAAACGGCCGGGAAATCTACTATCACATCAACGCCAAACGCATGAACGAGGTGGCCGATTTTATCGAGCCGTTCCGCAAACTGTGGGACGACCGGTTCAATAAACTGGAAGCCATCATGAAACAATACAAACCAAAGCGATAGATACTATGGAACGCAAAACCCAAGTCAGCGCCGAGGACGGCAAACAAGAACTACAGATAACCAGGGAGTTTGACTTGCCGCTGGAATTACTTTTCAAGGCGCACGTCGAGCCAGGCCTGGTCGAGCAATGGATGGGAACCAAGGCGCTCAAACTCGAAAGCAAAAAACACGGCAGTTACCAGTTTGAGACCACCGACCCAAAAGGAAACAAATATCGATTTAATGGGGTGATCCATGAGTTTCTCCCGAACCAGCGAATCACGCGGACATTTGAAATGGAGAATACGCCGTTTGGGGTCCAACTTGAGTTCCTGGAGTTCCAAGCGCTCTCCGACGACGCCAGTAAACTCACCATCCACGTCGTCTATAAGTCCGTCGCGCACCGGGACCAGGTACTGAAGATCGGCATGGCTCAAGGCATCAATATGGCGCATAACCGATTGCAGGCGGTCGCCGGCAAGTTAAAATAACATACTATGTCCACCAATAGAATGAACCCCAAGGTTGACCGGTACTTACAAAAAGCCACCAAGTGGCGGGATGAGATGGCGAAATTGAGAACGGTCCTGCTTGACTGTCAACTGACCGAAGACTTGAAGTGGGGTAAACCGTGCTACGCGTTTCGGGGGAGTAACATAGTCATCATCATCGCGTTAAAAGAAAGCTGCGCGCTCATGTTTTGCAAGGGAGCCTTGCTCCGCGATCCCAATCAAATCTTAATCAGCCCCACTGAAAATACCCAGGCGGGGCGCTGGATCAAGTTCGCCTCCCTTCCGGCCATCGTTGCATTGGAACCCGTCGTGAAAGCCTATATCCGCGAAGCCATCGCGGCGGAAAAGGCCGGTTTGAAAGTGCGATATAAAAAGGTGACGGAATTCGCCATGCCTCAGGAATTCCAGGACAAATTGGCGGAAAGCCCCGCCTTGAAAGCCGCCTTTGGCGCGTTGACGCCGGGACGGCAAAAAGGGTACCTCCTTTATTTTTCCGGCGCCAAACAATCCAAAACCCGGGCGTCCAGGGTTGAGAAATGCCTCCCCCGAATTCTCCGGGGAAAGGGATTGGATGATGAGTAGCGCCACCAATCGTTCGTTGCTTCGCCGGATTTGACTCGCTGGACTACGCCGGCGCCTCCAGAAGCGTCAGAATCGCCGCGGCCGGATCAAACCTGGACCGAAAACGCGGCGCCGTTTGGGCCGTTGTCACCGGGGATCCGGCGCTCGCCGAGGAGTCATTTTATCGACATAGAAAATCAGGTCGAAAGCCTGGCGTGGTGACAGCGTGAGAAATGAATCGCCGTTTGCGATCAGCGTCTTCGGCGCCGCCAGCCATTGGCCGGCGGGGAAGAGCGGGCCAACCGTTCGCAGGTCGAGAACGAATGGGGCGGCGCCCACGGCTCCGAGGGCGTCGTCGAGACTTTCGATCGGCTCGTGGCCCGTCGGCGCGCTGGGCATCGTGTGACCCGCGCTCATGCCAATGATGACGAGCTCCGGCCCGAGTGATTCCCGCAGATACTGTCCCACCGCGTTCGGCGGGCGCGCAAACACGTCCCACACGCCGCCTTGCGTGGGAACGCTTTTGACATGCGCGTTGTGGGCGACGATAAGAAGCCGCCCGGCTGGACCTTCTTGATCCAACGCCCAGAGCACGTTATCAGCCATCGCGGTGTCGCGGGCTTCCACGGCTTTCCAGGCCTCCGGGGGAATTTGGCCAGGACGAGCATCGGCGGGACTGACGCGAAAAACCTGATCGGCCTGACGCGCGATGATCGCGTTGCGATGCGCCCAGTCGTAGGCCGACTTCGACGAGGCCGCGACGAGTTTCGGACGATTGCGCTCCAAGAGTCCGATCAGGTCTTCAATCAGGCCGGTAAGGGAATCGTGTTCGGCGGTGGAAAAACTGGGCGGTTTGTTACCCGGCCCGGGCAGTCGCGCCAAGTAGGGTTCCAGCTTCACGCCTAGCGTGGCGACCGCTTTCGGCATGGTGTCAGCCGCATAACCGAGCGCGGCGCGGATCGGGACGGGCGAAGGGTAGGAATTGCCCAGGCCGCTTAAGCCGATATCGATGCCATAAAACCGCAGCTTATGAGGGTGACCCGCGTCCGCGTTATAGGCTCTGATCCAGAGCAGGAGTTCCTGATTTTCCGCGCTCGGGAGCTGGCCGATGGGCGGGATGACCTCCGATTTTCCCGCGATAAACTCCGCGATGGCCCGCGAATCGGTGAAGCTGCTTTCCGTCGCCATGCCCGTGAAGCCCGTCTGCTCGACCAGGAACCGGAAGAGGCGGTTGCGAAAGGCAGGCGGTTCGTGCATGCCATGGCTCGGTTCACCCAGGGCCACCACGCGAGCCGATCCAATGCTCCGCGCCAAAGGTCGCAAATCGTCGTCCTTCAGCTCGCCCTCGATGGCGCCGATAGGCAGGGCGCTGGTCTTGGCCCAAGCGATAAAATCGCCCCGGGCGGAAGTATCCTGAGCGCACGACGAACTCGGCCGCGCGAGGAGCACGACGCCGACTAAAATTAAAGTAACGATTCGGCCCGAGGAAAATGGATTGCTGGCGGCGTTCACTTGGTTAGGACACACTGACGATGAAGATTGTTTCAGGATTGAACGCCGCCTTCCATATGAATATTGACCACAAAACGCGGAAGCCGGACCTTGAAAATGCATTCCCTCAATCTCAACGACGCTGGCCGCCCGACTCGAAAAGCCGAACTCGCGCCGACTCGCCGGTGAATAACCTGTGAATAACATTTCTTTGCAACTAGGCACGTTGGAGCGAGATTGATCGTATCACACGCGTGACGTCTGCCTGACGCCCGCGTACTAGTTTCAATAGCGCGCGGAAGGTTTGCAATGGGGTTGTCCGCGAAAGAGAAAGTTGCGCATGAAAATGACGACTGACCCCCTGAGCTTCGAGGATCCCGAGGCATGTTCCATCGTCCTGGTTTACGCGGACGTCGCGACCGGCGCCCGCGCGCTTCGCGTTTTTGACCGCGCCACGTCCCGTTTTAAGTCCGAAATCGACTTCAAGGTGTCGTCCTGGGGATTCGATGCGCTCCGCGATCCGCGCGTGGCCGAGGTCGCGGCGAAGGCCGCCGCGGACGCGGATGTCGTGATCGTCGCGGGGACGACCGGGTCGAAGCTTCCGGACGCCGCGCACGCGTGGCTCCAAGCGTGGCCACCGCTCCGGCGCCACCAACCCGGCGCGCTGGTGGCCCTGTTCAGCGGGTTCGACCCGGCCGGATTCTCGCCGGCGCCGACGCGTGATTATCTGCGCGACCTGGCCCGGCGCGCGGGGATGGATTTCTTGACGCCGTCTCGCGGCGCGGCGGGAACGGCGCGCGCGGCGACCGCGCGGGAGCGCGGCCAGCCCATGGTTTCGCCCGGCGTGCCGTTCCTGCCCGAAACCGCGCCCGAGGAGCGCTCGGTGGTGGGCCGGAACGGGGAGAATTAACCTCCGGCGGCGCCCGCAATCCGCGGCGCGGCGGGCGAGCTCGCGGTCGTCCGCCACGTCGCTTCGATTCGCGCTTTCTCCTAAATCGCCCGCGCCAAAATGTCGCGCAGCTCCTCGGTCGAGAGCGCGACCGGATTTGCCTTCATGCTGCTCGCGGCCTGCGCCTTTTCCACGATGTCGGGGATATCGCCCGGCGTGACGCCGTAGCGTCCCAGGCCGGGAATCTGCAGGTCATTACACAGTTCGCTCACCCAGGCGGCGCCATCCTCGGCCACGGCGCGCTCGGAGCCGGTGAGCAGCCGCGCCACTTCGTCCAACCGCGCCACGGCGCCGGCCGATTGGCGGCGGAGCGCGCGGGCGTTGGCGGCCATGACGTGCGGCAGCAACGCGGCGCAGACGGCTCCGTGCGGCGCTGGGAACATGCCGCCGAGCGGCGCGGCAAAACCATGCGCGGCGCCCAAACCGGCGTTGGCCAGCGCCAATCCTCCGCAGAGGCTGGCCACCGACATATCCTCGCGGGCGGCGAGCGTTTCGCCCGCCTGCCAGGCCGCGCGCAGCGACCGGACCACGCGCGCGATCCCCTCGCGGCAGAGCGCGTCGGTGATTGGATTCGCGCGCAGCGAGACCAACGGCTCGATCAACTGCGTCAACGCGTCCAACCCCGTGCTGGCGGTGATCGTTTTGGGCAAGGAAAGGGTCAGCGCCGGGTCCACCAGGGCGACTCGTGGCAACAATTTCAGGCTGCGCAGGCTCACTTTGACCCGATGCTCGGGCGAAAAAAGGACCGCGTTGCGGGTGACTTCGGCGCCGGCCCCGGCGGTGGTGGGGATCGCCAGGCACGGCGCCGCGGCGTGCGCCAGAGTTTGGCCTCGGCCAATCACCTCGAGGTAATCAAGCAAGTCGCCGCCGTTCGTCACCAGGGCGGCGATGGCCTTGGCCGCGTCGATCGCGCTGCCGCCTCCAAATCCGAGCACGACGTCGCATCCCTGCTCGCGCGCGCGGGCCGCGCCGGCGGCGACCTGATGGGTCGCCGGTTCACCGGCGAACGAGAACGTCTCCGCCGCCACTCCCGCCGCCGTCAACGATGCCAAGAGCGCCGCGGCGCGGCCGGGCGATGGCCCGGTCACCACCAACGCGCGGCGGCCGTATTCACGCGCCAACGTGCCCGCGTCCCCGAGCGTTCCAACGCCAAAGATGACGCGCGCGGGCGTCGCCAGTTCAAATCGATTGAGTGTGGGGTTGGACATGGATCAGGAGCGCTTGCTGATACGCTGAACGTCGCGTCCCCGCGACGCGAGGGTGAGCCGCCAGACCTTGAGCGACCCCAACGGTGGGGCGAGACTCTGTCGAGCCCTGAATAGGTTTGCGCGGCAGCGGCCCGCCGGAACCTTCCACGGCTCGGCGGAGCCTCGCCCCACCATGCATTTTCGCGCGGTCGGTGTTCGGGAAACCATCGGCATGGTCGGCGCCGCCCATGCCGTTGGAGCTCTTCCCGGACTGCCGGCGAACAACGCCTCGATGACGATTTATGCGCATTAGCTGGGCGACATTTCCGGGCAAATATGCCCTGCAAAAGCGACTCCGCAAAGCGCCAACTCCCAACCGTATAGGTATTTGCGCGGCCGTTCAACGCCTCGAGTGGTCGGGACATCGCGCTGCGATGTCACCGTCCCGCCGCAGCGAAGCGAAGGCAGGACGGAACGAATGGACCACGACGCCCGCAACGGTCATCCGATTGCGCCGCTGCGCGGCGCTGACGGCGCAGCGCGCCGTCCCTACCCGCCGTGGGCTTAAGTAAGCGCCATTCCCCGCTTCGGGGTTGGAGCGGGACGGACCGGACACCCAAGGTTGCCCGCGGCGCGGGACAACCTTGGGCTTTGGGACGGAATCCCTCCAGGATTCTTTCGCTAGATCGTCTTCTAAAACCGAAGGAAGTCATTGCTTAAGTAATGGGCCGACACGACTTGCACGGCAGGATTTAGATACGTCGGCCCGGCGTGCGCCAAAATGAACTGTTACCCGAGCCGTGAGAAAGAGAGGCCCTGGCCAATCACTGCTTCCGGCTTGCCGACACCGCCGGACCGGTCCATGATTGAACGTGTTTCCATGAAGCTTCCACCCGTTCTCTCAATCGGCCCGCGCGCGCGTCATAACCGCTCTCCTGCGGCGCGGAGGAGCGAATCGCAAAGCGCTAGTGAACCCCCGACCGGCCGCGACCCAGCTCGGCGAGTCGTACGGTCTCGCGCCTTGGCCTTCGTCGGCGCGACCCTCGCCGTCCTTGTCACACTCTTCCTGGCCGCCCTCTCGGCTCCCGCCGCGCGCGGGGCGGAACCGCCCCGGCCCCTCTCAACCGCGTCGGCTCCGCCCACGGCGACCTCCCCCTCCCACGCCGCGATCCTGCCGAGCCACGACTTGTTGGCCGCGTATTTCCAGGCCGAGACGGCCCGCCTGGCCGACGCTTGCCTGACTGACGTCAAGACCCTGGCCGACTGGACCGCGCAACGGCCCCAGCGGCGGGCGCAATTGTTCGAGATGCTCGGGCTGTCGCCGCCGCCCGAGCGGACCAATCTGCGCGCGGTGGTCACGGGCCGCGAAGAAAGCGAGTTTTTCACCGCCGAGAAGCTGCATTTTCAATCCGTGCCCGGGCTGTACGTGACCGCGAATTTCTATCTGCCCAAGGAGCGGTCGGGACCGGTTCCGGCAATCCTTTACGTGTGCGGGCATTCGCTGGTGGCCAGCAACGGGATCAGCTACGGCAACAAAACTTATTATCAACATCACGGCGAGTGGTTCGCCCGTCACGGTTACGCCTGCCTCATCCTCGACACCCTGCAACTCGGCGAAATTCAAGGGATTCATCATGGCACCTATCGCGAAGGCATGTGGTGGTGGAATTCCCGCGGCTACACGCCCGCGGGCGTCGAAGCCTGGAACGGCATTCGCGCGCTCGATTACCTCGCCACGCGCCCGGAGGTGGACGCTTCGCGCCTCGGCGTCACCGGCCGCTCGGGCGGCGGCGCCTACAGCTGGACCATCGCGGCCCTGGACGACCGGATCAAGGTGGCCGCGCCGATCGCGGGCATTACCGACCTGGAGAATTACGTCGTGGGCGGCGCGGTCGAAGGGCATTGCGACTGCATGTTTTTCGTGAACACCTATCGCTGGGATTATCCCCTGCTCGCGGCCCTGATCGCGCCCCGCCCGCTCTTGCTCGGCAACTCGGACAAGGACGGCATTTTCCCCCTCGACGGCGTGGAGCGGCTGCACCGCAAGGTGAAACACATTTACGAACTTTACGGCGCGACGAACGCCTTCGGCTTGCTCATCACCGACGGTCCGCACCAGGACACGCAGGACCTGCAGGTCCCCGTCTTTCGCTGGTTCAACCGCCATCTTAAAAACGAAGACCCCATCATCGACACGGCGGCGACGAGGTTTTTCCCGCCGGAAAAATTGCGGGTTTTCACCGAGCTGCCGCCGGATCAACTCAACACCAGGATTCAGGACCGCTTCGTGCCGGCCGCGACGGCGCCGGCCGCCCCGGAGACGCGCGCCGCGTGGGAAACGCAACGCGCCGCCTGGTTAAGGGCGTTGCGTGAGGAAGTGTTCCGCGGCTGGCCCGCCGAGGGAGAGGCGGCCACGCCCGCCCGGACGGGGGGAGCCGCGAACGCCGTCCCGGCAGACCCATCGGCGGCCGCCCGCGACGTGATTGACGCGGAGCGGAACGGTTTGCGCTTGCGGGCGTATGAGTTCATGTCGCAGGCGTCGGTCCCGGTGCGGATTTATCTGCTCAATCGTTCGGGGCTGGCGCGGCCCCGGCGCGTGACGTTCGAGCCGCTGGACGAATCGCGCTGGGCCGGCTGGCTGGCGGGGCTGGCCCCGGATTTCGGGTCCGAGCTGGCCGCCGAGCTGGCCGTGGTCGCGGCCCTCGGCCAGCCGTCGCCCGCCCCGGAATTGACGGCGGCTTTCGCGGCCGCCGCGTCGGCCTTGCGCGCGAACGACGACGCGCTCGCCTTTGTCACCCCGCGCGGGGTCGGGTTGACGGCCTGGCCCGCGGCCGAGCCGGTTCGCGTCCAACTCCGCCGCCGCTTCATGCTCCTGGGTCAGACGCTCGACGGGATGCGCGTCTGGGACATCCAGCGGGCGCTCCGCGCCGCGCGGGTGCGGTGGGAATTGCAATCGATTCCCCTGTTCGTGGCAGGCTCGGGATCGATGGGCGTGAACGCTCTCTACGCCTCCCTGTTCGCCGAGGGCGTGGCCGGGATCGACCTCGGGCGGCTGCCGGCCTCGCAAGCGGAAGGGCCCGACTATTTGAACGTCTTGCGCTTCCTCGACCTGCCCGCGGTCGTGGCGCTCGCCGCGGAACGCGCTCCCGTCAGGCTGCATGGCGCCGCCGCCGACGCCTGGGCCTATCCGGCCGCCGTGACCACTCGCGGATGGTGGACCGGCGCCGCCTTCAGCCAGGCGCCCGACTAGCCTTTGCCCGGCGCCCGGGCCGCCCAGCCGCATAGATTAATAAGCGGTTTTAGCAGTGAATCTTAGGTAGTTTCCCTTATATGCTCCCGGCTTGAATGTGGCTGAAATGGGACCATTCCGCGAGGATCATGGCTCCGGGCGCCGGAACCTCGTGGCGTGTCCTTTGGCCAGCAACCCAGCTTGACCGATGTCAGAACGCTTATCCATGGCTCCACCGGAAACGCCGCCGGCGCTTCCCCGCGGTGTCCCGCCCCCGTTCACGCCGCTGGCCCTCGACGAGAAAGAGACCCGCATCCTGGAGCGGATCAGCGACGGGTTCGTGGCGCTGGACTACCAATGGCGCTACCTCTACCTGAACCCCCAGGTCGAATTGATCCTCGGTCGGCGCCGGGAGGAACTGCTCGGCCGACGCATTTGGGACATCCTCCCCGCCGCGGTCGGGACCGTCTTTCAAGAAAAGCTCACCCGGGCCATGACGGAGCGGGCCGGCGTTGAATTCGAGGCTTTATTTGCCCCGGCCAACCGCTGGTATTCGATCCGGGCGCGACCGACCACCTACGGCCTGGAGGTGTTCTCGACCAACATCACCGAACGCAAGCGCTCCGAGGAGGCGAAGCGGGAGTTCGTCTCCCTGGTCGAGCGCAGCGAGGAGATCATCGCCGCGATGGACCTCGACGGCCGATTCCACTTCATCAACGACACCGGGCGGACCCTGTTCGGCCTGGACCCCCGCGACGACGCCCGGGAAACCCGTCTCGAGGATTGCTTCACGCCGCCGGATCGCGCGCGCGCGCGGGACGAAATCCTTCCCGCCCTGCTCGCTCACGGCTATTGGAAAGGCGAACTCACGATTCAGAATCGCCGCACCGGCGCCTGTCGGCCGGTTTTCTGGAGCGGGTTCGCCATCCACGATCCCGAAACCGGCCAGCCGACCGCGCTTGCCTGCGTCGCCGGCGACCTCTCCGCGCGCCGCAACGCGGAAACCGCCCTCCGGGGCACCCACGAAAACCTGCGGCAGCTCTTCGATTCCGCCCCCTTTGCGATCCTGGAGCTGGACCTGGAAGGGCGGGTCCAGTCCTGGAACGCCGGCGCCGAGCGGATGTTCGGTTGGACCCTGGCCGAGACCCTGGGCCAGCTATGTCCCGCCGTGCTCCCGGAGCGGCTCCCCGGCTTTCGGGACCTCATCTGCCGCGTCATGCAGGCTGGTCCGCAGGCCGGCCTGTTGGAGCCGCAGCGGACCAAGGCGGGTGATCCGATTGAAACCCGCCTCTGCGCGACCCCGCTGAAGGACGCCGCGGGCCGTGTCACCGGCGTCCTGCTCATGCTCGAGGACGTCGGCGAGCGCCGCCGCGCCGAGGCCGCCTTGCGGGAAGCCGAGGCCAAATACCGCGAGTTGTTTCAACTCGCCGACGAAATCATCCTCTTTCTCGACGCCGACGGCCGGATCACCGACGTGAACCGCAAGCTCGAGGGCGTGACCGGTTACCGGCCCGACGAGGTTATCGGCCAGGCGATCACCACCAAGCTCGTGATCGGCGCCGACCGCGCGATGTTCCGCTGGGTCATCGGCCAGGCCCAGCGCGGCGTCGAAAGCCGCTACGAAGTCCGCTGGCTCACCCGCGACGGCAAGGTCGTTTACCTCGACGGCACCGCCATTCCCCGCTTCTCGCCGGACGGCCAGTTCATCGCGACCCACTGCGTCGTGCGCGACGTCACCGAGCGGCGCCGCGCCCGCGTCAAGCTCGAGGAATACGCCGAGCGCCTCAAGGCCCTCTCCGCCAAACTCGTCGAAACCCAGGAGGCCGAGCGGCGCGACGTCGCCCGCGAACTGCACGACGAGGTCGGCCAGTGGCTCACGATGCTCCGCCTGGGGGTGGACACCTGTCTCAAGCTCCCGCCCGAGGCGGTTGGCCCGAAGCTGCGCCAGGTCCAGGCCGACGTGGACCTGTTGCTCGGCAAAGTCCGGCAGCTTTCTCTGCAATTGCGGCCGACGATCCTCGACGACCTCGGCCTCCTGCCCGCGCTGCTCGCCCATTTCGACCACTACGCCGCCCAGGCCGGCCTGCTCGTCGGCTTCAAGCACGAGGGCGTCGAGCGTCGCCGCTTCGACGTCAAGATCGAGACCGCCGCCTACCGCACCATCCAGGAGGCCCTCACCAACGCCGTCCGCCATTCCGGCGTCACGGAAATCGCCGTCACTCTCTGGGCCGACGCCTCGCTGCTCCAACTGCAAGTCGAGGATCAGGGCCGCGGCTTCGACCTCCCGGCCGCCCTGGCCGCCCACGCCTCCAGCGGCCTGTGCGGCATGTACGAACGGGCGGAATTAGTCGGCGGCCAGTTGACCATCCACACCCGTCCCGGCGCCGGCGCCCGCATCACCCTTGAATTGCCCCTCGGCAAAGCCTTGACGCCGATCAACCTCAAGCATGACTAAACGAACGATTGTTCTCGCCGATGACCACCACATCGTGCGCCAAGGCCTCCGCGCTCTGCTGGAAACCGAGCGCGATTTCGCGATCGTCGGGGAAGCCAGCGACGGCCTCGAGGCCGTCCGCCTCGTCGAGCGCCTGCAGCCCGATATTCTCGTCGTCGATCTCATCATGCCCGCGCTTTCCGGCCTGGAGGTCGTGCATCAATTAAACGGCCGCGCCGAAAAGACCCGCGTCATCGTCCTGTCGATGCACAAGAACGAGGCCTACGTCCTCGAGGCTCTCAAGAACGGCGCCGCCGGTTACGTCCTCAAGGACTCGACCGCCGCCGAATTGGTCAAAGCGATCCGCGAAGTCAGCGCCGGCCGCAAGTACCTCGGCAGCCCGTTCTCGGACAGCGCCATTGACGCCTACGTCCAACGGGCCAAGGGAGCGCCGCTGGACGCCTATGAGAAATTGACCATCCGCGAGCGCGAGGTGCTGCAGCTTAAAGCCGAAGGCCACACCATCGCCGAAATCGCCCGCCGCCTCTTCATCAGCCCGCGCACCGTGGAAATCCATCGCACCCACCTGATGCGCAAACTCGGTCTCCACTCGCAAACCGATTTGATCCGCTTCGCCCTCACCCGCGGCATCCTCGCCGTCGAGGGCGACGGCGCCGAGCGCCCGCCATCCCCGCCGCTCTTTCCCCGGGATAGTACGACCGCCGAAGATTAAGCGGCAAAAACCGCCACCTCTCGAAGTCGCGCCGACCCACCGGCCGACCGAGCATTGCGGCTCATTCTCCTCGGCGCTAGCCTCGGCCCATGTCGAGTTCCCCAAACACACGACTCCGTTGGCGGCGCCCTGCCCGCGCGAATTGGGCGGGCGCGCTGGAAAGCCGCCTTTGAGCTTCCCGTTCCGCCAACTGTTCAATCGTCTGCGCTGCTCCCGCCCCGTGGGTCTGCTGCGTTACTACCTCTACCGGTATGCCCTGAGTTTTCCCCGGCGCGTCGCGTGCGATATCTGCGGCTGGCGGGGACGGCGGTTTCTCGATTTTGAAGATCGGCGCGTCATGTGTCCGCGTTGCGGGAGCCTGGTGCGCCATCGGCTCTTCGCCGCCGCCTTGCGGTCGTTTCCCGCCTGTCGGCCCGAAGCGCTCTTCGTCGGCAAACGGGTCCTCCATTTTTCCCCGGAATACTGCGTGGGCCTGCTGCTTCGTCCCGCGGCCGGCCAATACACCAAGGCCGATTTCATCGGCACGGATCGCGACGTGCGCGCGGACATCACCAACATGCCGGAAATCGCGACTGGAAGCTGCGATTTTCTCTTTGCGTTCGACGTGCTCGAACACGTCGCGAGCGATGCCCTCGCTTTGACGGAAATCTATCGCGTACTCGCTCCCGACGGCGTCGCCGCCCTCAGCGCGCCGCAACAATTCGCGCTCGACTTCACCGTGGAGGACCCGACCGTAATCACCGATGACGACCGCCGCCGCGCCTACGGCCAGTCCGATCATCGTCGCCTCTACGGCGCCGATCTCGCCGACCGTCTCCGCGCCGCTGGCTTTCACCTCTTCGTCGTGGACTACAACTCGTTCCCTCCCGCCGAAACCGCCCGGCACGTGTATTTCTCACCGATCTGCGACGACCGCCCCTTTCACTTCAATCACCGGCGGGTGTTTTTCTGTTTCAAGAAACGGCCCTCCTAAATCGTGCGGCGGTGACTCGGCTTTCGCGAGCGGCTGGAACCGTTCGCCAAGGCGAATTCTTTGAGCGCGCCGGCGCTATTACCGTCTAATCCTCATGTCTCGATTCTTTTCGATCCTCTGCCTGCTCGCCTCGTTGAAGCTGGCCTCCTCGGCGGCCTCTGGCCCAGCGGTCTTCGAGGCTACTGTTATACCAATCACGATAGCTCCCAACTTAACGCCTCCGTCCATTACTAATCGCTTTTGGTTATCGATGAGCCGGCTTCCCCAGCCTCCGTGGCGGCCCTCACCCTTCTGCCTCCTAGTCAACTCCCTTGGCGAACGCATTACCAACGTCTTGGTCGATTGGCATTCTCCGGAAACCCTGCCTTCTACGAACGCGGCGCTACACTTGGTTTCTAGTTTGCTGGGCCGTAGATCAGGCGACACCTTTCGTTTTGTCGCGTGGTCTGAGCTTGGCCCGGCCGGACCTCCCGATGTCGCCGCCACGATCTCGTTAGCTTCGGGCAAAACCGGTCGCTGGTATATTTGGGGCGAGGCGAGTGGTTACTCTGCTCTTTCTGACGGAACAACGAACTGGTGGTTCAACCGCTTTTCTTACGATGACGACTGGGTTATTCGGCGGATCCCGGCGCTGGTTACGCGTTTGGCCGATCCCCATGAAACCGCTCGCGGTGAGGTGATCTATGAGTTAGGTCGGTACGGATCGAACGCGCTTCAAGCGTTGCCCCAACTACTGTTAGCGGTTAACGATCCGGACCAAAAGATTCGGGCAATTACCGTCGCTACAATAGCCCGCGCTACCCAGGACGCGACTCTCATCGGCCCTACTCTACTCCCTTTGTCGAACGACCCTGACCCGACGGTTAGAACGGCTGCGATAAGAGCCTTGGCGGCAAGCCGGCCACTCGGACAGGCCGCCAGCGTGGCGATCCTGGGAGCCCTGCATGATGCCGATCCCTCCGTTAGGCGTGAAGCCGCCTCGGCTTGCTGGGAAGTTACCCGCCAGACCCACTCGGCCGCGGCTCTCACGCCGCTGATAAACACGCTTGACGACCACGATCCGACGGTGAGGACCGCGGCCGCCCGCGGGCTGCTGGCGATGGGAAGGCTCGCTGCCGACGCCTTGCCTAAGCTCCGCTTACTTTTATCAGACGGCGACCCGGAGGTTCATCGAGCGGTCTCGTCGGCGATCAGACGCATCGCAGCCTCGGTTGAAAACCCCAGCCTTCCCTGAGACTACCAGCCATCCTCAGCTCATCCGCATCGGCATGATGACGTAGAGGAACGGACCGTTCGTCTTCACCAAACCGGGGCTTAATTCGTCTGACAATTCGAGGAAAATCTCGTCGTCATCGACGGCTTTGAGCGGGTCCATCAGAAACGCCGGATTGAACGCCACCGCCAAGTCCTTGCCTTTGTAGTTGATCGCCAAGCTTTCCTGGCCTTCGCCGACTTCCGGGGTGTTCGCCGTGATGACCAAACTGTTCCGCGTGAAACTCAATTTCACCGAGTTCGACTTCTCGCTCGTCATGATCTCGGCGCGGCGCAAGGCGTGCAAAAATTCTTCGCGCTCCAAGGCGATGCGCTCCTTGGTTTCCGCCGGAATCACCTGTCGATAATTTGGATAGGTGCCATCGACGAGCTTCGACATCAATTTCGTCTCGTGCCCCTGCTCGTCCCGCAACAGAAAACTCACCTGATTCTGCGTGTAGCGAATCTCCAGTTCGCCCTTCGTCTGGACCAACCGGTTCAATTCGTTGATCGCCTTCGAGGGGACGATCAATTCGCCTTTGCTCTCGTCCGCGATTTCCGTCTCCTCTTCGACCAACGCCAGCCGCCGGCCATCGGTCGCCACGACGGCCACTTTATGGTCCTTGAAACTGAAATACAGGCCGTTCAGGACGTAACGCGTCTCGTCACTCGAAATCGCGAAGACCGTCCGCCGCAGCATCGCCTTCACTTTTTCCTGCGGCAGCGTGATTTTACGGTCATCGGCAAAACTCGGCAGCGGCGGAAATTCCTCCGCGGCCAAACCGTGGATTTTGTAAAACGACGAACCGGCCCGCAGGCTGCAAACATTCTTCTCGCTGATATCGATCTCGACCTCAGCCGCCGCCAATTCCCGGACGATGCCGAACAATCGCTTCACCGGCAGCGTGGCCGCGCCCGGTTCCTTGACGCTCGCGTCCACGGTCGCTGAAATCGTCACGTCCAAATCCGTCGCGGTCAGTTCCAGCTTGCCGTCCTTGGCATTGAGCAAAACGTTCGACAAAACGGGCAAGGTGGTGCGCGACGCGACGATGTTTTGCACGGCTTGCAGTCCGTTGAGGATTTGCTCTTTGGCAATCGTCAGTTTCATTCCCTCAGTAATATGATGTGATTGAACAAAAGAAAAGCTTCTTATTAAGGGTTGTGGATAAGGCCAGCAACTCGCGCTCGCCCGGTGGCGCCAAAGAGATACGCCGATTCGGAGCGCCTAAAAGCTCGCCGGAAACCCCGGTCGAAAACCGGGTGGTCGAAGGCAACGAGGTTTGATGACAGGCTATTCACCGGCTATCCCGTGGTTACTGGGAACCGCGGATTTGAGCGACCATCGCCGGGAAGGCGGCGAGAACGGCTTCGACCTCCTCTAGCGCGGAGTCCCTGCCCAAGGAAAATCGAACCAGCGAATTCGCCCTCTCGGGTGGCAAGCCCATCGCCAAGAGGACGTGAGACGGCTCGATCGACCCCGAAGAGCAGGCGGAACCGCTCGAAGCGCAAATCCCGGCCAGATCGAGCGCCGCCAGCAGAGCGATGCTGTCGCAACCCTTTATCGTTAGAGCCACGGTATTGCTGAGCCGCTTGGCGCGCGAACCCAGTTCGTTAACGTCCGGCGCCAGCAAAGCTGCCGTTCCGAGTCGGGCGGCCAAAGGCGCGAGCTTGGCGCGATCGAACACTGGAACCTTGACGAACCGTTCCAACGCCTCGGCAAAACCAACGATCGTGGCGGGATTCTCGGTGCCGGCGCGGCGTTCATTTTCGTGGCCGCCCCCAAACAGGATCGGATCGAAGGCCAGCGGCGAACGCGCAAAAAGCGCCCCTGCGCCCTTAGGCCCATGGAACTTATGCGCGCAAATGGAGACAAAATCGGCCTTGAATTGATCGATGTGCGAGAACGGTTCCTTGCCAAACCATTGCACGGCGTCGGTGTGGAACAGCGTTCCGCGCTCCTGACAGATGCGGCCCAACGCGCTTACCTGCTGGATCACGCCGGTCTCGTTGTTGGCCGCCATCACCGACACCAGGGTCGTCTCGGCCCGCAGCGCCGCCTCCAGGGCGGCGGGCGAGACCACGCCTTGGTCATCGACCGGCAGGAACGTGACGTCAAACCCCTCGTGTTTGGCGAGGTACTGAAAACTGTGCAAAACCGCATGATGCTCCACCGCCGAAGTGATCAAGTGCCTACCCTTCGGCCGCTGGCGGCGAGCCGCGCCGAAAATCGCCAGGTTGCTCGCCTCCGTTCCGCCACTGGTGAAAATGATTTGCGCCGGTTTGCAGCCCAGAAACGCGGCCACCCGGTCGCGCGCGTCATCCAACGCCGCCCGCGCCGCGCGCCCGACGTGATGCACGCTCGAGGGATTGCCGAAGTTAGCGCCTAGAAACGGCGCCATCGCCTCGCGCACCGCCGGGTCCAACGGCGTCGTCGCGTTGTAGTCGAAATAAATCGTCCGCACACGTTGACCGATAACGGCAAACCCCCGCGAAAGCGAGCCAACGATTGGAAGACGGCGCTCTAAGGCAGGGATCGAGGCATGGTTAGCAAATCGGCGATCGCGCCGCTTTTTCAGGACTCGGCGGCTCCTCGACCCACCGAAAGAAGCTCGGCGTCTGGCCGAGGCCTTGAGTCGTAGCCGTATTTTGGAACGAGCGGACGCGAAGCTTCGGGTTGGAACGGGCTGAAAGCCCATGATGTGATAGCCTGGGATGGAGCAAAGCGTAATCCCAGGAATTCGGCCTCTTTTACTAATTGTTCCGGTCTGTAAGACCGGGACGGTTCCGCCCGTCCCCTTAAGCCACCACCTCAAAACCCCCCCCAACTCGACAACTGGAAGTAGCGCCCATCCCGCCCGGGTGTGAGACAGAATTCTTCCGCGGGACCCCGAGACTTGAAGCTCACATTGTCGGCGATTCCCTCGGTCCCGGAGGGACGACCGAGAGTAGCTCGGCGTTTCAACGCCGAGTTCCGTGCAAAGTAATTAAAAGTCCCGGAGGGACGGCTGAAACTGATTGATCGCCCGCAGCATAAGGTCGTCCGTGTGGGTTGGCAGCTTTGGTTTGAACGTTCTGACGTCAGCCGTCCCTCCGTGACTTAACCGTGATCACGAACCGAACTCGGCTTTGAAACGCCGAGCTATTATCATCGGCCCTTCCCGGGCCGTGGTCTGGCGGTTGGCCGCTCCCGGGCGCCGCGTTTCCTAGACAACGAATTCGTACGGACACTCGCGAATCAGATCGGCGGCAGGACTCGGTTTCACACCGGCCCGCTCCCCGCCGAATCCGTTTGCCTGCTCCGGCTTATTCCGCGATGCTGATGATGTGAGTACCAAGGTACCTTCGACGCGGCGGATGGGCTGCAGCATCTACCGCACAATGATTAAGCCCTAAATCCTGAACCCGCCGGAAACGGCCACCTCGATATGTCCAACGCACCCTTTGAAGCGACGACCTCACCGAAACCGCTCCGCTTGTGGCCCGGCGTCGCGGCCGCGGCGCTGGTAATGCTCTGCCGGTTCGCATTAACCACGGTCTTTCCCGAGGCCAAGATCTGGTCGGTGTTGGGCGCGTTCATCGGCAGTCTGTTGATCGTGGTCTGGTGGCTTGGCTTCAGCCGGACGCCGTGGCTCGAGCGCTTGGGCGCGCTCGTCCTGATGGGAGTCGGGCTTTTCGTGACGACGCGCGTCGTCCACATTTCGATCCGGACCGGGATGATGGGCTTGATGTTGTTCATCTATGCCGTTCCCGCTCTCAGCGTGGCGCTCGTCGGTTGGGCGGTGGTCTGCGGCCGGCTCGCGCCGCGGCCGCGCCGACTCGCGCTGGTCGGCGTCACGCTCTTGGCCTGCGGGATGTGGACGCTGCTGCGGACCGAAGGCATCACGGGGGACGGCGACGCGCAGTTGGCCTGGCGCTGGTCGAAGACGCCCGAAGAACGCCTGACCGATCGCACGAGCGAAGCGCAAAAAGCGCCGTCCGTCGCGGCGCCGATCGTCGCCGCCCCGACCGCCAAATCCACCGCCGAATGGCCCGGCTTTCGCGGCCCGCGGCGCGACGGCGCCAGTCACGGACCGAAAATCCAAACCGACTGGACAACCTCGCCGCCGGTCGAGCTTTGGCGCCGCCCGATTGGCCCGGGCTGGTCTTCCTTCGCGGTGAGCGGAGACCTTTTTTACACTCAGGAACAGCGCGGTGAACACGAGCTGGTCGCCTGCTATCGCGCCGCCACTGGCGAGCCGGTTTGGACGCACGAGGACCCCGTGCGGTTCTGGGAGTCGAACGGCGGCGCCGGACCGCGCGCGACGCCGACCCTGAGCGGCGGCCGCCTCTACGCGTTCGGCGCGACCGGCCTCCTGAACGCGCTCGATCCCGCGACGGGCGCGATCGCGTGGTCGCGCCAGGCCGTGACCGACACCGGCGCCCACGTTCCGCACTGGGGTTTTAGCGGGTCCCCGTTGGTGGTCGGGGACGTCGTCATCGTCTATGCCGGCGCGCTCGTGGCCTACGACCGGGCGACCGGCGCCCGCCGTTGGGTGGGCCAAACCAACGGCGTCAGTTATAGCTCACCCCACTTGATGACGCTCGCCGGTGTGCCGCAAGTCCTGCAACTCAACGGCATCGGCGCGACCAGCGTCGCGCCCGCCGACGGCGCGCGGCTCTGGGAGAATTCGTGGCCCGGCGCCGCGATCGTGCAGCCCGCCCTGACCGAGGACGGCGACGTCTTGATCAGCACCGGCGGCGGAGCCGGCGGCGTCGGCACGCGCCGCCTGAACGTGACGCATGGACCCGGCGGCTGGACCGTCGCGGAGCGGTGGACCTCGAAAGGCCTGAAACCGTACTTCAACGACTACGTGGTTCACGGCGGCCACGCTTACGGGTTCGACGGCAGCATCCTCGCCTGCATCGATCTCCAGGATGGCAAACGCAAATGGAAAGGGGGCCGCTACGGCGCCGGCCAGATTATCCTCTTGCCCGATCAAGACCTGCTGTTGGCGCTGTCCGAGGAGGGAGACTTGGCGCTGGTCGGGGCGACCCCGAACGATTTCACCGAACTGGCGCGGCGTCCCGCGATCAAGGGCAAGACCTGGAACCACCCCGTCCTGACCGGTGACCTCCTGCTCGTTCGCAACAGCGAAGAGATGGCCGCCTTCCGCCTCGCGCTCGCGAACCGCTGACGGGAGGGGCGGCGCGGCGCCGCGCCGCCGCGGAAGTCTTAGCCGCCCGTTAATAGAATAAGGAATAACCAGAGCTTTTTTACGGGCTGTTAGCGCAGATTGGACGGCAGCGATTCGGTGTGAGGCAAGTTGTCGTTATTCCACCGTTTGAGGGCCGTTTCGTCATGCGAGTTAAAAAGCTCCTCCCGCCTGAACGCCGTGACATGTCCGTCACAGAACAGCACGTTCAAGCGATCGTTGTGTCGGGTCCGATTGAGCGTCCCGGTCTCGGACGCCGGCGCCAAAACCCAGGGTGTGGCGGGTGAGCGGTATTGCGGCGTCCAGACATCTATCAGCCCGATGTCGGCGCTGCCCATGAGGCCCCAGCCTAAATGGCCTCGGTAGAGGATCGAATCGCCCAACGCGATCAGCTCGCTCGGATGAAGCGCCTGGCTTTCGCGGGTGGCGGGAAGATTGCCCGTGCCTGCGGAAACGTAGGTCTTGCCACCCAATCCCAGCCCGAGGACCCCGCTTGCGTCGCTGCCGACCCAGTTGTAGCCATAGGCGCCATACGCCGAGGAACGGCGGCTGTAGCTATAGACGCCGGCGCGGTGATTGTAGGCCGGGCAGGCGTAGAGACCGCCCCCGACGGACGGGAGGGGACTATTCGTGGGCGAAGTCAGCGGCCAATTCCTAGGCGGCCAGTTCGCGCCCGTGTATTTTTCCAGGTACTCGAACCACATTTGCCACTGCGGATTACCCTGCGGATCAATGCCCTCCGCCTCATAGGGCGGATACGCCTCAGCGTCGCCGACGTAGAGCAGCAGCCCGATCCCCATCTGCCGCAAATTACTTTTGCAGACGGCGGAATAAGCTGACTGTTGAGCGCGGGTCAATCCCGCTAGGAGCAAGCTCGCGAGGATGGCGATGATCGCGACGACCACCAATAACTCGAGCAACGTGAAGGCGAGCGCCACGGAATTCGTCGGCGGCGTTCGCGGCGGCTGATTGAGGCGGCCCGGCCTACGGCTTCGGGCGCAGTTCCTGGTGGGGAGCGTGGTCATTATTCCAGCGGCGCAGGGCGGCGTCGGTCGGCGCCATCCAGTTCGTCTGTCTCGCGTACTCGACGTGCGTATCGCAAAAAAGCATGTTCGCGCCGCCATGGTGCAGGGTTCCGGGCCAGACGCTGCGCAAGGTAGGCTCGGGAGCGATCCAGGGCGCGGTTTCATACGCGGGAAAATCGATGCTCCAGAGGTCGCCGACGGCGATCATGTCGGCCGGGGATAGTACGTTCTGCGGCTTGACGAGACGCGCGATCGTCGCCGGTTCCGTGAGGTAAACGATTTGGCCCAACCCGAGATTGTGTGGGAATCCGGCGGCGGTCTCCGGCTCGGCGCCGTAAGCGTTGTAGCCATAGGAGCCATGCACCGCGCGCGAATCCCTTTCCGGACAGGTCGGGGGAGGGACGTAGCCGGCCGAGCTGGTGTGGTAAAAGCCGTACGGCACGAGCGCGAGCGTCGTCCACATCGGCGGATTCGCCTCGAGATCGGTCAGGCTCTTAAGCATTTCGAGCGGCGGATACGCCCCATTGTCATCGGCGTACATCGTGATGCTCAAGCCCATCTGGCGCAGGAGACTTTTGCAGGCGGCGCCGCGGGACTGCGCCTTCGCCTTGGACAAGGCGGGCAGGAGCAACGCGGCCAGGATCGCGATAATGGCGATGACCACGAGCAGTTCGATCAGGGTAAACGCCCACGCGCGCGGGGCTGAGCTCCCCGCCCGGAATCCCGTGTAGTTGGATACTCCGCTCATGCCAAATCTCCCAGCGCAAAAGTTCCCGCCTTGACGAGCGCTGATGATCGCCAACCCTACGCCACTCGCGGGATTTTGCAACTGGGCCGCGGCGGAAACCGGGCGCTCCCAAACGTAAATGGATGGTGGGGTGAGAGTCCCTCGAACCCTGAATCGATCGCCCGCAGTGACGTTCGACAGAACAGGCGAGGCTAATCCCGTCAGCGGCGCCCGAGACAGAATTCTTCAGCTGACCGGATACGCCGGTATCCGCAGGAATTCGCTCTCTAGGGAACGAGGCGCCCGGAAGCAGCCTACCGCGAGACCGCGGCCCTGGAAGGGCCGATGGGAATAGCTCTGCGTTTCAACGCCGAGTCGGGTTCGTGAACATGCGTAAGTCCCGCAGGGAGAATGGCGCTTACTTAAGCGATAAAACTTTGCTGCATAGTCAGTTGCATGGCCAGAGAACACGTTGAGTGGCAGCTTTTCTCGCCGCGGCGTGATCAAGGCAAGAATGCGCCACAGTGAATGGTGGGGCGAGGCTCCGCCGAGCCGTGACGAGGGTCGGGATGCCCGCCACGCCGCGCGGCCCTGAGACCGAGTTGGCAGGGTAGAGTAGGGCCGGGACCAGGGCGGGAAGGTTGCCCTGCGCAGGGAGGGCTACCTTGGGCCGTGAAGCGTTGGTTCTTGAACCCTGAATAGAGGTTGTGCCCGGTCGCCTACGCAGCACGAGGCAGAGGGCAAAACCATTGCAGGGTTTGTCCGCCGATTCGTCCGTTCCCCGGGCAGCGCGGGGTGCGCAACCCGGGGCTTTAAGGCGGAATCCCGTCAGGATTCTTTTCCCTTGGCGGCAGTAAGCGTCGCTATGAACAGACTACAATTTTGGCTTTGGCGCCGGCGGCCGGGCGTCGGCGCGGAGAGCTTTGATGACTTTCTCAAGCTCGCGATTGAACTTGTCATCGTCACTTTTCCAGCCGGTGAAGTCGGCAGCGACGCGACCGGTAAGCGTTTCCTTTTTGTGGTCATGCCAGTCGGGGTTGAACATAAACCCGTCGAGGTTCAAGGGAATGATTGACAGGACTGGCTTGCCGCGTTCTTTGTATAGTTGCTCTTCTCTCGACTGAGCCTTGCGGAACTCTTTGTCCACCCACCAACTCTTCAGGGACGCCTGGGAAGCACAGAGAAGCACCTTGTCCCAAACGCGAATAGCTTCATCGATCGTCGGATGAAGATCGTCTCCTGGCAAAAGCTGGTGCTCGTCGAGCCAGCAGCGGATGTCACGGCCTTGCAACGCGTCGTGGAGTCGGCGCGCGAACGCCTTGTCGGGGTGGCTGTAGCTGATGAAGCAGGAGTAGAACTGGAAGGGCTGGTTCCAAAATGATGGCAGGTAACGAATGAATTCGTCGGACAGGCCGCACCCGCGCAGGAAAACTTCCGGCAAAGGGCCGGATTCCATCAAGGTTTGATAATTGAGAGAACTAGGGCCGTCGTGTACGCAGGTTTCGAGCCCCGTAACGGCTTTAAGTGAGGTAAAATCGAAGAGCGTCTGATTGAGGCGCGCCCTCGAGAAGGACGCTGCGATCAGTCGGGTTCGGGAGAGAATGGCTCCGGACAGGGTTGCCTCAGACAGGTTGGCATTGCACAGGTCGGCGCCCGATAGGTCTGCGCCGGATAGATTGGCGATGGTCAGGTCAACACCCGACAGGACTGCTACGCCTAGGTCCGTGTTGGATAGATTGGCCCCGGAAAGGTTGGCGCCGGTCAAGATCGAGTTGAACGCGTTACTGCCGGAGAGGTCAGCGCCAGACAAGTTGGCCCCTGACAGGTTTGCGACGAGCAGGTTCGCGTGAGACAGGTTCGCGTGAGATAGGTCCGCCCGAGACAGATCTACACCGTATAAATGTGGCTGAATTGAAGGGTTCGATTTCCTCCATTTATTCCACGGATTTACTCCTGATTCCAGGATTCTAAGATGTTCATCGTCGGGCATATTCAGCCTCGGTTGTTCAGGTTTCTCAGGCGTAACGGGACTATCATCAAGATCTGCGCTGGATTGCGGTATTGCCTAAAGTTTCGGCATCGGCCCCGGCGGCCGGGCGTCAGCGCGGAGGGCTTTGATGACTTTCTCGAGTTCACGATTGAACTTATCGTCGTCGTTTTTCCAGCCGGTGAAGTCGGCGGCAAGGCGGCTGGTAAGGGTTTCCTTTTTCCAATCGTGCCAGTCCGGCTTGAACATTTGGCCATCGAGGTTCAGAGGGATGATGGCTAAAACGGGTTTCCCGCGCTCCTTGGAGAGTTGCTCTTCCTTCATGAGGGCCTTGCGAAATTCCCTGTCCACCCACCAACTCGTCAGTGAAGCCTCCGAGGCGCAAAGAAGTACCTTGTCCCAGAGACGGATCGCATTATCGACCGTCGGATGGAGATCGTCGCCGAGAAGGAGTTGGTGTTCATCAAGCCAGCAGCGGATGCCGCGGCCTTGCAAGGTGTCGTGGAGCCGACGGGCGAAGGGGGCGTCAGCGTGGCTGTAGCTGATGAAGCAAGAGTAAAACTGTAAGGGTTCGTTCCAGAACGAGGGCAGGTAGTCAATGAATTCCTTAGAGAGACCGCAACCGCGCAGAAAAATCTCAGGGAGCGGAGCCGATTCCATCAAGGTTTGAAAACCGAGCGTGCTTGGGCCGAGGTGGACGCAGGTTTCCAGCCCTTCGACGGCATTGAGAGAGGTGAAATCGAATACCGTGTGATAAAGGAGAACATTTCGGAACGAAACAGCCTTCAAACACGCGTTCGAAAGGTTGGCCCCTGAAAGGTCGGCTCCTGAAAGATCGGCCCCGGATAAATTGCTGCCGGACATTGTGGTTCCGGACAGATCGACTCCAGACAGGTCAGCGCCGGTCAAGTCAGCGCCCGTTAAGTCAGCGTCTGTCAGGTTGGCGCCTGCCAATTTTGTATCTGCAAGGTTGGCGCGATGGAGTTTGACGCTGACCATTCTGGCTCCAACCAAGTCAGCCCCGGCCAAGTTGACGCCGATTAAGTTGGCGTCGGTTAGGTTGGCGTCAGTGAGCTTGGCTTCGAACAGATTGGCGCCGATCAGGTGGGCGCGTGTTAGGTCGGGCCGAATCTTGGGATGGTCTGCCCTCCATTTGTTCCACGCTTTGGCCCCCGATTTGGCGAGTTTGAGTTGAGTTTCCTCGGCCATGTGTTGCTTTCAATTGGAAGTGAGCTTGGCTGGCAGACAGACTCGGGTCAAGAGAGTCAAAGGCTTCCGGTGCAACAGTTCGGTAACGACGAAGATTAGTAGGCGGTTGTCCGGGCTTGCCCGACCGGGTAGTGCCTTCGACGACAATCGCGCAGGCAAGGGCGCGCGTGCCGCCTCGGCTCGGCAGCGCTACCTCCCGGACGCCTCGGCCGCGTGCTGGGCAGGAGCGGTCACGGGCGGTCGCCAGGCCTATTAGCCCGGTTTACACGACGACGGTTCCGGCGCCTGCTTCCCGGGGCGCCTTCCCGCCCTTTACAACGCTTTTTCCCGGCATTGCCAAAGCCTCGACATCCGGCTAGGATGCGGCCAATCAATGCGACGGCATGGGTTCGTGGCATTGGCGTTGATGGCTGACTACAAAGTCCAATTCGAGGTTTTTGAAGGCCCGCTGGATCTCCTCCTTTATCTGGTCAAAAAGGAGGAGGTGGACATTTGCGAGGTCAACCTGACCAAGCTCGCCACCCAGTTCCTCGCCTACATCGACGTCATGCGCAAGCTCGACCTCGAGGTCGCGGGCGAATTCCTCGTCATGGCTTCGATGCTCATGTACATCAAGAGCCGCGAATTATTGCCCGTCGATCAACAGGTCCAGACGGAAACCGAGGACGAAGGGGTCGATCCTCGCTGGGAATTGATTCGCAAGCTGGTCGAATACAAGAAGTTCAAGGACGCGGCCGGCGATCTCGGGCAGCGCGAAGCCTGGCAGGAGAACACGTTCGCCCGTTTGCCCGGCAAGATCGAGTTCGCGCCCGACCCCGCCGCCGTGAAGCCTGAGGTGTCGCTCTTCGACCTCATCAACGCCGTCACCGCGATCCTCAAGCGTTTCCAGCAGAAGGGCGACACGCGCGACATTTACGAGGATAAATGGAGCGTCAGCGAGAAGATCGAGTATCTGCGCCAGTCCCTCGCCACCCGCGGCGTCCTCAGATTCTCGGAACTGTTCGCCGAAACCACCAGCCGGTCCGAAGTGGTGGTTACGTTCCTGGCCTTGCTGGAATTGGTCCGCTTGAAACAAATCATCGCGAGCCAGAACGACCCGTTCGAGGAGATCACCATCCAACCGGCGCCGCCGCGCGCCCCGGAGCCTGAACCCACCGCGCCGATCGCGCCGCCGCCGGCCGCGGAAGCGCCCGCCGACGAGAAGACCGTTCCCGCGACTTAACCCCTTTATTGATCCTGCCGGCCCGCCCAACTCATGGAACTGAAATTTGTCCTCGAAGCCGTCCTCTTCGCCGCGCCCAAGCCGATGAATTCGGGCGAACTGCGGGGCTTTCTGATCGCCGCCGCGGAGTTCGAAGAGCCGGCCGCCAAGGCATACAAGAAGGTCAAACTCGAGGAGGTGAACGCCGCGCTCGAGGAGCTGGCCCGCGAATGCGAGCAGGCGCAGCGCAGTTACCGCCTCGTCTGCGTGGCCGGCGCCTGGCAGTTCGTCAGCCAGCCCGAATACGCGCCGTGGCTCAAGGCGATGCTGGGGCAGAAGAACCGCCCCGCGCGCCTCTCGCAGGCGGCGTTGGAAACGCTGGCCATCGTCGCTTACCGCCAACCGCTCACCCGCGCGGAAATTGAACAAATCCGCGGCGTGTCGGTCGATGGCGTGATGCAAACGCTGCTCGACCGCGGTTTGATCGAGACCGCCGGCCGCGCGGAAACCGTCGGCCATCCGATGACCTACGGCACCAAGGGACCGTTCCTCGAATACTTCGGCCTGCGCTCGTTGGAAGACCTGCCCGCCGCGGATGAATTGCGCCGCATCCCGATCGAGAAACCGCCCGCGCTGCTCACCGTCGAGGCGGGCCTGGCGACCGCGACTCCGGAACAATTGTCTCTCGACGCCGCGGCCGCCACGTCAGCGGGCGCCACCGAACCCGCCGCCGAATCCGCGACCCCGCCCGTCGCCGCGGCCACCTCGGAATCGGCCCCCGAAGCCGCCGCCGGCGAGGCGACCGCTCCGGCCCCGGCGGAACCGCCCCCCGCGACCAGTTGAGACGGCGCTTGTCCATGAACCTCCTCGCCCACCGCAAGGCCATCGACAAGCTCGACGCGCAAATCGTCAAGCTTTTGAACCAGCGCACGCGGCACGTCCTGGAGATCGGCGCCATCAAGCGCCAGGCCGACGAGGAAATCTACGCGCCGCACCGCGAGCGCGCCGTGTTTCAGCGGGTGTTCAAGCTCAACCGCGGGCCGATCAAGGAAGAATCGTTGCGCGCGATCTATCGCGAGATCATGTCGGGCGCGCTCTCGCTCGAGAAGTCGATGACCATCGCCTACCTCGGGCCGGAAACGACGTTCACGCATCAGGCGGCCGTCCGGCGGTTCGGCGCCAGCCTGCGTTACGTCGCCCAACCGACCATCGCGGACGTCTTCTCGGAGGTCAGCCGCAGCCAGGCCGATTACGGCGTCGTGCCGGTCGAGAATTCGACGGAAGGGGTGGTGACAAATACGCTCGACGTGTTTGTCGCCAGCGAGTTGAAAATCGTCTCGCAGATTTTACTGCCCATTTATCACTGCCTGGTCGGGCGCTGCCCGCGCGCGCAGATCAAAAAGGTTTATCTGCACCCGCAGGCCTCGGCCCAATGCCGCGATTGGGTCCGGGACCAACTGCCGCAGGCCGAGATCATCGAGACCTCGTCGAGCGCCCGCGCCGTCGATCTCGCCGCGCGCGAGCCGTTTTCCGCCGCGGTGGCCGGCCCGCTCGCGGCCGAGCGCCACAGCCTGCCGGTCCTCGAAGACCGGATCGAGGGGACCGCCGCGGTCGTCAGCCGTTTTCTCGTGCTCGGCCGCCAATGCAGCCCCCGCACGGGTGATGACCGCACCACGCTCGTCCTCGGCGTCGCGCCGGGGACCGAGGCCTTGCAGCGGGCGCTGGTGCCATTTCGGCGGTATCGCCTCAAGATGACCCAGATCGAGTCGCACCCGAACAAGGGTAACGGCGGGGGCGTGCTCCTGTTCGTCGATTGCAAAGGCCACGCCACGGACAAGCCCCTTGCCAAGGCGATCGCGCAGTTGAACCAGGAATGCAACTACGTGAAAGTGCTCGGCTCGTACCCGAACTCGGATTGATCCGTTCACCATGAGCCATCTGACCCGCGCGCGCGAGGTGTTCGACGTGGAAATCGCCGCGCTGAAGGAAGTGCGGGCCGGGTTGGACGACGCGTTTGACCGGGCGGTCGAGATCGTGGTCGAGTCACTGCGCCAGCGCGGCAAAGTGGTCGTCGCGGGCGTCGGCAAATCCGGCAACATCGGCCAGAAGATCGCCGCCACGCTGACCAGCACCGGCTCGACCAGCGTCCTCCTCAACGTCGTGGACGCCCTCCACGGCGACCTTGGCGTCGTCAATGACGGCGACGTGATTCTCGCGCTCAGTTACTCGGGCGAATCGGATGAACTGCTGGAGTTGCTGCCCCACCTGAAACGATTCTCGGTCAAAATCATCGCCTTCACCGGGGCGTTGAAATCGACCCTGGCGCGCTCGAGCGACGTCGCGTTGAGCGTCAAGGTGCCCAAGGAGGCGTGTCCCTTTAATTTAGCGCCGACCGCCAGCGCCACGGCGACGCTCGTCATGGGCGACGCGCTCGCCATGGCGGTCCTGCAGGCGCGCGGCTTCAAGGAGCAGGACTTCGCCCGGCATCATCCGTCGGGCGCGATCGGCCGCGCGTTGCTGCTGCGCGTGCGCGACATCATGCGCGCCGGCCCGCGCAACGCGGTCGCCGCCGAGCATCTGACCGTGCGCGAGGCGCTGCTGGTGATGACCCACGCCAAATCGGGCAGCGTCAGCGTGATCAACCGCCACGGCAAACTGGCCGGCGTCTTCACCGACGGCGATCTTCGGCGCCACATGGCGGACGACGAACACGTCCTCACCAAGCCGCTCAAAAAACTGATGACCCGCAAACCAGTCTGCGTCCGCGACGACGCCCTCGCGGTCGAGGCCCTCAAGATTTTCAACGAACGGAACATCGACGACCTTATCGTCGTCAACGCCCAGCGCGAACCGGTCGGCCTCGTCGATTCGCAGGACCTGCCGAAGCTGAAGATTCTGTGAGCGTGTCACCCACCACCGCGCCCGCCCCGGCGGTTGCGCTCAATATCCGACGCAACGCAAATTCGTGCCACGGCGCCACGCCGCGTGTAGGGACATCGTGCCCGTTTTCGCCCGGAGCTCCGACGCGGTCCGAACTGAGGCCGCGCCGAAGCGTTGCGGAGGCGGGAGGCGATGTCACGCCCGCGCTAGAGCGCGCGAGCGTTCTCCTGACGACCATCGCGTTCATTCATACGGCCGCGACGCCAGATCACGCCGCGACTATGGCTCGCTCTCATCGAGCGAGCGGACCGCGCAGCGCGCGGTCCCTACCCTTTCGACGGCTTCGCGCGCCATCCCTACCGGTTCGCCCTCGCCGAACTGGATTTGATTGCCAATTCAGTGCGGTTCCGACCACAATCAGTCAGATTTCACGCAGAACAAATAACTATGCGAAAACTCATGCTTATAATGGCCGCGCTCGGTCTCGGCGCGGCGACCGCAACTCACGCGCAGGAAGCTGATATGGTGCAAAAAGCGCAAACCTATCAAGGCAAGATCGTCAAACAGGTCACTTCCAATTACCTGTTGTTTCTGCCGACCGGCTACGACGCCGCCGCGGCCAAGAAATGGCCGTTGATCCTGTTTCTGCACGGCTCCGGCGAACGCGGGACCAACGTGTGGAACGTCGCCAAGCACGGTCCGCCCAAGATCGTGAAGAACCGCCCCGATTTTCCGTTCATCGTCGTTTCGCCGCAATGCCCCTCGGGCCAAACCTGGTCGAACGAGGTCCTGCTGGGGTTGCTCGACGATATCACCGCCAAATACAAGGTGGATAAGAAGCGGATTTATTTGACCGGCTTGAGCATGGGCGGGTTCGGAACCTGGAGCCTCGGTCTGGCGAATCCCGATAGATTCGCCGCCATCGCTCCGATCTGCGGCGGCGGCGACCCGATCACGATTCTCGTGGCCGACGCCAGGCGCACCAAAGCGCTGAAAGCTCTGCCGGTCTGGGCGTTCCACGGCGGCAAGGACCCGGTCGTTAAAACGGAGGAATCCGTCCGCATGGTGGACGCGCTCAAGAAAATCGGCAACGACGCCAAACTGACGATCTACCCCGAGGCCCAACACGACTCCTGGACGGAGACCTACAACAACCAGGCGCTCTACGACTGGTTCCTCGAGCATCATCTGTAAGCGGTAAGAGTTAAGCCGGCGGGATGCCTGACGCGGCCTCGATTTCGGGGCGCGGAGATTCTCAGCCATTCATCGGAAACGACGGCTCCATCTATTCTGCGCGAGAATTAGTCCAACGATTCACTGGCGCTTCGCTTTTGTCCCGGAGGGACAATCGAGAATAGGCCGACGTTTCAACGTCGGTTTTGCTTCGGAAAACGTTAAAGTCCCAGCGGGACGGCTGAGGGTTACACCCAAATCGAGGGCCCATCAAATTCGATCCCGTGTCTGGTTCGCAGAGTTAGCGGTTCGCGCTAAGAATCATGTCTCTGATGATGAACCTCTGGAGATGCAAAACATTCAGCCGTCCTTCCAGGACTTACGCGAACGCAATCATTCCAGGCGCTGAAGCGCCTGGCTATTTTCATTCCGTCCCTTCGAGACGGAAGACCATGAATCGCCGAGGTTTGGCCACTTTCGGATTGATGCCTGCCTCCGCTTTGGAAATCGTCCCCACCTCGCGGTTACGTAAAACGCGGCATCTGTCTAGTGTAGTGTCTCATAAATAACTGGTCATTCGCGGCCGGGGATTTTTGGCGCC
>CAZFVY010000080.1:0-34422 GCA_964522665.1 uncultured Verrucomicrobiota bacterium | reverse complement strand
CTACGCATACACTATTTCCAAACACCACAATAAAACGATCATTACGAAAGTTGGCTCGCGAAGCTTCCCGGCGGGCCGCCTTCGGCGACGATCGAAGTCGAGCTTTTGGCGAAAGACGCGCGTCGAATCTGGATCGAAATCGTCAGCCGTCTGATCGGTCATGGCGAGGAATCTCCCCGCATCGAGAGCATCGCGCGTGACGTGTCCGCGCGGAAAAACGCCGAACGCCGGCTCGCCGCGCAGCGGGATCTACTCGAGCGCGTCGCCGCGGGCATCCCGCTGATTGATTCGCTGGACGCAATTTGCCGCTTCGCCGAAGCCGAGGCGCCCACGATCTGGTGTTCCATTCTCCTGGTCGATGAGACCGGGACTCGGTTGCGGCCGGGCGTGGCGCCGACTTTGCCCGCGGAATACTGCCGCGCGATTGACGTCGTGCCGATCGGCCCGAACGAAGGCTCCTGCGGGACCGCTGCTTTCCGCCGGGCCGCCGTCGTGGTCGCGGACATTGAGACCGATCCACTTTGGGTCAATTGCCGCGCGCTCGCGCTTCGCCACGGGTTGCGCGCCTGCTGGTCCACGCCCGTCTTTTCGGGTGATGGCGCGGTTCTGGCCGTGTTCGCGATGTATTACGGCGAACCCCGGCGACCGACGCCGGATGATCAACGCTTGATCGAGCTCGTGACCCACACCGCCTCAATCGCGCTGCAACGGCACCGCGCGGAAGAAGCCACCTACTTGGCCCGCGCCCGCGCGCAGCTTTATCTCGACATCGCGCAGACCATGTTCGTCAGCCTGGCCGCCGATCAGACCATTAACCTCGTCAACCGCAGGGCCTGTGAAACCTTGGGCTATACCCAAGAAGAATTGGTTGGACGTGATTTTTTCGAATTGTCGCCTCCCGCAACCGACTCGGAACCGCTCCGAAACGCCTTTCGCCACGCGATGGCTGGCACGGGCGAACTGCCGCGCTACGTTGAAAGTCCCGTGCTCACGAAGTCCGGCGCGCAGCGGCTGATCGGCTGGCATAACATCCTAGTGCGGGATCCGAGCGGGCGCATCATCGGCGCTCTCAGCAGCGCGGAGGATATCACCGAGCAGAAGCAGACGGAGGAAGCCCTGCGGCACTCTCAGGCGCGATTCGAGCGCCTGTTCCAGTCCAGCCCCCTCGCCGCCAGTCTCACTTCCGTGGCGGACCGGCGGCTGCTCGACGTCAATGACCGCTTCCTCGAACTGATCGGCCGCCGCCGCGAAGAGGTCGTCGGCCGCACGATGGACGAGTTGGGAGTTTGGTCCGATCCCCGGCAAGGCGCCGCGTTGGCGGCCATGGTCCGCTCCGAGGGCGTCGCGCGCAATTTCGAGGCTCGATTCCGTCGCGCGACTGGCGCCGAGGTTGACGTGCTGATCCACGCGCAGGTGGTGTTGCTCGAAAGCGGCCCAGCCCTTCTGAAACAGGCGAACGATGTCTCTGACCGCAAACGCGCCGAAGCCGCCCGCCAGACGCTTGAAGGCCAGTTACGGCAGTCCCAAAAAATGGAGGCCGTTGGCCAGCTCGCCGGTGGAATCGCCCACGATTTTAACAACCTCCTTACGGTCATTCGGGGCAACGCCTCACTCATGCAGGAGGGCCAGATCTCCGCCGAGGAGTCCGGCGTCGGGTTGATTGAGATTCAAAAGGCCGCCGACCGCGCGGCGAACCTGACCCGACAATTGCTGATGTTCAGCCGGCGCCGGGTCTTTCAGCCGAAACCGATCGACCTTAACGGCGTCATCGGGCAGATTACTCGGATGCTGCAACGCTTGATCGGGGAGCATATTTCCCTTACCGCTGAGTTGATCCCGGAAGGCGCCTTCATTCATGCCGACCCCGGCATGATCGAGCAGGTCATCGTCAATCTGGTCGTCAATTCCCGCGACGCCATGCCGAAGGGTGGCCGGCTGATCATCCGAACCGAAAGCGTGACGTTTGACGCTTCGATTGCTGAGTCGCAGGCGCAACGCCGGCCCGGTGAGTTCCTCCGGCTCAGCATCGTTGATACCGGCGCCGGGATTCCGCCGGACATTCTCCCCCGCATATTTGAGCCATTTTTCACGACTAAAGAGATCGGTCAAGGCTCGGGTCTCGGATTGGCCACGGTATTCGGGATCGTCCAACAACACCAAGGCTGGCTCGAGGTGGAGTCGGCGCCCGGCGCGGGCGCCTCGTTTCACGCGTACCTCCCGCGCGTCAACGCCCCGCCGAGCGCCGGCGGCGGCCCCGATCAACCGACGTCGGTGATTCGCGGAAAAGAGACGCTGCTGGTCGTGGAAGATGAAGCCTCGGTGCGCGAACTTCTCGAGCACTTGCTTCGGCGCCACGGCTACACTCCACTCCTTGCCTGCGACGGTCCGACCGCGCTCGAGATTTGGCGTGAGTGCCAAGCGGACATCGCGCTGCTGCTGACGGACATGGTCATGCCCGGCGGGATCGGCGGCGGCGAACTCGCGGCGCGACTGCGCCAGGAGAAGCCCGGAATGCCGGTGATTCTTTGCAGCGGTTACAGCCGCGAACTGCTTGGTGGCGCCCAGGCCAGCCAGCCGGGACAGACCTTCCTCGAAAAGCCCTACGCGCCCGCCGATCTCCTCAAGGCGATCCGCGCCAGTCTTGACGCGTCCTCGCTCGCGCCGCCGATGGCCGCCCTCGTCCCCGCCACGCCCGCGTGATTCGAATCGTTTTGCAGATGACAGCCGCAAGGTTTTCCCTTACGCTCGGCGTGTGCTTGAGAACTGCTGATCCAGTGTCCCCCATAATCTTGCATTCTTCTCCGAACCCCTCTGATTCTCGCTTATGCCGGAAAAAAACCTTGTGACCCTGACTGATGCCGACGGAGCGACCGCGCTGGTGGCTCCCGAGTTAGGCGGCTGGTTGTTGCGTTACGCCCGCGCGTTTCCCAAACATGGTGTGGTTGAGGCTCTCCATTGCACGCAAGCCGTGATCGACCGCTATCCGCGCGAAATGTACGCCGGAATTCCCATCCTCTTTCCTTTGGTGAGCAGCAACCACGCCGGCGGCCAGGACCACCATTACGAATGGAACGGCAAGCTCTATGAGATGCCGCAGCACGGGTTTGGCCGCCGTTCCAAATGGACGGTGCGCGAGCAGGCGCCGGACTCGGTCACCATGGAACTGACCGACAATGAAACCACGCGCGTCAACTATCCCTTTTCGTTCCGCCAAATCCTCACCTATCGTCTTTCCCGTGGACGCCTGCAGTGGGAACAGGTCATCGAAAACCGCTCGGCCGAGCCAATGCCGTTCAGCTCCGGCTTTCATCCCTATTTTGCCGTGCCGCTGACCCCAAAAAGTGAACGCGCCGGCTGTTTTATCGAGATTCCCGACGCCAAGCGCTTGACGCCCGTCGGACGCCTCGAGCGCTTCACCGCCGAGCCGTTTGCCGCGCAAAATTGGAGCGTTCAAGAAGACGTCGCCGGCACCATGTTTTTAACCGATCTGAAGAAGCGTGAAATCGTCATCGTCGATCCGGCGTCCGAGCTCGAGGTCTTGTTCAATTTTGAAGAAGCGCCGCAACATCGCTTCGTCGCCTTGTGGGCCAAATCGATCGACCAGCCCTACTACTGCGTCGAACCGTGGACGGCGCTGCCCAACTCGTTCAGCCGCACGCGTGACCACGAATTGATCATCCTCGGGCCCCAGAAGACCTTCCGCGCGGCGATGTGGCTGGAATTGCGGCCGATGGCGTGAGCGAATCCGGCGCCCAAAGACCCATTGGCCCTTTCGTGGCGCACCCCTGGCGTTTTCGAATCAAATAAATCCGGCGCGCCGTTCGTCCAACGTCCTTATTGCATGACGCCGGCCATACAACGAAAGATTCAAGTCAGTTTCAACCACCGGGTTTTCTTTACCCAAAACGTGTTCGATCCCGCGAACCCGCTGCTCCGCGAAGTCCTCGTCAATGACGAGCCGCTCCGCCGGCACAAGGCGCTGGTCGTGATGGATGAAGCTCTGGCGCTCGCGCAACCGGGGCTGGCGGACTTGGTCGAGGCCTATTTCGCGGCGTTTCCCGCGGAACTCAAACTGGTCTGCCCTCCGGTCATCGTCGAGGGCGGCGAACGCACCAAGAATTCCTACTTTCACGTCTCCGAGATTCAATCGCACATCGAGCGTTACGGCATCTGCCGCCACTCCTATCTGATCGCCGTGGGCGGCGGCGCGCTGCTCGACATGGCCGGCCTCGCCGCCGCCACCGCTCACCGCGGCGTCCGCCACATCCGCGTCCCGACCACCACCCTCAGCCAGGACGACTCCGGAGTTGGCGTGAAAAACGGGATCAACGCCTTCGGCAAGAAGAACTTCATCGGCGCCTTTGCGCCGCCGTTCGCCGTGATCGATGATTTTCGGCTGCTGGATTCCCTGCCGCCCCGGGATAAGCGCGGCGGTTATATCGAGGCCGTCAAGGTCTCCTTGATCCGCGACGGCGCGTTTTTCGCCGCGATCGAGCGGGAGGCGCCGGCGCTCGCGGCCTTCGATCCGGGGGCGATGGAACGGTTGATCCGCCGCTGCGCGGAACTGCACGTCAACCATATCGCGACCTCGGGCGACCCGTTCGAGTTAGGCTCGGCGCGGCCGCTGGATTTTGGCCATTGGTCGGCGCACAAGCTCGAACAACTTTCCGAATATCAACTGCGCCATGGCGAGGCCGTCGCGATCGGCATCGCTCTCGACGTCATCTACGGGCGGCGCATGGGTTACCTGAACCCGGCCGCGGCCGAGCGAATCCTCACCCTGCTGGACACGCTTGGCTTCGAGCTATTCGCGAACGAACTTCTGCACGTCGATTCGACCGGTCAGTTGCTCGTCCTGCGCGGTTTGGAGGAATTTCGCGAACACCTCGGCGGCCAACTGACGATCACTCTGCTGCGCGACCTCGGCGTCGGCTTCGAGGTCCACGAAATGGACCAGGCCTGCGTGATCGAGTCGATCCACGAATTGCAGAAACGCCACGCCCGGCGAAACGCGAAATTGCCCTCGGCGTCTCCGAGACCACCAACCACTTGAGTCCTGCGTCGCTTTGGGGCGAAGCGGCGCGGCCGATGAGATTCTTTAGGCCACAGGCGCGGGTGTTTTCTTGAAGCGAACGTCTTTAACCAATTCAAGCGCAATCGCTTTCTGCGCGTGCTTATCCACCGGCCAGCCGACGACGTTGGCATGATTGGGATTGGTTGTCTCTGGCGACGCAACGACGGATAAACTTTGGCGAAGGAAAACCTCAGCTTGCGCGTCTCCACGGCCTTGAAGGCGCTTCCCAACGTTCGAGGCAACGAGGCCACCAAAAGCCCAAATCTGAACTTCGGTTAGTCCTATGTGTCGCGTTACCGAAAGTTCGACCCATTTATAAGGAATGAACGGATCAGGCTTAACGGTTCCGTCGGCCCGAACATGCTCTGGGCGGATGATAAAACGGGCGAGGTATTCGTCCTTCGAGACTACGGAATTCACGCAATGAACAGCCGACGAATAATCCGCAAAACGTCGTCGGGCGCTTCATCGAGAAATGGTTCTGCGCCCGATCGTTTGGAGCTGCCAAGAAGCGCCGCATAGTAGATCATTCCTTCCGGGCTCACGCTCACCGACAGCACTCGGCTGGGGCTGCGGTACCATTCCAGTGTCAAATGCCCATCGGCTTCAGCCGCGACCGTGGGCGTGGGCGTTCCGAGCGGAAGAGCCTCCAAGAACCGGTACGCGTATTGATAAGTCTCCCGTCGCACCGGCGCGGCGCCGTGCCCGTCCCACCCCGGCTCAGCGCAGGCGCCCGCAATTGAGCAAAGCTCATCAAAGACCTCCTGCCCAAGACCGAGCGAAAACGAGTCCTGGAGATGTCGCCGGCCGTTTTCAGCCTGCTCCGCGACATAGCGCGCCGCCGGGCTTGACGCCGAGGTCGTCCTCTCGCCCCAAAAAACAGTCGCTCGCGGATTCGGGTAGTAGTTCATAGAAAGGCCTCGCGCGCCCGGTCAGTGATGCTGCCGAAAAAGACCTTGTTTTTCAACCATCTCATTTCCGAAAGCTTGGCTCGAACGATTTCCGAGTCGAGTCCGAATGGGAGCAACGTCGAAATCTCGATGTCTACGATCAAGGCATTCACGCCGCCGGGAACCTCTGGCGGCTGACTCGCCCGAACCAGGTTAATCTGGTAGGGAAGTCCCGGGACCACGAGAATATCTTGATGAAAGAATGTGAAAAACGGAAGGTTCAAGCCGCGTGGAGCCTCTGGGTGAGGTTGAATATAGGCTTCAAAATTGCCCTCGCCAGCCGGTATTTGAAAACGGTTCACAAAGCGAATACTCATCCGCTCGATCTCAACGGGCCGCCCCAATTCCGCGTGAATCGTCCAAAGCCGGATCGCCTCGTTCTTAAACCGCTCCCAATTCTCGTAGGGCGTAAGACGGCTGAACGCGAACCGGTCTCGAAAGAACATCGCGATTTGCTTTCCGTCACTCGATTGAGCGCGCAGCCCCTTCCATCCCAAGTCTTGCTTCGTCGCGCTTGGCGGAGCATCCAACGTCATTTTGATTTCCTGACGAAATTGTGCCGCAGACGACGTGCTCGGATAAGCCGCAAGTTGCGGCTTCAATCTCTCGGTAATCGCTTTTTCTTCCCATGGCTCGGTCGCGAAGCAGCGAACTTCAATAACCGCTTCGACAATCGGAGCCTTCGACAGATGGGGAAATTCTTCAGCCAAATCAATTCTTAAACTTGCCGCGGTGTCCATCATCGTCGCGCGTCTTTGTATCAGGTCCAGCACGCCTTGGGAATGACAGACTGCTTCCACGATTTGTTCAATGACGAAGACTCGGCGAGCTTGAGCGCTCAATCTCGCGTATTGACGAAAGATCAACATACCACCACCACCGCAACGCCGATCACCAGTATGAATCGAAAGAAAGCGTCCCGACTGGCTTGACAGTCAATATTGACTGAACCAATCTTCACAATGTGAACCACGATTCATTTCCCGCGGCGGCGCGGACCGCCGGACGGCGGGCGCGGGTCAAGCTGCAGCGGCGCGCGGATTTTATCGGGGCCGCCGCCCAGGTTTTTGGGGAGAAAGGCTACCATGACGCGTCGATCGAAGAGATCGCCCGGGTCGCGGAGTCCGGCGCCGGCACGATCTACCTATATTTTAAGAACAAGGAATCGCTTTACGTGGCGTTGTTGGAAGAAAAAATGCGCGAATTGACCGCGTTCGTGAAACGCCGGGTCGGGGACGGTACGGCGACCTGGGACGCCCTGCGGGCGGCCGTGGCGGCGCAATTCGAGTTCTATGAGTTGAATCGAGCGTTCTTCGAGAGTTTTGTCCGCGAGCGCCTGGAGATGAAGGCGCGTTTGAAACAGGCCGACTGGGAACGCGTGAACAGCGCGTACGAGCAGTTCATTCGCTTCCTTGCCGACCTGATCCACGCCGGGCAACGACGCCGGATTGTTCGCCGCGGCGACAGTCGGCAACTCGCCGTCGCCCTCTGCGGCATGGTCAATCAACTCACGCGCGACTGGTTCAAACAGCAGCCCGAGGATTCACTGGCCGAACGAACGGCGCTGGTTGCCGGCCTGTTTCGCGACGGCGCCTGCCTGGCGCCGCGCCGCGCCGCTTGAGTAACGTCGCGCCAAACGCCTTGCGAATGACCCGCTGATTTTTATATGAAGCGAAACTTGCACTATCGACCGCCGGCTGGTTTGCCGGGCGTCGGCGCCTCCGCTCGCGCAAACCCCTCGCCGTTGGGCCTCACCGGCCTGCTTGCGTTGGCCATCGCGTTGACCAACGGATGTTCGCCCGCCGCGCCGTCCGCCGCCGGCCTGGGCGCCAAGGCGGCTCCGGTGCCGGTAACCGTCGGCAACGCCACGATTCAAGACGTACCTGTCCAACTTAGCGGCATTGGGCGCGTCCGTCCCTATTCGACCGTCTCGGTCCGGACGCAGATTCACGGCGAGCTGTCGCGCGTGGCCTTCAAGGAAGGCGACGTCGTCAAGGCCGGCGACCTCATTTTCCTGATCGACCCGCGTCCATTCAATGCGGCGCTCGATCAGTCCCGCGCCAATCTCACGCGCGACCAGGCGCTGCTCGCCAAGGCCGACGCCGATTTTCGCCGCTCGGTCGAACTGCGCGCCAACGGCGTGATGTCGGAGTCGGACTTCGATCAAAACCGCGCGAACCTCGATTCGCTCAAGGCGACCATCGTCGCCGATCAGGCGACCATCACTAACGCCGAGGTTCAATTGGACTTTTGTACCATCCGCTCACCGGTCAATGGGCGCGTCGGCACCTTGCTGGTCAACCAGGGAAACATCGTCAAGGACCTCGACACCATTCTCGTCACGATCAACCAATTCCAGCCGATCTACGTCGATTTCGCGGTGCCCGAGCAGCGCCTGCCCGAACTGCGGGAGAACATGGCCAAAGGCCGACTCAAGGTTCACGCGTCGATTCCCGAACACCCCGAACTGGGCGCCGACGGCGAGTTACTTTTGCTCAATAACGAAGTCGATCCGACCACTGGCACGATCTTCCTCCGGTCGCAATTTCCCAATACGGACGAACTACTCTGGCCGGGCCAATTCATCAACGTCACCCTCACCCTCAAAACGCAACCGCACGCCGTGGTCGTCCCCGCTGACGCCGTGCAATTGAATCAGGACGGGGCCTACGTCTGCGTCGTCAAACCCGATCAGACCGTGGACTTCCGGCAGATTCAGGTCGGCGAGTCGGTCGGCCAGTTGGTGGTCGTCCGCTCCGGCTTGGAAGGCCGGGAACAATTGGTGACGAGCGGCCAGCTCCGGCTTTTCCCGGGCGCCAAGATTCAGATCAAGGCCAGCGCCGCGCCGCCACCGACCGCCGAAGCCCACGCTGGCTAACTGACCGCGCCCCTTTTCTATGAGCCTCTCCGAAACTTTCATCCGCCGTCCGGTCGCCACCGCCCTGGTGATGTTCGGCATTCTGCTCTTCGGCGTCATGTCGTTCCGTTCGCTGCCCGTCAGCGACCTGCCGAACATCGATTTTCCGACCATCGTTATCACGGCGAGCCTGCCCGGCGCCAATCCCGAGACGATGGCCTCCGCCGTCGCGACGCCCCTCGAGCGGCAATTTTCGGCGATCGACGGGTTGGATTCAATGACCTCCGTCAATTCGCTCGGATACACCCAGATTACATTGCAGTTTAACCTGCACCGCAAGATCAACGACGTTCCCTCGGACATCCAGGCGGCCATCACCCAGGCCTCGCCACTCCTGCCCGCCGGGATGCCCCAGCCGCCCACCTACAAGAAGGTCAACCCGGCCGATCAGCCGATCCTTTACCTGTCGCTGACTTCGAACGCCCTGCCGCTCTGGCTGCTCGACGACTACGGCGAAAACCTCATGGCGCAACGCATCTCGATGATCAACGGCGTCGCGCAAGTCAGCGTCTTCGGCTCCGAGAAATACGCCGTACACGTCCAGGTCAACCCGGACGCCCTCGCCAGCCGCGGCATCGGCATCGATGAAGTTGAGCAGGCCGTCGAGAAGGCGAACGTCAACCTCCCCGTCGGCACGGTTTACGGCGCCAAGACCTCTTACACGATCCAAGCGACCGGCCAATTGCTCAGCGCCAAGCCCTACGGCGAGATCATCGTCGCCTACCGGAACGGCGCGCCAGTCCGTCTTCGCGACGTCGGCCAAGCCATCGACAGCGTTGAGGACGACAAGACGGCCGCCTGGTTCGTCACCTCGACCAACCGCCTCCGTTCGATCATCCTGGCGATCCAGCGCCAGCCCGGCGCGAACACCGTGGAGGTCTGCGACACCATCCAGGGTTTGCTGCCAAAATTGCAGAACTACCTGCCGCCTTCGGTTGAATTGCACACTCTCTACGACCGCTCAGTCAACGTGCGGGCTTCGGTGCATGAAGTCGAATTCACGCTCCTCTTGAGCCTGGCGCTGGTCGTCCTCGTCATCTTTCTCTTCCTGCGCAACGTCTCGGCGACCGTCATCCCCAGCCTCGCGCTGCCGCTCAGCGTGGTCGGGACGTTCGCGCTGATGTACGTGCTCGATTTCTCGCTCGATAACCTTTCTTTGATGGCGCTGACCCTGTCGATCGGCTTCGTGGTGGACGACGCCATCGTGATGTTGGAGAACATCGTGCGCCACATGGAGCACGGCGAGCCGCCGATGGAGGCGGCCTTCAACGGGGCGCGGCAAATTGGATTCACGATCCTGTCCATGACCATCTCCCTCGCCGCGGTGTTCATCCCGATCCTCTTCATGGGCGGCATCCTGGGCCGTTTGTTCCGCGAGTTCTCGATCACGATCTGCTCCTCGATCCTCATCTCGGGCTTCGTCTCGCTCACCTTGACGCCGATGCTTTGCAGCCGGTTCTTGCGCCCGCCCGCCGAAAGCGCGCACGGGCGCTGGTATCAGGCCTCGGAGCGTTTCTTCGACGGCATGCTCTCGCTCTACAAGGCCAGTCTCGGCTGGGTCCTCCGCCATCGCCGAATGACCATGTTCATCAACCTGCTGATCCTGCTGGCGACCGGCTGGCTCTACGTTATCGTCCCCAAAGGCTTTTTGCCCGACGAGGATAACAGCCAGATTTTCGCCGTGGCCGAAACGCCGCAGGGAACGTCTTTTGCCGCGCTGGTTCAGCGCCAGGAGCAATTGGTGAAGATTCTGCAGGACGACCCGAACGTCGAGGCGCTTTACTCGGGCGTCGGCGGCGCCAGCGCGGCGAACCTGGGCGGCCAAAATTACGGCCGGCTCTTTTTTCACCTTAAGCCGCCGAACGAGCGCAAGCTGGACGTCTATGGCGTCATCCAGGAATTGCGGCAGAAGCTCTCCGTCGTCCCTGGCATTTCCGTCTTCATGCAGAATCCGCCCACCATCCGCATCGGCGGACAATTGTCCAAAAGCCTCTACCAGCTCGCGCTGCAAAGTCCCGACCTGAAGGAATTGTATCGCGCCGCGCCCCAACTCGAAGCGAAGCTGCGCGCCCTGTCCGAGCTGCAGGACGTGAACAGTGACCTGCAAATCCGGAACCCGCAGGTCAACGTCGTGATCGACCGCGACCGCGCGGCCACGCTCGGCGTCGCGCCCGACCAGATCGAGAACGCCTTGGCGGACGGCTACGGCCCGCGGTGGATTTCGACCATCTACGCGCCGAATGACCAATATAAAGTCCTGATCGAACTGGACCCCAAATTCCAGTCGGATCCCGCGGTGCTCTCGAAGCTCTACGTCAAATCCTCGCGCGGCAACCTCGTCCGCCTCGATAACGTGGCGAAGATGAATCAGAACGTCGGACCACAGACCATCAGCCACCTTAGCCAACTTCCGGCCGTCACGATCTCGTTCAATCTTCGGCCCGGGATCGCGATTGGCGACGCCGTGGCGAAAGTGTCGGCCGTGGCCGCGCAAACGCTGCCCGCGACCGTGACCTCGAGTTTCCAGGGGACCGCGCAAGCGTTCCAATCTTCCCTGCGCGGGATGGGCCTGTTACTCGTGCTTTCGATCCTCTTCATCTACATCGTCTTGGGAATACTTTACGAAAGCTTCGTTCATCCCTTGACCATTCTCTCCGGGCTTCCCTCGGCCGGATTTGGCGCGCTGTTGACCACGGTGATTTTCCGCAACGACCTGAACGTCTATTCGTTCGTCGGTTTGATTCTGCTCATCGGCATCGTGAAGAAAAACGCCATCATGCAAATCGACTTCGCGCTCGAGGCGCAGCGCCACGAAGGCAAATCGCCCGCCGACGCCATCTACGAAGGTTGCCTGGTGCGATTCCGCCCGATCATGATGACCACCATGGCCGCGCTCATGGGCGCGCTGCCGATCGCGTTCGGCGCCGGTGGCTGGGCGCGGCGGCAACTCGGCTTGACGACCGTCGGCGGGCTGCTGACCTCGCAGCTCATTACGCTCTACCTCACGCCTGTCTTCTACCTCTACATGGACGGCCTCCAAGCCAGATTCCAACGCTGGCGCCGACGCGCGAAGGCCGGCGCCGCAGTCGAGTTTCGTCCGTCGCCGGGCACGGCGGGGTGACATGCCGCCGGGCCTCGCGGCCCTCGAGCGTCGTTGCCGCAAATGCGCGGCAACGCGGGCGATCAATGCCGAGCCGCTCGCCACAGCCCAACGCGCCGGCGCGCGGCTCTGTGAGCCGCAGCACGTCCGCATCGCCGAATGCGCGCTCCTTCTTCGCGCGCATCCGTAGTGAAGTCGCCGCAGCGGGTCGCAGACCCGCGCTCCGCCGGAGCCAGTTCGATTTGTCTGCGAAAGAATGACACGACCGCTTCGACCCTCAGAAACTCAGCGATAATCACCCCTGTTCTCGCCGCCGCCCAACGCGCCGGCGCGCGGCTCTGTGAGCCGCAGCATGCCCGCATCGCCAAATGCAAACTCCTTCTTCGAACTCATCCGTCTTTAAGTCGCCGCTGGGGGGTCACAGACTCGCGCTCCGAAGGAGCCGATTCGATTTGCTTGCGAAAGAATGACAACTCCGCTTCGATCCCCAGAATGAGGCAACCGACTAAAACTCTGCCCGACGGGCTGCCCCACAATCCTGGTTTGCGCGATTTGGTCGAGGGCAAGCGTCGCTGGTCGTCGCCTCTAAACTCGGGCCAGTCGCAAGCGGGATTTCATGGCTGGCATGAGCGCGGTTACCTGCCACATCGCGACGAGCCTGGCCTGACACAGTTCGTCACCTTCCGCCTTGCGGACAGTTTCCCGGCCGCTCTCCGCGCCGAATGGCGGCAATTCCTTGAGATAGAAGACAATCGAGAGCAAAGAGAACAAATCGAAGCATATCTTGATAGCGGGCGGGGCGACTGTCATTTGCGACGCCCAGAAATCGCCGGCTTGGTGGAGGAGAATTTCCGACGATTTGCCGACGAGCGTTATGAGCTTCGGGCGTGGGCGATTATGCCAAACCATGTGCATGTCCTTTTTAAAGTGGCGCGGGTTTCGATGTCGGAGATTGTCGGCGCCTGGAAGAAACATTCTGCGAGGCTCGCGAACCGGTTCCTCCAGCGGAGCGGCAGTTTTTGGGCGGAAGGTTATTTCGACACTTTCATGCGCAATTCCGAACACGAGGCACGGACAGTTCGTTACATCGAGAACAATCCCGCGAAAGCAAAACTGGTTCTCGATCCGAAGGATTGGCCATGGAGTAGCGCTCGGCGGCGGGATAAGTTTGGCCGTTTGGCGTTTTGAGCGCGCGACGCTGTCGTCCGCAGCGGCTTCGAAAGACCGATTGCCAGCGACCATTTCGAACGCGTTTCGTTCGGAGCCGCCGCTGCGGGTCGCAGACCCGCGCGCCGGGAAGCTGTGGCGTTTCGCCACGGGTTTTTGCGCAAGGCGCGGAGCGAATTCATGCAGTCGTCCGCTCGGCCGGGGAGGTGGCGAAGAGACGTCCGCCGGCGCGCGGCTCTGTGAGCCGCAGCATGTCCGCCGATGAGATGCGCGCACATCGCGCCGAACGCGCCCCAAACGAGTGTCCCGCCGCCGCGACACGCCCCTGAACTACGCGCCGGTCAGATTCCCCCACACGCGCCGCAGGACCTCCAGCGACTCCGGCGGCGGCGGCTGGTCGCCGTAGGCGAGAGTCGCGTAGTGGCGGGTCAAATGTTCCATGTCTTCCGCGAGGTACGGCAGGCTCCTTCCCAACTCGAACGCGAACTCGAACGGCGTCTGCTCGTCCCTCCGCGGGTGGTGGCGCTCAGAGGCCCATGCTTGCACCGCGTCGAAGGTGTAACGCACCAATTCCGACGGCGGCGTTTTCGCCGCGGCGCCGCTGGTGAAGGGGTTGCGAAAATGCGCGAACGGGCGCGCCGGACGCGGGCCGCCTTTCACGGTCGTGGCCGGACGTTTCGTGGAACTTCCCCAATGCGTCAGTTTGAACCAAAGCTCGCGCAATTCCCGCCAAAGTTGCCGGAGCGATTCGAGCAACTGCTTGCGATAGCGTATCGCCAGATACAACAGCGTCGCGACGATGAGGGCGTAGAAAAGCCACTTCAGCCAATTCGCCACTACCGCCGCTGTCGTCGCGAGCGTCGGGGTCGGCATCGTTTTATCCGTGCCCGCCGCGCGCCCCGACTTTTCGGCATCATTGCCGGCGGCGTTCGGGCGACGGTTTTGATCATCGCTTTCCTCGCCCGGCTTGAGGCCGCGCCGGCCATCCCCCTTGCCGGCGTCGTTCCGCAATAACGCCCATTGCGAGGCGTCCAACTCGGGTGAACCGATGCGTCCGACCAGCGCCGGAATCGAATAGGAGGCGTTCGGTCGGGGCAATAACAGGCTTGCCAGCAGAATGAACGCCGCCAACGCCACGCCGCGCGCCATCCATGCCCAGGCAAGGGGAGCCGGCATTTGCAGGTAACGCTGCCGCAAATAGCGGCGCAGACCGAGGAAGCTGGTCGTTAGCAGGAGTCCCACGGCCGACACGACGTAAACGAGCAGGAGAGCGAAACCATACGTCCGCCGCGCCGTTTCATTGGCCGGCAGCAGCGTCTGACCGAGGCCGAAGACGGGCAGGGCACCCAGTGAAAAATAGACCACCCAAAGGCCCGGCGCGTGCGGCATCCCGGCTCGCTCCGCGTAGTTGCCCAAAACTCGCCGCCAGCCAGTGACCGGCGCCGTGGACGCCTTGCGCTGCTTGCGCGGAGCGGATCCCGCCGGAGCAGTCGGCGGCTCAGGAATGCTCCCGGCCCTTGCGCTGGCGCCGGCGCGCCGGGAGGCTTTGGCGGATTTGGCGACTTGGAGCAATCCCTCGCCGGAGGCGTCCTCATCTTCGTCGATCAACGTGCAGTCCCAGGTCAATTTTCCCGCGCACCACCAAATCAATCCCAGGATAATCCAGACGCCGAGCACGTGATCGACGAAGCGTCCGATCATAATTCCCGTCGCCCCGCCCAGGCCGATCCCGTAAAGCGCGGCGTAGGCCGATCCCTGCTCGATCGAGATGCGTGAGACGAGGACCGAGGCGAGCACGAACCAGAAGAGCACCCAGCGGACGCTGCCCGAATAGTCCCCCGCGTAACTCACTTCCATCAGGAAAAACGCCAGGCTCCCGACCAGCCCCATAATCAAGACGGGGCCGATCGCGATCGCGGCGTAATCGGCGGCGGTTTTTTTGGGGCGTGACGGGACCATGCTTTACCTCCCCATCAGGTAGGCCGAGCAGAGTTGCCCGATGCTTTCCTCATCATCCACGCGGCGAACCTCGATATGCTCGGCCAGCAGCCACGCCGCCCAGTCCGGCCGCCTGGCCCAATCCGGAAATTTGTTTTCATCAAACATCGCGACGACCGCCACCACCGCGTAACCCTGGCGCCGAAGTTGGCCCAGCGCAAACGCCGTTTCCATCGGCACGTCCGCCAGCAACGCGACGACGGTGGCGTGCCGCGGCAACGTGCCGGAGACTTCGGCGATCAGTTGCGGAAAACTCAATCCATCGGTCAATTCGACCCGCGCCAGCGTCTCCAGGATCATCGGCAATTGCGCCGGCCCCTGTTTCGTCTCGATCTGAATCGGTCGCAATCGATCGCTCGATTGCTTCATGCCCGACGTCGCGCGCGCCGCCGCCCGGCTGCGAAACCGGCGGTCCCAACCTTCCTCGCGAATCCGGTCGGCGGCGTCGCGGCCATTCGTGACCAGGCCGAGCGGTTGGCGCAGCTTGGCCAAGGTGTTGGCCAGGGACGCGGCGGTCGTGACGGCCAGCTCCGACCGATACCGTCGTCCACGTCCCGGATAGTTCGCCTCGTGAAAATCGAGCAGCAGCGTCACGCCCGCCATGCAGGAGGGCTCGAAATTCTTGCTGTGCAGTTGCCCCGTCCGCGCGGTCGCGCGCCAATGGATGCGATGAATCGAATCGCCGTTCTGATAGAGCCGCGCGCCGGCCGTGCGCGTCGGGTCCTCGAACAACCGATGCGTGATCCGCACCTCGCCCACCGGCCGACGCGACGCTAAATCGTAACCCTCGAGCGGCACGATCTTCGGCAGGACCGTGACAAAGTGCGGCTCGGTCATGACCCGATAGCGACGGTGCAGGCCGAACAAATCTCCCGTCTCCGCCAGCAGCGGGCCAAATTGAAAATAACCGCGCGTCTGACACTCGGCTTCATATTTGATCTCCTTTTCGCCGTGCGCCGCCAACCGCGTGACCGCCATTCTCGGCCCCTTGAAGCGCAGGCGCGGCGGCGGCTCGAACTCCTCCGGCACGGCGTCTTCAAGCAGCAACCACGGCAGCGTGAATCGGCCGTGATTCTCGATGGTGACGGTGGCGTTGACCTTGTCGCCGATCTCGAGCACGCGCCCGCTGCATTCGCGCGTCGCCGAAAGATGGTCGATCCATTGCGCGGTGAGAAACCGGCTGATCACCAACACGCCCAGCAGGACATACATCGCGTACACGAGCAGGCCCAACTGGAGCGCCATCCCGGCCACCAGCAGAATCACGGCGCCAAGCCACCATTTCATAGGCTAACCCGCGGCCTTCAATACGCTCCCGGCAACGTCGGCACCGGCGTCTGATTCGTAATCGCGTCCACGACGCTCGCGGCCGTCACCTTCCGTAGCCGGCTTTCAGGGCGGACGATCAACCGGTGCGACAACACCGCGGGCGCCACCTCTTTCACATGGTCCGGCAGCACGAAATCGTACCCTTGAATCGCCGCGAGCGCCTGCGCGGCCCGCACGATCGCCAGCGACGCCCGCGGGCTGGCGCCGAGGCTGATCGCGTCGTGCTGACGCGTCGCGCGGACGATCTTGATGACGTAATCGCGCACCTTCGGATCGACCCGCGTCGCGCGCACCGCCTTCTGGCAGGCCAGCACGTCATCGGTCGAGACCACCGGTTGCAACCGCTCGATGGGATGTTCGCCCTGCAGCCGCTCCAGCATCCGCGTCTCCTCTTCGGCGCTCGGATATCCGAGGCTCAACCGCGTCATGAACCGATCCAATTGCGCTTCGGGCAGCGGAAACGTCCCCTCATGATCGATCGGATTCTGCGTCGCGATAATCAGGAAGGGCGGCTCCAGCGGATAATTCACCCCATCGACCGTCACCTGCCGCTCGGACATCGCCTCGAGCAACGCCGATTGCGTGCGCGGCGTCGTCCGGTTGATCTCGTCCGCCAACACGATTTGCGCGAACACCGGTCCCGGGCGGAACTCGAATTCGGTCGTTTTCGGATTGAAGATCGAGGCCCCGGTGATGTCATTCGGCAACAAATCCGGCGTGCATTGCAACCGCTTGAAACTCCCGCCGACGCTTTGCGCGATTGCCCGCGCCAGCATCGTCTTGGCGACGCCGGGGACGTCCTCCAGCAGGAGATGACCCTCCGAAAAGTAAGTCACCATCGCCAGCAGGATTTTGTCGCGCTTCCCGACGACGACCGTTTCGATGTTGTCGATCATCCGCTTGACCACCGCCGAGACGCCGGTTCCCACCGGCTCCGGGCTCGTGCCCGGCCGCGGCGGCGGCGCGGGGATTTTGATCATCGGCGGCCCCGAGCGCGGCAGCCGCGTCGGCTTCGCGCAGACCGGACAAGCGACCTCCTGCCCGGCCAATTGGTCCGGAAACTCGATCGACTGCGAACAATGCTGGCAAACACATTTTCCCATGAGCGTAGAGCGTAAATTATATTCGCTTCCGGTGATTAGACCGCGTTCCCCGGCAAATCTCACTTGGAATCGAAAGGAATTACGACCTCGCCTTTTCAAGTTCGCAAATCGTTGTTGGAGCCCCGCCTTAACCGCCACACCCGAGGAAGCTCGCTAAGGCGCGGACAACGTTGGGGTTCAGGGCGAAAGCCCGTTGAGCTTTTCCGGTTGACCACAGAGTTCCCGCCGAATTGGGCCCATTTGAAAACCGGCGGCGTCGTGCGATACTGGAGCTTAGGATGAAGACAACTGTTGGCCTGTTTGCGCTCTTTGCGCTCACGCTCGTGGGCGACGCGCGGTACGTCAGTTTCCCGACGTACCAGCAAATGTATGATCGGGCGGACTTCGTGGTCATCGCTCGCCCGACTTCGACGAACGACACCGCCGAGCGGATGACGCTCCCCGGCTTGGGCGTCCCCGTCGAGGCGGTCGGCGTGGAGACGACTTTCTCGGTGCAAACCGTGGTCAAGGGCAGCCATGCGACGCCCAGCCAATTCGTCTTGCATCACTATCGGCAGCTTGGCCCGGCGGCGGCGAGTTCGCCGGTCGGACAACCGCATTTGGTTTCGTTCGACCCGCGTGAAGCAAAGTCCTCTCTGTTATTCCTCACCCGCGAAGCGGACGGGCGCCTTGCGCCCATCAACGGCCCAACCGACCCCGGGTTGGGCGGTATCGTTCCCATGGATCAAATCGATCTGATCGCCGTGGCCAAGCCGGCGTCGCCGAAGCAACAATTTGACGAGGTAATATCGACCAATTCCGGGCCTCCCGCCATTTTGGTGGGGTATCGGACGGAATTCGCCGTGGACCGGGTCATTCACGGCAAAAAAGGCCAGACGAAGGTGGCGCTTCAATATTTTGACGACGTCGCCCATGAAGGCCCCGAGGGACGGATACCGTTTCCACGGCGGATCCCGTTTGAGCCGGAAAAAGAGCAGTCATTTCTCCTGATCTTGAAACGCCTCGACGCTCGCTACTTCGGGCCGGTCTTGAACCCGGGGCACGTCGGACGCGAGACTTACCCGCACGAGTTTTCGGTAATCAAGCTTCCGTAAGCGGGAGAGGCCGGCACGGACGCCTCCTGTAGACCGGGTTCGATTTTGTTACCGCCACACCGGTTTTCACCGTAGCGGCTCGAACATTCGCTGGTTCGCGTTTACCACTCCAACTCAGCCAATAGCCGGTCAATCGTCAAGTCGTGGTGTTCGGCCACGCTTTTGAGAATGTCGTGCAATGTGCCGACCTTGATCGGCCAGTGATTTGGAATCGTCACGTGATGCTCGCCATGCGCCTGTGTAACCATCCGGATGTGGGAGCCGTCCTGGCGGGCAACGAGGTAATCGAATTTCCGCAATGCGCGGACTAAGTCGGCGCCATCGCAGTCGCGGGGGAGCTTCACGGAGTCAGGATTTCATCGCGCACGAAATGTAGGCGGATGATCTTCGGCCGTTCGGCTTCGCTGTCAAAATGGCACGCGACGGCGTCTTTGACCATCGTCCGCAATTCCTCCAACGTGTCGCCTTGGGTGAAGATGTCAAAACCGAGCGCGCGGGCGTTGAAACCGCCATCAGTTTCGTCCTCGCGAACTTCGAATATAATCTCCGCAATGCCACTCATGGTGGAACTTTACCCTGTCGGTCCCGGGGGGACAATACCGTTTCGCGGCGTCATTTCTTGTGTGGGAATGGCGGGGTCAGCGGATACCACCGCGCGTCTGCGAATCTGAGAATCCCAGCGGGATTCTGGCCTAAAGCCCAACGTTGGCCGCCCCTTGGCAGCCTACGTTGGGTAAGTGCGACGACACGATTTTCAACCCTGCCGGGGTTGAGTCTGGATCTTTTTTGGCGGCACGGCGCCGGGACAACTCAGCCGCGGCAAATCCGGCGCAAACCCGCTTGGGGTTGGAACACTTGGATTCGCCAATCCCAACGTAGTCCGCCACGGCGCGGACAACGTTGGGCTTCGGGGCGAAATCCCGAAGGGATTCGTCGGCTCCGCGCGATTTTCCCGCTCGCGCCGGCCCATCCCGCCGGCTAAGCGCAGAGATGCCAGGTCGATCCGAAGGCAGTGCAATGGCTGGCCCCCGCCTTGTTTCCATGACGGCTAAATGATTCGTCCGCTCTCATTCTGTTTTCCTTTCCATTTTACCGTGTATCTGGTAGGCTATCCGCATGAGTAATAGTCTGCCACTTGCCTACTCGCACTTGCCTCAGATACTGGCGAAGTGCCATTTGAAGATTTCCGAACTGCGAAAGAAACTGAAGTCGCTGGGCGTCAACGTCAATCCCAAGAGCCTTTACCGGCTCACGAGTCCGGCGCCGCTCCAGCGGATCGACGCGCGGATCGTCGGCGCCATCTGCCAAACCTGCGCGGTCGGCATCGAGGACGTGATCACGTTTGAACCGCCCAAGCCGGCCTTCCAAAAACTCAGCGGCATCGAGCAAAAGCGTTTGGACGACTTGATGTCCAAACATACCGAGGAAAAACTGAGCGCCGCGGAAACCCGCGAGTTGGACGCTTTATCGGCAAAGGCGCACGAACTCACCATGGCGAACGCGAGAATGCTGGTGGCCCAGCGCCGCGCCCTGAATCCCGCGCGTAATCCGCGCCCGGTGGCCGCCTCGGTTCGAGCGCGCCCGAACCAGGCCGTCAAGCGCGCCGATTCCTCGAAGAATGCCGCCTTAAAACCGCGCGCCGCCGCGTCGGCCACCAAAACGTAGCCAGATTTTCAGCCGTGACTCATGGCTACCGATCACGAAAAAGCTGAAGTCCGCGAGCGGGCTAACTTCCGTTGCGAATACTGCCGTGCCCCGGAAGAGATCGCGGGTTACGCGTTTCACATTGAGCATATCCAGCCACGCGCGCGCGGCGGCGACGACACTCCAGCCAATTACGCGCTCGCCTGCATGCCTTGCAACCGCGCGAAGTCGGATCATCTGACGGGAATCGACCTTAAAACCGGCCAGGACGAACGCCTTTTCCACCCGCGAAAAGACAGATGGACCGAGCATTTCCGCGTCTCCGGTAAAACTCAGATTAAAGGCAAAACTGCCGTCGGGCGCGCGACCGAGAACCGCCTCCAATTGAATCAACGCCGCCAATTGGAGGCCCGCCGCCTCTGGGTCGAGTTGAACCTCTATCCGTAACGGGCAACCACGCCGAGTTATCCGTGGCGGATGAAGGTTTCTAGGGCGCCAAGCCGTCATGTCGCCAGTCGATTCAACTCCAGGCCATTAACGTTCGCCCGGATCGATGTATTTGACTGAGTATAACGAAGCGCTAATCTTTGCGCGTGAAAGGGCGACCACCACGCCGACTCATTGGCCCCGGGACGCTTTGTGAGCGTCATGGCGCTCGGGCGCCGCGCGCCGCCCACGACGGGCCGCGGTTCGGTCAGGCGCGCCAAAAGTCTGAGAGATCGGGCCGGGCTGTGGGCAAAAGCGCCCGCAATTCGGCGATGCTTGGATTTACCCTGGTCGAGCTCTTGGTGGTCATCGCGATCATCGCCCTTCTCGCCGGGTTGCTGCTGCCGGCGTTGGCGCGGGCCAAGAGCAAGGCGCGCTCGGCGCAGTGCGTGGGCAATCTGCGCCAATGGGGACTGGCGTTCCAAATGTACGCGGCGGACAACGACGACTACCTGCCGCGCCGCGGACAAGGGATGCAACCGTTGGTTGAGATTGACCGGCCAGAAGATTGGTTCAACGCGCTGCCGCCCTATTTTGGCTTGCCCACGTTTCAACTGATGGCGACGAACCATACGGCCGCGGCCGCGGGCGCCACTTCGGTGTTCATCTGCCCGTCGGCCAAAGACCCCGGCGGAAGCTATTTTTTGCCCTACGGCATGAACATGAATCTCTCACCCTGGAATTTGCCACAGGCGACCAAGCTCGGCGCCGTCGCGCAGGCCGTCCGCGTGGTTGCCATGGCCGAGGCGCCTGGCCCGTACGCGTCAACGTTTCCGTCCACGCGGCCCTACAGCGCGGTCGCGCGACACGCGTCGCGGCTGAATATTCTGTTCCTGGCCGGCCAAGTGCAGGGGTTTCTGGGTACTCAGGTGGGTTGCGGAGTCGGCGACCCGGGCTTGGCCGAGGTGCATTGGTTAACCGGAACCGACAGCGATGCCACGGCCCCAAACTATTGACGACCGGGCCTGATTGGAGCGCCAACGCTGCCCTGTCTCGTCAACAATGCCGGACCTTTGAATGATGAACGTTGAATGGAGACCGTCAGCGAAGCGGCCAAACGGCTTCCGGTTCGTAACCTGCCTGCTGCTGTTGGCGGCGTCCTGCGGACGGCAAACCCCGCCCGCCGCGGACGCTCACGTCGTCCGCTGCGCGATCATTGGCGGGATGACGATGACCGGACTTTGGCCGCAAATCGCGAAACAGTTTGAGGCCGAGTCCGGCTATCAGGTCAACGTGGTGGCCACCGGCCCGCGGCCCGTCCTCGACGAAGCGATGCGCGCGGGAAAAGTCGATCTGCTCACGATGCACTCGGGTGATATTACCACCGACCTCGTGGCCGACGGCTTCGGCGTGAACATGCGCCCCTGGACGCGCAACGAACTCTGCATCGTCGGCCCGCCAAACGACCCGGCTCGAGTGCGCGGGATGACAAATGGAGCGGCCGCCCTGCGTAAAATCGCCGCGGCCAAGGCCCGGTTCGTCGATTTCCAAGGCATCGGCAGCCGTGAGTTGACGCACACATTATGGCGGCTCGCTGAGATCGAGCCGAAAGGCGATTGGGTCATCAAGGACGAGACGGTTTCAAAGTGGAATATTCTGCAATTCGCCCGCTCGAACAACGCCTACGTCGTGGTCGGCTACATCCCCGCGCAGATGGGCAAGATGTACGCGGAAGGCATGGAGATACTGGTCAAGGGCGATCCGGTCATGCGGCGGCCGTTTATCGTGATGGAGGCGAACCCCCAGAGAGTCCCGCGCGCCAACTACGCCGGGGCGCGCGCGTTGTCCGATTTTCTCCTCTCCGCGAAGATTCAGTCGTTTCTGCTCGAATTCGGCCGGCAAACCAATGGGCCGGGACCTTTGTTCTTTCCGGTGGCAACCAGCCAAGAGTAATCGGCGCTGGCAGCCTGGCGACGGACTTTGCCATGCTCGTTTGATGGTTGGGGAGCATCCAACCGAAACGCCGGGAGGCGCTAATGACCCGACCATTCTTGGCGGCTGAAAGTTTAGCATGGATCCGCCGGCGGATTAGCTTGCCGTGCGCCCGAGAGTCCGCGAAAAGGACTTATGCGGTCGGTGATTTTGATTCTTCTTTTCGGCCCGATTTTCGCCGGAGTGGCGAGCGCCGGTGAGCGGGCCAAGCCGAACATTCTGTTCGTCATCGCCGACCAGTGGCGGGCGCAGGCGTTTGGGTTCGCGGGCGATCCCAACGCGCGGACGCCCAACTTCGATCGCTTCGAACGCGAGTGCGTGAATTTTACCCAAGCGGTTTCCGGCACGCCCGTCTGCTCACCGACCCGCGCGTCACTCCTCACCGGACAGCGGCCGCAAACGCACGGCGTCTTTCTCAATGACGTGCCGCTGGACCCCAATGCGGTTACTCTGGCAAAGGTTTTGCGCGGGGCCGGTTACGACACCGGTTGCATCGGCAAGTGGCACGTGGACGGACACGGGAGCCGGTCGGCGTTTATTCCGCGGGAACGCCGCCAGGGCTTTGACTATTGGAAGGTCTTGGAGTGCACGCACGACTACAACCAGTCGGCCTACTACGCCGATGGACCGGAGAAACTGATCTGGGACGGCTACGACGCGATCGCCCAGACCAAGGACGCGCAGGAATATCTGCGGACGCGCGGTCGGTCCGAGAGGCCGTTTTTACTTTGGCTGGCCTGGGGGCCGCCGCATAATCCCTACGAAACCGCGCCGGCGAAATACCGCGCGCTTTTCCCGCCGGACCGCCTCCAGCTTCGTCCCAACGTGCCAGCGTTGGCGCAGGCGCAGGCCCGCCGTGAATTGGCCGGCTACTACGCGCACGGCGCCGCGCTCGACGATTGTTTTGGCGAGCTTCTCCGCACCCTGGACGAGACCGGGTTGGCGACGAACACCATCGTCGTCTTCACTTCGGATCACGGCGACATGCTCTGGTCCCAGGAGCAACAGCGCAAGCAGCGTCCGTGGGAGGAATCGGCGCGCGTACCGATGCTGTTCCGCTTGCCGTCAACTCTCGGCGTCAAACCGCAACGCCTCTCCGCGGCCATCAACACCGAAGATGTCATGCCGACCTTGCTGCGATTGGTCGGCGTCAAGATTCCGAAATCGGTCGAAGGGCTGGACTTCACCGGCGCGATGCGCGGCGGCGCCGATCCGGCCGGCGGCGCGACCGTGTTGCGATGCGTTTCGCCGTTTGGCGAGTTTACGCGGCAGCGCGGTGGGCGAGAATACCGCGCGGTGCGGTCGGCTCGCTACACCTATGCGCGTGACCTCAACGGGCCGTGGCTGCTCTACGACAACGAGGCCGACCCGTTCCAACGCGTCAATCTCGTGGGCAAGCCCGAGGCCGCGACGTTGCAGGCGCGCCTGGACAAAACGCTGCGGGCCAAACTCACCCGGCAGCACGACGAGTTCCTCCCGGGGCCGGCGTACGTCCGACGCTGGGGATACCGAGTGGACGCAAATGAGACCGTGCCGGTGGAACCTTAAGTCGCAAAGACGGCGGCATAATGCTCCCTGACGCGAGCTGGGATTCCGGGCGTGTACGGGGCAATGATTATCTCGCCTTTCGGGCGGCGCGCCATTAATCTTCGGTCACAAAACCCCGGAAAACGATGATTACAAACGACATTTTTATGGAACATCGCGCAACACGTTGGTGGAAATCGGTCACGGTGGCTCTCACAGTCGGCTTGGCTTTGACGTCGTGGGCTCAGAACGCCCCGCCTGACGACGGCAAGCTCCGGGTAATCTGCTTTGGCGCGCACCCGGACGATTGTGAGTTGCAGGCCGGCGGCGTGGGAGCGATGTGGGCCAGCAAAGGCCACCATGTCAAATTCGTCTCGGTGACGAATGGGGACATCGGGCATTGGCGTGACGCCGGCGGTCCTCTGGCGCGGCGGCGGAAGGAAGAGGTCGAACGCGCCGACCAGATGCTGGGCGTCACGACGGTAGTGCTCGATATCCACGATGGCGAACTCGAGCCTTCCCTGGAGAATCGCCGCACCATCACGCGCCTTATCCGCGAGTGGAAGGCGGATCTGGTGCTGAGTCCGCGTCCGAACGATTATCATCCCGACCACCGTTATACGGGCATCTTGGTGCAGGACGCCGCCTACATGGTGACCGTGCCGTTTTTTTGCCCGGACGTGCCGTACCTGCGCAACAACCCGGTCTTCATGTATTACCCCGACTCGTTCAAGAAACCGAATCCGTTCCAGCCGGACGTCGCCGTGTCCATCGACGGCGTGATCGAGAAACGGTTGGACGCGCTCGACGCGATTGTATCGCAATTCTACGAGGGCGGCGCCAACGGCTCGGCCGACTTGCTCCCGAGCGATCCTGCCAAACAAGAGGAACGTCGCCGCCAAGTGCGAGCTGGCTTCGCCGGCCGGTATATGAGCTTCGCGAACCGATTTCGCGGGACGCTTGAAAGTTGGTACGGCCCCGAGGCTGCCGCCAAAGTCAAACACGCGGAAGCCTTCGAGATTTGCGAGTACGGCCGCCGGCCGGACAAAAAGGAGTTGGGACGCTTGTTTCCTTTTTTTGAGAACTAACCCAACTTAACGCTAACCGAGCCGAGGCGCCGTGCCGAGCCGATCCACCGCGCGCCGCTTTGCGGTAGTCGAGCGATGAATCATCTATGACGCCAGCCGAATGGGAGACGCGATACCAGTCCCGCGATACACCGTGGGACAAGGGCGAGGCATCGCCCGGGCTGGTCGATTTTCTGGCGGCGCACCCGGAAGCGCCACGGGGTTCGGTCCTGATCCCCGGTTGCGGCATGGGCCACGACGTGCGGGCTTGGGCGCTAGCCGGTTTTGACGCGGTGGGAATGGACCTGGCTCCCAGCGCCGTGCAATTGACCGGCGAACGGGTGGCCGGCCTGCGCGCGAGCGCCCAGCTCGGCGACTTCCTGCGCGACAAGCCGCCGCGGCCGTTTGACTGGTTGTTCGAGCACACGCTTTACTGCGCGATCGAGCCGACGCAAAGGGGCGAGTATCACGACGCCGTGCTGCGTTGGCTTAAACCGGGCGGCGACTTCTTGGCTGTTCACTACCTGATCCCTGACCAGGACGGCCCGCCGTTCGGCACGACTCGCGAAGAGGTTTTGGCGCGCTTCTCGCCCAGCCTGGAATTGCGGGAAGAATGGACGCCTCGTTCCTACCCGAATCGCACGGGCCTCGAGTTGATGCTCTGGTGGCGCCGCCCGGGCTGATCGAGAGAGGCCGCGAGCGGGGTTTCGAGTGGCGGCTAACCCTAACGGGCGAGAAGCAATTTCGTCGGAGGCGGTAGGGATGCCGCGCTGCGGCGTCACGCTCGCGCCTTTCTGCGCGAGCGCCCCGCGAACGCCCGGTCCGCCCAAATGATTGCCCGCGGCAGTGAATCACATCGTGACCGTTGTTCGTTCTGACCGAGTGAGCGGACCTTGCCTAAGTGAGACCCGCCACTTGAATTTGCCGACCGCCACGACCAAGGCGGTGTCGCTCCCGATTCCGAATCGGGAGCGCCATCTCCAAGGGGCGCTCGGACGCGAGTTGCCGCGTCGTCTGGAGTGCGTCGGCAGAGCGGAGCGGCGACGACGCTTTCGCCGGGCAGGACGTCTGCTCCAGTTCGGACGGTTGACAGCGGCTTCGGCGCCTACAGCGGTGTCGCGCTACGCTTGCCACCGCGCTCCAAAGCGCCGTCGTGACGCTCAATTTCGCGACCCTGTCGAGTGCGGTGGCAAGCGAAGCGCGACACCGCTATTGGAAGGGCGCGGTCAAGTCGCCGGCAGACTGCTCGACGATCTGCGCCCAAGCCTGTTTTGGTTCGCCTTTTGTTGTTTGCAACGCGACGGCGTTTGGCTTAATCCTTCGGCGTGCGGCGTCGATTCGGCAAAGGCCTGTTGGTGGCGATGTTGGTCTGTGTGACCGGCGGCCAATGGTTTTTTCTGCAATCGTTCGCCTGGCTTGGGATGGTGTTCAGCTACGCTCAAACCACCACGTTGCGCGAGGCGTTCGCGATGACTTTTGACGGACAACATCCCTGCCCAGTTTGCAAAATGGTCGCGGAGTCCAAAAAATCCGAGAAGCGACCAGACTCGCCGCGGGTGGATACCAAGCTTGATTTCTTCCTCGACGCGCCGCCGGCCATCCTGATCCGGCCGGCCCGTGTCGCCGGTCAATTCGCGCTCTCGACCGCCCCGCGGCCGCGCGCCGAAGCCCCGCCAACTCCACCCCCACGGCCTCTCCTCGGTTAGTCGCTATTCCTGCAGTCAAGTCTGTGTTGCGCGCGCGCGCAAAAGGCAGCGTTGGTTTCTATGTTAATGCGAGACTGGCCGGTCGGCTGGCTCGCTCCCTGGAGTTGGTTATGCAAGCATTAAGTTTGTCAGTTTTGGCGGGCATCGTCGCGTTGCCGACCATGGGGTGTGATTTGTGCGCGGTCTATTCCGTTTCGGAGGCCAGCGGCGCCGCTGGACGGGGTTTCTACGCCGGCCTGGCCGAGCAATACACTCGTTTCGGAACCCTGCAAGAGGACGGGCACAAAATCGCCAATGACGGCGAGTACATCAATAGTTCGGTCGCGCAGGTCTTCGCCGGTTACACGTTCAGCGACCGGCTGAGCCTGCAGTTGAATCTGCCGATTATCTATCGTTCGTTTGGGTCGAGCGACGCCCACGGCTCCGAGAATGGCGTGGGCGACCTTTCGCTGGTCGCGAATTACCGCGTTTACCAGAAAATGGGGGAAGCGTTCACGTTTACCTGGACGGCGCTGGGCGGGGTCAAGTTCCCGACGGGCGACTCGGCGCGTCTGGGTGGTGACGATTTCTCCGCGGGCATTGGCGGCCATGACCTGGCGCTCGGATCCGGGTCGTTCGACGGCGTGGTCGGGACCGGGATTTTCGCCCGATGGACGAAGCTGTTTCTGACCGCGAACACGCAATACTCGATTCGTTCCGAAGGTGATTTTGGCCATCAATACGCCAATGACCTTACCTGGTCGGGCGGGCCGGGATACTTTCTCGCGCTAGGCCACACCTACACGCTGGCGCTCCAGGCGGTCGTCTCGGGGGAGTACAAAGGCAAGGACACGTTTTATGGCGTGGCTGATCCTGATTCCGCGGAGACGATCGTTTACCTCGGCCCGCAGGTCAATTTCACCTGGGGCGGCAGCCTGAGCGCGCAAGCCGGGGTCGATGTGCCGGTGAGCATTTTCGGCACGGGCGTCCAGGTGGTTCCGGATTACCGGATTCACATGGCGGTTACGTTCCGGTTCTGAGGCGCGCGCCGACGGCGCTGAGCATGGAAAAAAACACGCGAGACCCTCGATCGTACGCGTGCGCCGGTCAGCGACGAGCGGTCAAACCAGAGGGTGTTCGCCAAGAGCAAACCTGCGTTGGCGCCGCGAATGCGACGCCAACGTAGCCAAGCCTCCTGCTCGCGCTTAGTTATTGTAGCAGGAAGAGCACGACTCGTGGATCGCCTTTTCGATGGCTTCCTGGGTCTCACCGGTGGCCTTTTGAATCCGGCCAACCAGTTCCAATTCCTTGCCTTCAACGTAGGTCAAGTCGTTGTCGGTAAGTTTTGCCCACCGTTGTTTCAACTTACCCTTGGCAATGTTCCAGTCGCCCTTAATTTCGATTTTGGTCATAGTTATATGTTTTTGGTTTAACAGTCTGTAATTTGCCGACGAATTTGATGGCAAAGTGTTTCCCGAGGTCGGGGAGTAGGTGATCCGGGGCGCGCGCCCGTTGGCTCGGGCGCCTAATCGACGACTAATTTGACCAAGGCGGCGCCGCGAAGGGCTTTGGAGTAGGGGCACGTGTGGTGCGCTTCCTCCATGACTCGCTGAGCCAGGGCGGGATCGACGCCTGGGAGCTTGGCGTGCAGTTCGACGCCCAGGCCGTAACCGCCGTGCTCATCCTCGATCAGGCTGACCAACGCTCGGACGGTCGAGTCGGTGACCGGAACGTTTAGTTTCTTGGCCGCCGCGCCGACCGCGCCATGATAGCAGGCCGAATAGGCTCCCGCGAACAGCAGCTCGGGATTGGGACCGCGCTTTTCGGCGCCTTTTTCCAACGGATTGCCGAGGGTGACATTTAGCAGCCCGTCAGGTGAGGCAACGGTCCCGGATCGTCCGCCTTTTGAGACGGCTTCGGAAGTAAAGAGTGTTTTCATAAAGGTATTGATTCAGTGACTAGTGACTGGCGCGACGCGGTGACGGCGCCAAAGTGTCCGCGCCTCAGCGGCGGGCCGCTCCTGGCGAACCAGCGCTATTCACGGGTGTTTGACGGGCTGTTAGCCCGATTTTGATCCGCGCGCCATGCCGGCCAAACCGACGACGGCGCAGACGCAGCCGGCGATCAACATCCACACGGCCTTGTTGGTCGGCGACCCGGTAAAAAAGCGGGAGACGTCGGAACTGAAGGAATTGGTGGCGTTGACGCCGACGATGATCAGCGCCACGCCGCCAACGAGCAGCGCGAGGGAGACGAGGTTGTTCATAGAGATATTAGTAGAGTGTAAGTTAGTCGTGGGTAAGTTCAGACGGTCGGGTTGAGTCAGAGGCCGCGGCGCCCGGTAATCAGGTTGACAAGGATCATGACGACGGCGACCACGAGCAAAATGTGGATGAATCCACCGATGGTATAGCTGCTCACCATGCCCAGGAGCCAGAGCACGAGCAAGACGACCGCGATAGTGTACAACATAAGATTATCCTTTCACTGTGCCGGGTTCGGCTTCGGTTGTCGCCCTTCCGCGACAGTTGGTCGAGAGCGACCGATTCAGTTTTGTCCCGCTAGGCGTACGCCGGTCATATTCCTAACCGCGCCGGCCACCCCCGTGATTCCGTGGACCGGATTGGTCCCCAGTTTCGCGAGACGGAGTTCATTCCGCGAGCAGCCTAGACTCCTTGCGTCGTCTTTGCTAGGTGGGCGTATGCCCCACGGGGATTCCCGGATCGCGTTTCATTGAGAAGGCGGTTTGGGCTCGACTCTCCAAATGCGTTATACACCCCATAGCGAGGCAGACGAGGCATCGGTTAGTTTCTTCGGGGTGAGGATAAAACGCTCCAACGAATTGACGGCCGGTGGCTCGTCAACGGCCCTGGGCCGAGAGTGGCGCGGACCGCGATTGGCGCGCTGGTCAATCGGCGCCGGGCGATTGGCTTTACTCGACCCAACGCGTCGGTCTATCCCCTCCAGGATGAAAGTATCTCTATGAAACAGGCGAACAAGTTGACGGACCAGCTCCGGATTGGATTCGGCGTCTTGGTGGCGGCGGGGCTGACCGGATGCGTCGGATATGTGGGTGGAGGTTACGGCGGCGCGGTCGTGGTGGCGCCGGGACCGGATCTCTATCTCTTCGGCGGTGGCTACGAACGAGGACACGACGTTCACGAGTACAGTCGTCGCGGCGCCGAAAGTCACGCGGTGGCGCACCCTGCCCACGGGCGCGAGGAAAGACATTGATCCAGCGGACTCATTGAAGCGCAACCAATTTGCAGAACTTATGATATTTCTAACCCATTCAAAACTAGGCGCCCGTCTCGTGGCCATCGCGGTTTGCGCGGGCGTTCTCTCGATTTCCGCGCGCGCGCTTTCGGCGGCGGAAGCGAAAACCGCGACCACTTCGGGCGGAGCCAGCCGGTCGTTCGCGTCGCCCGACGAGGCGATGCGCGCGCTGCAGGCGGCCGCCGAGGGCAAGGATAAAGCGGCCTTGCGCGAGATCTTCGGCCCGCAATACGACGAACTGGCGACCGGTGACGACGTGCAGGACGCGAACAACGCGCAACGGTTCGCCACGGTTTTGGCGCAAGGTTTCGTGCCGTTGAAAGAGGGGGAGGACCGGGTGACCTTTGAGATCGGAACGAACAACTGGCCCATGCCAATTCCCCTGGTAAAAGTGGACGGTCAGTGGCGGTTCGACACCGCGGCGGGCAAGGCGGAGATCATTTATCGGCACATCGGCAAAGATGAGCTCCATGCCATCGGCGTTTGCCGCGCGTTTGTGACGGCGGAGCGCCAATACGCCAGCGCCCACTTTGACGGCGGCAACGAGCCGACCTTCGCGCAGAAATTCAAAAGTACGCCAGGAAAGAAGGACGGGCTTTATTGGGAAGTCGGACCGAATGAGCCGCCGAGTCCGTTTGGCCCTCTGGTGGCGGAAGCTCACGCCGAGGGTTACGGCCGAAAAAGCGGTCCGGGGCCGAAGCCATTTCATGGCTATTATTTCCGGATCTTGACCCGACAAGGCAGAGCGGCGTCCGGTGGCCGGATGGACTATCTTACCGGGAGCGCGATGACCAAGGGCTTCGCGCTCGTCGCTTATCCCGAGGTTTGGGATCAGTCGGGCATCATGACGTTCATCGTCAATCAGGACGGCCAGATCTTTCAAAGGAACCTGGGCGAGAAAACGGCTCGAATCGCCGGGGCCTTGCGGGCGTTTAACCCGGATGGCGACTGGACGCTGGTCAAAGATACGGGAATACTGGACGCGGTCTCCGAAAAATGACCTCGCCCACGCCAAAGAATTCTGACCGGAACACGCTGGCCGAGATCGCGCGGCAAGCGATGCTGGACCGCGACTTGGAGCCGGACTTTCCGGCGGCGGCGTTGAAAGAGGTGGCGGGCCTCCGCGCCGCCGCCAGCGCGCCGAACGACGCGCGGGACCTGCGTGACCGGCTCTGGGCCTCGATCGACAACGATGATTCCCGCGACCTCGACCAGTTGACGGCCGCCGAGACGCTCGCCGACGGGCAGGTGAGGATTCTCGTGGCCGTGGCGGACGTTGACGCGCTCGTGCGAAAAAGCTCGGCGCTCGACGATCATGCCGCCCGGAACACGACGTCGGTTTACACCCCGGCGACGATCTTCCCGATGCTGCCATTGGAGTTGTCCACCAATCTTACCTCGTTGAATGAGGACCAAGACCGGATCGCGGTCGTGGTTGACATGGTATTCAACGCGGACGGTTCCCTCGCCGCCTCGGAGCTTTACCGCGCGCGTGTGCGGAACCAGGCGAAGTTGGCGTACCCAAGCGTGGCGGCCTGGCTGGCGGGACGTGGCTCGACGCCGCTGCGAGTGCGGGCGGTCCTGGGCCTCGAGGCGAATCTCCGCCTCCAGGATGGCGTCGCGCAAAAGCTCGTGGAACAGCGACGGCGCCACGGAGCATTGAGTCTCGAAACGATCGAGCCTAAGGCGGCCTTCACCGGCGATCGCCTTTCCGATCTCACGCTGGACCCACCGAATCGGGCCAAGCAGATCATCGAGGATTTCATGATCGCCGCGAACGGGGTCACCGCAACTTACCTCGCGGCCAAACAATTCCCTTCGCTACGCCGCGTTCTGCGGTCGCCCGAGCGCTGGGCCAGAATCGTGGAACTGGCTGGACGCTGGAAAGACAAGTTGCCCGAAAAGCCCGACGCCATCGCGCTCGAAGGCTTTCTGACGCGGCGCCGCCAAGCCTCACCAGAAACGTTTGCCGATGTCTCTCTGGCGGTCGTCAAGCTCATCGGAAGAGGCGAGTACGCGGTCGATCTGCCCGGCGCGGAACCACCGGGTCACTTCGGGCTGGCCGTTCGAGACTACACGCATTCGACCGCCCCGAACCGGCGTTTCCCAGACCTGATCACCCAACGGCTGCTCAAGGCGGCTCTGGCGGGCGCGCCGGAGCCGTACACCGTGGACGAATTGAAGGACTTGGCGAAGCGCTGCACCGAGCGGGAGGATGCGGCCTCGAAAGTTGAGCGGCGGGTCCGGAAATCGGCGGCGGCGCTGCTGCTCTCCGAGCGAATAGGCACGAGCTTTGACGCCATCGTCACCGGCGCCGCCGCAAAAGGCACGTGGGTGCGCATCTTTCAGCCTCCGACCGAAGGACGCTTGGAGCGCGGATTCCAAGGGCTTGACGTCGGCGATCGAGTGAAGGTCAAACTTGTCTGTACCGACGTCGAACGCGGTTTCATCGACTTCGTCCGCGATTGAAGGCTGTCAAGCCCGACCGCGTCCGCCGCCCGGCCAAATCTATCCTATTGAACTTGAGAACGGACGAGGGACTGAGCAGATTTCCAGCCTATGCCAAAAGTCATCAGCCGCGAGATTCGGTTGGTCTCCCGCCCTGAGGGGATTCCCACCGAAGCCAATTTTAGCCTGGAAGAGACGGAGCTGGGACCGTTACCCGACCAGCAAGCGTTGGTGCGCAACCTTTTCATGTCGGTGGATCCGTACATGCGCGGCCGCATGCGCGACCGCAAATCGTACGTGCCACCATTCGAATTGGGCAAGACGCTCGAAGGCGGCGCCATCGGCGAAGTTGTCGAGTCCCGCGCCGAGGAGCTTAAGCCCGGTGACCTCGTTATCTCCAATCTTGGGTGGCGGGAGTATTTTATCGCGTCGCCGAAATCGGTGCGCCGGGTCAATCGGGAACTTCAGCCAATTTCGGTTTATCTCGGCGCCCTCGGATTTCCGGGAATGACCGCGTGGCTTGGGTTGAAGCTCGCGGAAATTCAACCCGGGGAGATCGTCTTCATTTCGGGCGCCGCCGGCGCGGTCGGAAGCGTGGCGGGACAATTGGCCAAATTGTATGGCTGCCGGGTGATTGGCTCGGCCGGGTCGCCGGAAAAGCTCGCCTTCCTCCGCAACGAGTGCGGCTTCGATGGAGTCTTCAATTACAAGATCGGCTCGGTCGGAGAACAACTCAACGTGGTGGCGCCGGACGGCATCGACGTTTATTTCGACAACGTCGGCGGCGAGACCCTCGAGGCCGCGCTGGGCGCGATGCGGCTACACGGGCGAATCATCGCCTGCGGCTCCATCTCCGGCTACAACGACCAGAAGCCGCGCCCGGGTCCGTCGAACCTTTTTAACATGGTCACCAAACGATTGACGATGAAGGGGCTGCTCGTCCGCGATTGGATGGACCGACAGGACGAATTCGAAAAAGAAGTCGGCGGCTACTTCCGCGACGGAAAACTCAAGAGCAAGGAAACGGTCGTGGACGGGATTGACCAAGCCGTAGGGGCCTTCCTCGGCCTCTTCGAGGGGAAGAATATCGGCAAGATGCTCGTCCGCCTAAGCTGAGGCGGCCATTGGCGAGCGCCTCGAAATGACGAGCGCACGCTTTAGGGAAATTGCTGGCGCCGTGGGAATAAATCGCTTGATCATCTGATTGTTGACGCGCTTGCCTGTGGCGAAGATCACCCAGATCATGGAATTAACGCTCGTTGAATGGGCCAAGGCCAGGGTGCGCTAGAAACTACTACTCAGGCAAATGGCAGGCGGTCAAACGAAATGCCCGAGAGCCGGCGAGCGAGTGGCCGTCTGTCGTTCGTGGTTGGTGGGGAGGGTCCGGAACAACCAAAACCCTCGCGTTTCGCAGGGGAGACGCATCTAAATCCTGCCGTGCGAGTCGTGTCGACCCGTTTTTTGAGCAAGGGTCGCTTCCTTCGGTTTTAGGAGATGATCTAGTGAAAGAATCCTGGAGGGATTCCGTCCCAAAGCCCAAGGTTGTCCCGCGCCGCGGGCAACCTTGGGTATCCGGTCCGTCCCGCTCCAACCCCGAAGCGGGTTGTGGCGCCGGCCGCCGCCCC
>CAZFVY010000079.1:26642-34543 GCA_964522665.1 uncultured Verrucomicrobiota bacterium | reverse complement strand
AAGTTCCCCCCGCCCACTCAAAACGTGGCCTCAGCGCGGCGCGCTTGCCTCTCGATTTTCGGCGCCGCCGTGAGCCGATCCACGGTCCCGCGCGACGCTTGGCTCTGATAGTACAATCCTGAAGTTATTCACCGTTTTCCGCCTGAAAAACGCGCCTCCGCCTCTCGGCGTTGCTTACTGAGTCTCTGACCGGCGACCGCAGGCCGAAAACGCGGACGAAGTTAATGGCGAACGCATTTTTTCGCGCAACTAACGACGCCGGAACGAGCGGAACTTGGCTGGATATTATCGCCCATGCTGCACAAATTCATACAACCCAAATCGCGACCAATTGGCCGGCGTTGACTTTGGTTGTGTTTTTACCCCTCTAGAAATCAATGTGTTAGAAATGTATTAGAAAATAATGACGCCTCTGGCGCCCGCCCTGCTTAAGGGCGGGTCATCGCTCTAACTAAAAAATGAGACAACAATATGAAAAAAATAGAAGCCATCGTAAAGCCATTCAAGCTTGAGGAGGTCAAGCACGCCTTGGGAGACATAGGCATCGCGGGGATGACCGTCAGCGAAGTCAAAGGTTTTGGCCGGCAAAAAGGTCATACCGAAATCTACCGGGGCAGTGAGTACACGGTTGATTTCCTGCCCAAGGTGAAAATCGAGTTGGTGCTGCCGGACAATCAGGTCGAGGCGGCCGTCGCCGAGATCATCAAATCAGCCAAGACCGGCAAGATCGGCGACGGCAAAGTGTTCGTCTCGCCCGTGGAGGAAGCCGTGCGCATCCGTACCGGCGAACGCGGCGACACCGCCGTTTAACCTGACTGACCCCAACTTTTTGAATTCGCAAAATCGAACCATGAAAAAACTATTTCTCGCTCTGTTCCTGACGGCCGCCGGTTTCTTCGCCGCCGCCCAGGCCGCCGATACCCCGGCGGCGACCCCCGCCCCCGCCGCGGCCGCTCCGGCGGCCGCCCCGGCCAAGAAGCTGGACCCGACGGTGGAACAACGGCTGGCCGATCTGGAAGCCTACGTGGGCAACGGCGCGCGCGGCTCGGACGCCAGCGACGCCAAGATGAGTTCCAAGCTCGACGGCACGCCGGGGCCGGGCCACAACGCCTGGCAGATGACCTCCTCGGCGCTGGTCCTGTTCATGACCCTGCCGGGCCTGGCCCTCTTCTACGGCGGGCTGGTGCGGCGCAAAAACGTCCTCTCGGTGCTGGCCCAATGCTTGGGGATCACCGGCTTGGTGACGATCCTCTGGTGGGTGGCCGGTTATAGCCTGGTCTTCGCCAAGGGCGGCGCGTTCTTCGGCGGGACCGACTACATGTTCCTCAAGGGGGTCGATTCGGCGCCCAACGGGGACTACTCGTTCTGGGTCTCGCAGAACGTTTACTCGATGTATCAATTGATGTTTGCGATCATCACCCCGGCGCTGATCGTGGGAGCGATTGCCGAGCGCATGAAGTTTTCGGCGATTCTGCTGTTTGTGACCTTGTGGATGTTCGTCGTCTATTTCCCGCTGGCGCACATGATCTGGGGGATCACCGGCTTCATGAACGGGGTCTTTAATCCGACGGCCACCATCAAGGCGATTGATTTCGCCGGCGGCACGGTGGTGCACATGTCCTCGGGTTGGTCGGCGCTCGTCTTGTGCCTGATCCTGGGCAAGCGGCTGGGCTTCGGGAAAGAGAACATGGCCCCGCACAGCATGGTCTTGTGCATGGTTGGCACGGGAATGCTCTGGGTGGGTTGGTACGGGTTTAACGCGGGCAGCGCGGTGGCGGCGGACGTGATCGCGGCCAACGCGTTTATGACGACGACGCTGGCGACGGCGGTGGCCTCATTCGTCTGGCCGGTGGCGGAGTGGCTGCTCAAGGGCAAGCCCAGCGTGCTGGGTTTCTGCTCGGGCGCGGTGGCGGGGCTGGTGGTGATTACGCCGGCCTGCGGATTTGTCGATGCGACCGGCTCGGTGATCATCGGCATCGCGGCCGGGTTGGTCCCGTTCTTCTTCTGCTACAAGGTCAAGGCGTGGTTCGGGTATGACGACGCGCTGGACACGTTCGGCGTGCACGCGATTGGCGGCACAATGGGCGCGTTCCTGACGGGCGTGCTGGCGACTCCGGCGGTCAACGCCAATCTGGCGCTCTCAACGGCCGACCCGAAGAATCCCGCGACGCTGAACGGCCTCGCCAAGATTATTGTGGACCATGGCCTCTGGCTCGAACAACTCAAAGCGATGGTGCTCACCATCGTCCTCGCGGTCGTGGGCACGGTAGTCATCGCCTTCATCGTTAAGGCGGTCGTTGGTCTGCGTCCGACCGAAGACGTCGAGTCCGCGGGCCTGGACTTGGCCGAACACGGCGAAGAGGGCTACGCCAGCGGCGCGCACTAGCCCGCGAAAGCTGCGAGCACGCTCACGGCGTCTGCGCCAGCGGCAAACAAAACCCGCTGGCGCAGCGCCAAAAAGAACGAGCCAAACATGAATCAGGTAAACGGCGAAAGGATTTTGACGGGCGCCTGAGCTTCCCACGGTTCCGCACGTCGAAACGGCGTGGACTCGTTGCTTCGAGGTCCACGCCGGATTCTTTTCTTCTAACGGCGAGCGCGGCGCCGACGGTCGAGCGAGGCCACCGAGGCGCAACGATTGGGAAGAGGCGAGACTACGCCCGGAGAGATCAGTTGAGCTTCCCGCCAGGTGTCGGCGTCAATGGCATCCGCCAGAGCACGAACTTCCATCGCTCTGCTTCGGGTTTTGTCGAGATCGTTCAACCGACGGGAGCGCCAGTCAACCAACGGTTCATGGAGATGACGGCGTCCGACGGGAAGGAAAGCCTCACGCGTCCGGAATTCAGTACGCGTTAAGCTCGGTCTAGTTTCCGGGGGGGACAGCCGATCGCTTGGGGACGAACTCGCCGGCTTGATGTTCCGCGTCGGCGACCTGGGAAGAGCTCATTTCCTTTTTGAATTCCTCCATGAGCCGAGCGGCTTGGATGTTGCCTTGCTTGTTCGCGAGAAACGCCCAGCGATAGGCCTGCACGTAGTCGTGCGGAACTCCGCGGCCTGCCGCGTACTGGACGGCCAAAATCGTTTGCGCGTTGGCATGGCCCTGATTCGCGGCCAGACGGAACCAATGATCGGCTTCATTATCGTCCTGCCGCACGCCTTTGCCGTCCCGATAGAGCCAGCCCAATGCGTCCTGCGCCCGGTCATAGCCCTGATCGGCCGATTTTCGATACCATTTGGCCGCCTCGACAAAATCCCGCTCAACGTGGTCGCCACTCTCGTAGGCCAAGCCGAGACCGTATTGCGCGCGGTAATCGCCCTTCTCGGCGTTCGTCTTGGTCTCGACAAAGTCGTCCACCCGATGGCAGGCGGCGCCGCCGAGGAGCAAGCCCATCGCGGTGATGATCACCCGTAACGGAATGCGAAACTTCATCAAGGTTTGCATTAGCCGGCGCGGCCGGCGAACGAGGTTTAGTTGGTTTGAACGCTCTTGGCCAGCACCGCGTGATTGGCGATCAGATAATCTTGAACCGTCTGAATCTTGTCCAGACTGATCGGCACCCGCTTTTGCTTGGACTTGTGGAACAACCGGTAGTGCGTAAGGTGCTTGCCCAGTTCGACGATTTCGATATGGACATCTTTCATCTCCCAAAGCTGGCCTTTTTCCAACTGGGTAGTACCCGTTCTAATTTTCGGTTTCATAACATCTTCAACTTAAAAGGCCACCGTATCACGGCCAGCGACGGCTTGTTGGCGGCGATCTCCGGCGAACTGAGGTTGCCTTTAAGCGCCAGTTCGGGATCGCTGCAACCACGCGTGGTTTCAGGCTGTGGACTCACGGACGCAGCCGGCCGTTTTTGTAGTGTGCCATGAATTGGCCCCTAGGGCAAAGCTTCTTTTCGGGGCGATCGCTTTCCTTCGCTGCTCCCGGCGTGGTTCGAAAGCGCTTTCGCCGCAAAAGCTTACACCGTTTGGTCCGCCTGCGTCACGCCGTTCAAGCCCCGGCGCGGTCCGTTCGACCTATCCCTTTTCGCTCAAACCCAACGTGATCCGTCAAGCAATTTGGAGGTTGCCCGAGCTGGCGAATTAGGTCCTGACAAGCTCTGATTTGAGAATGAAGCTTCGCGCCCGTCCGGGAATGGCTTCGCTTTTTCCAAACCGTTTCTGCACCAAAGCCACACTCGATCTGGCGCGTTCGTAGTTCCGTTTTCAGGTTTAGTGAACCAATTGGCGGGTCGTGGTTATTAATGGTCGTGCGGACCCTCGATTGAAGGTCGAAACAACCCGAAGATTTTATGAAATTTAATTGGATGCCTTTGACCGTCGCCGCCCTCGCCGCGGTCGGCGCGCTCGCGAGTTACGGCGGGACGAACATCAACCCCGCGCTCCAGTATTATCAGGCGTTTTTACTGGCGCCGGATTTGCCGGCGGCTGATCGGGACTATCTGGCCACGAACATGTGGCGCGGCCAGCGACTGCCCGATCGGTTTGGGAGTCTCGTGAGCCGGTTCGGAAATCAATTCGAGGCGGTGCGTCGGGCGGTCCAGGCGACGGCGCCGTGCGATTGGGGGATTGATCAAAGCGCCGGGCCGTACACGCTGCTGCCCCAGCTCGGCCGCGTTCGCGGGGTGATCCAGAACGCGCGGTTGCGCGCGATGTGGGCGTTGCAGCAGGGACGGCAGGCGGACGCTTGTGAAGATTTGCTCGCGGGCTTGACGCTCGCGCGGCGCGCGTCGAGTGATCGCACGCTCATTTCAATCCTCGTGCAAATCGCCGGCGAGAATATTGTCTGCGGCGCCATCGCGGAGAACTTTTATCAACTCAACGCGGATTCGCTGAAGCAATTAGCCGCGGGTTTCGACGCGGCGCCGCCCCGCGGCACGATGTCCACGGGGATCGCGATGGAAAAGTCGCTTTCGCACGACTGGCTCAAGCGCCGGATCATGGAGCTGCAGCGGACGAATCCGGCGCCGGACGCTGCCACCATGGCGTTGCTCCACGAAGTGTACCCGGACGTGCGGGACTCAGACGGCGCGCAGGAGACGAGTTCGACCTGGCGACAATTGAATGATGTGACCGGCGGTTCCAGCGCCGGCGCGCTGCGACTACTCGAAGAGGAGGAGCCGCTGTTCGACCGGCTGGCGAAGATCGCGGAGTTGCCCGTCGCGGAGTACGAACAACAGGTTACGCGGTTCGCCGCGGAACTGCGGCAGTCCAAAAACCCGCTGGTCGCCGAAACCTTCCCGGCCATCGAAAAGGCCCGGCCGCGCGAATTCGGGATCCTCGCGGAATTGGCGATGGTGCGGGCGGCGATTGAGTATCGGTTGAACGGGCCGGATGGTTTGCAGAAAGTGATTGATCCCTGCGGCAGTGGCCCATTCGAGTTGCAACGGTTCGTGTTTGAAGGGGTCGAGCGCGGCTTTCAACTGAAGTCGGCCTACGCCGGACGCGGGTTTCCCGAGGTGATGATCTTCGTCGAGCGGGATGGTCCGGCGTTCAACGTCAATGGCAGGAACGCAGGGAAGGCCGCTACTCAATGATTCCCGCTTTCGAGGCGCCGAGCCGGACGATTCGCAAGTGGAATTGTCCGGCCCGTTCGTGTACGGTGAAAGCGTGTTCAGCCTGAGTCCAACGATGCTCGTGGTGAGCGAAGCTCCAGAGACCCGCGGTCTCCTCGACCAGGCGCAAGCCGGTGACGCCGAGGCCTTCGGGGAGCTATGCCGGTCCTACGAAGGGCGCTTGCTGCGGCAGGCAATGACGCTCTGCGCGAACGAGGCGCTGGCGGAGGATTTGGCGCAAGACACTTTGGTCGAGGCGTGGCGCTGTTTGCGGCGCTACAATGGGCGGTGTCAGTTTTTTACCTGGCTGTGCGCCATTCTGTTGAATCGTTACCGCAATACGGTGCGTCAGAAGCGGCCGCTGTCATTCTCCGCGTTGGCGACTTCTGATCGCGATGACGTTCTGGCCCACGTCGGCGCTTTGCCCGACCTCGAGCTTCGGCCCGACGAGGCGGTCCAGCTTCAGGAACGCGCGGCGATGGTGCATCGCTGTATCGAGGCCTTACCCGCGAAACATCAACAAGTCATTTACCTGCGCTTTTACGTGGATCATTCGCTCGAAGGCATCGCCGCCGCGCTGGATTGTTCAGTCGGCACGGTGAAATCGCGGCTGTTCAACGCGTTGGAGAAACTCCGCGCGATGCGCGCGCTCGGCGGGGCGCCCGAGTCCTCGGGTCCGCTCGGGTTGCTTCGGCAGGCGTTTAGATCAAGATTTGGAGGCGTATGAATCCTTGTCCGAAAAACCGAATGCCGATCGCGCTGCTCGCGGTGGACGGGTTGGAGCCGGTTGAGGCGCGGGCGTTGCGCGTGCATCTCGAAACGTGCGCCGGTTGTCGCGCTTACGCGAGCGAGATCGCGAAAATTACCGCGGATATTTCAGCGCTGGAGCGCGGGCCGGAGCTTGCGGCCAGCGCGGCGTTTCATCAACGGGTGACGCGGGCGCTGCGCGAGGAGGCCGGACTTTCGGCGCCGCAAAATGGTTCGTCCCCCGCGCGGGAACGCCGATTCCGTTGGTATCTGGCGGCGGAAGGCGTGCTGGCGGTCGTCTTGGTATGGGCGTGGTTAGGTTCGCGGGAAACACCGCAGGAACGGCCGCGCGGCAACGCGCCGGCGACGTTGGCGCGCGGCGGTGGCGTTAACCTGGACCCGACGCTTTCCAACTATCAGTCGGCCGCGAACCGCTCACTTGATAGCCTGGATGATTTGCTGGCGCGTCAAGCGCGTCAGAATCCGCCGTCGGCGCCGCTTTACACCGCCTCGACGGTTTTGCGGGCTAACGGGACGGACTAAGGCTGCTGCGGCAAATAAAGCGATATTATCTATTGACATAATAGACAATTCGCGTATTGTCCTATTCAACACGCGATGGATCGCCTGATGCATCGCGAATAGTCCGATGAAAATATTTGCGAAACGAGCCGCCCGCGCCCACGTGAAAGGGAGCGCCGTGAAAAAGCGAAAACATCGCTCGTCGCGCAACCGAGGCTTGACCAGACACCCATGAATCCATCTATTCAACTTGCTCAACGTCAATCGGTTGTATCGCTGCGCGCGAAACGGTCGGTTAACGATCTCGTCGCACCGCTCGACCGCTTGGCTCGCAACTCGGAGAGTCTGCTCGCGAAGCCGGTGGGACGATTCCAAAACGACGCGCAAGACTACGAATTGCCGCGTTACTTGTTCGTCGGACCCAAAGGCGGCGACGAGCCGATCCGCATTGGGATTTTCGCGGGCATTCACGGCGACGAACCGGAAGGCTCCTATGCCTTGGTCGAGTTTCTTAGTTTGCTTGAGCGGAACCCCGAACTGGCGACCGGGTATTGCCTCTTCGTTTACCCGGTTTGCAATCCGACCGGATTTGAGGACAACACGCGCGTCTCCCGCCGCGGCCGAGACCTGAACCGCGAATTCTGGAATAATTCGCGCGAACCGGAGGTCGCCTTGCTGCAAGAGGAGATCACGCGGCACGCGTTTCACGGGATGATCTCCCTGCACACGGACGACACGAGCCACGGTCTGTATGGCTTCGTGCGGGGCGCGACGCTCGCCAAGCATCTCCTGCGGCCCGCGCTCGCCGCCGCCGAATCAATCCTGCCGCGGAATCGTAACAACGTGATCGACGGTTTCACCGCCCGCGACAGCATCATTTTTGACGGCTACCACGGCGTCCTCAGCGCTCCGCCCAAAAGCCGCCCGCGTCCGTTCGAGATCATCTTCGAAATCTTGCAGAACGCCCCGCAGTACCAGAAGCGGCAAGCCCTCATCGTCGCGCTGCAAACGATTCTCTCCGAATACCGCAAATTCATCGCCTACGCGCCGAATTTGTAACTGCCAGTCATCGGTGGG
>CAZFVY010000079.1:0-26632 GCA_964522665.1 uncultured Verrucomicrobiota bacterium | reverse complement strand
AGGCTTTGCTCCGCTTTCGCTCTCGCTCCGGCCTGACAAAGCATCGACCGCGACGAGGCTCGGGACGACCGCGACGCCGCAAGGCCCCAAACGGAGTTGGTGTGGCGGCGTCCGCCCGGGATCAACGGTAAAACTTCGGGGTCGAAAACCGCAAAACTCAAGGCTTGGCTGGCACGAATCGCTCTGCTAAACGCTCTGCGGATGAAGGGAATTTTCTCGTTTGCCACGGTCGTTCCGCTAATCATTTTTCTACTCCGCTCGGCGAATTGCGTCGGCCAGGAGTCGCCGTCGATCTCCACCAACTCCTTTGTTAACTGGGAAACCGCGCCGGTCCATCCCGTCGCGCTCAGCCCGGATGGCAACACCCTCGCGGTCTGCAACCTCCCGGATAATCGTCTCGAACTCATTGATCTCCGCCCAAATACCCCGGCCCCACCCGTCAGCGTGTCGGTCGGCCTGGATCCCGTCTCGGTCCGTTTTATCAATAACTCCGAAGCGTGGGTGGTCAACAAGCTATCCGACTCCGTCAGCGTCGTGGATGTGCCGACTCACCGGGTTCGCGCCACGCTCGACACTCGGCGGATGCCGGCCGACGTCGCCTTCGCCGGCACACCCCGGCGGGCTTTCGTCACTTGCGGCAGCGACAACGTCGTCCTCGTTTTCGACCCGGTCACGTTGCAGAAGACGAACGTCATCAGCATCGACGGCGATCGCCCAAGGTCGATGGCGGTCAGTCCCGACGGCGCCAAGCTCTACGTTGCGATCTTTGAATCGGGCAATGCTTCGACCATCCTCGGGCCACGCTTCGGACTTCTTTCGGTGACACCACCGTTGAGCGCAACCGAGGCCCCGACGGGGCCTTATCACGGAACCAATACGCCGCCCAACCGGGGAACCGGCTTGTATCCTCCGTTGAATCCCAATCTGCCGGACGGAACTCCGCTGCCACCCGCTGAATTGATCGTAAAGAAAGACGCACGAGGGCGCTGGATCGACGACAACGGGGGCGATTGGTCCGACTTCGTCTCGGGAACCAACGCCACGCTGAGCGGCCGGCAACCGGGTTGGGACCTTTCCGACCATGACGTGGCAGTCATTGACGCCCAATCCTACGCCGTCACCTACATTTCGGGTCTGATGAATCTTTGCATGGATCTCGCTGTCAACCCGCAAAGCGGTGTCGTGACGGTGGTCGGCACCGACGCCATCAACCAAGTACGCTTCGAGCCAATCCTTAACGGCGTCTTCGTCCGGGTCGAGGTCGCGCTGGCCGACCCGATGGGAACCAACACGGTCGTCAAGGACCTCAACCCGCACTTGGACTATACGACCAACTTGGTCGCCGAGGCGCTTCGCAACGCCTCGGTGGGAGATCCGCGGGGTGTCCTTTGGGACGCGGACGGGGCGCGCGCCTTTGTGACCGGAATGGGATCAAGCAATTTGATCGTGCTCGACGCCAACGGCAACCGCCTTGAACCCAAGGCGGGAATCGTGCTTGGCTCGGGTCCAACGGGACTGGCGCTCGATCCAACCAAACACCAGCTGTATGTCCTGAATCGGTTCGATGCCACGGTCAGCCTGGTGGACACGTTGTCGCTCAAGACGAACGGCTTGATTCGCCTTTTCGATCCTACGCCGAATGCGGTCAAACTCGGACGGCGCCATTTTTACGACACCCATAAAACGTCAGGGCTGGGACAGGTCTCCTGCGCGAGTTGCCATCCCGATGCGCGAATGGACCGGCTCGCTTGGGACCTGGGGAATCCGGCCGGCGATGCGATCTCAGACTCTCCTCCCAACCGAAACTACCTGTCAGCTTTCTCGTTGCCGCCAAACCCGGCGAAAAACTACCACCCGATGAAGGGTCCGATGGTCACTCAGACCCTGCAGGACATCATTGGCCATGAACCATTTCACTGGCGGGGCGACCGGGATGGAATCGAACAATTCAATCCCACTTTCACCAATCTCCAAGCGGCCGTCGCCGCGCTGACGACCAACGAAATGCGCGAATTCAAGGACTTCCTAGCAACCGTCAATTTCCCGCCCAACCGGCGACGGAACCTGGATAATTCGCTCTCAACAAATGTTCCCTTGGACGGGGAAGTGGCCCTGGGGCGTGGCGTGCTTCCCGCCGGCTCGCCGCTGGGGCCTGGCAACGCGGTCGCAGGAATTCAAAACTTTAATATAAAATCGGCCTGCAACTTTTGTCACACGTTGCCAACCGGTCTCGGAACCGATACCGATACGACTATTTTCCCCCGGGCCCTCATTCCGCTCGGTCCGAACGGTGAGCATCATATCAATCTGGTCAATTCGCCCCGCGAGAGGAACCTGCCTTTCAAGGTCTCCCAACTTCGCAATCTGGATGAGAAACGCGGAGCCGATTTCAGCCATCCGAACGGGCGCGCCGGCTTCGGCTTCTTTCACGATGGACGCGTTGATTCATTAACCCGTTTTCTCCAGGACGGCTTTTCAATTACGGATGATGGTGACACGGCGAATCTCATCGCGCTTCTACTTTCCTTGCCCGCAAGCGTTAACACCCTGGAGCCAAGCCCGGCCAACCAACAGGTCCCGGCGGGTGTGGGGCGCCAAATCACCATTTCGGCGCCGGACGCAGATCCGTTGATCACCACGATGATCGGCTTGGCCAGTTCGCCAACCAACGGGGTTGATTTGGTCGTGCATGGTTTTAAGGAGAGCCTGCCTCGTGGCTGGTTTTTCGACCGGACGTCGGCTCGATTTCAATCCGACCGGCTCTCGGAAACCCTCGCGCCGTCGGATTTGCTCCAATTGGCTGGCCCGGGTCGCGAGTTGACCTACACGATAACGCCGGCAGGCAGCGGACTTCGCATCGGCGTGGACCGGGATGGCGATGGTTATTTCGACCGGGATGAACTCGACCTGGGTTCCAGTCCCAGCGACGCTCGGTCCGTGCCGGTGATCAACGAATTGAGCATCACGCTCAACAACCTGAAGCCGACGCTTCAGTGGCGCGCGGCGGCGGGGCACACCTATCGAGCGCAATGGAAAGGCTCGCTGGCTGACGCCACCTGGAACGACGTTACGCCCGACATCACCGCGTCCAGCGCCGTCGCCACGGTCACCGACGCGACCCTCAAGACCGGAGGCACTCGTTATTATCGGGTCCGCCTCGTGCAATAAGCCGACGCAACATTCCTCAACCGAACTACGCCCCGCCGGATCCGGCGGTCTCGCCACCGCGGTAGCAGCGGCGCGACGAATCCAGGCGCGCCATCCCTCGGGAGTAAACGTCACCGGAGGACTGGCTTGATCACGGGTCGCCGGTTCTGGTGTCTCGGATACCACCGCCATTGGCCATCTTGTGTTCGAGCACTGTAGAAAATGACGTTGACACTGACGTTTGGCTGAAGGAAAATCGGTGCAATCCAAGTTTAGAACACCATTCCAACGCAGGTTTCCGCGCGTCCGACTCGTCCGTGTGGCGAGTCGATGGCGCGAGGGGACAAGAAACTTGGACGGCGAGCGCCCATTGATCGATGGGTCTTGGCGGGGAGCGCCGACGGGTTGGATCGGGGAACGCGGTGGCCGCGTCGCCCGGCTGATTCGACGGCGAGTATTTGGGGGCCAAGCTCAAGGCGCAGAACGATTGATCGGCGGTGTGTCGCCGGTTTGTCTTGGACCCTGATCCTTGTCCCGAAACGCTACCTTACTGCCCGGTATCTATGAAAAAAATCCTCGCCTTCCTTTGTTTCAGTCTCGCGCTTGCCGTTGGCGGCGCGGCGCTTGCCGATAACGTGAACGTGGCTCTCAACGGCACGGCGTTCGTCAACGGACCACTCTACGTCGGAGCTCCATTCAATATCGCGCAATTGATCGACGGTGATCGGGCCGATGTCATCCACGGTGATATCGCGCTCCCGCTTGGATTCGCCTATACGGTCGATCTCGGCACGAATTACGCGGTGAATGAGATTCGGATTTACCCTCGGCAGGACGGCCAAGTCCCGGAACGGCTGACGAATATTCGCGTCTCGGTCCACAGCGACGACGGAACCGGGAATATCGGAACGGAGTTGTGGGGCACGAATATGTTTACCGACGGGAGCAACGCCGGGTCGGGCGCCGGCAAGGTGGTGAGCATCGTTCCGCCGACGCCGGCCAACGGGCGTTGGCTCGAGGTGCAGACGCTGACGAACGCGGTGCCGGATTATTCTCTGCAAATGACGGAGTTGGAAGCGTACGCCAACGTTCCCGCCGCGGCGGTCAATCGCGCGGCGGGCGCGGCCGTGACCGCCACCGGCCCGCTGGGGACGGGGACCACGGCGCAATTAGTCGATGGCGACCACTACCACGCCATTTACGCGGGATTGGCTCCGGCCACTGGCTTCGCTTACCTCATCAATATGGGGGCGCCGGTCGCGCTCTCTAAGATTATCGTTTGGCCGCGGCAGGACAGTCTCTATCCCGAACGGCTCGCGAATTATCGCGTCTCGGTGCATACGGACAACAATGGCCAGCTTGGCGCCATGGTTTGGAAGGCGGATCTGCACACGGACGGCTCGAACGCGGGCAGCGATCCCGGCTCGAAAGACGTCTTGACCGCCGCGCTGGACGCCGCGGATGCCAACAACTTTCAGGGGCAATGGATCCGCATCCAGGCGTTGGATAGCACGGTCCCGGACAACGCGTTGCAAATCAGCGAGGTGCAAGCTTTTGGAGCCGTCACGACGACCGCGCCGGCTTTGCTGATTAGTCAGCAGCCCGCGGACGCGAAAGTCGATATTGGGCAGACAAATACCTTTAGCATTGTGGCCAAAGCGCTCAACGGCTCCTCGACCAATATCACGTATCAGTGGCAGCGGACGGGAACGAACCTCGTCGGGGCCACGAATTCCACCTATACCATCGGGCCGATCGCGCCGGGTGATAACGGCGTTGTCTATCGCTGCGTCGTGTCCTACCCCGGGCTGACCAGCGTCACGAGCGCGGCGGCCACGGTGCGAATCAATTGGGCATTTCATGCCGGCGCGTTTTCCAATGGACCACTTTGGTCGTCCGCGTGGAACATCTCGATGCTCGTCGATGGCGATCGCGGCAGCGTTTTCCACGGAATCGCCGGTCCGGCGGTCGGCTTCGCGTATCAGGTGAACCTGGGAACGACGATTCAGATGAGTGAGATCGACCTCTATCCGCGCCAGGACGGGTGCTGCCCGGAACGGTTGACCAATTTCCGCGTCTCGGTTCACTCGGATAATGGTGGCAAGATCGGTCCTACCGTCTGGAGCGCGGACCTCTTTACGGATGGGTCGAATCCCGGTTCAACCGCCGGCTCGTTAGTCACCTTGAACGCTGGTCTGAACCCGTCGGGAACCTTCTCCGGTCAATGGATCCAGATCGAGACATTGGATAATCCGCCGCCGGATTACGCGTTGCAAATGGACGAACTCGAAGTCTATGGCAATCTGACGACCACCGCGCCGAGCTTGTCAATCACGCAACAGCCCGTCAGCGGCGTCGCCGGCCTCGGCGGCACGAACACCTTCAGTCTGGGCGTCAAACTGATCAATGGCGACGCGGGCCTTCTGACGTACCAATGGCAGCGGAACGGCACGAACATCGCCGGCGCCACCAACGCCTCCTACACAACGCCGATCCTGGCGGCGAGTGACGACGGCGCCAGCTATCGCTGCGTGGCGTCGTACCCGGGGTTGGCGACGCTCGTGAGCGCGGCGGTGACGTTGCGCGTCGATCTTGCGTACCATGCCGTCGCTTACGCGAACGGACCGTTTTGGTCGGGCCAGCCCGGCTGGAACGTCGGGATGCTGGTCGATGGCGATATCAACGGCTATTTCCACGGAGACGTCAGCCCGCCGGTGGGATTCGCCTATCAGGTGAATTTGGGCGTGCCGGTTCAGATGAGTGAAATCGATATTTATCCGCGCCAGGACGGAGCCGTGCCGGAACGGTTTACGAACCTGCGGGTATCGGTGCATAACGACAATAATGGTCAAATGGGCGCCACGGTTTGGAGCGCGGATCTTTTCACGGATGGCTCCAATCCCGGCTCGAAGGCGGGGACGGTCGTCGTGCTCACCAACGGCTTGAACCCGAGCGGCGTTTTTACCGGTCAATGGATCCAGATCGAGTCGCTGGATAATCCGCCGCCGGATTACGCGCTCCAAATGGACGAAATGGAGGTATTCGGCAAGTTTGTCGGTACTACGGCGGTCGCGCAAATCTTCCAACAGCCGAAAGATGCCGTAACGGCGCCGTTGCGCACGGCGGCGTTTTCGGTCGGCGCCCGGGCCGTGAATGGCGCGCAGACGAACGTGACCTACCAATGGCAGAAAGGCGGCGTGAGCATTCCGGGAGCGACCGCCAGCTCTTACGTCACGCCGCCACTGGCCGCGGCCGACGCGGGGGCGCAATTCACTTGCCTCGTTGGCTTCCCCGGGACGACGAACGTCACCAGCGCGGCCGCGCAGATTGTCTTCGATTATAATTACGCGAAAGGCCAGCCGGCTTTCGCGAGCACCCCGCTCTGGTCGTCGGCGTGGAATATCTCGATGCTCGTGGACGGGGACACCAACAGCGTGTTTCACGCCATCGCTGGCCCGCCGGTCGGCGCCGCGTATCAGGTGAACATGGGTCTGACGGTGAACATCGACCACATCAATATTTTTCCCCGACAGGACGGTTGCTGTCCGGAACGGTTGACCAACTTCCGGGTGTCGGTTCATTCCGACAACGCCGGCACGATGGGACCAACCGTTTGGAGCGCCGATATGTTTACCGACCACACCAATCCGGGTTCCGCCGCTGGATCGCTGGTTACTTTGACCAGTTCGCTCGATGCGACGGGGGTCTTCGCGGGGCAATGGGTCGAGATTCGGTCGCTCGACAATCCGCCGCCGGATTACGCGTTGCAGATGACCGAATTGCAGGTCATTGGCGTCGCGGTGGCGCCGCCATCGCTGCCGGTCCTGGCGTTTACGCACGTTGGCAGCGCGCTGACGTTAACCTGGACCGATCCAAGCGCGGTGTTGCAAGCGAATGGGAACGTGGCCAACGCCGCTGGTTGGACGAATGTCCCCGCGGGGAATCTGAGTCCCTTCAGTACCACCATTCGAGCGACTGGGGCTACGTTCTATCGACTGAAAAGGTGAGGACGCAAAATCAGACGTGGTTCGGCGGCTCCGCTGCCGCCGTCACGCTGATAAAGTGTTCGCTTCGGCGGCGCAGAAACGGGTGCGCCCCCCGGGATCGCTGCCGTACCGTAGGTCCGAAGCGATTGCGGACGTCGATGGCGCGTGTTAGCGTCGGGTAGGCCTTGGAAATCGTGCGACCCGCGGGCGCTGAAACCCGGAACGCCCGCCGGTCCAAGCCTTTCACCTAATGGGCCTCGGCCGCAACCGGGTCCGGGTCGTCGAGCGTGCGGTCTAGCGCGGCGGAATCGTCCGCTCTACGGCTGGCGGCGGGCGATGCCAGTCAACCTCGATCCAAGCTCAGTGAGTGTTTCACCTACAAATAATTAGTCATTGACCGGCTTGCGTCAGAGGCGAAGATTAACCAAAATTAATCTTCGTGAAGTACGTATGGCGATCAGCGAAAAGAGATGGGAGGAGAGTCTCAGGCGTAAATTGCTTTCAGCGTATGCTTTCCATCGGGCGCGTGGTTTTGGTTGGGCGCCCTGATGTTTAACGAATGAATGAATCGTGGTAGCCTTCTGGAATATATTCATGACCACTGAGCAGCCAGTTCGTCGCCGCAGCAGCGCGATGATTGGCTTGGCCGGCGCCGGGGTCGTCCTTCTGGTCGCCCTCTTTGACTGGGCAACCGGCCCGGAGGTTTCGCTCTCAATCTTCTATCTTTTGCCGAGCACGCTGGTGGCGTGGTCCGCGGGGCGCCGGTTGGGAGTCGCGCTCGGGATTTGGAGCGCATTGCTCTGGCTTTTGGTCGAGTTGAATTGGGGGCGGCATTACCTCAATCCGGTGGTTCCGTTCGTCAACGCCCTGCTGCAAATGGGTATGACGATCGCCGCCGTCGTGATGACCTCCGCCGTCGCGGAGCGCGAGCGGCGCCTCCAGGAGGAGATCGCGACCCGTCGGGAGACGGAAGCGAAACTCAATCTCCTGCGGGAGAATCTCGAATTGCGGGTCGCCGAACGGAGCGCCTCGGCGGAAAAGCGCGCGACGGAATTGAGTCGCTCGGAGGCGGTCTTGCGCCGGCAAACCAGCCTGCTGAAATCGATCCTGACAAGCATGGGCGACGGGGTCGTCGTGGCGGATGAAACCGGCCTGATCCGCCTTTACAATTCGACGGCGGCCCGGCTGCTGCAGATCGGACCAGCGGAACCGGGGCGTTCCGAATGGTCGGACGAGCCGCGACTAAGCTTGTCGGAGTTGCTCGCGGCTTACCCTGGTTCGGCGCCCATTTTGGCCGCGGCGCTTAAAGGCGGATCGGTAGATGGCCTCGAGCTCTGCTCGCGCCTGAGCGACTATCCGGAGGAAATCTGGCTGGCGATGACCACCCGCAAATTGATCGATGATAGCGGCGAGCTGCAAGGAGTGGTGTTCGTCTTCAATGACGTGACCCAGCGCAAACGAATGGAGCGCCTGGTGGCGGACGTGATTGAACGCGAGCAGCAACGCATCGGCCAGGACCTGCACGACGGCTTGGGCCAACATCTGGTTAGCACGGGCTTCGCCATCAAAATGCTCCGCGACCGGTTGGCAGAGCAGAATTTGCCGGAGGTTGCGGAAACCGACGACATCGGCGAGTTGATCAACAGCGCGATCAGCCAGACCCGCAACCTGGCCCGGGGCCTTTACCCGGTGAAGCTCGAAGGCGAGGGCCTCGCGTCCGCTCTGGAGGAATTGTCGGAGAATATCTCGCGCAGCTCGAACGTCGTGTGCCGTTTTGAAGCCAAAGGAGCGCCGACGATCTTCGACCCGATGGTGGGGACGAACCTCTATCGGCTCGCGCAGGAGGCGCTCAACAACGCCTTGCGTCACGGCAAGGCCAAACACATCAGCATTCGACTCGACCAGAATAATTCGGCCGTCATTCTGACGGTGGCGAACGACGGCAGCCGCTACGACGCGCCGCCGGCCAACCACCGCGGGATGGGCTTGCACATTATGCAATACCGCGCGCGCCTCATCGGCGCCGAATTTCAGATCGGCCCCGGTTTCAAGGATGGAACGGTGGTGCGCTGCGCGGTGGCAAACCTGAAAGGACCAGACTCACTCCATGATCGCGACTAACGACCCCATCACCAAATACCGAGTTTTCTTAGTGGATGATCACCCGATGGTGCGGGAACGCCTCGGCCAGTTGATCGACCGGGAGACCGACCTCGTCGTCTGCGGCGAGGCGGCGAGCAGCAAGGAGGCGCTCCAGGAGATGCCCGGGGCTCAACCTCACCTGATCGTCGTTGACATCTCGCTGAAGGATTCGCACGGGCTGGAGTTGATCAAAGACCTGAAATTGTTGTACCCGAACATCCCGATTCTGGTGCTTTCGATGCACGACGAATCGCTCTACGCCGAGCGCGTGCTGCGGGCGGGAGCGCGCGGCTACATTACGAAACAGGAGGCCACCACCAAGGTGCTCGTCGCGATTCGCAAAATCCTGTCGGGCGAGGTCTATCTGAGCGAGCACATGGTCGGGCGGCTGCTGAACCGCTGCACGCACGGGCCGCCGTTCGGTGGTTCCCCGCTCGAATGCCTGGCGGATCGGGAATTGGAGGTTTTTCACATGATCGGCCGCGGCATGGCCACGCGCCAGATCGCCGAGGAACTCCATATCGGTGTTAAAACCGTGGAATCCTACCGAGCGCGCATCAAGGAAAAACTGAACCTCGACAGCGGCGCCGAGTTGGTTCGTCACGCCATTCAGTGGGTGAATGGAATGGGCTAACAGCCCGTTAAAAAACTACAGCAATATCCATAGTTTTTTAACGGGCTGCTAACGCGCGGTCAGGTTCTCCGCTTTCCACCGCATCGCCATGCCGATGCGCGTCCGGCCGCTTGGGTGGTCGAAGAAGATCCATTCCTCGAGCGGGCCGGGCTCGAGTTTACGGTATTCCGCCAATTTGAGCATCGATTCCGCGAAGCCGTCGGGCTGGCGGCTGGCGTTCAGTCCGAAGATGTCCGCCTCGGATTCCTGCGTGCGAATGAAGGTGTTGGTAATCGGCGTCAGCGCGAAGAGATACGTCGAGAACAAGCCGACCGCCAACGGAATGACCGCGAGGTCGTCAATCGACGCGATTCCCCAGCGCCGTCCGCGCCAGGCGATTCCGCGGTCAATCCCGGAACGCAGGAGCGTGGCTCCCACGAGCACCAATAAGGTCGCGAAGGTCACATACTTGTACGCGTGGTGCATCACGTAGTGGCCCATCTCGTGGCCCATCACCGCTTCGATTTCCGCCTGGGAGCAGCGTTTGAGCAGGTTATCGTTCAGGCTGATTCGGTCCGTGCCGAGAAAACCGCTGACGTTGGCGCTCACGCGGGTTGATTGGCGGGACGCGTCAAATTGATAAACGTGTTCGACCGGAATTCCGTTGGCCCGGGCCATCCGCAGGATAGGTTCAACGATCCGCGCGTCGTTCAGCGGCGTATAATGATTGAAAAGCGGCGCGATGAAAACCGGGGCGATTAAATTCATCAGGGCGATGAACGCGACGACCACCGCGCTGCCCCAAAGGCCCCAGCTCTGTGGCCGGCGCCGGATCAAGCCGAAGAGCGCCATGAGCAACGGGCTGCCCAAAATCGCGGTCACCAGCAGGTTCATGAACCAATCGCCCAGCCAGCCAGTCAGAGTTTGGTTTGCCAGTCCGTAATGACGCTCGCGGAAGTAGCCGGCGTAGAGATCCAACGGAAAGGTTAGGAGCGCGCTGAAGAGAGCGAAGAGCATCCAATAGAGCGCCGTTTGGAGCGGACGGAACCGAGTGAGACGCGCGACGCGGTCGCGGATTCCGGCCGCGAGTCGAGTTTCCAGCAGCACGGCGCAGGCGGCCACGTTCGCCAGAAAATTCCACAACAGGAGCCAGTAGCCACCCTCCGCGTAGGCGTCACTGCGCGCCTTCTGTTCGGGCGAAAGGCGCCGCAGATACCCGTCGGTTGCCACCTTGGCGTCAAAGCCTGGCGCCGCGCCGGGCGGCGCCTCCGCGCTCCCGCCTATGCCGGCCAGCGCCAGCCAGAAGGCCAGCATCAGGCGCCGAGCCCACCGCATGGTTAGGATGAAGGAGCGATAATTGGTTCGCGAGGCGTCGAGCATGCTCCGTTACTACGCGAAAAACTCCGCGGAGTGAAGCCGCATCTTTCTCGCTCGCGGGCGATGAAAATCGATGCATCCAAACCTCGGCGAGCGGCGTAAAGGAGATCGAAAATGCGTCGCTAAACCAAACGAAAGACCAATCATGAAACCAAGATCGACCACCGCTCTGGCCGCGTTGACCGCGGGACTCACCCTCGCCGCCTTAACCCTGGATGCGTCCAGCCACCGCGAGGCGCCCCTGATCACCTCGATGCCCAAACTCGATTGCGCGGATTTTTACATGTTCAACAGCTACGAGAGCGGCCGCTCGAACTTTGTGACTTTGGTCGCCAATTACCTCCCGCTTCAGGACGCGTACGGAGGTCCAAATTATTTCAGCCTCGAGACCAACGCCGTTTACGAGATTCACATCGACAATAATGGCGATGGGCTGGAAGACCTGACCTTTCAGTTTCAGTTCGCTCGTCAATCCAAGGACATTTCCCTCCCGATCGGTCCGCCGGGCAACCAGCGGACGAACGCCATCCCTTTGGTCATCGCCGGGCAAATCACCACGAACAGTTCGGCGGCCCTGAACGTGGTTGAAACCTACAGCGTTAAATTGATCCGCGGCAATCGCCGCACCGGCGCGGCGCAGGACATCACCGACGCCGTGTCCGGCTCGACAACCTTCACCAAGCCGGTGGACAACATCGGGAACAAGACGTTGCCCGACTACGCGGCCTACGCGAACGCGTATATTTATTCGATCAATATCCCGGGCAGCGCCACGCCGGGCCGCCTGTTCGTGGGTCAGCGCAAGGACCCCTTCGTCGTCAATCTCGGGGAGACGTTCGACCTCGTCAATCTCAAGAACCCGCTCGGTCCCGTGGATGGCGAAAAGGACAGTCTCTCGGACAAAAACGTCACGTCATTGATTCTGGAATTGCCCAAGTCCGCGCTCACGGCCGGAACGAATACGGTGATCGCCGGGTGGACCACTTCGAGCCTTGGCAGCGGGACCAACCTGACGCAAATGTCGCGGTTGGGTCAGCCGTTGGTGAACGAGCTCGTCATCGGCTTGCGAGACAAGGATAAGTTCAACTCCAGTGAACCGAAGGACGACCTGCAGTTCGCCGATTACGTGACGCACCCAACGCTGCCCGCCTTGCTCGAATTGCTCTTCGGCTCCGCCGGCGTCAAGGCCCCGACGCTTTTTCCGCGGACCGACCTCGTGACGGTCTTCCTCACGGGCGTGCCCGGCCTCAACGCCAACGGCTCCACCTGTGAAATGCTCCGCCTCAACACCGCCACGCCCGCCTTGGCCGCGGCCCAGCAAAACAATCTCGGCGTCATCGCCGGTGACACGGCCGGCTTCCCCAATGGCCGCCGCCCAGGTGACGACGTGGTGGACATCGCCCTGCGCGTCGTCATGGGCAAATTGCTCTCCACCAATGACGCGCCTGCGGGACAATTGCCGTTCACGGACGGAGCTTTGGTCAACGCGAGTTTCTTCGCGCAAACCTTTCCTTACCTTCAGCCGCCGCTCGCCGGTTCACCGAACGACCCGTCCGTCACGGTGACGCTTCAGTCCGCAACCTCCGCGACGGGACCGTTCGCCAATACTCCCGCCACGTATGACGCCGCGAGCCAGACGCTCTCGGCCGGCAAGACCAGCGCCGCGACCGGCTTCTATCGGGTCAAAGCCGACAAGGCTGGCGTGAAGCTCAACGGCGTCGTGGAAGACGCGAACTCGGTGCGCATCGGGGTGCAGGCGCGGTAGGCCGCAACTCTCGAGTGAGAAACGGCGGGCTTTGAATAAGTCGTGTGTGCTTCAAAGCCCGCCTTCATTACGATCCCATGAAACCCCGTCGGCCAGGTCTCCCGCGCTCGGCTCAAGAGCGCCAGTCGCGCCCGCTCCGCTTTGTTCGGGACCGCTTCCGGAGCCGCGTCGGTCGTGGACTTCTGGCTCTACTCGCTATGGCGGTGGTGGCGCGCGGATTGGGCGCCGCGTTCGTCCCGGCGAACGACGCGATCGTACTGGAACGGCTGCGCGCCGGCCCGGTGGACGCGACCGCCCAGGAATTGCGCCGGTTGCAATCCGAATTGGCCGAGCATCCGAGTCGTGAGGGCGTGGCCGTACGCGCGGCCCGTCTCTACGTCGCGAAATACCGCGAAGAGTCCGACCCGCGCTATCTTGGCTACGCCCAGGCGGCGCTCCGCCCGTGGTGGGACCAAACGCCGCCGCCGCCGCAAATCGGCGTGTTGCGCGCGATCATCCGCCAAAGCCGCCACGATTTCTCCGGAGCGCTCGCGGACTTGCGGCAAGTAGCGCCGCGTGATCCGCAGAACGCGCAGGCGTGGTTGAGTCTCGTCGCGGTTTTGCAAACGCAAGGCGACTACGCCGCCGCCCGCGGCGCCTGTCTGCGGCTGTTCCGGCTGACCGATGAATTGGTGGCTTGGACTTGTTCCGCCACCACGGCGGCGCTGAACGGCGACGCGGACAAGGGGTTGACCCTGCTTTCGGAGGCGTTGAAACGCAACGCGTCCGCGGACCCCGCGGTGCGACGCTGGGCCGCCACGTCGCTGGCCGAGATCGCCGCGCGCTTGGGACGGAATGATGAAGCCGACGCGCGCTTTCGCGAAGCGCTTTCCCTGCCGGGCCGCGATGGCTACCTCTTGGCCGCCTATGCCGATTTTCTCCTCGATGCCGGCCGACCGGGTGAAGTGGTGACGTTGTTGGCCGGACAAACCCGCGACGACAATCTGCTTTTGCGGCTCGCGCTCGCCGAAAACGCTATGGCGCCAGCGTCGCCCGCCGGCTCGGAGCACGTCGCCCAGCTCGGCCAGCGCTTCGCGGCCAGCCGCCTGCGCGGCGACGCGGTCCACCGCCGGGAGGAATCGCGGTATGAGCTGCACTTAATGCGCGACCCAGCGGCCGCGTTGCGACTCGCCTTGGAAAACTGGGAAGTTCAACGCGAGCCGGCGGATGTTCGCGTTCTGCTCGAAGCGGCCGCGGCCGCTCACCGTTATGACGCCGCGCGTCCCGTCCTCGACTGGCTCCGGAATAGCCGATTGGAGGATGTTCACATTGCCCGGTTGGTGGCCGAAATCGAAGTGAATGACGACGCCAAACCAGCCGCTCGCCTCCGCGACAAAACGGCGGACGTGGTGGCGGCCGCGAACCAAGCGAGCGACATCTCGCACCGATGAGTGGCAAACAAACCATCCTTGTCGGGCGCCCGCCATCTATGAATTTGAATGTTCGATTCCATCCGCCCAACATCGTGTGGAATGCCTTTATACTCTTCCTGTCGTTGGCGGTTGCCCCCGTCGCGCAAGCTCACAAACCGAGCGACAGCTATTTGCGCGTCAAAGTCGCAGACGGCGCTATCTCCGGGCAATGGGACATCGCGCTACGCGATCTGGAGCACGCCATTGGTCTGGACGCGAATGACGATGGCGTGATCACTTGGGGCGAGGTTCGCTCGCGGTTCGACGTCGTGGACGCCTATGCCCTGGCGCGCCTCACGTTGAGCGCCGATGGCGCGCGCGGACGGGTACGAATCACGGATCACCTGGTCGATTATCACACCGACGGCGCTTATCTGGTCTTGCGCTTCGCGGTGGAAGAGGTGAGTCCGCGCACCACGCTCGACGTCGATTATCGGCTGTTCTTTGACGTGGACCCCCAGCATCACGGCCTTTTGCGATTCGAGCAGGCCAGCCGCGAGCGCGCCGCGATCTTGACTCCTGAGCAGCCCTCCGTCCGACTGGAATTGGAAACCCCGGCGCCGTTCGCGGAATTCGTCCGCTTCGTCGATGAAGGGGTGTGGCATATCTGGCAGGGTTTCGATCACATCCTTTTTCTGCTCGCTCTCCTTTTGCCGGCCGTGCTCTCCCGCCAACGCGGCGAGTGGCTGGGAGTCGGCGGCTTTCGCCCGGCCTTCGTCAACGTCCTGAAAATCGTGTCGGCGTTTACAGTGGCCCATTCCCTGACGCTAAGCCTCGCGGCGTTGCACGTCTTGAATCTGCCGTCGCGATTCGTGGAATCGACCATCGCGGCCTCGGTGGCGCTTGCCGCGTTGAACAATTTATTTCCGATGGTCCGCGATCGGGCCTGGTCCGTGGCGTTTCTCTTCGGGCTGATTCACGGATTCGGCTTCGCCGGCGTGTTGGGCGACTTGGGACTGACGGGCGGATCGCTGGCGCGCGCGTTGGTGGGTTTCAACCTGGGGGTCGAGGTCGGCCAACTCGCGATTGTCTCCGTGTTTCTGCCGCTTTCGTACGCGCTGCGAACTACCTGGGGCTATCGCTGGCTCGGCCTGCGGTTAGGCTCGGCCGCCATCGTAGCCCTGGCGGCAGTTTGGCTCACGGAGCGGGCCTTCGACCTGCGCCTCGTGCGGTTTTAGCCACGAGGCGCGGCGGAGAACTGATCCCCACCCGTGTTCTTCCCAATTCGGCGGCCCAAAAGTCCTGCGCCAAAATTTATGCCGACGCCCAAAGCTAGCGGTTCAGGACGTCGCCGCGGACGCTTTCGGCGATGGCGAGGACTTGCTTGGTCAAATCGTCTTTGACGCCGAGTTCGGTCAGAGTCGCCTGGAGGTGCTCCGCGACCGCGTTAAAATGCGTGTCGTTCAAACCCGGCAGCCCGGCGTGCGCCTTGCGCATGTCTTGCCCGGTATAGGTTTTGGGGCCGCCGAACGCCATCGCGAGGAAGGCCTTCTGTTTGCCCTTTTGACGGGCCATATCGACGCCGCTGAAGTATTGATTAATGCGAGCGTCGGCCAAGACCTTCGCGTAGAAGATTTCGACCGCGGCGTTGATTGCGTCCTTGCCACCGATTTGTTCGTAGAGGCTTTGTGTCATAATGGTTGAATGAGTACCGCAACGTGGCGCCACGGAATAATCCCGGCTCATCGTTTCTTGCGCAAGTCGCGCTCGTTCTTGCAATTGAAGAGGGCGGGAGGAATGAGTTTGTGCGTACCGGTCGGGTCGTCCCCTCGGACTCGGAGAGTCGTCCGGTGTGGTCAACGCGGCTGACGCGCAACGTTCGTTCGATTGTCCTCGCGCTTGCCCGAGCGGCTCGTTTAAGGCACAATCGGGTCCATGATCACGACTCGCCCGGGTGACCGGTTATATTTGTCGCGATGCCTTCTCGCGGCTCTGATCGTCCTGCTAATCTCGCCGGGGATTTCTCGCGCCGCCGAAGCGGCCACGACCGCCCCTGTCGGCCCACCCCCGCGCGCGGGGCGCGGACCCGGGAACACCAATGATGTTTTCTACCGGCTTGGGCCCGACTCTAAACCAATGGAGGGTGTTCCGAAAGGCCGCTGGGTCGGACCGAATGTGATTCCGAGCGCGGTGTTCCCCGGAACGCAGCATACCTACTTCGTTTACGTCCCGGCGCAATACGATTCCAATCAACCGACCGCGCTCATGGTCTTCAACGATGGCCAGGCGATGATGGCCGAGCCGGGCGATGTGCAGGCCCAGAACGTGTTGGATAACCTTATCTTTCGCCGCGAGATTCCCGTGATGCTTGGCGTATTCATCAACCCCGGGCGCCGTCCGGACCAGCCGGAGCCGAACCCGAGAGATTGGGGTGATCGAACTTCCAACCGCGCCGAGGAATACAACCCGCCGACGGACAAATACGCGCGGGTGATCGTCGAAGAACTAATGCCCGCGTTGAAGAAGGATTACAATCTCTCGCCCGACCCCGACCTCCACGGCATTATAGGTTCGAGTTCCGGCGGTTGCGCCGCCTTCGCCGTCGCCTGGTTCCGCCCGGACGATTTCCGCAAGGTCATCACGTTCGTCGGCAGTTTTACCAGCATTCGTGGTGAATACATCTATCCAGAACTCGTCGCGGCAAGCGAAAGGAAGCCGATCCGGATCTTCATGCAGGATGGCCGGAACGACAATCGCCGGCCGGACAACCCGAACGGGGACTGGTTTTACCAAAACGTCCGCTTGATGAATGCGCTTGCGAAGAAAGGCTACGAACTGAATTATACTTGGGGCATCGGCAATCACGGGCAAAAGCAGGGCGGCGCGATTTTCCCGGAGATGATGCGCTGGCTCTGGCGGGATCAGCCCGTCTCGACCGATCCGAACGACAAGGTCGAGCGCTCCTTTCGGTCGCCCATCGCGCCGCCCGCTGAGCCTGGTCTCAAGCCGACGAACCCCGAGGCGTCCGCGCCGCCGGCCAAGGAGAACAAGAATTGAACCCGGGGAATCACGGCCGCAGCCTGGATGACGGTTTTCTTAATCGGATACCAATGAACATGATGTCAGCTCGAAAGAATCAGGCCGTTCTGATGCTGCTCGGTCTCGCGTTGGCCGGCGACGCGCGCGTAGGAATTCAGGCGGCGGAGGCGTCCCCGACGGCGCCAGCGGAGTTACCTGGAAGCGGATTGGCGCAGCACGACTTTCTCTACGCGGGCGAGGGCAAGCAGCGGCGGGCCTTCATCATTCGGAAGGGTCAGATAGCGTGGTCCTACGAAGATCCCGCGGGGCGGGGCGAAATCAGCGACGCCGTGTTGCTCGGCAATGGCAACCTGCTCCTCGCGCATCAATTCGCGGTGAAACTGATCTCACCCGAGAAGCAAGTTCTCTGGAATCTCGACGCTCGGAAGGGCGCCGAAATCCACACCGCGATGCCGATCGGCCATGAGCACGTTCTTTACGTGCAAAACGGCGATCCCGCCTTGGTGCGGGTCGTCAATATTAAGACCGGGGAAGTCAGAAAAGAGTTCGCCGTCCCGGTCGGCAATCCCAAGAGCGTCCACGGGCATTTTCGCCACGGGCGAATCACGAGCCGCGGGACGCTTTTGCTCGCGCACATGGATTTGAAAAAGGTTTGCGAATACGACGCGGATGGCAAAGAGCTTTGGTCCTTCGCGACCGAGAGTCCTTGGGGCGTGACGCCTTTGAAAAATGGCAACGTCTTGATCGTGGACCGCCGTTCCGTTCGCGAGATCACGCGCCAGGGCGAAACCGTAATGACGATTACGCCGGCTGATTCACCGGATTTCAAACTCGCGAATTTGCAGCAGGCCTGGCGTTTGCCCAACGGAAATACCCTAGTGAACAATTGGTTCAACGAATGGAGCGGGCCGTTGAACCGCGCCAATCCACCGGTGCAAGCGGTGGAGTTTACGCCGGAAAAGAAAGTCGTCTGGGCGCTGCGTTCGTGGGAGAATCCCGACCTCGGCCCGGCCACCACGATCCAGATTCTGGATGAGCCGACCGTGCCGGAGGACGTGACTTTCGGTGATATTAAATGACCCTTCGTCGATTTAGATACATGCCAGACTTATGAGAACCAGTTTGATCGGAGTTTTCAGCGCCGCGCTGTTATCCGCGGCGCTCGTCTCAGCCCAAAATGCGGGGAACCCCGCAACCCCCGGCCTTGGCGTCCAGCCCGCGACGAACGCGGTTCCGGCGCTGGCCGGCGGGCTGGCGCCATTGCCGGCTCCGCTCGGCGTGCCCAAGCCCGGCCCGACCAATGACGCCCCGTACGCGCCGCAGCCGATCCTGCAGGGCGGAGTGGTCGTGCCGCTCTATCCTCCCGGTTCGCCCTTCCTGAAAATGGAGCGGGTTCGCGAGGCCGAACAATACAACCTGAGCCGCTCCGTCCCCGGGCGCATCAATAGCATCGTCAATATTCACAATCCTTCGATCGAAGTGCATACGGTCGAGGGCGGCCTCAACACCGGCGCGGCGGTCATCCTGGCGGCGGGCGGCGGACACAACACGTTGAACGTCGGCACCGAGAGCGCCGATTTCGTCCCCTACTTCTACAACTACGGCGTCAACACGATCATCCTGCGGAATCGTCTGCGCCGCGACGGCTACAATCCCAAGACCGACGAGGTGTACGACGCCCTGCAAGCCATCCGGCTCGTGCGCGCGCACGCCAAGGAGTGGAACCTCGACCCGAACAAGATCGGCATTATGGGATTTTCCGCCGGCGCGGAGTTGTCCGCCCCCGCGGCGATATTTTTCGAAGATTTCGACAAGAAGAACAGCGACCCCGGCGATCCGCTGGCGGGGATTACGTCGCGCCCCGATTTCGTGGGTATTGTCTATCCCGGTCCGAGTCCCTTTTCGCGAGGGGCGAATCCGCCGATTCCGCGCGACGTGCCGCCCGCCTTCATCACCTGCGCCGGCGCCGGCGACCGCGTCCACGCCATCTGGGCCAATGAATACTTTACCGCCATGCTGAACGCCGGCGTGCCGAACGTCGAAATGCACATTTACGGAAACGGCCGTCATCCGGGCGATCAGTTGAGCGACGGGAGTCGGATGACGGGCGGGCTGACCTATCGCAACGGCATTCCCTTTGGCTCGTGGCAGGATCGTTTCATGGACTGGTTTCGCGACCTCGGCTTCCTCCAAAAGCCGGGCGTGGAAACCAAAGCGTCCCACGACGTCAAAACCTACCTGAGCCAACCCCAGCGCGGCGCCGGTCCGCGCGTCCCGGCGTCGGGTGAGCGCGGAGCGACGAATAATCCGCCGACTGGAGCGGCGCCAAAATAAACGGCCGAGTCGCGAGACTCCTGACGAGCTAGGCGCCGGTTGGCGTTGGGCGACGTTCGACGCCAGAGCAGTTCCTATGACCGCAGGTTGGAAAAACTGTTCGAAGGTCGGCGCGGTTTAGCCTTCATTCCCGACGAGAAACTTTAGGCGTCGGTTTCCGAATTGCGCCGGCCGCTTCGTCAAACCCGCGCGCTTCTCTTGAATAAAGCGCTAGCTTGACCGGCTGGAGTGCCGTTCTTATTTGTTTGGGATGAAACCATGGCCAGTCCAGGACGCGAAAAAGCAGCTGAGCCGCTTGATTGAGCTAGCGCGAAGCCACGGTCCGCAGACCATCACCCGAGACGGCAAACCGGTGGTGGTGATCGTGGAGGCGAACGAATACAGGAAGCTTCGCGCCCCCAGGGAAACTCCCCTCGAGTTCTTTTCGCGTTTCAAAGGCTTTGGCTTGGATCTCGCGCGGCGGAAGGATCGGCCCCGGAAGATCGAGGGTTGATGTTTCTCCTCGATACCTCGAACGCATCTTGCCCGTCGATTTTGCCGTCGCCATGAAGTATGGCGACCTTCAAGCATTGGCCGGCCAGTTGCCGATATTGGACACGCTGATTGGCGCGACGGCGCTCGTCAACCGACTTACGGTTGTGACCCGCAACACGGCCGACATCGGCCGCACCGGGGCGCCGATTCACGATCCGTGGGAATGACGCGACCTTGATCGCCGGTCTCGCGACCACGCGGCTCAAGCTCTCAAGGCGCGCCTGGTTGGCGGCGCATGGTTCTTTTGGGCGCCGCGGCGATTTCCGGCTTGCCGCCGGTTGGCGAGCGTTACAGTGTCATTTCATGCTCCGACCGGACAAGAAATACTCGGTTTACGATCTGCGACAACTCAAAGGCCAACGCTGTCTGACTCACGTCCACGTGAAATCCCCGGAGGAGGCGGCGGCGGCGGAAGCGGCCGGGATCGACTTGCTGAGTTGCAGCTTCGATAGTCCCGCCTCGCAGGCGCGCTTGCCGTTGCTCGTGGCCGCCGCGCCGAAGAGTTTCATCTCGGGGGCGACCCCGCACGGGTTGGCCTCGGCGGAGGAAGCGATCCGGGTCGGGTTCCGCGCGTTGGAGCTGGGCGCCAGTTCGGTCTATTGCTCCGCGAGTCCGACCTTGATTGAGGCGATGGCGCGGGAGGGGATACCGGTGGTCGGCCATCTGGGAATGGTTCCCCGCCATGCGACTTGGACCAACATTCGCGCGATCGGCAAGACCGCCGCGGAGGCCCGGCGCCTTTATGAGCAAATGAAGCGTTTGGAAAACGCCGGAGCGTACGCGGCGGAATTGGAATTGGTTCCGCATCGCCTGGCTTCGTACCTCTGCCAGAAAACCACTCTGCTGCTGATGTCCCTTGGCTCCGGCAACGGCTGCGACACGCAATTTCTGTTTTCCGACGACATCCTTGGCGACTATGACGAGCGCCTCCCCCGTCACGCGAAGGCTTACCGCAATTTCCGCAAGGAATACCAACGGTTACAGGACGAGCGGATCGCCGCGTTCAAAGAGTATGGTGAAGACGTGACGAGCGGGCGCTTCCCGAAGCCCAATAATCTGGTGGCGATGGACGAGGCGGAATTGAAGGCGGCGATCGCGGCGATCGACGGAAACAATCACGCCAGCCAGGATTAATCGACGCCGGCGGAGCCCGATGCGCCGGAGATGAGTGTTCGAATTTCGGTTGAAGTTGGGCCGCCGCGCGGTGGGTTTAGTTTCGCGCGCTCGCCTGGTCGAAGCCGAGTTGGCCCGCCTTGGGGGAGGGAGCGGGCGGCGTGAGAGAAGTCGGCGGCAATTCATCGGTCGCGCTCCAGCGTGGCAATTTGAGCGTGAAAGTGGCGCCCGAGCCTAGCTCTGCCTGGCAATGGATGGTTCCGGACATCGACTCGACCAAGTGTTTGACGATGGAGAGGCCAAGACCGGTCGAGGACTCGCCTCCGGTTGGCTGGGCGCTCAAGCGCACGAATTTGCCAAACAGTTTCTTCTGATCGCTCTCGCTGATGCCGGGGCCTTCATCCTTCACGGCGATCAGGACGTGGTCTGGTTCGGGGAACGTCCGAATCGAAACGGTCGTTTTGGGGGGCGTGTATTTCACCGCGTTCGAAACGAGGTTGTCGAGCACTTGCATCATCGCCTTGGGATCGGCCTTGGCGCGGAGCCCCGGCGAGTCGCAAACATGAATCTCGATTCCCTTTTGCGCGGCGGCAGACCGGAAACGCCCGGCCGCCCGCTCGACCATCGCGCTTACGTCGCACGACTGTAAGTCCGAGGTGAAGCGGCCTTCTTCGATCGCGTTGGCGTCGAGCAGATCATTGATCAGATCCCGCATTCGGGTGGACGCGGAGACAATAGCGTCGGCAAAACGGGCGACCTCGGACGGCTCATGCTTGACGAGCTTCGGGAGGTCCGCATTCCCCAGGATTGCCGTTAGCGGATTCTTAAGATCGTGGGCGGCGATTCCCAGGAAAACGTTCTTTTCATCGTTCAATCGGACCAGGCGTTCGTTCAATGCCGCCAAATCCGCCAGCGCTTCCTGCATTTTGGAAAACGCCCGCGCCCGTCCCGTCTCAAAAATTTGACCGAGGATAAACATGAACAGAATCAATCCGAGGTAGCCGGTCGCGGCCACCGCTGAATTCCACTTGGCCGGATAGTCCAACGGGAGCCGGATACCGGCCAGGTCCACGCCGACAATCGACCCCGCGGCAACTAGCGCCACGATGACCCAAATGATCGACGCTCGGCGGCCGGTCAACAGCATCGCGCAAAGCGGAACGCTGACGAGCCAGGCGATGGCATGCCCGTGAAGTCCGCCTTCGACCAGGCACAACGCGGTGAATCCGGCCGTTAAGATGAAACATAAAATGTTACCCGCGAATTCCGGCGGCTGCTTCCACAACATTAGGAACGGAACCAGCGCCACGGCGCTCGTGCATAGGACGATGATCTCGGTCCCGGAGTAGTGACCGATCAAAAAATAGAACGTGGCGAAGGCCGCGCCGAACAGCAGCCCGAGGACGCCAAAGCCGGTGACCAGTCTCGCGCGGCGCGTACGCTCGGGATCATTTTGAAACTCCGTCGGAACAAAAAAGTCGTTAACGCGGGTAAACGCGCGGGCGACGAGTCCGGCCGCCGCCGCGCGTTCCCGCGCCGAAGGAACCGCCGCCGACTCGATTTTCGGGCTCGTTTTCACCCGGCGAGTCTGTCGCCGTCGGTCGTCTCGGTCAACCATGCTGCCGCTCGCTCTGCCACGCCGAAGCGCCGTGCGCCGGAGTTTTCCGAGGAATGATGGCGTCGGCGCGACTTGAAGGGGCGTCGGCGGATGATCCGCGCGGCGATCCGAGTCAAGCCTTGCTCGGCCGCGCTTCATGCGCGGGCGGGTTTCCGCGAAGTGGGAAGGGCGGCAAAATAATCATCGAAAGCACGATCACGGCGGTGTACGATTCCGGCCATGGAAATGTCCACTTCCGGTCTCCCCGACGGGTTGCGCGGACGCCTGGCTGGCAGCACGTTTTTCGACGCTTTGCGCCAACGCCGCTCCCGCCGCTTTGGCTTGGGCATGAAGATGCCGGGCGGGCCGCTCGCCTACCAGAGTCGCCACCAATCGGCGCCGTTAACCGAAGACGAGGAAGCCGCCCTCGCCTTCGCGGGGTGCGGCGTGACCGGCCACGCCCTGGCCGACCTCTGTTACGAACCGAGCGGCGGCGGCAATGTCATGGCCGGGCTGGCGGGGCGCGTGGTCTCCAGCGGTGACGGCATCCAGACGGTCGCGTTGGCGGTCGTCAACGACACGTCGGTGCATCTGCTGAAACGTCCGCAGGATTTTTCAGCGGGAGAGCTGGCCGAATTGATCGAGTTGGGCCGCCAAGGCGCGGTCACTGAATGTTACCGACGGAGCCGGGTGCGGTTTCGTACGGGCCGCGCCTGCCCGCCGACCGAGCCACTCTTCAACATCAATGCCAACCGTTGGTCAGCGGGCGCCGCCGGCAGCAGTTACTTTCTGCCGATCAACGACGTCACGCTGATGTATATCAACGGAGCCTTGGAGGTTTTCAACGAACACAACCGGGCCTTCGTGCTGGACGAACGCGCGAACTTCCGTCCGGCGGGCGTGGGCCGATTCGCGCGCGGCAAGGGTGGCCATTTGGAGGATGATCCGCGGCAGGGGCGGGTGGCGACGATTGAATTGTTTGAACGGCTCATCACGGAATTCGTCACGGTGGAACAGGGGATGATGCTGCAGAACCTCGGCTTAATGGCGGAGACGCTTGGCCTCGGCGGCTTTTCCAATTTCGCGAATCACGAATTCGGCTGGTTCGAGGCGTTGGGTTTTCGCATGGGCAGCATGCCGGCGAGCCGCTACCTGGGCGCCAATTGGCTGGTGACGCTGGCGTTGAATCTTCTGCGGCGCAACGCGATGGTGCCTTATCCGCTCGGACTCGAGTTTGAAGGCAAATCATTGCTCAAGCCGTTCTGCCCTCCTTATTACGCTACGATGACCGAGGCCGTGCGCGCGGTCGTGGACCTGAAACTTGGACCGCAAGGGGTCTTTCGCGGTCGCCTGGCCGGGCAGGCGTGGTCCGATCCGGCAGGCGTCGCGGCGCAAGTTCCCGGATTGAGCGAGAGCGCGATCGCCGCCGCGACCGCGTATTGTGAATATGTCTGGTCCAATTATGGCCGCTTCCCGGCCTATCTCTCGCCGTTCCATACCGTGCTCGGGTTCCAGGCGTGTCACTTGGACGTCGAATTCTACGATCGGTTCTACCGCCCCGAGTCGCTGACCCAGGCGCACCGCGATGATTTCGCCCGGCAGACGCGCGGCCAATAGCGGCGAGTTTCGGCAGGTCCGCCGGGGCGGGCCGCTAACCCATTTGCGCCATCAGGTCCTGCGTGGAAATCACGATCAAGAGCGTGCAGCCGCCGTCGGAATGATTGACCGGATGACTGGAGCCGGCGGCGGCGTGGTGATAATCACCGGCCCGCAGTAACTGCGGTCCAATATGCAGGTCTCCCGAGAGCATATAGATATCTTCGGGTCCAAAGTGGCGGTGCGCGGGATAGTGCGCGCCGGGGTCGAGTTTGCCCAACGCGACGGCGCAGCCGCGCGCTTGATCGAGTGACAGGAGGCGAAAATACGCTCCCCGGACCGGCAGGGGCAACCACCCCGTGGTTTCCGCGGACGGCACGAATCCCAGCCCCTCCTTAAGCGGAGGAAGAAGTTGGCGCAATTGGTCAAGGCGTGGATCGGGCGGCGCCGGGGGATCAAGCCGGCGCATCAATCGTTCTTTCAAACCGGGGGAGGGCAGGGCGGAGGGCGCGGTTTTCGCCAGCGCGGCGGCGACGTTTTCGAAGGCGCGTAATTCGGCGCGGCCGGAGGCGGTCTCCTCGGCCAGCAACCGCTGGAACTCGCGAGCCTCCGATTCGTCCAGCGCGCCCAAGGCGTGGAGCGCGGCTAGTTCACTGAAGCGATTGCGCGGCATAGGTCAGGCGGTCGGCCGCTGGCCGCGGGTGGAAAACGTTGAGTTCATAATTGCGGCGCCAGCGCGTCACGCAGCTTGAGCATGCCGCGGCGAATGCGCGCTTTGACGGTGCCCAGCGGCTCGCGGAGCGTCGTGGCGATTTCGCGTTGGGTGAGGCCGCTAAAAAACGCCAGTTCAATGGCTTGCCGCTGATCTTTGGGCAGCCCCGTCAGAGTGGCGCGGACCAGCGCGGCCTGTTCATCCTGAACCACGGGCGTCACGGACGATTCCCCGCCGCCCGGGAGCGAGTTGGCCCAAGTCGCCGCCTGCTCCGCCAGGCGGAAACGCCGGCGTGAGGCGCGGAGGCGGTCGATCGCTTTGTTGCGCGCCAGGGTGAGCGCCCAGTTGAACGGCTTGCCCAACGCCGGGTCGAAGCTCGCCGCCCGATCCCAAATCTGTAAAAAAGCTTCCTGCAACACATCTTCCGCCTCCGCGCGGTCATTCAGAATTCGCAACGCCAGTGAAAAAAGAATCCCGGAGTACAGATCATACAAATCGGCAAAAGCCGCCCGCTCGCCCAGGCCCACCCGGCGGATCAAGTCCAGTTCGTGCTGCTCTGTCGTTTCGTCACTCACGCCTGTCCGTCAATTGACGCCCCGATGCGGGCCTCAGCCAGCGACCCGATGTTTTCATTCGCCGCCGGCGCGGCCGAAATGATCGATTCGTCCCGCCAAAATTCAAGCACGCATCTTCTCTACGAAGCTCGGTTCGCTTTGGATGCGCCCAATCGTTCAAAATTCTCGACCTGCAACTGGTTCCGAGCCACCCGTCTAAATAAAACGTCCATCGTCGTTCGCAAAGCCTTTTCGACCCGTAGGGCGATTTCGCCAGCGCTCTGGCTTTTGGGACCGCGTGGCGCTCACCGCTTTCGGCTGGCCCGAAAGAGGTTCACGCCCGCCCAAAGCGCCGCGGCCGCGACCAGCCAGAGAGCCGTGACCACGCCATAGACACCGCGCCCGCTGACCGGCCGGCCCGCGATCATCGCGGTGTAGTGGACGATCGTTCCCGGCGTGACGTTCCAAGTCACTTGCGTCACTTGGCGAAAGAGCCGGTAGCCGTACGCGCCGGTCCAAATCGCCAGCGCGATCAACAGACTGCCGGTGATTTTATATCCAATGCGCATCGTCGAGTTGCTGGTCCAAGAGTGGGCGCCTCATCCGTCGCCGTGAATCGCCCGGGTCGTCCGTCCGACTTCGCGTCGAATCTCGTTCGGACGGTTCGGGCGAACAGTTCTCTGCTTGCGGCATTAGGCGATTAACTTGTCCACGACCTCGCCCTTGACGTCG
>CAZFVY010000078.1:0-34800 GCA_964522665.1 uncultured Verrucomicrobiota bacterium | reverse complement strand
TCATATTCAACCTCTTTCAGCAACTCCCTTACAAGTTAACCGGATGACAGTGATTCGAGATGGACGACGCGTGTCAACGGCGGAATCAGGGTAACCCCAGTAAAGGGTGTGAGACAGAATTTTTCCGCGGGACTCCGAGACTTGAAGCTTACGTTGTCGGCGACTCGCTCGGTCCCGGAGGGACGACCGACGTCAGAACGTCCAAACCAAAGCCGCCAACGCACCGGCGGACGACCTTATGCTGCGGGTAATCAATCTCAGCCGTCCCGCTGGGACTTTAACGCTTTCCGAAGCGAAACCGACGTTGAAACGTCGGCCTATTCTCAATTGTCCCTCCGGGACAAAAGCGGGGACAAAAACGAGGCGCCAGTCAATCGTTGGACCAATTCCGGCGCTATACAGATGCCGCGCTTTACGCAACCGGGAGCTGGGGCGGATTTCCAAAGCGCCGGGCCGGCATCAATCCGAAAGTGGCCAAACCTCGGCGATTCATGGTCTTCCGTCTCGAAGGGACGGTATGAGAGTAGCCAGGCGCTTCAGCGCCTGGAAAAATCGTGTTTGCCTAAGTCCTAACAGGACGGCTGAATGTTTCGAATGTCCTACGTCAGCGCCAATTTTCACTGCGTGTTCAGCGCCAAGGAGCGCCGGCCGATCATCACGCCCGCGTTGCGCGAGCGACTTTGGCCGTTTCTCGGTGGCATCGCGAGGGAGAATCGCATGAAGGCCATCGAAGTTGGAGGCGTGGCCGATCACGTTCATCTGTTGCTTTCGTTGCCGGCGACCCTTTCCGTGTCGAAGGCTCTGCAATTGATTAAAGGCGGGTCGTCCAAGTGGATTCACGAAAGCTTTCCCGATCAGCGATTGTTCGCGTGGCAGGAGGGATATGGCGCGTTCAGCGTGAGCGCTTCGAAGCTCGAGGAGATCGCGCGATACATCCGCAATCAAGAGGCTCATCATCAGAAGCATGATTTTAAGAGTGAGTTGGTAACGCTGCTAACCAAACACGGGATCGCATTTGACGAGCGCTATATCTGGGCTTAACCCTCAGCCGTCCCGCTGGGACTTTAACGCTTTCCGAAGCGAAACCGACGTTGAAGCGTCGGCCTATTCTCAATTGTCCCTCCGGGACTTAAGCAGAATCACAAAGCTGACTCGGCGTTGAAACGCCGAGCTACTCTCATCGGCCCTACCAGGGCCGCGGTCTGGCGATTGGCGCTCCCGGGCGCCTCGCTTCCCAGAGAACGAATTCCTGCTGGCGCTGGCGATGCCGGTCGGCAGAAGAATTCTGTCTCACACCCCCCAGTAAAAAGCTTGGAAACTTGGCTTCGGCGGAGAACAACTCATTCCCGATTGGGATCATGCCTGACTATTGCCCTTGTTCGCGCGACATCCGAGGGAGTTTGGAGGCGCCCGGCGCGCGAAAGCGCTGGACAGGGCGCCAGAATTAAGTTAGGCTCAACGCGTCGTAATCAGGCCGCAAGGGCCTGAATTCGACTTGGAGCGAATTGATCTACGCGCGAAATTCAAGTCTGAATCGGGCATTTACACTGACGGAATTGCTCGTCGTGATCGTCGTTATCGCGATTCTGGCCGCTTTATTGCTGGGCGTCCTTGGCAAAGCGAAGGGACGCGCCCAAGCCTCAATCTGCCTAAACAATAACCGCCAACTTGTTTTGGCTTGGCAGATGTATGCTCACGATAACGCGGACCGATTGGTGAATAACTACGGCAGAAAGCAGATGTATTCGGAATATATCCGCAAAGACTTTCACAATTGGGTGAATTCCTTTGTCGATTGGACGCTTGACGAACAAAACACCAACCAGATCTATATCAGCAACGGGCTTTTATTCCCCTACACTGGGGGTTCTGTAAGCATCTATAAGTGCCCTACGGATAAAGACTTGAGTCCAGCTCAACGCGGCGCCGGTTGGTCGCGCCGCATCCGAACGTACTCGCTGAACGGTTTTTTAGGGCCGCAGGTTTTGGAGAAGGTGGACCTCACGGCTTCGGGGCGGAATCCATTTTTTAAGCAGTATCGTCAATTCCTCAAACTCGGTGAGATTCCGAACCCGGCGCAGATTGTTGTCTTTGTGGATGAGCAACCGGATAGCCTCGGTGATTCAATGTTTTGGATCAACAATGATGGTTGGTCGGATATCCCCGGCACTTACCACAATCGGGCTTGCGAGTACTCCTATGCGGACGGTCACGCCGCGCCACGCACTTGGCGAAGCGCCACGATCCCCTCTAAAGTCAATTTCACCGCGGACCGTCACTGGCATCCCACCGACCAAGCGGGTCTGGAGGACCGTAACTGGCTCATCGAGCATTCGTCGGCTCCCGCGGAGTGAAGGCCGCCGCCGAGCAACTACCTCCGCAGAGTTTGCGCGCCGTTCAGACGCCGCCGGTCATCTCGTCCAAACGACAAGGCCCGCCGGACTCGACGGAACGGGCAATCGCCACCAACGCTCGGACCGATTCCACGCCGTCGGCCACGGTGGCGCCCAATTGCGGCGCCCCGTCGAGGATGACGCTGGCGAACCCCTCGATTTGACGCTTATACGTGTAGGCGTCTTCGCCCAACGGACGCCGGAATTGCCCGTCCTTCACCGAAAAACACTCGACCACGCTGGTCTTGTGATACCAGGGCAGAAACACCTTGGCGTTGACGCTGCCGTATTCGCCATAAATCTGAAAACCCTCCTCAAAATCACCGCGCACGGGAATCGTCAAGTCGAGATGCCCCAGGCAACCACTCGCGAACTCGACCTCAACGAACCAGCAATAGGCCCCGAACTTCTCACTCAAGCGCGCGCGCACTGCCACCAAGTCACCGCCCAAGAACCGCGCTGTGTCCACCAAATGGCTCGCGTGGGTCAGGAGAAAGTAACGGCGCTTGTCCGCCTTCGGATTTCCGTCCGGTCGGCGAGCCGAGGCGCTGGTCATCGTGATCGGCTGGAGATTGTCGGTCATCGTGTACCGGTAGGTTGAATCGCAGTACCAGGCCTTCAGAGCCATCATTTGTCCGAGTTCATCCCGCACGAAATCCCGCGCGAACCCGATTCCCGGATCAAACCGTCGGTTGTGGCCAATCTGCAGAATCAACCGCGTCTCCGCCAGACGGCGCCGGAGGGCTTCGCATTCTTCGACCGTTACGCCGAGCGGCTTTTCCACCAACACATGCTTGCCGGCGTCGAGCGCCTTGAGGCAGAGCGGGACGTGGTATTGATCGGCGGCGCCGATGATGACCGCCTCCACCAGCGGGTCCGCCAGCATTCCGTCGTAACTGGCATAGGCCACGCGCGGCTCATGGACGGCGACCGCTTTGGCGCGCAAATCATCCGCGAGATCGCAGACCGCGTATAGTTCCGCGTTGGCCGCCTTGCGGCAGGCGTCGAAGTGGGCGATCTGGGCGATCGGCCCGCAGCCGAGCACGCCGATCCGCAGTAGCCTCGGCGCTTTCTTCATGCCAGTTCCGGATAGCGTTGCCGCAGCGCCGCCTGCAATGAGCGCAACTTTTTCTCTCCGGCCAGGGCCAGCAGCGCCGCGGCGTGCCGTTCCACTCGCACCCCGGCCAAGGCGCCGGATCGGTGGACTTCGAGCGCCTGCGTCATCGCCTCGGCGCCGAGCTTGACGTCGGCCTTGCCGGAACGGTTCTTGATCGAATTGATGGCGGAACCGGCGAGAAAAAGAACGTGCTCGAGGAGGCCGCGTTGCTCCACCTCCGCCAGATTCAGCGAAATATTGCCCTGATCGAGCGAGCCGGCGCGGACGATCGTGGTCGGCTTGATATTCGGGATCGGCCGGGCGAGGACCTCTTCCGACGCGACCCATTCGGCGCCATACGGCTTGAGAAACGGAAGCCCGGGGCGAACCGGCGCCGTCTGGCGAAAGTCGATCCCGTCCAAGCGGGCGAGCAAGTCGACGACTTCACGAAATATGCCACGGGTTTTGACGCCGATCCCGGCATTATGCCCATAAATGGCCGGCGGATTCGGCAAATGTTTCGTCGCTTCCCGGACCATCCGCACCGCGCCGCCCGCGAAGGATTCGCTGAACATGACGCCGGTCGCGCCCGCGGCGAGGACGGCGTGTGTGGTTTCCAACAGTTCATGCGGCGCGCCGCTGATGTGCGGCGCGAAGATCAGTCCGTGGCCGCCACGCCGTTCGCGGGCGCGTTCCACCGCCGCGACGGCTTGCCGGGTTCGTTCGGCCGCCGGCGAGTAATCCAAACGCGGATAGAGGTTTTCGTCTTCCTTGATGAACATGAACAACGGACAACCAGCCGCTTCCTCGACGAGCGCCCCGACCTCGGTGGGCGTGATCCCCGCGGTCGGTTTGAGAATGGTGCCGAAGGCCGGTTGACCCGCCGGGAAACCGGTTCGCTGGCGAACCCCGAACGGGCCGTGGGCCGGGCCGGGGAATGTGGCGATAACTTTGTCGGGTATCTGCAAGGCGATCAACCGCGCGTCCCGCGTCTCGTACACGTCGAAAATGATCGCCCCGGCGACGGTGTGGAGGATGTCGCACGACGTCAAATGGCCGTCCGCCTGGAGCAGCATCTTCAGCGGAATGCCGACGTGCAACAATCCAATCCGTCCGCTGGCGTCGAAGGCGTCCACCCCAGCGGCGCGCGCCGTGCATTGCGCGAGCAACGAACCGCGCGGGGGATGCCGCGTGCCGCTGGTCGCATGGTACGCGATCTCCTCCGCGAATTGTTCGAGCTTCAAGGTTCGCAGAGCGAAAAAATAGGTGGCGACGATAGAGTCATCCCACGCCGGGGCCGGCTTCGCCGCAAGGCGCTCCGTCACCAGCGCGCGCAATTTCTCTTCGCGCGCGTCCGCATCGTGCCAAAGGGAGGCGAGAATCGCGGGCTTGACGGAACTTGAAGCGGTTCGCCGAGACGGCGTTTTCTTCGGCTTAATCTTGGTCGCGGGCATGGGAGTTTTTCGCGTGGGGAATCAGCGCAAGGCGCCGGAATCGGTGTGGAGTTGAGGGCCTTTGGCCGCGATCTTTTCGCGCGCCGCCTCGATCGGAACGTGTTTGGGAACGTCGGCGGCGACGCCCCGCGGACGCGCCCAGCGAACGGCATTGTAGATGACCCGTTGGATGGCCGGGTGATGATAGATCGGATAAACTTCGTGCCCGGGACTGAAATAGAAGATCCGGCCGCTGCCGCGCGTCCAGCAACTGCCGCCCCGAAAAACCTCGCCACCTTCGAACCAGGAGATGAAGACCTGTTCATCGGGCGTCGGAATGCCGAATGGCTCGCCATACATCTCCGACTGCTCCAACTCGATAAACCGGTCGATCCCTTCGGCGATCGGATGGCCCGGATTGACCACCCAAACGCGTTCCCGCTCGCCCGCCTCGCGCCAGCAAAGCGCGCAACTCGTCCCCATCAGCTTCTTGAAAATCTTCGAGTAATGCCCGGAGTGGAGAACGATGAAACCCATCCCCGCCAACACGCGCCGGTGAACGCGCGCGACGATTTCGTCTTCGACCTGGTCGTGCGCCGCGTGGCCCCACCAAAGCATGACGTCGGTCTCGTCGCAAATCGTCTGACTCAAACCATGTTCCGGTTGGTCTAGTGTCGCCGTCCGCGCCTCGACGCCGTCGCGGCTCTGTAGCATCTGGGCGAGGGCGTGATGGATGCCGCGCGGATAGACGCGCGCGACGTCGCTATTCTTGGATTCGTGGACGAATTCGTTCCAGATCGTGACGCGGATTGGTTTCATGTTGGACGTTACATCATTCGGTCGCGGAAAAAACGTTGCGCCGACGCCGGGACACGTCGCGCGTCAGAGCCTCGAAGCTCTTATCCCAACATCGCTTCGCTTCCTGCGGCCGACAAAAAAATTCCGGCGTGAACACGCCGGAATCGACCCGCGCGAGCGGGAAAGCGGAGTCGGGACGCCGGGCCTTATTTGGCGCCCTGGTCGATCCACGCGCGAATCAGGCCAATCTCGTCCTTGGTCAACGGCGGAATCTTGTCTTTGTTCTTCGGCGGCGGCATGTAATCGTCTTCGTCACCGAGATGCGCGACGTTAATCACCAGCGGGCTTTTCTCGCTATGACCGGCGATGATCTCGGGCGCGTTTTCGCCACCCTTCATGGCCGCTTCCAAGCTGTCCAAGCGGAGCTTGCCCTTCTGCTTATCGGCGCCGTGACACTTGAAGCATGACTTTTCAAAGATCGGCTTGATGTCGGCGTTGTAGGTGACCCCGGATTTGCTGGAAACCGGCGGCAGCTTGCTGACGTCGATCTTTTTTTCATCGGCCGCGGAAGCCGCGAGCACGCCGAGCATGACGCCCGCCATGACGCCAAAACGGAGAACGGAAGTTTTCATACGTTTTTCAAATTAAGGTTTGATCGCAGCATCTCTCAAGACGATGCCCACGTCAAAATGATTCATTTCTTGGCCGATAGTTCCCAAAAATCGCCTACGGCGCAGATCTCACGTTATTTCTTCTTGGCCTTCGGAACCTTTTCCCAGCGGCCGGTTTTGGCGGACTTGAGCACCGCGTCGCAGACGTACTGCGTCTCGAGCGCGTCGCGGAACGTCGGGGCCGCGGGTTTGCCCGTCGCCAGGCCTTCCAGGAAATCCGCGACTTGATGGACAAAGGTATGCTCGTAACCGATGTGCAGACCGGGCACCCACCACTTGTTCATGTAGGGATGTTCGAAGTCGGTGACGTGCACCGAGCGCCAGCCGCGGGTCCGCGAATCATCCTTGTGCTCGAATATCTGCAAGCGGTGGGAATCATGCAGGTCCCAAGCGAGCGACGCGTTTTCGCCGTTGATCTCGAACGTATAGAGCGCCTTGTGGCCGCGGGCATAGCGCGTCGATTCAAAGGTCGCGAGGGAACCGTTGTTGAATCGGGCCAGGAAAGCGCACGCGTCATCGATGCCGACCTTCTCGACTTTGCCGGTCAGATTGTGTTTGCGTTCTTTGATAAACGTCTCGGTCATCCCATTGACCTTGTCGATGCTGCCATTGAGCCAGATCGCGGTGTCGATGCAATGGGCGAGCAAATCCCCGGTGACGCCGCTCCCCGCCACCTTCACGTCGAGGCGCCAGAGGGCGGCGCCGCCCTGCGGCAAGTCTTTCGAAATCGTCCAATCTTGCAGAAATTTCGCGCGATAATGGAAGATGCGGCCTAGTCGTCCCTCGTCAATCAATTGCTTGGCCAAAGTCACCGCGGGCACGCGGCGATAATTGTACCAAACCATGTTCGGAACCCCGGCCTTCTCGATGGCCTTCACCATCCTCTCGCCCTCTTTCGCGTCCATCGAAAGCGGTTTCTCGCAAAGAACCATCTTGCCGGCTTTAGCGGCCGCGATGGCGATTTCGGCATGCGTGTTGTTGGGACTGCCGATGTCGATCAGGTCGATATCGTCGCGCTCAACGAGCTTGCGCCAATCGGTCTCGGTTGTTTCGTAGCCCCACTTGGCCGCGAACTCCCTGGCCTTTTCCGCGTTGCGGGCGCAGACCGCCTTGAGGACGGGCTGGTACTCCAAATCGAAGAAGTGGTTGACCTTGCTGAAGGCATTCGAGTGGGTACGGCCCATGAAGCCGTAGCCGATCAGTCCGACATTGAGTTTTTTCATAAGCTAAAAAATCTACGAGCGCGCGACGCGCGGGGCGGCAACGGAGGGCAATCAGGCCCAGCCGTGGTTTTCCCGCACCTGGATCATCGCGGCCAAAATGTTGTTCCAAGTCTCCTGTTTCATCATGACTTCATTGGGAAACATGCAGCCGTCCCAACAGATATGTTTGAACGCTTTCGTCACCTTTCCCTTGTCGTCCCGCATCCAATAACCGGCGTCGCGGGCGATGTTGAGCTTGCCGTTGGGATCAGTCGCCAGACAGTGCCGCCCGGTCTTGTCGTGCGAACCGGAGCCTTTGACCGTCGCGTCGTTCTGCGCGACGTGGAAATCGATCGTCCAAGGGCGCAATGCTTTGACCATCTTTTTCATCGCCGCGTGAAACTCGTCGGGCGCCCAATGAAACTTGGCCGGCACGATCCGATGTTCCGGCGCGTTGTAGCCGAGCGTGTAGAGCAGCGTGTGCGCCATATCCGCCTGAAACCCAACCCATCGCTTTTGGCCGACCTCTTCAAGCAATTGCACCATGTACTTCCAACTGTGCATACCGCCCCAACAGATTTCGCCTTCCGCCGCCAGGCGTTCGCCATGATCCTTCGCCACCTTCGCCGCCTCTTTGAAGGTCTTGGCGATCTTCTTCGTGTTCCCCTTGGGATCTTTCTCCCAGTCGGTCACGCTGCAGGCCGAATCGATGCGCACCACGCCGTACGGCCGCGCGCCCAATTCCCGGAGTTTCTTGGCGATCCGACAACCTTTGCCGACCTGTTGGACGAAGCGCTTGCGCTCCGCGTCGTCGCCCATCGCGGAACCGCCGCCCGTGGGAGGCCACACCGGCGCGACGACCGAACCGACGACGAAGCCTTTTGACTGGACCTTCTCCGCCAAACGCTTCAAATCGTCGTCGCTGGAGTCGATGTTAACGTGCGGATCAAACAGGAACAGATCCACGCCATCGAAGCGGACGCCATTGACCGATGCCTTCGCGGTCAGGTCCAGCATGGTATCGAGGTCGATGGGCGGCTCGGAGCCTTGTCCTTTGCCGACCAACCCGGGCCACATGGCGTTGTGCAGTTTTGGATATAGATTTGGTTTTTCGGTCATGGCATCTCTTTCGATTTCTAGGTTTCAGCGGCGGGCGCGGTTGACCAGGGACGATCGGCCAACCGACGGCGGCGCCGCCGCCCAATCGGTCGGGCGGCGCCGCGCTCTTATTAGAACTTATTCTTGCGGTAGGCGCCCATTTCCGGCGCGTCGGGGTTCACTTCCGGGCCAAAATAGCGCAGCACGACCAACGGCTCGACGGTCGAGGTGTTTTCAAACGTCACACCCGCCTTCGCGGCATCCTCCGTGCAGAACGCTTCATCTTCGGTCAACTCGTGGAAGCGAATCAGCTTGGGACAATCCAAAGGCAATTGATTCACCCGGCCTTTGCCTTGGACGGTAATCAACCCGTAGGCGCCCTTGTCCTTGATCACGCACTTGGCGCCGGGATCGACCGTCAATTCCTTCGCGGTGAAAAGCTGCTGATCCTTGACTCGCCCATAGACGATCCAACGATCGACAAAGCCTTCCTTGCGCGTGTCGGCGACGGGAACCGGCTCGAGGTAATGGTTGTCCTTGAAGTGCGGGTCCACGTTCGCTTCCCAATCGAGCTGGTTCACGATGAAGTCCAAATCCTGGTGCTTCTCCTTTGGCATGTCCTTGACCAGCAGAGACCACGGCACTTCGCGGCCTTCGACCAATGACTGGTACATCCCGAACACGTCCGATCCCCATTGCGGCTCGTAGGTGCAGAGCGAACCCGGCGCGTGCAGAATGCTCGGCCCAATCAGCCAGCCGGAGCCGGGCTTGAGGCGATACGCGCGGGAGAGGTCGAGAATCCCGTTGTCGCCCTTGTTCCAGTTCTCGAGGCAACGGCGAACTTCCACCTTGGTCGTCCCAGGCTCGAGACCCATGAACGTGTAGGGAAAGTTGTTCCCCACGTTGTTGTGCTGCGGCGGAAAATAGTACGACTCGGGCTTGCCTTCCTGACCGACGAGCCGGGCCTGCTTCTGCGACTGATGCATGTGGTGGGGAATCGGCCCCATGTTGTCGAAGAATTTAGAATAGACCGGCCAACGCTCGTATTTATTCCAAATCTTTTTCCCAATCAGCCCGGCGCCGCACTCGGCGACCGCGGCCGCCAAAGTGAAGCGGCGGCCACCGACCACCACGTAGCTCAAGCCTTCGTCCGGCGTGCGGTTCTCGTTGGCGGCGGGGGTGGTGGAAGCAAACCAACGCTCGTCGATACCACCGCGATTCAGCCCGTAGGCGTACAAATCGTCCGGATGGAGCTTCAGGCGCTTGCCCGGTTGCAGAAAAGAGCGCGGCACCCAGCAAGGCGCCAACCGGAGCAGACCACCGCTCTCGCTGAGAGCTTCGCCGACGAGGCCCTTGACGCTGGACGTTACAGTTTCCAAATCTTTCGCGGATTTAATACTCATTCAAATGACGGGTTGGCGGGCTTGGCGTAACGGCGCGAGAACCGGCTACTCCCGGTCGCGCGCGCCGCGCCGGTTTATTTGGTAAAGTCGGGGTGATCCTGTTTGCCGCCTGATTCGAGGTAAGCCAGCAAATCGAGGATTTCGTCTTTGTTCAGCGAGCTGACCAAACCTTCGGGCATCGGCGAGATTTTGGACGGCTCGCGTTTCGTAATGTCCGACTTCAGCAATTCGACTTCGTCGGGATTCAGGGGATTGGTGCGGATTACGACGCGATCAGGGCTTTCGGTCGCGATCCGCCCGGTGAACGTTTCGCCATCTTTGCGGGTAAATACTATGTCTTGATACTGGTCCGAAATCACCTTGGAAGGCTCGAGAATCGATTCCAGCACGTCGCGCCGGGTAAAGCGGCTCGAAATCGCGGTCAGATCGGGGCCGACCGTCCCGCCGAGGTTGCCAAACCGGTGACAGGCCACGCATTGCGCGGCCGCGAAAGCCGATTGCCCGCTGCGGAACGAACGCCCTTTCGACACCTGCTCCAGCGCGGGCAGCAGGTCGTCCGTCTTCCATTCCTTAACAAAACGGCGTTGCGGCGTCGGTTGGGCCGCCACTTCGCCGGCCGTAATCAGAGGAGCCAATTCGGCGCGTTCACCGTCAGTCAACGCCGCGACCGCGTCCTTCCGAATGTTGCGGATGAATCCGGGGAAGCTATTGCCGTCGCCGTATTCACGCCCGGCTTCGTGGAACCATTCCACGATCCGCGGCGGGTGCATCAAACCTTCGCGGCTGCGGTTGAACCAACTGAAATAATGTTTGCGCTGGTCCATCGTCCAACCGGTCTTAAGCGTTCGGAGATCGAGTATATAGGTGAGTTGTTCTTCCTGCGTCGGCGCCGCGTCGAGCAACTCCAGCGTTTTGCTTACCACATCGGGCGCTTCCAAATAGACGAGCAGATGGCACAATTCCCGATTCGCCAATTCGTTCTTGGTTCCGTAGTGCCGATCCAGCGCGTTAATCACGCCTTTCGCGGTTTCCTCGTCCGGCTTACCGAGCCGCGCGAAAGTCACTTCGATCAGGCGGAGCGCCGCCAACTTTTGTTCGTTGGACAATTCTTCCGCCGGCAGCCGGCCCAGCGCGCCCAGGAGGTTTTTCTCGACCGATTTTGGCCCCTTGCGCGCCAAGGCGAGTAACGCGGTGAGCGAACCATCCGGGTTGGTTTCCGCCAAGGCCCGGTCCTGCCAGAGAGCCACATCCTGGCTCTCGATGGCGATCCGGGCCGCGTAGCGAATCCAACGATCGGGACTGCTGAGATGCGGCCAAGCCACTTCGATCGCGGCCGGATCGCTCTTGCCGTGAAAGGCCTCAAGCTGATGCCGCAAGGCGCGCGCCTGCGCGGCCTCACTTTCCGCGTGTCGCGCCGCGTCGCTCGGCGCCGCTTCTGGCTCGACCGCGCCGGCGTAGGTAACGCGATACAGACCCGATTCGGTTCCGCGACCACCCGTCATGAAATACATCGCGCCATCGTGCCCGATTTCAAGATCGGTTAAATTAAGCGGTTTGCCTTTCACGAATGGCTCATAGGTCGCCGAATAGCTGGCGCCTTTCGGTGTCAAATGCACCGCGAAGAGGCGGCCGTAAGTCCAGTCCATCGCGTAGAGCGCTTTCTGGTACTTCGCTGGGAACCTGGCGCCCGTTCCAAACTTGAGTCCGGTCGGCGAACCGATACCGACCTCGACCGCTGGGGGCAGACTGTCCGGGTAATAGGTCGGCCATTTGCCGGTGCCCTCGCGGAAGCCGAAGTCAGCGCCCGAGACCAGGTGGCAAATGCGAATCGGCCGGTACCACGGCGTACCCCAGTCCCATTCCATATCACTGTCAAAACCGATAATCTCTCCGTCGGGATTGATCGCGAAATCATAGGTGTTGCGCATGCCGGCGGCGAACAGCTCGACGTTCTTCGCGTCCGGGTCCATTCGCAGGAGGAAGCCGCCCGGCGGCTTGATGCCATTGCCGAATCCGTTGCCGTCATTCTGGCGGGGCAGGACCAAATCCTCGGCAAAGTTGCGGTGGGGCGATTGCGGCGAGACGTCCGAGGGAACGTGCGCGAAGTTGCCGTGGATGTAGTAAATCTTCTGATCCGGACCCAAGACCAAACCATGCGAACCGTGTTCGCCGCCGGCGCCGTCAAATTTGCGCAGTAATTGGGTCTCGTCGAACTGGTCTGTTCCTTTCGTGTCGCGCAGCCGATACAATCCCAGCCCGCCCGGCCCGTTGCCGCTCACATAAAGACTGTCGAACGCGTAGAGCAGTCCCATCGCGCCACCGACTCCCGCCGCGATCTTTTCCACCTTCGCCACCTGCCCCTCGGGCGACAGCGTCACCCGCAACAAGTTATTGAGACCCTCCTGCGGGGAGATGATCAGCCGGCCCTTTGGATCGATGGTCAGGCTGACCCACGAACCCTCTCCCTTCTGCGCCACGCGGATCAATTCGGCCTTGAAGCCCGGCAACAGCGTCAACGACTCAGCCGGCGCCGTGGCCGCCACGGCGGTGAAATGGGCGGACAAAATAATCAGGGCGGCCACGCTCGTAAACGCGAAGTGGAGACGGGGTTTCATCACGTCGAATAATTGACTAAAGCATGGCGGCATAACGGAATTGCGCGGTGAGGATATGGACAGGGCATCGCGATTGACAAGGAGTTTTAATGCGGCGCGACACGCGCGGCCTAGGCCGGGTTGGTCGAAGGCAGGCCAGCCCTCCGACCGGGACATTGCCAGACTTTGCTCGGCCGGGCCCCGGGCAGCCAATCGCGGGGCAGAATAACGCCAAATACGGCTGGCGCGAAGCGCAAGAGCGAAGTAGTAGGTAAAGTAGGGTTAAATGCGACTGCTCTACGTGGCGCGTCCGACCCAAAGCGTGAAAGCGTCAGATTGAAATAGGTTGCGTATGGATGATCCAACAAGCGTTTTCTTGCGGCAATTGCAGGCGCAGGCGAGAGGGGTGCGCTATCATTTTACCCGCGTCGAGTTTTGCTCCGCCGGCGCCACCGCCCCGTGGCGGCCCGCGATCAATGCCTATCGCTGCCACGAGGGCTTCACGATCTGCGTTGATTTGGCCGGCGTGGACCGGTCCCGCATCGACCTGCGCGTGGAACCGCTCCGCGTCTTGATCCGGGGACATCGTCAGCCGCCGGAACCGCCGGGCGCCAATGGTCCGCCCCTGCAGGTTCTTGCCCTCGAGATTGACCAGGGCATGTTCGAGAGACAGCTCGTTCTGCCCGCCGAGATCGCGCCGGAAGGCGTCAAGGCCGAGCAACGCAACGGCCTGCTCTGGATTCACCTGCCATTGGCCGGGCCACTCTCCACTCCTCACCAACTCTGATTTTATGAGCCTCGAACCTCGTCTGCGCGAGCCTGAGCCGCGCCCGCAAGCTCGGACGCCCGGCGCCCCAGCCTCCAACATCGCCGCTCCGACCGACGACGCGGCCGCTCCCCGAATTCCCGACGTGCTTCCAATCTTGCCGATGCGGAACCTGGTCCTGTTCCCAGGCAACATCATTCCACTCAACATCGGACGCGCCGACTCCCTCAAGTTGATCGAAGAAAGCCTGCCCAAGAGCAAGATCGTCGGCGTCGTCGCCCAGCGGCGGGCCGACGTCGATCAGCCAGGCCCGGACGATCTCTACTCCGTCGGCGTCGCCGCCACGGTTTTGAAGTTGGTGCGGCAAGCCGATAACACCGCGTTCCTGGTGGTGCATGGGATCGAGAGATTTCGCATCCGGCGATTGGTCGAAACCGAACCGTACCTGCGCGCGGAGGTCGAGATGCTCACTTCGGTTCCACCCCAACCAGACGATAAAGAGGCCGAGGCCGCGTTCCGCAACCTCCGCGACGCCGCGTTACAGTTGCTTGAGTTGACCCCGGACGTCCCCGAAGAAATGCGCGCGGCGATGCTGAAGGTCACCGTCCCGGGCCAACTGGCCGACCTCATCGCCAGCAGCCTTGGCCTTGAGCTTTCGCAAAAGCAGGAGATTCTGGAAGAACTCGACGTCGCCAAACGGGTGCGCCTGGCGGAGCAGCGCGTCTTCTCGCAGCTTGAAATCGCCCGCATCCAGCAAAAGCTCCACCAGGACGTCAGCACGAAATTCACCGACCTGCAGCGCCGCGCTTATCTGCGCGAGCAGCAAAAGGCGATTCAACGCGAACTCGGCGAGGGCGAAGAGGACGCGGGCCGGCAGGCCGAACAATTGCGGCAACGAATCACCGAGGCGCACCCGCCCGCGGAAGCGCTCGCGGCGGCGGAACGCGAGTTGAAGCGCCTGAACTATGTTCCCCCGGCCAGCGCCGAATTCTCCGTCATCGTCAGCTATCTGGAAACGCTCGCGGAATTGCCGTGGAGCAAGTTGTCCGAGGACAACCTCGATTTGGCGCGCGCGCAAAAGATTCTCGACCGCGACCACTTCGACCTCGAAAAGGTCAAACGGCGGCTGATCGAATACCTCGCCGTGCGCAAACTCAATCCGGAAGGACGCGGGCCGATCCTCTGCTTCGTCGGCCCACCCGGCGTCGGCAAAACGAGCCTGGGCCAGTCGATCGCCGACGCGCTCGGCCGCAAATTCGCCCGGTTGAGCCTGGGCGGGATGCGCGACGAAGCCGAGATTCGCGGCCATCGCCGCACCTACATTGGCTCGATGCCCGGGCGCCTGATCCAGGAACTGCGACGCCTCGGAACCCGCAACCCGGTCATCATGCTCGACGAGGTGGACAAGATCGGCGCCGATTTTCGCGGCGACCCGGCCAGCGCCTTGCTTGAAGTGCTCGATCCGCAGCAGAATCGCTCGTTCGTCGATCACTATCTCGACGTGCCTTTCGACCTCTCGCAGGTGATCTTTATTACCACCGCCAACATGATCGATCCGATTCCGCCGGCCCTGCAAGACCGGCTGGAAGTGATCGAGATTGCCGGTTACACCGACCATGAGAAACAGGCCATCGCCCGAAACTATCTCCTCAAGCGGCAGTTGAAGGAAAACGGCTTAAAGGCGGAACAATGCCGTTGGACGGCCGCCGCGCTCGCGGCGGTGATCGAAGATTATACCCGGGAATCCGGCGTGCGGGAGTTGGAACGTCAGATCGGCGCCGTCTGCCGCGTGGTCGCGGCGCGCGTCGCCCAGGGCGACACCAAGACGGTCACCATCGATCCGGAAGCGGTCCGGAGCGCTTTGGGGCCAGCCAAATACCTGCGCGAAGCCCGCCTCAAGACCAGCCGTCCAGGCGTCGTCACCGGCTTGGCCTACACCGCCGCCGGCGGCGAGGTCCTGCTCGTCGAATCGACCCGCTATCCAGGCAAAGGCGTGATCACGCTCACCGGGCAACTCGGCGACGTGATGAAGGAATCAGTCGAAGCGGCGCTCAGCCTGGTGCGGAGCCGAACCAAGGAGTTGGGCATTGATCCCGCCGCCTTCAAAGACACCGATATCCACATTCACGTTCCGAGCGGCGCCGTGCCGAAGGACGGGCCGTCAGCGGGGGTCGCGATGTTCACCGCGTTGGCTTCCCTTTTTACCGGCACACCGGTTCGCGCCAACGTCGCGATGACCGGCGAAATCACGCTGCGTGGATTGGTCCTGCCCATCGGAGGGCTGAAGGAAAAAACGCTCGCCGCCGCCCGCGCCGGCATCGAGCGCGTCATCATCCCGCGCCTGAACGAAAAAGACCTGCCCGACATCCCCGAGGAAGTGCGGAAACAACTGAAGATTACCCTGGCCAACGACGTGGACGAAGTCCTCGCGGCCGCGCTCGAGACCAAACCAAAGGCAGCGCGGCCGCGACCGTTGATGGTCCGCTCCGTGAAATCGAAGTCCAAGACGCCCTCAAAATCGCGCTAAAGGCGATTTTGGACTATACTCCGGACGCGCCCTCAAGATGTCAGCAGCCTCTTTCCGGCGCGCTTCTATCGCTCCCGCTTGCCGTAGGCGGAGGCGCGGTTGAATATTCTGGCGCCCGCGCAAACGCAAGCGCGGCGAGGGTAGCCGCCGCTCCCAGGCCACCACGACCTCGCACGCGCCGGATCGTCTGCCCATTTCCGGCGAACGGCCCAGCAAAAAGCGCGTAGTCTTCAGCAAGCCGAGGAAAGCTCGCTTCGGTTCCTTGGCCGAAGCTTAGGCAGGTAAAACAATTTACATGCCTATGAATGCCCGTGCTGCCCGAAAATCACATTCTCCCGCGCGCGCGCGTCGGGGGATCCCTTCGCCTCGCCGCTTGATCACGCGTTCCGTCCCAACGCCGCCGCTCACTACCAATAGACCGACGCGGTTCATCAAGCCCTTCTCCGAAATCAGCATTGAAGACGTGCCGTTGGTCGGCGGGAAAAACGCGTCCCTGGGGGAAATGTACCGAGAATTGACGCCAAAAGGGGTGAAGGCGCCGAACGGCTTTGCGATTACCGCGGACGCCTATCGTTATTTCCTCCGACAGGCCGGCCTGGAGGGGACGGTTCGCGACCTGTTGCGCGGCCTGGACACGCGCGACATGGCGGCTTTGCGGCAATGCGGCAGCCAAATCCGTCACGCGATCCTGGCGGCTCATTTGCCGCCCGATTTGGAAGCGGAGATTACGGCGGCTTACGACGCGTTTGGCGCCGACTTGCGTCATCCCGCCGACGTCGCGGTCCGCAGCAGCGCCACCGCGGAGGATTTGCCCGACGCCAGCTTCGCCGGGCAGCAGGAAACGTATCTTAACGTGCAGGGGCATCTGGCGTTGCTCGACGCCTGCCGTCGGTGTTTCGCGTCGTTGTTCACCGACCGCGCGATTTCGTACCGCGTCGATAAGGGGTTCAACCATTTCAAAGTCGCCCTGTCCATCGGCGTACAGCGCATGGTTCGCGCGGATCTTGGCGCGGCGGGCGTCATGTTCACGATCGACACCGAAACCGGCTTTCGCGACACGGTCCTCATCAACGCCGCCTACGGCCTCGGTGAAAACGTCGTGCAAGGCTCGGTGAACCCGGACGAATTCTACGTTTTCAAGCCAACGCTTAAGGCGGGCTTTCAACCGATCCTCCAGCGGATGGTCGGAACCAAAGAATTCAAATTGGTTTACGACATCGGAGGCGGGCGGATGGTCAAAAACATCCCCGTGCCTCCCGCCGACCGCGTCAAGTTCGCCATCTCCGACGAGGAGGTGCTCCAATTGGCCCGCTGGGCCTGCATTATTGAGGACCACTACTCGCAGAAGAAGGGCCACCCCACCCCGATGGACATCGAATGGGCCAAGGACGGACAAACCGGCGAACTGTTCATCCTGCAGGCGCGCCCCGAGACCGTTCAATCGCGCAAGGACCTTGAAGTCGTGGAGACCTTCAAGCTCCAAACGCGCGGCCCCGTCCTGGTCACCGGCCGCAGCGTCGGGGAGAAGATCGCGAGCGGCCCCGCCCGCGTCATCCAAAGCGTGCAGTATCTCGAACAGTTCAAGGCGGGCGAGGTCCTCGTGACCGACAAGACCGATCCCGATTGGGAACCGATCATGAAGAAAGCCGCGGCGATCATTACCAATCGGGGCGGGCGCACCTGTCACGCGGCGATTATCAGCCGGGAGCTGGGCGTCCCGGCCATCGTTGGCACCGAACGCGGCACCGAGGCGGTGAAGGACGGTCAAATCGTGACTGCCTCGTGCGCGGAAGGAGACACCGGTTTCGTCTATGACGGACGTCTTGCCTTTGACGTGCGGCGAACCGATCTCAAGGCTTTGGGCCGCCCGAAGACGAAAGTGATGATGAACGTCGGCAATCCCGAGGAAGCGCTCGCGCTCTCCTTCATCCCCAACGACGGCGTCGGCCTCGCCCGCGAGGAATTCATTATTTCGAACTACATCAAGATTCACCCCCTGGCGTTGCTCGACTACGAGAAACTGCCCGCCGGCCCGGTAAAAAAACAGATTCACGATCTGACTCTGGGATACGCGGACAAACCGCAATTCTTCGTTGATAAACTGGCTCAGGGCGTCGCGATGATCGCCGCCGCTTTCTATCCCAAGGACGTGATCCTCCGTCTCAGCGATTTCAAAACGAACGAATACGCCAATCTTATCGGCGGCAGGCCATACGAGCCAGCCGAGGAGAATCCGATGATCGGATTCCGCGGCGCCAGTCGCTACTACAATCCCCGCTACCAGGCCGGGTTCGCCCTCGAGTGCCGCGCGATGCGCAAAGTCCGCGAAGAAATGGGCCTGACCAATCTCAAACTGATGATCCCTTTCTGCCGGACCGTCGAGGAAGGCCGACGCGTCCAGGCCGAGATGGAAAAGCATGGCCTCAAACGCGGCGCCAACGGCCTTGAGATTTACGTGATGTGCGAGATACCGAGCAACGTGATACTCGCCGAGGAATTCGCCGAAATATTTGACGGTTTCAGCATCGGCTCAAACGACCTGACCCAATTGATCCTCGGGGTGGACCGCGACAGCGAAATCGTCGCGCCCATCTTCGATGAGCGGAACGCCGCGGTGAAAAAGATGATCGCCCAGGTCATCGGCGTCTGCCGGGCGAAGCATCGGAAGATCGGCATCTGTGGCCAGGCGCCGAGCGATTATCCCGAATTCGCCCAGTTCCTGGTCGAGCAAGGCATCGACAGCATTTCCCTGAACCCGGACACGGTGATGAAAACCACCGCGGCAATCCTTCAACAAGAAAGCGGGAAAGGTTAAGACCGATGAACTTCATCGCGTTGAAAATGCTCGTGGGTGATCGCGCGAAATACATCGGCATCATCATCGGCCTGACGTTCGCTTCGCTCTTGATCACGCAACAATCGGCGATCTTCGCCGGCATCATGACCCGCACGTTCAGCTTCCTCACGGACGCGGGCCTGCCCGACGTCTGGGTTGTGGACCCGCAAGTGCAGTACATCGAAGACATTAAACCGCTGCAGGACACCCGGGTGTTGCGCGTCCGGGGCATTCCCGGCGTGGAATGGGCGGAGCCGATTTACAAAGGGTCACTGCAAGCGCGCCTGCCGAACGGCACGTTTCAAACCTGCATCGTCGTCGGATTGGACGATGAAACGCTCGTCGGTGGTCCGCCCACGATGGTCGCCGGCGCGCTCCGCGATCTCCGCCAAAGTGACGGCGTCATCGTGGACGTCATCGGCGCCGAAGGAAAACTCTCGCGGCTCCTCCCCGGTGGCCGGCGAGCGCCGTTGCGGATCGGCGACACTCTGGAGTTGAACGACCACCGAGCCTTGGTGGTCGGCATTTGCCGCGTGACGCAGACCTTTCAGGCCAATCCCGTCATCTATACCACCTACTCGCGAGCCACGACCTACGCGCCGCCGCAACGAAAGCTGCTTTCGTTTGTCGCCGCCAAGGCGCGCGCCGGCGAGAACCTCGACGCGCTCTGCCAACGCATCGAACGCACGACCGGACTGAAAGCGTACACGTGCGCCGAGTTCAAGAAGCTGACCTTCTACTACTATTTGAAATACACCGGCATGCCGGTCAATTTTCTCACCGCGGTCGCGCTCGGTTTCATCGTTGGAATCACGATTTCGGGCCAGACGTTTTACAATTTCACGCTCGATAACCTGCGCTACTTCGGCACGTTGAAAGCGATGGGAGCCACTAACCAAGCGCTCCTGCGGATGATTCTGCTTCAGGCGCTGGTGGTGGCCGCCATCGGCTACGGTCTTGGGGTGGGCGCCGCCTCGCTGTGGGGTTCCCTGTTGGAAGGTCGGACCCAATTGGCCTTTCGCCTGCCCTGGCAACTGTTGGTCGCGACCGCCGGAGCGGTGCTGCTCATCTGCCTCACCTCGGCCGCGCTGAGCATCCGCAAGGTGACCCGCTTGGAGCCGGCCGTGGTCTTTCGCGGCTGAGAGAGGGGAACGCTATGTTGGTCCAACCTGAACTCGCCACCGCCGGAGCCCGCGTCGCCGTGCGCTGCCGCGGCGTCATCAAGACGTTCGGTCAGGGAGACGCCGCGGTCCAGGCGTTGCGGGGCGTGGACCTCGAGGTGCGCCCGGGGGAGTTGTTGATGCTCGTCGGCCCGTCGGGTTGCGGCAAGACCACGTTAATTTCCGTCATCGCCGGCGTCCTCCGCCGCGACGCCGGCGATTGCACGGTCTTCGAGAGCGATTACCGGCAAATGGCGGAAGTGGAGACGACCCGGTTCCGCGGGCGCAACATCGGCTTTGTCTTTCAAGCGTTCAACCTCATCCCGACCCTGACCGCCGCCGAGAACGTCGCGGCCCCCTTGATCATCAACGGCGCCCGCCGCCGCCCGGCGGTCGAACAGGCGAGGGCCGTCCTGCAAAAGGTGGGCTTCGATGATCGGATGATGCAATCCGCCCCCACCGATCTCTCCGGCGGCCAGCAGCAACGGGTCGCCATCGCGCGGGCGTTGGTTCACAACCCCAGGCTTATCGTATGCGATGAACCGACCAGCGCGCTCGACGGCGAGACTGGCCAAATGGTCATGAAACTGATGCGCCGGCTGGCGCTCGACGGGGAGCGCGCCTTGATCGTCGTCACCCATGACTCCCGCATCTTCGGCTTCGCCGACCGCATCGCCCGCATGGAAGACGGCCGCATCACGGCGATTGAAATGCCGCTCGCCGTACCGGCGGATCTACCAAGTCAACCCTAGGAGGAATTTATGTTTCCTAAATACATTTTGCCGTTGCTCGCCGTAGCCGGCGTCGGGTTCGCGATCTACACCGCCATCCACGGCGCGCGGACGATTCCGCCAGCCCTGCCCGTTTCGGACGCGCCGCAACCGCCCTACGCGGCCTTCGTCGCCGGCTCGGGTATCGTCGAGGCCAACACCGAAAACATCGCCATCGGCACGGCGATCGCCGGCGTCGTCACCGCCATTGACGTCAAGCTCGGCGTCGACGTGAAGGCGGGCGACCCGCTCTTCACCCTCGACGACCGCGCGCAACGCGCCGAAGTGGCCGCGCGCCAGGCGGCGGTGGAAGTGGCCGACGCGCAACTCGCGGACGCCGAACATCAGCGCGCCCGCGCGGAAGGCATCGCCGACAAACGGGCCATGAGCGTCGAGGAACTGATCCGGCGCCAGGACGCCGCGCGGACCGCGCGCGCGCAAGCGACCCAAACCCGCGCCCTGCTCGCCGCGGCCCAAACCGACCTCGAGCGCTTGACGGTCCGCGCGCCGGTCGATGGCCAGATATTGCAGCTGAAGGTGCATCTCGGTGAGTTCGCGCCGGCGGGCGTTCTGGCCCAGCCGCTGATCCTGCTCGGCGCCGTCACGCCGCTCAGCCTCCGCGTGAACGTGGACGAGAACGACGCCTGGCGCGTCCGGGCCGGAGCGATCGCGATCGGCTATCTGCGCGGCAATAAGGAAATCAGCGCCCCGTTGAAATTCGTCCGCTTCGAGCCTTACGTCGTGCCGAAAACCTCGCTTACCGGGGACACGACCGAACGCGTCGATACCCGCGTCCTCCAAATGATCTTCAACTTCGACCGCGGTGACCTGCCCATTTTCGTGGGTCAGCAGATGGACGTTTACATCGAAGCGCCGGAACCCAAGCCCGAGACCCCGACGCCCGCGAAGCCGAAAGGTACCTCGTGAAAACGCGCTCAAGGTTACCCATCACCCTGGGCGGCGCGGCGTTGAGCTTGGCGCTGGCCGGTTGTTTGGTCGGCCCCGAATACCGCTCTCCGGCGCCCACCACGCCCACTCACTGGAGCCAGGCGACCGGCGTCGGAACAAACGGCGGCGCCAATCTGGCGCGCTGGTGGACCACTTTTCACGACCCGGAATTGGATTCCCTGATTCGACGCGGCGTCTCCTCAAATCTGGACTTGCGCGTCGCCGCCATTCGGGTGCGTGAGGCGCGCGCCGCCCGGGGAATCGCAGCGTCGGCGCTTTGGCCCACGGCGGATGCGTCAGGCTCCTACGCGCGCGAGCGCGTGAGTCGGAACGGGCTTACGCCCGCGCCGGCCAATGCCTCGCCCGAACATAACCTTTATCAGGCCGGTTTCGACGCGGCCTGGGAACTCGACCTGTTCGGCGGTGCGCGCCGCGCGGTCGAAGCCGCCTCGGCGGATCTGGCCGCGGCGGAATTCGCGCGCGAAAACGCTCTGGTAACGCTCTTGGCGGAGGTCGCGCGCAACTACGTTGAAGCCCGCGGATTCCAACGCCAACTCGCGATCGCCGCCGCCAATCTCCAAGCCCAACAGGACGCGTTGGACGTCACCCGAGCGCGCTTCAATGGTGGTCTGACCGGTGAATTGGACGTCACCCAAGCCGCCGCCCTGCTGGCAACCACCAGCGCGGCGATGCCACCGCTGGAAAGTTCGCTCCAAGCGTCGATTCATCATCTCGGAACGCTGCTCGGGCAAGCCCCGTCAGCCCTCACCGGGGAACTCGTCGCCGCGGCTCCGATTCCGTCCGCCCCGCCCGAAGTACCGCTCGGATTGCCGTCGGATCTGCTCCGCCGGCGACCGGATATCCGGGTGGCCGAACGTCAATTAGCCGCCGCGAACGCCCGCATCGGCGTCGCGACCGCCGACCTCTTCCCGAAGTTCTCACTTACCGGCGCCGCCGGATTATCCAGCGTGAGCGCCAGCGACTGGTTTACCGGCGGCAGTCAATTCTGGTCGCTCGGACCCACGGTGCAATGGCGCCTTTTTGACGCCGGCCGTATCCGCGCCAATATCCGCCTGCAAAGCGCCCTGCAGGAAGAAGCGTTGACCAACTACGAAAAAACGGTGTTGGGCGCCATGGAAGAAGTTGAGAATGCCCTGATCGCCTACGCCAAAGAACGGGCGCACTACCAGGCGCTAGCGGCCGCCGAGGCCGCCAACCGGCGCTCGCTCGAATTGGCCAGTGAGCTTTACGCGAACGGATTGACCGGCTATCTCAACGTGCTCGACGCCCAGCGCTCGCTCTATCAAGCCAGCGACCAACTCGTCCAAAGCGAGCGCGCCGTTTCAGTCAACGTCATCGCGCTCTACAAGGCCCTCGGGGGCGGATGGGAAGTCCCGACGGCAAGCCCTTTGACCCAAAAGTGAAGCCGACCGCCGGCGCCGTGAAGGATTGATTGTGGGGCGGGTTAAACGCTAGTCGGTCGCCAAGCCAACCTTTGAGATGTCGAGTTGGCGCAGGATATCGAGCACGTTGATCATGTTTTGATACTCGACGTTGTCGGCGCCTTTTACCACGACCCCGATCTCCGTGTCCGCGGCCTTGAGCGACCGGAGCCGCTCGGTCAGGACGGACAAGCTCAGGGCTTCGTCGTTCAACCAGGCCCGGCCTTGCTCATCGACCGCGATGCGGGCCAACTTCGGCTTCGGCGCGTCCGGTTTCGGGACTGGCGGTTTGGCCGAGGGAAGGTTCAATTCCAAATTATTCGTGAGCTGCGGGGTGGTGATGATAAAGATCACCAGCAACACGAACGCCAAGTCGAGCAATGGCGTAATGTTCAACTCATTCAGCGTGCTATGATGGGATCGGGAGGTCTTTCTCATGCGGCTCAAGGATTGCTGATCGCGATTGGCTCGGTGTCATCCTGAACGTCGAAACGGACGACCACTCGGGGAGGAAAACTGGGGGGCGGCGGGCGATCCAGCGTGGCGGTTTTCGCGAGCGCCTGCCGAACGCTCTCGTCCCAACGCGAGTCCCCGGAGCTGCGCTTCCAGACCGGCTCGGTTACGCGGCCGTGCGGATCCACCGAGACTTCGATCTCCGCGACAAAGTTGTCATCCGCGAGGTCGGTTGGACGACGCCACTTCGAGCGTAGAGTGGATTCGATCATGCTCTTGTAAAGTTGAACCGGATCGGAACTTGTCTGCACCGCCTTGCCACCGTCGAACTCAAAGGCCGGCGCCTCGGCGGCGGGCGGCGCGAACGGCGGCGCGGACGGACCCGCGACCGGCGCGGGGGCGGGCGCCACCGTCGGCGAGAGGCGCGGCTCCGTTTTCGGCGGCTCAACTTTCGGCGGCGCGAGCACGCGGGGCGGCTCAGGTTTGGGCGCGGGCGGCTTGGGTGTCTCCGCCGGTTTTTCCTTTACCATCTCGACGGTAATCTTCCGCAACTGCTGGCCGAGCAAGCCTTCCCGCGCCGCAAAATAGAGGAGCGCGAGCACAATGACCGCGTGAAAGAGAAAGGCGATCAGCAGGCCGACCTTGGTCGAATTTCGACTTGGCGGTGGAGGGGCTTGCGGAAGCATGGCGATCTTCGCTTTCAGCGCCGGTCCGCCGCGTCGGTGGCCAGATCGACCTTGACCACGTTCGCCTGCTGCAGCGCGTCCAAAACGCCGCGAATCTGACGGTACTTGGTCTTACTGTCGCCCCGAACGATGACGCTCAAGTCGGGATCCACCGCGCGCAAGCCCGCGAGCGTCGATTGCAATTCACTCAGTTCGACCCGGCGTTTATTCACGTAAATCGAGCCGTTCGCCTCGACCGAGACATAGTTCGCCTTGCGCGGCGGGTCCTTCTCCTTCTTCGAGGCGACGGGCAGTTTCAGGTCCAAATCGTTCACGATCGGCGCGGTGGTGATGATGAAAATCACCAACAAAACAAACGCCAAATCCAGGAGCGGCGTAATGTTCAATTCGGACAACGTGTGATGCGCGGAGCGGGAACATTTTTTCATAACGTCGCCATCAATCGGGCCCATAGGATCGGGGGCAAATCGTGGGCGATTCGTTAAAAGACCCCGAGAGCCGGCGACCCGCCGGTGGTCGAACGGTCTTCCGGTTTCAACGCGCGCACGATGCGGTCGGCCAGGACCCCGTTCGCCTCGCTGATTTCCTCCGCCAGCGCCCGATGGTCCACGTAGTGATGCTCCATTTGGGTCGCGAGACGCGTGGCGAAGCCGTCCAATTCCTGGGTGATTCCACGGACGCTCGTGACCATGAAGTTATACGCGAACATCGCCGGTATCGCGACGAGGAGGCCGACGACCGTCGCGATCAACGCGCCCGCGACGCCGGGAGCCATCGCCGTGAGGCTCGCCGAGTTCGCGCGGGCGATCCCGGCGAAGGTCTCCATTACGCCCCAAACCGTCCCGAGCAAGCCAATGAACGGGCCGCCGGCCACCGCCGTGGAGAGCACGATCATCCCCTTTTCCAGCGCCATGGCCTCCGCCGCGGCCGCCTCCTCGAGGGTTACCTTGACAGCCTCGAACGACCCCGCGCTCACGCGACGCTCGCCGTTCACGGTCACGACCCGATTTTGCAGGTGATACTCCAGTTCGTTCGCCCCGCTGAGGTAGAGCTGGTACGCGGGCGCGCCGGTGAAATCGGCTTCCCGGCGTTTGAGGTCGAGCGGGTCGCGGGTCGCCAGATAGGCGGCAAAGAATTTCCGCGCCGATCGCCGGGCGATGTAAAGCTGGCGGAATTTCGTGATAATGATCGTCCAGCTAAACAGCGAAAGCACGAGCAAGGCGCCGATGGTGAGCTTGCCTTCGGTCGTCGCCTTCTCGAAGGCGAATTGCAGCGCGCCGGAGGCGAGGATGGGAGTGATAATCATGCGCATAGTCGTCTGAAGTTATTTCTTTTCAGGCAGGATCACGGTGACGCGGCCCGTCTTTTGCCGGAGGCTGATATTGCGGCCGCGCCGCTTGGTCTCGTCGTCGTCAGCGTTTTTTTCCGCCGCCTTCGCCGCTTCGGTGGCATGGTCGTCCGCGGCCGCGGTTTCAGCGCGGGCGACATTCGAGGCGGGCGCGCCCACCGCGGCGGCGCTGGAGTCACCCGAGGCGCTGACCGACTTGGAGATGAGCGCGGCGCTGACCGCGTCGGCGCTCACGGCGACGCTGCCGCCGCCCACGACGGTCCCGGCGACGGTACCCGCCGCGCTGATCGAGACGCCGCCCGCCGCCACCGCCGTGACGCTCACGCTTTTTTCCGAGGTAATGTCGATATTCTGACTGCCGATGACCACGCCGCTGATGTTGCCGCCCGCGTTGAGCCGGAGGTTGGCGCCGATGATCCCGGAGCCGCTGGCGTTGATGTCCTGGCCCGCCCGCAGGTCGATGAAATTGTCGCGCGTCACCGCGTCGTTGAAGGCGAGTTGAACAATGCCGCCGAGGTTCGCGTTAATATTTCCATTCGGCGCGGCCACGGTGATGTTGCCCAACGCCGCCGCGCCGCCGGCCAACGTGGTGGCCAAGATTCCGCTACCGGGAATCGTTGCCGGAATTTCCCGCAAAGCGCCGCTCACAGGGTCCAATTCGAGAGCCCGGACGCTGACGTAGCCAGCCCCGCCGGAACCGGCGTTCACGTCGCCATGCTCGGAACGAACGGTAATATTGCCGCCATCGTACGTGGCAATGCGGGAGCCATTGACGTTCACGTCGCCCACGGCGGTAACCACCAAGTTGCCGCCGCTCACGGTGAATATGCCTTTCGGAGCGGAGGGATCGCCGAACGCGCTCAGTTGTCCGCCCACGTTGAGCGTCCCACCCACGTTGACGTTGAGGTCGCCACGCCAGCCCTCGTTTGAAATCCTGGTTGAAGTCAGGTCCAAGTCACCCGCCACCGTGACGTCCAACTCGGCGCCCAACGGGCTGATCGGCAGCAACGCGGCCGTCGGCGCGAGCGCCGAGATGCCACCCGAAATACCAAGGTCAAGGTCGTGCGCGGTGATCAGAAACTTCCCTGAACCGGCCAGCGCCAGGCCCTGGTCCCCGAGCGAAGCGCTCTCGCTGGCGTCGTGTAATTGTTGCAGAGTAGTCCGCTGCGCGGCGCTGAGCGACACGGGCGCGACGACCTGGTTTCCGTTCGCGTCGAGCACGGGCTGCGCGTATTGGTCAAACACCAACGCCTGCGGGTTCAGCAGGAAACTCAGTTCGCTCTGCGTCATCTGGCCGACGAACGTCAGCGTGTGGTTGACCGGGTCATAGCGCAGCTTGAGAACCAACTGTGGATCGGGGCTGAGCGTCGGGTCCGAAAGGCTCGGCGGCAACGGCCCGGCCAGGGGTACCGAGGTCAGGTCACCGCGGTAACGAATATCGCCGGCGACTTGAATGCTCGTGACGGCGGTCGGCGCCAGGTTTTGGCCAAGAAAACCAAAATTATAAGTGTCACCGCCGACGTTGATGACCGCGGCCGTCGGAACCGCCAACGCAAAGTTCTCAATGCTCCCCGAGACATCCACGTGGACCACTTGCGGGTCGTTCAGATGGAGCGGCGTCACCGCGTGCCCTTGAACAAACGTGGTGTAATCGGGCAAACCGCTGTCGGACATCGTGATTCCGGTCAGGCTCGAGCTTTGCGGCTGGCCGATCAGATAGCCACCATCACGCGTGGTGATTCGCAACGACCCCTCCGCGGAGGGATAAAGCGCGAGTGAGTTGAGAACCTGAATGCCGCCGGCGCCGGCGTTCAAACTTAAACGCGGCGGGTACACTGGCGGCAGATTTTGGTTTTGACCGGAGAGCCGCGGCAAATTGGAGCCGCTGAGCGTGATGGCGTCGCCGGCCCAGAAATTCGCGGCCGCGTCGGGCGCGTAGTCGAAGAGAAACGCCGTCCGCGTGGGCGGCGCCACGGTCACCGCGCCATCGATGTTTCCGGGAAAGGCGCCAACGGGAACCGGCAGGCGATTGGGGTTGAACGTGCCGTTCGGATTGCGCACCTCGCTAATAAAAATGTCATGCGCCGCCCAGACGTTCCAAACGCCCGAGACGAGACTGAGACTGACCGGCCGGGTCGCGCTGCCGACGTCCGCCCCTGGCTCGAGGATCTGGGTCACCTGGCCGTTCTCAACCGCGACGCCGGCGAGGATGTTTCCGACCCCGTTTCGAACCAGGAAGTTGCCGAGGATTTGATTCCCGGCCACGAGGCTGACGTTGCCCGGCTCCGGGCCGTACGCGCCGGACGCGCCGGGCGGCTGATTGGCTCCCACCGTCGGGACGCTGATGATATCGTTCCCTGCCTGAATGGTGACGTCGCCGCCCGCGGCCGTCGCGATCCCACCCAAGCCGGCGAGGCTGATCCGATAGCCGCCGAGATAAAAATCGTAGCCATCATTCTTCTTGCCGGCATCGACGTCACCGCTCAACGCGGTGATTTGAATTCTCCCGCCGCCGACCGTGCGGATAAACCCGGCGCCGACGAGCACGCTCCCGCCCGCTTTTAGATCGATCGCGCCGCCGGCGGTTTCGAGGCTGCCGTTGAAATTGAGCCCGGCGCCGCCGTTCAGGAAAATGTTTCCGACGCCGGTCTGAACCGCGCCCGAGGAGAAATCGACGCCCGCCAGCATTTGGATCGACCATTGGTTGGCGTCACTGATGCGGGCGTTGTTCCCGAAAATGATGTCATTGCCGGCTTGCAGGCGGAGCGCGCCGGTATTCAATCCCGTGCTCTGGCTCAGATTCCAGGCGGTACCCGGAGCCAGGGTGATGTCGTGCGTCGCCTGAATCGTGATCTCCGAGAAATTCTTGTTCAGGAAAGCGGTGTTGACGTTCAATTGCAGGACGCCAGCGCCATCACCGGCGGAGATCGAGCCGGACCCGGCGTCGCCCGCGCCCGAAACACCGAGCACGACATCGGTCGGGTCGAGCAACAGCCGTCCGGCCGGCGAACCGGCCGGCCCGCTCGCGTCCATCCGGGAATCAAGCGCCAGCAGGCGCGACGCGCTAATCTCGACGTCGCCGCCACCCGTGACGATTTGGCCGCCGACCGAGTCCTGAAATGTTCCTCCGGAACGGATGGTGACGCCGCCGCCGCGGCCGCCGTTGTTCGCGTCGGCGCGGGTGAGGATCGCTGACTGCGGACCTAACCGCACTTCGTCAGCGCCAATCAATTCGATCACGCCATCTTGCGCGCGGACCGTATCCGCCTGGAGCACGCCATTTTGGTTCACGACGCTGGCCGAGAGGGCGATTGCGCCTGCGTCCGCCACGATGCGCCCATCATTGTTCACCGAGCCGGTTGGGAGTCGCACGGTGGCGCTGAGGCCGCGACCGTCGGGTCTTTCGCTTAAAAGCACGTCCTGCCCCGCGTGGAGGCCCACCGAGCCGGCGGGAGCCGTCAGTTCGCCGTGGTTTTCGATTTGTTCGGCGATGAGAAAAAGCGAGCGACCGGCTCCGGCTTGAATCGCGCCGTAATTCACGATGCTGGCCAGCGGCGGCAGTCCACTAAACTGCCAGCTCGCCGACGCGCTCAGGTCCGGCGCGATCGGAGCCGTGGTGGCGACGAAGTTGCCGCCAACCTGGATCATCGAGTTTGGCCCGAAATAAAACCCGCGCGCGTTCGCCAGCACCACGGCGCCGTTGGCGTTGAGCGTGCCCCAGATTCGCGACGGCCCCGCGTCGCTGATGCGGTTGAATACGATGGCGTCCGCGGACGGTTGGATGAAGGTGGTGGTCTCCCCGGGCTGAATGTTGAAGCCGCGCCAGTCCAGAAACGCGCCGGCGCTCGCGGTCACGTTTAATTGGAGACCCTGCGCCTGAACGCTCGCCGCTCCTCGCGTCACCGTCAGCCCTTCGGGATTGGCCCACAGGTTCAGCCCGCGCAAGGAAGGGAGCAGTCCAACCACCAAGAACCACGCCCGCCTCGTCGTCCGACCCAGCATGCGTCGCGCTCCGGCCCGGCGCCCGGTCCGCCGTCCGATTATTGATGGCAGCGCGCGGAGTCTCATACGGGTATCGCGGAAGTACGTCGCCATCGCTCAGAATTGTAAACCCGCGCCGAAATAGGCGCGGGCGGAACCAGCGTTCGAGCCGGGCGTATCCAGAATCGCCCACGCAAGCGTCAAACGGGCGTCAAAGGTTTCGCCGGCCGTCACGTAGAACCCCAGCCCAGCCCCGAGCATTTCTTCCCGGCTCCGGCGCGTCGGCGGCGGATCGCTCAAGTAGCGTTCGCCGTAGTCGAGAAACGTGGAACAACGGAGATGGACCGGAACGGAGCCGGCGCGTAGTGGCAACACGCCGATCGCGAGCGGTGGCGCGCGCAAGTCCCATAGCACCCGCCAGCCCGAATCACCGTACTCCTCACCTTCCTGATAGCCGCGCACGCCGGCCACGCCGCCAAGCGCGAACTGTTCGTTGCCGATCAACGGCGCGCTGGCCCATTGGCCGTTCGCCCGGAAAAGCATGGACCATTCATGCGGCAGTTTCTGCTCCCGCGTCACGCCCGCGTTGATCGTGGTGTAATCGCCCCCGGCGCGCGGCGAGCCGGCGACCGCCTGAAAGCGGGACCGCTCGGCGGCGAGCGCCGCGAGAAAGACGTTCTGACTGACATTAAAGGAGGTCAGGCCAGACGCGTCGGGCCGCGACGCCGACCAGCCGATCGAGAGCGGGAGATAATAAACCGATTGCTCGCTGAACGTCCCAAGCGGGATCGTGTCCTGGCGCACGAGCACGCGATTGCCAAACTCGTCCAGCGCGTAAAGGGTGAAATAGGTCAAATTCGTGCTGAAGCTCTGATCGTGATGATATTTGTAATCGACGCCGAAGGTCAGCGTGGAGCGCACCTTCGCGAATTCCGGCAAGGGCAAACTGAACTTCGCGCCAAGATTTTGATCGACCGAAAGGTCACGCTGGGCGAACTGCGAGCTGATGTCATCCAGCGCGGTGTTGGTGATCGCCATCACCGAGCCGTACCGGATCGGCGTCTCCGAGCTGGAACGCGCGGCGTACACGATCAGCTCGGGGTTCCCGCTCGGCGCCGGAAAGCGAAACGAGCGGGTGATCTGATCGTAACCGAAATCGACGGGCAAGCGTTCGTAGTCCTCCCGCAGTCCGCCGCCAAACCGGAACGGGACGCGGTAGAAGCCGCTGTAGGTCGCCATCAGCGGCTGGTCGTAAAAACGGGGGAACCGGTCGTCCAGCTTCATCGCTTGGGGCGTGAAATTGTATTGCGCGCCGAGCTGGTGCTCCTCCTGCCAGAGATTGTTGTATTGCAGCGCGGAATCGATGTGGAGCAGCGGAGTTCCCGGAATCGCTTTGTCATCGACCTCCAGATGGCCGTGAAGGGGGAGGCGATCTTTGACTTTAAGCGTCAGCGCGCTGGCGCCGGTTTCGGCGCCGGGACCAATTACGGGGTAAATCTGACGGTCCGGATTGGCGTTGGCCTGATCCAGCTCCGGCTGGAACCATCTCGAGTTCAGCAGCACGTTCGTCGCCAGGCTCGGCAGCGCGCGGCGAACGTTATTGGAACTGTAGTAAACGTTGCCCGTGACCAGGATTTCGCTCAACCGGCCCTCGGTCACGCGCACCTTGACGATGCCGTTGGTCAACTGCTGCCGCGGCAACGCGACCGACACGGTCACGTAACCGAGGCGGCGATACGCCAATTGCAGTTCACCCAGCGCTTGGCGGATGCTTTCAAAACTGACGGCGGGGCCGGCGTGGTCCTTCAGGGCGGCGGCAATCTGGCCTTGCGTGAGCAGCGTGTTGCCTTCCACGTCGTAGCCTTTGACGGCGAAGATCATCGGCTTGGCCGGCGCGGGCGGAGCGCCGCCCGCGGGGGCTTCCGGCGCCGCGATGGCGAGGCGATACGCCGCGCCGAGCAGCGCCAATCCGGTCAAGTATCTCATTCGTTGTGGTCTTCCTCTCGACGAACGGAGTCGGCCGACACCGGTCCGGCCAGCGGCCAGACCGGCGCGGCCGACGGACTATGGATCGCGCTGCACCACGTAAAATCCGTCGGGCGATGACTGCGCGTCCTGGAGCGAAACCGTACCGCCGGTCCCGGTCGTGCTCGCGGCGCCCAGCGTCCAGTTTTTCACCGCGGCGCCGAGCGCGCCCGAGTAACGCAAGTGATAAGAGCCACCCGCGGTCGAGGTGAAGCTGACGGTGTTCACTCCCCCGGCTCGCGTGATGCTGATGATGCGCGGCGGCGGAGAGCCAACCGTGAATTTAAGCGTGCCTTTGTTATCGATCGTAAATGTGCCAACTACCGCCGCGGCGGGCTTGGGATTGACCGCGCTCGGCTGAATTCCCCAGAACTGGAACGTTCCAGGAACCGATTGCTCGACTTTGAACGGAGCGGCGCCCCCAAGGTTCGGCAGCGACGCGGCGTTGACGCCGCCCGCCGAAACGATCGCGTCATACGATGCGATAAACGTCGGCGCAAACGAGTACGACGGAGTGGAGTTGGCCGGCAGGTAGAGCGCGGGTTTGGCCCCAATTGCGTTGATCACCGCATAGAACTGCGACTGCCACGTTGACGGCGTGACATCGTTTGCCGTTTGGTCGGTCCCGCTGCTGCTGACCCAGGCGGTGCGGTTCGTGCTTGCCGGGCTGGTCGTCGCCAGGAGCACGACCGAGACCCCGGAGAGGTCCGAACCAAAGACGCTCGTGACGAGGTTGAGGTCGAAGTTGGTCACTGAGGCGCTGTAGCCGTCAGGTCGATTCAGGAACTGATTGACGCTGCCGAGGTCGAACTCGACGTTGTTAAAACCGCTTTGCCGAAAAACAAGCAAGACGTCGCCATCCTGGTAAGTCCATGCGTGGACTCGGGGCGCGAACCACGGCGCCAGCGCCAACGCGAGCGAGTAAAGTATCCGTTTCATACGACTTTTCGAGGGCTAAGGGTCGCCGGATCAATAAATGGTCGAGGTGATCGGGCCGCCGTCCGAAGAGCGCTGCACCTGCAGTTGGCCGAGCGGGACAAAGTTCCCGACAAAAACGGTACTGGTGGTTTGGTACACGGGGTCCGTGACGGCTCCGAGCAAGGCGTTGATGACGGCCAATTGATTCGCGCTGGGAGCGCCCTGCTGATTCTTGTTCAAATAGAGCCACCGTTCATAGCCCCAGATCGGGTAGCTGCCATTGACGACGTTCGTGATCGAAAAGGGAACCCCTTCGTAAGCCAACGGCGTGAAAGAGCCTACGTCCTGGGCGGCGACGGTTCCAATGGCGTTCGGAATGAGCTTCAAGAGAGCGCCAACGGCGGCGCCGCTGCTCTGACCGCCGGCCGGATCGAGGATCGGCTGGCCGGCGCTGTTCGTCGTGTAGGTCGCCAGCGTGCCCGTGAAGTAAATGCTGGCGTCCGTGATCGTCCGCACCGCCGACGCTGTGTTTCGACCGACGAGATAGACCGTGTCGTTCGTGCTGGCGCCGCCGAAAAACGCCGACGGCAACGTCCCGGCGGCGCCTTCCAAATAGGCCGCCTGCCGCTGAGTCAGGTTCGTGACGCTGGCAAGATTAGGCGCGGTCGCGGGGTTCTTAATGAAGGCGAACGGAATCACCAAGGTGCGATTCTGCGTGAAAGGCGCGGGGTCGATGCCGACGGTTTCCGGAGCCGTGCTGGAGACCGCGACCTGCGGCGGCAGACTATTGGTCGTGGCCACCTGTTCGTTGGCTTGATTGGCCAAGTCTTGGATGCCGCCGACGGCGCCGTTCAGGACAAAATGCACCGTCACCTTTCCCAGGCCGGGTTGGCTGGTGATCGTGCCGTTCACGTAGGAGCGCACGTTTGAATTCGGGCCGTTAACAACTGAGGCGCCGCTTAAAACGGCGGCAGCGCGGTCGAAGAGGACCGTTTTGGACGCGTTCCCGCCGCTGATGACAACTGTGACATCCGCGCGCGCGGTGAGGGTGAGAGCAAGGCCAGCGACACCGGCCGTGATGAACCTAATGAGGTATGACGTTTTCATGTCGATTTTCAATGCTGACAATCTGCGTCGAACCATCTCCGGAGGGCCGGTCAATAATCCGTCGTTACGTTGGGTTGGCCTCCAGTTTTTCGGCTGGTCGGCTCGCGGCGTCGCGTGATCGTTGGCCTGTGTGCCATCCAAATCGAACGCTCGCTACCGTCGCGTCCCGTGGGGCGTGACGGCACCACAGTAGCTTAGTTAAACATAATGTCAATAGGTTTTATAGATAATTATCCCTTACTTAGAGCACCCGAACGGCATTATACTGTAACTTATTTATTTATAAAGAGTTATGACACAATCGAGTTTTTACTCACGGACGGGATCGCGAACGCCAACCCAGGCCGTCATGGCGGCTAGTCGCCCACTCGGGGTTGGCGGTTTAGGATCCGATTGAAATCGATCTCGCCGAGCCAACGGCGGGGGGTCGGTCGATTGCTCGGAGCTCTTCTGGGCCGGGGCCAACGCCCTCATGGACAAACGCGCAAGTTCCGACTAAAGGCAGGCTTGAAATACGCATATCTGTTTTTGGTTAAGAGTATTATGACGGTTCTAACGGCCGGTCGTTTCTACCTGGATCGAGTTTGGTTCGCTGGCGATTATCGGCGAACGCAGGACGGCTGCGCGGTAACCGATATCGGGCCGTTGAGTCGCGCATAAAAACCTGCCGAACCTGCCCTTAGCGGTTAATCATGCGACCACCGATCTCCGTGAATTGGGATTCACAATCCTACAAGGGAACTACGCCAGCGGCTCTCCGCGTTGGGTAGTGAATAGGTTATTGACATAACTCTACTATTTAAGTAGATAATAATTCAATTTGAAATTATGAGCTCCCCAGAATTGAATGTCATTGCCGGAAAACTGCCCGAAGAGACCGCCAAATACATCGCTTGGGCGATCAGCGGCCTCCAGTACGGCACCGTCGAAATCGTCGTGCACGACTCAAAAATCGTGCAAATCGACCGGCACGAGCGGATCCGCATGCCGGCCCCAGCTCAAAGACCGATCCCGCAGGCGTCAACGCATTGACCCAAAACCGGTCGTGGTCCGCAGCCTGGCGTCATGCGGCTCGCGTGTAACCGCCCGCCGGGTGTGTGACGGCTAAGTAACCCAACTTGAAACAAGCGGTAATGGCGGTCTTT
>CAZFVY010000077.1:0-35182 GCA_964522665.1 uncultured Verrucomicrobiota bacterium | reverse complement strand
TCACCGCGCCAATAACTACAGGTTGCGGAGCGTGGAGTCACGTACATAGCCCTATAATTTAAAGAGGGCCCCGGATGACTGCGGCGGAAATGACCCGTTTCCTGTTTAACGGGGGGCGTCTTCATACCAACCGCTCCAAGGGGATTTCGCGCGGCGGAGGAACGCAATCGTCAGCGGATTGGTCCAGAGCAGGATTTTCCAGAAGGGCCAGCGGTCGAAGCGGCGGGGCGACGGAATCACCTGCACATCGGAAACGTAATTCACCTTTTGGCCCGTCTGCCGCGCGGCTCGCGCCATGCGCCAGTAGAATTCGACATCCTCCCCCATGTAGATCGCTTCGTCATAACCGCCCGCCCCGAGGAATTCGTCACGGCGCCAGAATTGACAGGCCCCCTGCGCCATTCCGCTGAGGCGCCCCAGAACACGCCAAAGTCGCAGGTATAAACGAACCCAAAGCCGGGAAGCGTTGTGCCGCGCATCGACCGCGCCACCGACGCAAAGCGGGTCGCTCATCGCGCTCGCCACCCTCGGCAAGACCGTGGGCGGCATCAAGGTGTCGGCGTCGAGGAACACCAGCGCTTCGCCACGCGCCACTCGCGCGCCCGCGTTGCGCGCCCGGGCGATGTTCCGAATCGGCTCCCTGATGACGGTGGCGCCCAGATCGCGGGCAATCGCGGCCGTCCGGTCCGTGCTCGCGTTATCCACCACGATCACTTCGACCTGGCAAGAGCCTTGGAGTTCCAAGGCGTGGATCGACGCGGCAAGCCGTGGCAATGTTTCGCCGAGGTAACCCGCCTCGTTCAGGGCGGGGATGACGACCGAGAGCCACCTCAGCTCGCGTGGATCGTTCAGACGGGTGGCATCCATTCCCGCGCGATTTGCGTCGTCGGCACGCGGGCCTTCAACGCGTGGAGCAAATTGCACATGCCCGATTCGGCGCGTGACAAGAACACAAAATCCGGCGAGAGAAACTTGTTTTTCAAGAGCGTCTTGGCGAGTTGGTTCAACCCGTCCATGAACTTCGGGTCGGCAAGCTCGAGGGCGACGGAGGTATTGCCCAGCGGGTGGAATTCGTCGTAGAACCGGCGGATTTCGTTCATGCAACGCCGGACGCGCGGCGCGTCGGTCGGGACGTTGGCGCCGAAGATGACGCGAATGATTTCGGCGTAGAGCGCCGTATCGTGAGCCCACTCCCGCGACCAGAATTGCGCGTAACAGCGGACCACTTCCGGCTTCAGATATTTCACGCAGCCGAAATCAACCAGGCCGATGCGGCCGTCTGGATTCAACAGGAAATTCCCGGGATGCGGATCGGCGTGCAAGGCTCCCACGCGAAAGAGTTGGAAGAAAAACAGGCGCGTGAGGCCGACGCCGAGGCGGTCGCGGGACTCCTGCGAGGGATTAGTTTTGAGGAATTCCTGCATTCGCAGGCCGCGCACGCGCGACATGGTAAGAACTTGCTCGCAACTTAGCTCGCGGTAAACTTTGGGCACGCTCAGGTAATCCAATGGCGCGAGGCGCTCCCCGAAGAATTCGAGGTTGCGCGCCTCCTTCAGGTAGTCCGTCTCTTCGAGAATGCCGCGTTCCACCTCGGCCACGACCGATTCCTGCAAGTGCCCCGTGAGCCGCGCCGCGAAACCGGCGGCGCGCAGCATTTTGAAGTCGGTTTCGATCGCCTCGCGAATCGCTGGGTATTGAATCTTGACGGCAACTTCCTCGCCGCGTTTGGTCACGGCCCAATGGACCTGTCCGAGCGACGCGGCCGCGAACGGCTCGGGTTCAAAAGCACGAAACACCTCTTCAGGAAACTTGCCCAAAGCGCCCTTGAATTGAGCCCGCATCAGGCTCGGGTGCATCGGCGGCGCCTGCATTTGCAACCCGGCCAATTCTTCGACCACGTCGGCGTCGAAGATGTGCGTTTGCATGCTCATCGCCTGGCCAAGCTTCATGATCGGGCCGCGCATGACCTGCAGGTCTTCGCGGATTTGCCTGGCGTTTTTACGCCCCAAGGCCCGCCGCCGTTCGGCGTTTTGACTTTCGTCCAAAAAAGGACGCTGCAATTGGTAGGCAAGGTAACTGCCCGCGATACCGGCGCCCAAGTGGGCGAGTCGCGCCGCGCGGCCGATGGACTGGCGGGGCGATTTCACCAGTCCCACCCTCCCTTCTTCAGCACGCGGGTCGCGAGCTTGAGGGAACGATCCAAGAGCGCGAGCGTCTTCTGCTTGCCCCGCGACGGGTCGTGCAGCCAATGGGTCACGATGCCGATGTAGAAAAGGCCGACGGCATACGCGCCCAAGTCACCGACGAGCGGTATCTCCTCCTTCTCCTCCGCCTCAGCCAAGACCTCGCGGACAAACCGCAGATACTTCAGGCGCAATTCCTGCGATTCCAGGCTTAGCGGACTCAGTTTGGACTGGGGTTGCAGCGAGCGAAAAAACACCTCCCCGATGAAATCCTCATACGGTGAAATGTATTCCAGTTGCCGATGAATGATCGCAAAAAGCTTCTCTGGCAACGGCGCCCGTTGGAGCTGCGCCTCCCGGCCATACCATTGGACCAGATCGTTCGTTTCCTTTTGGAAGAAAAAGAGCGCCAGGTCTTCCTTGGTTTTGAAGTAATTGAACAGCGTTCCTTCGGCGATGCCGGCCTTTTCGGAGATCTGTTTGGTCGTCGTCCCAGTCAGGCCGTTTTCCCGGAACAACTCCAGCGCCGCCGCCAGAATCTTTTCCTTCGTCCGCTCCTTGTTCCGGTCCCGCTTGCCGGCCGGCCTCGCTTTGCTTTTCTTTTTTTCGTCCGATGGTTTCATAAAGATGAGTATGCTCATTTAATTAAGCGCGAACGTTCCCATTGTCAAATAAAATAATGAGCATACTCATGTTTGATCTTAAATTGATGCCAGCGTTTTCCACGGAGTGGTCCACGACGCCTCGAAGCAAATTCTCGCGGAGGCGCGCCATTTCTGTGCCGGGGAAACGTTGATACCTGCGCGGCCATGGATTTTCGACCCACCCGTGGCACGAGCGACGAACATACCCGTTGTGGTCGGTTAGGAGCGCGCAACGAAGCCTAAGCCCAAAAGCCGTGCCTATGCCTCCTTTCAAGTAACCCTACAAGATACCGCTAAGAATCCGATCCGGGGGCGGACAGAACAGGCGCAGTTCACCCCAGCGGACCGGTCGGGCGCCGGCCCGCCCGTTACTTCGGCGCGAACTGGTCGAAGTAGCGCTGACGATATGTCCGTGGGGGGATGCCGATAATTTCGCGGAACTGGTTGGTGAAGGCGCTTTGATGGGTAAAACCAAAAAGGGCGGCGATTTCCGCGATGCTGCGATCGGAGTTAACCAATTCCTGAATGGCGGCATGGACGCGGGACTGAATGATGAATTGCTGCATCGTGATGCCAAACATTCGGAGGAACTGCCGCTGCAATTGGCGTTCCGAAAGTCCGGCGCGGCGCGCGATGTCCGACAAGTTCATGTGTTCCGCCAATCGCGTCTGGATGAACTCGATCGCCTTGCCGATCGGTCCCAGTTGAGCCCAATGCTTCTGACGGGCCGCAAAGGTTTGCACGGTGCCAATGAGGCCGACGACCTCGCCACGGGCGTCCGTCAGCGGATATTTGTCGGTGATCAGCCAATCGCAGACGCCGCGTTCGTTGTAGTAAACCTCGACGATGTTGCGCATCGGCTTGCCCGAACGGATGACCAGACGGTCGTCATCGAGAAACTTCTTGGCGAGCGAAAGCGGCAGGTATTCTTGGGGCAAGAGGCCGATGATCTCATCCTCGGATTGAAAGCCCATCCTAGCCACCGCTCCGGGGCTGAGGGCCATAATACGGCTTTCCGTGTCTTTGACGAAATACAAGGCGTCGGGAAAGCGATTGAACGGTTCGAGCAATTGCTTCCCATTGATCTGCGTTTCAAAGAACCGATCCCGCAGTTGTAAGCGCGGCGACATAAGCGGCGAACCGGGCGGCTTGGCCGGTCTCGGCTGAGGAGCGCGCGAAGCCTTCATAAACCCTGGTTCGTCAGCAGGTTCTATCGTTCGATCGCGATGCGGAGTGGGCACTCAATTCAATTAAATCTCTCTCTCGCGATTGCAAGACACAAGCGGCAGCATCGGTTAAAGTCCAGCGACGTTACCAACTATGCCGTCCCCCGACGAGTCCAAAATCGCGGTCGCGCTTCCCGATGAGGGCTGACACGCTCGCGTCCTCGATCGGTCGCGCATCGGAGTCCTTGATTCCGAACAACGACTTGCCAGGAAATGGGAGAGTCGTTTTCGTCCTCAGCGTCTGGATGGTCGCAACGGTAACGGCGTGGGGCGGCGACGGAACGCAGGCCCAACTCGACGCTGGGTATCATGGACCGGACGGGAGCAAAACTTGATCGCTTCGGTGACGCGGCCGCCTGGCTGGCCGGACTATGACTGGGCCGATTAAAACTTTGTCGCAGGAGTGCAAGACAAATTCTTGCTGATCCGTTAAGCTCCCTATAGACACATGATGATAAAGGCGACGCATCCAGGCGCACATCGCGGTCAACCGACGCGGGTGAACAGTCGTCGTGCGCAGTGGCTCGGGGTCGGGCTTGCGCTGGCGTTTCCCGCGCTCCTGGCGGTCGGCGCGGAGGTTCCGGCGGCGGCGCAGTTCCGCAAGGATATTCAGCCCATCCTCAAGGAGTATTGTTACGATTGCCATGGTGACGGTGAGAAGAAAGGGAAGATCGCCTTCGACGAATTGAAAACCGACGAGGCGCTTTTGAATCATGATCTGTGGCTCAAAGTGGTTAAGAATGTCCGGGCGGGCATTATGCCGCCGAGCAAAAAGCCGCGCCCCTCGCCGGACGATTGGTCGCGACTCGAAAACTGGGTTAAGGCCGACGTCTTTGGGATTGATCCGAAGAATCCTGATCCGGGCCGGATCACGGTCCGGCGGTTGAATCGGGTCGAATACCGCAACACCGTCCGTGACCTGCTGGGGGTTGATTATGACACCCAGGGCGAGTTCCCGCCCGACGACACCGGCTACGGCTTCGACAACATCGGCGACGTGCTCACGGTCTCGCCCATGCTGCTGGAGAAATACCTGATTGCGGCCAAGCAGGTGGTGTCGGAAGCGGTGCCCGTCGTGTCGCGCGTCATGCCGGAAAAGATCATCCCCGGCGCCCGGTTCACTGGTTTGGGCGCGGGGACGCGAAGTGGGCGGACCAACGCACCCAGCGCCGGCACGCGCGGGAATGGCGCCAACTCGTTGTCGCTCTCCTTTTATGAACCGGCGGCGGTCTCCAATCAGTTTAACGTCGCGATCGCGGGCAGCTACCGGCTCGCCCTGGACCTCGCGGTGAGGGGCAACTTCGAATTCGATCCCGGCAAATGTCGAGTCGTCGTCACGTTGGACGGCAAGGAATTGTTGGCCGAAGAGTTCGGTTGGTACAATGACAAATCGTTCGCGCGCGAATTCCCCGAACGATTTGAACCTGGGAGCCACCAAGTCAACGTCACCTTGGAGCCGCTCGTACCGAGCGAGAAGAAGCGCAACAACCTCGACTTCCGCGTCGTCTCGATGACGCTGCGCGGCCCGCTGGAGGAGAAACTCTGGACCAAGCCAAAAAACTATGACCGCTTCTTCACCCGGGATGACGCGCCGAAAGGCGCCGCGGAAAGGCGCAAGTACGCGCGCCAGTTGTTATCGGCTTTCGCCACCAAAGCGTTCCGTCGGCCGGCGGACCCCAGCACGGTTGAACGCCTCGTCGCGCTGGCGGAGCAAGTGTACAACCAGCCGGGAAAAACTTTCGAGGCGGGCATCGCCCATGCGATGGTCGGCACGCTGGCTTCGCCGAGATTCGTGTTTCGGATGGAGGATAATCTGAAGCCGGCCGGATCTTCCGCCTGGGGCCTGGTGGATGAGTACACGCTCGCGTCGCGGCTCTCCTATTTTCTCTGGTCGAGCATGCCGGACCAGGAGCTTTTCGACCTCGCGGCCAAGGGCGAATTGCGCAAGAACCTGCCGGCCCAGGTCACGCGAATGCTGGCAGATTCGCGCTCTGAGTCGTTGGCGCAGAATTTCACCGGTCAGTGGCTGGAGGCCCGGGATGTGGACGCGCTGGCGATTGACGCCCGCGCGGTCTTCGCCCGCGAAGCCGCTCCCGGCACGAACGCGTCCCCTGCCCTGGCTTCAAAGCCGAACGCCGCGGCCGAGGCGGGAGCGGGCCTGACGAACCGTCCACCGGGAGCCGCGTTCAATTTCACGAACGCCCTCGCGGCGGCCGGCGGGAAGACCAACCGGGTCAACTTTGGCAATGTTAACGGGCGGCGCACCCCGCCCCGGGTGCAATTGGATCAGGCCCTCAAACGGTCCATGCGGAGCGAGACCGAGATGTATTTCTCCAACCTCGTCCACGAGGACCGCAGCGTGATCGAATTGATCGAGAGTGATTATACGTTTGTAAACGAGGGCCTGGCGAAAGTCTATGGGTTGACGAACCTGAACATTCGCGGCCCGGAGATGCGGAAAGTGACGCTGCCGCCCGGGGATCCGCGTGGGGGAATCCTCACGGAGGGCACGGTGCTGACGGTGACCTCGAATCCAGACAGAACCTCACCCGTGAAGCGGGGTTTATTCATCCTTAACAATATTTTGGGCACGCCGGTTCCCGCGCCGCCACCCAACATTCCCGCGCTTGAGGCGACCGAGAAAGACTTCTTCAAGGATCACCAGCCGACTTTGCGCGAAGCGTTGACCGTGCACCGTGAGAGTCCCCTCTGCTCGTCCTGTCACTCTCGGATGGACCCGATCGGCTTGGGGATGGAGAATTTTAACGCGCTCGGCGTGTGGCGCGACAAAGAGCGCGGCCAGACCATCGACACGGCGGGCAAGCTGGTCACGGGTGAAACCTTCAACAGCGTCCAAGAATTAAAGCATATCCTGGCCACCAAACATAAGGCCGACTTTTATCGCTGCCTGACCGAAAAACTGCTGACGTACGCGTTGGGCCGCGGCACAGAGTACTACGACCTCGAAACCGTCGATCAGATCGTGCGGCGGTTGGATCAGGAAGACGGCCGATTTGGCGCGCTGCTCATGGGCGTGATCGAATCGGCGCCCTTTCAACAACAGCGGAATCGACCCAATAGCGCCTTTGCCGACAGCCGTGAATCGTCAAGTCCAGAGAACGCCACGCTCGTGGCGAGAAACAAGCCCACCCCATGAATACGAATCAAGCGAATGCCACGAACCGTGATCGAGCGGCCGAACGCCGGGAGAGCCTGAGCCGCCGCCATTTCTTGCGCGGCCTCGGGGCGTGTTTAGCGCTCCCGGCCTTTGAGTCGTTGCGCCCGCTCCAACTCTTGGGCGCGCCCGTCGAGGCGGGCAACGTCGCCGGCAAAGCCGCGCCCGTGCGCATGGCCTTCCTCCAAGTGCCGAACGGGATCATCCCCGGCAGTTGGTGGCCCGAGGGTGAGGCGGGAACCAATTTCGTCCTGCCGCCGACCTTGAAGCCGTTGGAAAAGGTCCGACACGAAATGCAGTTGATCTCCGGACTGGATGATTTGAGCGCGAACGCCGGAAACGACGGCGGCGGAGACCATGCCCGCGCTGGCGCGACGTTCCTTACCGGCGTGCGGATCAAGAAGACATCCGGCGCGGACATCTATGGCGGAATTTCGATTGACCAAGTGGTGGCCCAAAAGATCGGTCATTTGACCCGATTTCCGTCCTTGGAGCTGTCGTGTGACTCCGTTCGCAAGGCGGGCGACTGTGATTCCGGCTATTCCTGCGCCTACGAATACAACATGGCGTGGCGTTCACCGACCCAGCCGGTCACGCCGGAACCGAATCCGCGGCTCGTATTTGAACGCCTCTTCGGCTCAGGCCCTCCGGCCGAGCGCGCGATGAACCTCAAACGGCGGCAGTTGGAGGAACGCTCGATCCTCGACTTCGTCATGGAGGATACCAAGGCCGTCGGCTCCAAGATGAACGGCCGCGACCGCCAGAAGCTGGACCAATACTTGACCAGCGTCAGGGAAATCGAAACCCGGATTGAGCGCGCCGAGAAAATGCCGGTGGCGAATCCAGACAGGGACACGCCGCCGGGCATTCCCCCCAATTTCGGTGAGCATATCCAACTGATGTTCGACATGTTGCTGCTGGCGTTTCAGACCGACTCCACGCGGATCGCCACGCTGTTGCTGGCGGGTGAAGGGAGCAACCGCACCTTTGCCGAGGCCGGCATCTCCGAGGGGCACCACAATCTCAGCCATCACCGGAATATTCCCGAGACCATCGCGAAAGTGGCCAAAATCGACCTCTGGTACACGCAACAACTGGCGAAATTCCTCGAGAAAATGGAGGCGACGAAGGACGTGGACGGCGCTTCCCTGCTCCATAATTCCATGATTCTCTACGGTTCCGGGAACGCGGATGGCAATCGCCACACCCATTACAACCTGCCGATCATGGTCGCGGGCTCAGGCCGGGGCGGCTTCAAGACCGGTCGTTACGTAAAGGTGGACGCCTTGCCCCTGACGAACTTATTCCTCACGATGTCGGACCTCATGGGAGCGCCAGGAATCGAGCGGCACGGCGATTCGACCGGACGATTCACAGCGTAAAAGACCGGGACTGGTCCCTCCAGCGCACCGCTTATGTTTTGGGCGGTTCGCCGGTCGGCGGTGGTCGAGAGACGACGCTGCTCAAGCCCCAGGCGATAAATATCACTCCGGCGACGACCGCGAAAAAACGCAGTCCAATAATCGCCGGGTCGCCGCCGTTGGAAAGATCCCCGCCCAGCCAGCCGGCCAACAGGCAGACGACGCCAAAACCCATCGCCTGGTGACCGAGCGATTGCCCCTGGCTGCGCTCGAGTTCCTGGATTCTGGTCAACGCCGCTTGCCGGTGTTCCTCGAAGCGCGCCGTCTCGCGCTCGCGCTGCTGATCCAGTTGTTTTTCGGTCGCGACCGCCAGCGCGTTCATGGTCTCCTGCGCCAACGCCAGCTGCGGCGCCAGCTTCTCCTGAACGCGAACCACCGCCTCGTGTTCCATGGCAAAATCGACGTCGCCGCCATAGCACTTCGAGCAAGCGTAGTCCATCATCGCCTCCGGGAGCATCCCGAGACTGCTAAGGTAATCCTTGACCTTGGCGAAGGCGCCGTTCTTGGTTTGCAACATGGCCTTTTGTTGGCGGCGCAGCGCGGTGAACCGGCGGGCCGCGTCCTGATCAGCCACCATCAGCGCGCTGGCGAGCTTCGGTATGCCGGCGGCGCCGTTAAGATGCGTCGCGATGGCGTCGCCGAGGGTCGCGGAAGGCGAATCCGACGCGTGAAGTCCGCTGACGATCCGCAAGATCTCCTCGTCAATCGACTGGAGTTGCACCGGGGTATCCGCCAGCGTCGCGACGATGGCGTCCAAGCGACGGAACGCCGCGCCGCGCACTCGTTGCGCGCGCACGTCGATGGCGGTCTGGCGCGCGTCGGCCAGGATCGAACACCGCTGGATGATTTCCGCGAATTTGGCGCTGCAACGTTCCGCCAACTCTCCCGCCGAGGTCAGGAAGTTCGGGAGAAAGTCTTCGCGCAACAACTCTTTAAGCGGTTGGTCGGTCGCAAAGCTGATTTGGAACGGCTCCAAAAACCGCTCCAACTCGTGGAGCAGAGAGTCCCGCATTTCGTCGTGCGCGCGAAGGCGCAAAAACTCCTCGAAATAGATCGGCTTTTGATCCGGCGGCCGTTCCCGGCGGAATTTCTCGTAGGCCTTGACCAAATCGCGCAGGCGTACGAACTCCTTGAACGAGACCGGACGTTGATCCGCCGGTTGTTCCCGGATGAATTTATCGTAGGCCGCGATGAATTCCGGCGCGATGGCCTGAACCGCGCTGGCCGAGGATCCGGTGGGTGGCGCGGGCGCGGCGGCGTCGGAAGGCGGTGGCGCCGGCTCCGCGGGGTTTTCGCCTTCGGTGGGCGGCTCGCTTAAAGCCGGGGATTCCGCTTCCGGTTGGCCCACCGCCGCTTCCGGTTGGCTCACCGCCGCTTCCAGCGGGACCGCTTCCATCGAGCCAGGCTCCATAGAGCCTGCTTCCATAGAGCCAGCCTCCATGGTCAAAGGAGTCACCTCCACGGCGAACGGGGTCACTTCCGCCGCGGGAACGGCTCCTGGGGCGTCCGGCGGGAGCGAGTTCTTCGCAGGAGGAGTCGCCGAGGCAGTGGCAGAAGCCGCGGGCGCTGGTTTCACCGGCGCCGACACACCCTTCGCTACCTCCGGCGTGGAACCCGCCGGGCTAGACGAGGCAGCGGGCGCCAAACGAGCGCCCTTGGGAGACGGAGGGGTTGGCTTCCTTACGGGAGACGGGACCTTGGCCGCGGGGGGTTTCGGCGCCGCTGAGGCCGGAACCGCTTTCGGGGCGGACGACGGCGGCGTCGTTGGGTCCGCGGGCGTTGGCGTCGGTGACGACAGCGCTTCCGCGGCCCCGGGGGTCGCAACCGTCGGCGAGGGAGCAGCGGCTGGCGCCGAAGGCGGCGTACTGGGGGACGGAGACGGCGCCGCCATCGCGGAAGAGGCTCCCTTCGGGGACGGCGGCGGAGACTTGGGCGGCGACGGTGGACCGGGCGTAAAGTTTAGGACCCGAGACGGCTGAGGAGGCGGCGACGGCGACGCGACGAGGGCAGGAGACGGCGCCGCGCCGCGGGGAGGCTCGACGACCTCTTCGGCGCTTAGCTCCGGCTCATCCGCTGTCCCAATCATAGTTGCTCGTGGCCCGGGCGTCGCATGGCTAGCAGGCTCACGAAACAGCCGATCTCGAAACCGCGATTAGTATCCCAAAGCGGCCAAGCTGCTTTTCACCGCCAGGCAAACCGCCGAAGCCACGCCCTCGGTCGGAGCGCCACCAATCGGTCGGCCCCGCTCGCCGCGACTGGCGCTCCCGCCCCGATCGCGGAAACGCTTACCACGAACACCGCACGCCCAGTCAATCCAGGATACTCTGCGCGTTGATTACCCATTATCCGAGCCAAATCAGCCGCCACAAAGGGAACCGTCGCCCAATCTTGCGACCCATCGGCCACAGAAGTGCGTCACCAGCATCGCTAATGTGACGTTTCCGGTCTATGGCGCATTCACGCCATCTCCGTCAATCGTGATCGCCGCCCGCCTCTCGGGCCAACGGTCAGGCGCGACCGCAAGCAACTATGGGCTTGCCAACCATCACTTTTCGTCGCATCGGTAAGCACACCAAATTTCCGCGTTACGACCCGATTGAACCCGACGATAACCGAGAAAGCCATCCCGGAGAGCCGGCGCAACCGCCCGGCTTACCCGAGCCTGCGCCCGTAATCGCAATTAATCGCGCCTATGGAAACTCACGAACAAACCAGCCCAACGCCCCCCGCCGGAAGCCTCCCCTCGGCATCCTTTCCCCAGCAACGCACCGCGGCGGAAGAACGCAAAAAAACCTATCCGTATCGTTTCCCCCGGGATTCGCGGCAATTGGGCGGAAAATACTCGGTCGCTGAGAACTCCCGGCGCCTGCGGCGATTCTTCTATTTCGAGCGGCGCTTGATGCAAGCGCTGGGCGCGTGGACGCTCGCGATTCCGGAATTCGAGGTCAAACTCGAGACCGGACGGCACATCTTCTACCACGCGGACGCCGCGCGGGCTTTGCGCGAGCGCCTCAGCGAGCAAGAGGCGCGCTTAAAAGACGTGGATGCGTTCCGGGACGGCGAAATCGACCGGTTCATCGAGGAACTTTTGAGCGCGCAATCCGCGCCCGAGCTGTTGGTCGGCGTCCATCAAGTGGCGGGCCGCGCGCTCGCCGTCGCCTACCGGCATCATATCGACGACACCGATCAGGTGACGGATGTCCCCACCATTCGGGTCTTGCGCCGGGTCCTGACCGACTACGAACCGATGCTGGAGTGGGCGGAGGCCGCGTTGGCGTCGTACGTCGAGGGCGGCGTGGACGAGGCGGGACTCGCGGCGTGGCGGTGGCATTTGCAGCGGTTACTGCAATCCATCGGCGGCGTCACGGGAAGCGATCCGCGCGGCGAGGCGCCGCAACCATTGCGCAGCGAGGCCAAGCCGTTCACGCGGGGAACGTCGCCCCAACGAGACGTCCGGTTCGACACCTTCAAGCACACCGGCGATTACGACAAGGCGGATGGGCAGGAACGGTTCCCGAAGGATTCCTACGAGAGCCTCCGCCTGCGCTTCATTCGCACCCAACGTGATGAGGTGGACGCCATTGAGGCCTTCGGCACCTTCATCTGGGACATTCGGTTCCGCGATTTTCAGTCGGAGTACGATCTGGCGCGGATTACGTGGGACGAGGCGCGCCACACCGAGATTGGGCATCGCGCGTTGCTTGCTTGCGGCTACGATCCCTTCGAGCTTCGCAATCGCCTGACCGGCTCGACTTGCCGCGGACCGATGGACCCGGCGTTCGCGATGGCGGAGATCAATCTCTTCGGTGAAGTCGGCGTGCTCAAGACGATCAATCAGTTGATCTCCACCGCCGCCGAACGGAACGACGCCCTGCTCTACCACATCGCGGATTTCATCCGCGCGGATGAGCGGACTCACGTCCGCAAGGGTCAGGGCATCATCAAGGTGATGACTGATCTGGACGCCAAAGCCCTCGACTTGCGAACGCGCGAGCTTTTCACGGAATGCCTCGTCAGCTTGGGCGCGGTCACGAAGGACATGGATGTCTTCACGGTTTCCCGCGAGGACATTGAACAGTTGGTGGGGGAATAGCGCGCGAGCGACTAACGGTGATCTTCCTTAAAATGGAATGGCGGCCGACCGGTTAAATCGGAACTGACGAACGAGGGGCACCAATAAGTCTCGACGTGTTGGACCACCAAGTCGAGGCCGGTAAAATGGTCAACGTAGGGCTTCATTCGATGATCGTACATGACGTCGGTGAGGTCGCGCATCAACGCGACGTTCTTGCCCATTTTGACCATCTGGCGGATGCCGAACGGGCGGCCCAGAACGCACATATTGAGATGCACGCCCACGAGGATGACATTTTTGATCCCGCGCTGCTCGAGCAGATTGTAGGTTTCTTGCCCACGGTCGGTAACGGCGTCTTGCGGCGCCATCTCGATCGTTGAAATCTGGCGCGTCCAGGCGTCCCGAATCGTGCATTTGACCGGACAATCACAGCCCATGTCCGAATCGTCGATCGGGAGATTCGGCTCGCGGGCCGAATCGGGCCAGCACCAGGTCGTCCCCCATCGCTCCGCCGTCGAGAGGGGCGCGGGCGGCTTCGCGAAGGGCGCGGCGAGCGCCAGTTTTCGCTGCGGCGTATCCTTGTAAAAGTCGGTCACGCTGCTTGGCGCGTGAATGATGAACACCCCCTTCGCGCGCGCGATTTTGACCATCGCGTTCATCGGCTCCGCCAACTCGGCGACGCGAAGTGAGGCGCCCTTGCACCAGTGGTCGTCCCACATGTCGCAAATGATCAGAGCGGTTTCCTGGGGTCGCCAATCCACCACCTCTTGGGTTGCCGCAGGCTCAGCGGAGCTTTTGGCGCGTGAACGGAGGGTCAAATGAAGCGCCGCTTCGTCGCTTTTGGCATCGGCGATGGTCATGAGCAGCCCGATCGATCCGGCAAGCAGGGTTACCGCCCTGAACGTCACTGGGTTCATAGAAACCTTGTAGCGCCATCCGTTCGCGAGAGCCAAGCGAAAAGCATGAGGCGGAGCGTAACCGGGCGCGACGGCACAACATCGTTGGCGACCGCCTAACCGTGGATAACGAGTTGGATGTTTTCGGGCAAGTTGCGGGCGACTTCGTTGACGACGTTGCCCTTGAGAAGACTGGCCAAAGTGCGGCGATGCTGGGAGCCAAGCAGGAGCATGTCCACGCCCAACGTGGCCGAAAGATCGAGGATCGTGCTGGCGGGATTGTCGCTGACGACGTAAATCGGCACGACCGGCACATCGTGGTCCTGCCCCAGTTCAAGCATTCCGTACATTATCCGCGCCGCCTGCGAGTCATCCTGCCATCGGGGGCGGGAACTGTTCTGCAGTGTTCCCGGCAGATTAACGGCCAATTCCTTGACGTAGAGTACGTATAAAGTCCCCTGCCGCAGCCGGGCCTCTTCCAGCGCGAACCGCAAAACCGGGGTCACGCCGCGCGCCGCCACCAGAATCGATTGGCCCGGGCTGAGGTGCAGGCGGAGGCTGTCCCAGGTCTCCGGCGAGACGGCGGCGGCCAGTTCCTTGCGCAACGTGATCGTCTGCAATCCCGCCCGTTTCATCGAGTAGGCGCGCAAAGCGAAGCCTGAACCGATCACGCAGACCGCGAAAAACAACGCCGCCGGCTTGGTGTTGGCGATGGTGATTTCCACCGCGAAAAGCAGCAAAAACGTGACCAACATGATGCTCCGCTCGTACCACGGCAAGGCCAGTTTCTTATTGAAGCAGCAAGAACCCAAGTTGACCGTGATCGCGCCGACGACCCCGATCGCGTACATATCCGCCAACGCGTCCAAATCGCTCGACGCCAGCACCAACAACGTCGGAAGGCCGACGGCGATCGCCATTGGCAGCCATGGAACGCCGTGCGAATTAAGCCGCGTGAAGACCTTGGGCATTTCGCCATCGCGGGCGAGCATGTACATCAACCCGATCATCGCCGCGATCGCGGTGTTGACGGCGCTCAAGAGCAACAACCCCACCACCACGCCAATGACGACCCCAAACCCGGCGCCGATATGCTGGTCCCAACTGAAAACGTGGCCGACGTAATCCTTCCAAGCCAGCGTGCCGTAGTATTCACCCAGGTAACGGAGCATGTCAGCGTAACGTTCCTTGATCTGGTCGCCCAGGGTCGCGGGCAGCGAAAGCATCGCGAGCCCAAGCAGCGCGGTCCCCAGCACGACTTCGACCGCCACCGGCAGGATGGCCTTGCGGGCGGTCTTCGTAACCACCGGTTTCTCGACCGTGGCTCCGTGATCCAGCGTCAAAACGCCCGTCAAATTGGCAATCGCTTCGACGCCGCTGAGCGCCAGAATGACGCCGACAAAGGCGACCCAATTCGCCTTAAAACCGGCATGTGAAACCTGCAAATGAGTCAACGTCCAGTACGGGAGACTGCACAAGATAATCAAAATGACGACCGCGACCATCGGCGCCGCGAGCGAGACGGCGATGCTGCCGCTGTGTTTCGGACCGAAATAGTTGATGAACCCGACAAAGAAAATAAAGCCAACGGTGGCGATTTTGACGTGCTCCCGCGTGATCCCGAAATAACTCATCGCATCCCAGCAACTCATGGCCGCCGTCACCACGAAATCGGCGATCAGGAGCAACGAACCCAATACGGCCAAAACGCGGCTCTGTTCCCGCGCCGCCGAATAAACGCCGCCGCCATCGGGGAAATGGCTGCAAACGATGAGGTAATTGTAACCGACCAACCCGGTCAAGGCGCAGACCGCGAGGATGATGGGCAGGGACGAGAAACCGGCGGCCAGGAAGGCCAGCCCGATGACGTAGGCTTTGCTGGTTCCCCAGTCGCCGTACAGGAGCGCGGCCGCGCGCTTCCAATCGACGTTGCGGGGCCGATGAACTCCAGCGCTATCCATGATCGACCAATGAGGCTACCCGGCTGGGGGCTTCCCCACCCGAATACGCCCCGCTGGCAATATGGCTTCCCGCTATCATCGATTCACCGGCGGCATATTGCTCAAAAACGCGCCGTTTCGTCAACTCGGGAGTTGACCGCCGTCGCGCCTAGTACCGCGCCACGTGGGTCGCGGCCGCTCAAATTCGCGTCGGAAGGAGGTTATTTCGGTATTCCGGCGAAGCGCAGCCCGAGCTTGGCCAGCGCGCGGGCGCGATGGCTGAACTGGTTTTTGAAGTCGTCGCCCAGTTCGGCGAAGGACTGGTGGTAACCGTTCGGGATAAAGAGCGGATCGTAGCCGAAGCCGCCGGAGCCGCGGGGGCAAAGATCGATGGCGCCTTCGCAGGCGCCGTCGAATAGTTCCGCGCGCAGTTCCGCCTCGGAGGAGTAACAAACCGGCGAACTGCCCGCGGGTTCCGCGGCGACGACGGGCGCCAGCGCCAGCACGCAGCGAAAGCGCGCGGTTCGTTTGGCGCTCGGAACGTTGGCCAGGAGACGAAGCAATTTCGCGTTGTTGGCCTCGTCGGTCGAATTGCCCGCGGCGCCGGTCTCGGACGCGGCGAACCGCGCCGAATAGACGCCCGGCGCGCCGCTCAGCGCGTCCACTTCCAGGCCGGAGTCATCAGCCAGGACGAAGGCCCCCGCAAGATCGAGCGGGGGCGTCACGCTGGCGCCAGCCGCCCGGGCGTCGGCCAGCCACTCGGCAAACCGGACGGCCTTTTTCGCGGCGTTGCCGGCAAAGGTCGGCGCGTCTTCCTTGACGACCGGAGCGTTGGGAAAGTCGGCCAGCGTCAGGCAGCGCATGTCTTCGCCCAGAACCGCGCGGATTTCCCGGGTCTTATGCGTATTGCGGGTGGCCAGGATCAGGGTGCGGGTCATGCGGTTTTAACGGGACGGGGAACGGTTCACGGGAGACGCATCGTGAAGGAGGCGAGCACGGCGTGCGCGGTGAAGTCGTTGGCTCCGCCGCTCGTCGGCTCGGTGTAACGATAAAAACTGTACTGCAAATTCCCCGTGAGGTTGGTCGAAAAACGGTGGGTGACGCCCGCTTGAATTCCCTGCCAATCATAGACGATCCCAAACGGCACGCCCGTGCCGAGGTTCGACTGCGCGTAGTCCGCCCGCGAGTAGGTGTGGGTCAAGCGCAGATCATTCTTCGCGTCGAGCACGAAGTTCACGCTCGAAAGCACGTTATAAACGCCGCCACGGTAATTCACGATCACCGGCGAGTAAGACGTCGGGCTGGCGGTGCGCGAATCCGAATACGAGAGCGTGCTCGAAAGGTAAACCCGGCGCCACGGCGTCAAAACGGCGTTGGCGCTGTACACGTGCGCGTCGTAATTGCCTGCGAGAACCGTGCCACCGGGGGAGGCGAAGCCGTCGAGCGCGGCGTCGGTGGTGGTCTGGAAATCGGTCGAGTCAATTTCGTACGAGAACGTCGTTTTCAGCCAGGACGCCGGCTGCACCACCAGCTTGGCCGCGACTTGATCGGTGGTAATCGTCCGCGCGCGAATGAAGCCGGGATAGCCCTCACCCGCGGCGCCGAGCGGTCCTTGATCGACGAAATTGTCGTAATCGCTCCGTTTGAAACTGTGCTTGTAGTGCGCGTCGAACGCGACCGCGCGCCAGGGGGAAACGTTGAAGCCGACCCGGTACTGCTTCAAATCGCTCGAAGCATCGGTGTCACGCAGGAATCCGAGATTGTCGTCGCCCTCGACCTGAATCTGGCCTTCCGCCTCGCCAATGCTCTCCTGTTGAAATTGGGTGTCGGCGTAGAGGACCGTGAACGGGATTTGCGTGTAACGCAGAGTAAACGTTTCGTCCACTGTCGCCTTGTCGAGGGAAGATTGGAGCATCGCCGGCTGCTGGGTGATGAGCAAGGGGTCGGGCAGTTCGACTTCATCCAAACGGACGTTGCCGAATCCGATCTGGCGCATCCATTCGCTTTGCACGCCGGCCGTGAAGGTCAACCCTTGCCACGCGCCGACCAACGCGTTGGCGTTGAAGACGTGGGACTCCTGGCTGAGCAGGATTTGATTGCTGAACCAAAGCTTCGGAAACTCGGGCGTGGGCGAGTAAATCGCGTTAGGGGCCAAAAGCGTGTTCTGGTTGAAAAACGCGTCGCCATCCAGATGGCTATAAAGGTAGCCGCCCGACGCAAAGAGCCAACTGGTCAACTGCTTTTCGAGGCGGAAGGTGTTCGCCGCCTGAAAATGCTGGTCGCCCTGGTTCACCAACGTGATTTGCGCGGGCGTCGCGGCGCTGGTGGATTGAAGGCCGACCGTGTGTTGCGTCGTGCTGAGATCATAGAACTCGGCGCGAAAATTATCTTCCAACGCGACCCCTTGAATATCATGGGTGACGTCGAGCTTCACGATCTGCACCTTTTCACGCACATCCTCGTACGCCGGATAAAGCTTCAGGTCGGCGCCGCCGCCAACCACGTCGCCCCACTGGAGCAGCGATTCCGATCCCCGCTTGTATTGATACTCGTAGCCGGCGACGATCCGGGGCCAGTCCGGCAAGGTCAGGCCGACGTCGATCCAGGCCTTCCCCAGGTCCAAGTGCAGATCCTGCCCCAAATCATACGCGGGCACGCCCGCCACCGGATCAAATCCGCCCGCGTCGTTGAAGTATTTGCGATACTGCTGGTAACCGGCGCGAATAAAGCCGACATCGGTCTTCTCGAGGCCTAATTTGATCCGGTAGTCGCCTTCGTCGAGCAGGACGCGACCCTCGGCGGTAAAGGTCTCGTCCTCCTTGACCTTCTGCTTGAGGGAGAATTCTTCGGCCCCGCAGGCGAAGCCTTCCCGCATCCAGAGACGCTCACGAAATTTCGCTTGATTGCCGCTCACGCTGACGAACCGAAACGAGGGCGTGACGGAGAACTCGAGTTTTGGCGGCGCGCTCAGCGCGTTCGTGGGCCACTCTACGCCCTGATCGATCCAGGCGCGCAAACGCCCGACCTGTTCCGCGGAGAGCGGTTCGCCTTTGCCGTCCGGCGGCATCGCTTCGTCCTCGACCTCGGCGATACGCGCGACGAAGTGGATCAGGGGACTTTTCGCGCTTTGCCCGGGAATGATATCGATCCCTTTGCTGCCACCCTTGAGCGCCGCCTCCCGGCTATCGAGCCGAAACTTGCTCTTCGGTTTTTCGGGTCCGTGACAACGGAGGCAACTGCCCTCCAGGAGCGGCTTGATGTCACGGAGGAAATCAACTTTGCTTGCGGATGGCGGCGGCAACTTTGTCTCGTCCACCGCCGACGCCGGCAGGGCCGTCGCGCAACAGGCCAGCGCGCCGAGCGGAATCCAACCGAGCGAACGTCGTCGGCCAGAGGAGAAAGATTTGGGATTCACGGTATCACCCATTAGTACCGCAGTTGTTGGCTCATGTTGGAGCCATGAACCGCCGTGTGACAACCGGCCGACCAGCAAGTTCCATGACGCAAAAAGCCCTGGTGCGCGATCTTTCCGATGAACACCAGGCTGCCGGTCGAACTTTGGATTTGCGCGTGGCATTTCAAACAAAGATTAGCGTCGCGCTGAATTAACATCTTCGCGTTGATCGACCCGTGGACGTTATGGCAAACAGTGCAGCCCTCCCGCATCGCCTCGTGTTCAAACACGACCGGACGCGTCTGCTCCCGGTGGCACTGGGCGCAGGTTTGATTCTGGCGCGCCATGGCCAAACCGCCGGCGGGCTTGAAAATATCGGCCCCGTGCGGGTCGTGACATTGGGTGCAACTGATCCGATTCTCCACGACCGGATGATGCTGGGGCAGGTTGAATTCCGCGTGAATATCGAGGTGGCAACGAAAGCAAAGCCCGGGGTCCTGAAGCGGATTCAGGATGAATTTCCCTCGCCCGCCGCCGGCTTGCACGTGTTTGCTGCCCGGACCGTGACACGATTCACAGCCGGAGTCGCCGGCCATTTTCATCTCGGCTCGGTAGAGGCGCGCGTGGGGGCTGGCCGGGAAAACGCGGGCGATATTCGTGTGGCAATCGGCGCAGGTTCGATTTCCAACGTAGTGCGCGCCATCGATTTCCGGGGGCGCGAAGACGGCCCGCTCGGTCGTCGCGCACGAGACCAAAAAGAGGCTGAAGCCGGCGGCGACCAAGGCCATTCCGCACCCCAGCGCCCAACGCCAACGATTGAAGAATTGTCTCATTCTATATCTGGCGCCACCGATTACGGGAGGGCGCCGCGCGCATCGATGAACCAGCGAATCCATCGCCAAAGGCCCGAGGCAATATCAACCGTCTGGCGCGCGAATCGCGCCACGCCAATAGCGCTATCGCCGGCGCGGATGGGTGATTTCAACCGGTAAGTGTTGTTCAAGTCAGCGGCGGGTTTCAAGGTAAAACAGATTTGTCGGCGCCAACCGGGCCAAGTTCGAGTTTTTGACATTCCGAACATCGTTTCGGACGCGTTGGTCGTCCGGGGTCGCTCGCGCACGCTAGCGCGGCGTCCCTACCGGTGGCCGCCACAATAATTCAAAATTGCGCCCGCGTGAATCGGGCCAGCGGATCGGAACGTGCCCCGGCCAACCACTCTCGCGTCCGCCAAGTGGTTCCGACTCACCGGCTTCGAACTGTGATGTCCCAGCCGACCCATTTGTTCCAACCGGTTCGGCTTCGCCTCATGCCCGGCGCTTCAACGGCGTTCGGACGGGCGACCGATTCGAGCGACACCACCTGATCGGGCGCTGTGACCGGAAAGGTCAAATCTTACCGGCGAATTGACGCCAATGAACCGACCCGGAAGCCACGGCCCAAGAAATCATGCAAAATGATCCAAAATACCACTTGCGTCAGGCGTGGCCGGTCACTATAGTTCGCGCTCTTTGTAAAAGAATTGACATTTATGCGACGTCCCAAAGGCATCAAAACACGCAAGTCGGTAGCCAAGCGTTTTAAAATCACCGCGACCGGCAAAGTTATGCGCATGCGCGCCGGCAAGCGCCACTTGCTCGCGCACAAAAGCCCGAAGCGCCGCCGCGGTCTCGGAACGTCCAAACTGGTGGACAAAACCGACACGTACCGGATCACTCAAAACCTGCCGTTCAGCCATTGAATTCCGCGCCTTCAATGGGCGTGATTTACGAATTTCTGACCTATGCGAGTTACTAACGCTCCCGCTTCCCGCAAACGCCGCATCCGTACGATTAAAGCCGCCAAAGGCTTTCGGATGCGCCGCTCGAAACTTTATCGTTACGCGGCCGACGCGCTCGACCACGGACGGCAATACGCCTATCGCGATCGCAAGACCAAGAAGCGCAACTACCGCGCGCTGTGGCAAATCCGTATCAACGCCGCCGCCCGTGCGGCGGGCATCACCTACAGCCGCCTGATCGAAGGTCTCAAGGCCGCCAGCGTCGCGCTCGACCGCAAGATCATCGCCCATTTGGCCGCGACCGATAACGCCGCGTTCCTGGAATTGGTCAAGGTGGCGCAAGGCGCGCTCAAGACCAAAGCCGCCAAGGCTTAAGTCTCGGCAGTCGCTTTCCTCCGCTGCCGTGGGCGGGCGGAGCCTGCTCACGCGTTCGCTGGTCTCACCGTCGGCGTCTTTGAACGTCGATCGCCGGTCACGGGAGCAAGACTCGGCGGAGATTAACATTCGATTTTTCGCTCGCGTGGCCCGTTTCGGGCGACGCGAGCAACGCCCATTCAGATTATGCCTGGGTTCATCGACCAAATCGAGCCACTGAAGGAATCGGCCACGGCTGAGCTCAAGGCCGCGGGCGACCTCGCCGCGTTGGAAAACGCCAAAACCTCATATCTCGGCGCCAACGGCAAGTTCACCGCCCTCTTGAAGCAACTGGGGACCCTCCCCAAGGAAGAAAAACCCGCCGCTGGCAAACTCATCAACCTGGCGAAGGTCGAACTTGAAGCCGTGCTGGCGGAATGCCGCGCGGCCCTCGAACTGAAGGCGGCGCTGCCCAAAGATCCGACCGATTTTACCCTGCCAGGTCGCCGCCGAACCCTCGGCAAGCTCCACCCACTCACGCAGGTTACCGAGGACATCGTCCGCATCTTTCGCAAACTCGGATTCGCCGTCGCCGACGGTCCCGAAATCGAAGACGACTATCATTGTTTCGACGCCCTGAATACGCCGGCGGATCATCCCGCCCGTGACTCGCAGGACACATTCTACCTGGACACCCCCGAACGACGGCTGCTGCGGACGCATACCTCGTCGGTTCAAATCCGGGCGATGAAAAGCCAGCCGCCGCCGATCCGGATCGTCGTGCCAGGCCGAGCCTTTCGCCGGGACAACGCCGACGCGACCCACAATCCGACGTTCCAGCAAATCGAGGGCCTTTACGTGGATCGCGGAGTGACCGTTGGCGACCTCAAGGGGACCGTCGAAGCCGTTTTCCGTGAACTCCTCGGGGCCGAGGTTAAACTGCGGTTTCGCCCGCACTATTTCTCCTATACGGAACCGAGCTACGAGATCGATTTTTCCAGCGCCCTCGTCCGGAAAATGGGCAAGGAATGGCTGGAAATCGCCGGTTGCGGGATGGTTCATCCGCAAGTCTTCGAGAACGTTGGCTATGATCCAGAGCTCTGGAGCGGCTGGGCGTTCGGCTTTGGCATCGAACGGATCGCGTTGATCCGCTACGCCATCAATGATATTCGCCTCTTTTACGAAAATGACCTGCGTTTTCTGAAACAGTTTTAGCCGCCCGCGCCGATGAAAATCACCTACAACTGGCTGAAGCGCTTCGTCGATTTTGATTGGACGCCCGAGGTTCTCGCCGAGCGGCTGACGATGCTTGGACTAGAAGTGGAGGGGGTGGAAAAACGCGGCGGTGAATTCGAAAACATCGTCGTCGCCCAAGTTCTGACCTGCGACAAGCACCCGAACGCGGACAAGCTATCGGTTTGCCGGGTGACGGACGGCCGCGCGGAACGCCAAATCGTTTGCGGCGCCAAAAACTTTAAGGTCGGGGACAAGGTTCCCCTCGCCCTGCCCGGCTGCGTCATGCCGGCGGCGCCCGGAGCTGCGCCCATTACGATCAAGGCCGGCAAGATTCGCGGCGTCGAGTCCAATGGCATGATGTGCTCCGCCAAGGAACTCGGCATCGCCGAAGACGCGGAGGGCCTCTTGATCCTGGCGTCGGAGGCGCTGGTTGGACAACCGTTCGCCGAGCACGTCGGCCGCGCCGGGAGCGACGTCATTTACGATCTCGAAATCACGCCCAATCGCCCGGACCTTAACAGCGCGATCGGCATTGCGCGCGAAATCAGCGCTTTGACGGGGAATCCGCTCCGCCTGCCGACGCTGTCCGCGCCCACGGCCTCCACCGGCGAATCCGTGGATGCCTGGGTCAGCGTGCGGATTGACGACCCGGAACTTTGTCCCCGCTACGTGGCCCGCATCGTCCGCGGCGTGAAAGTCGGCCCCAGTCCCGACTGGCTTAAGCAGGCTCTCGAAAAATCCGGCGTGCGCAGCATCAATAACGTGGTGGACGTGACCAATTACGTGATGTTTGAGTGCGGACAACCGCTCCACGCGTTCGACTACCATCTACTCCAACCGAGCCGGACGACTGGCGCCAGGCCGACGATCATCGTGCGTCGCGCTTTAGCGGGCCAATCTTTCACCACGCTCGACGGTCAAACGCGGGTGTTATCGGACCAGACGCTTTTGATCGCGGACGAGGCGAAAGCCATCGCGCTGGCGGGCGTCATGGGCGGCCAAAACAGCGAGATCAAAGCCGATACGGTCGATGTGCTCGTCGAGAGCGCCTGCTTCAAACCGCAGAATGTGCGAGCGACCGCTAAAAAACTCGAGCTGCGGACCGACGCTTCGTACCGCTTTGAACGCGGAAGTGATCCCGGCATCTGCGAATGGGCCAGTCGCCGCGCCTGCCAGCTCATTATTGAGACCGCGGGCGGCCAAGCCCTGGACGGCGTGATCGACGCGTACCCCGGTGCGAAGCCACCCAAATCGATCACGCTCCGAACCGGCAAAACCGAACAGCTTTTGGGGGTCGCGATCAGCGCCGGTCAACAGGCCGATTTCCTGGGACGCCTCGGCATCGAGGTCCTGCCGGTCGCGACGGCGGCGGACGAATTGACGGTCAATGTTCCCTCGTTCCGAGTTGATTTGAAGCGCGACGTCGATCTCATCGAAGAGGTCGGGCGCCTTTATGGCATCGACAAGATTCCCGCGACGACGCCACGCGGAGCGCGGGGAACGAATGATTTCGACGCGGTCTTCGATCAACTCTCCGACGTGCGCCGGCTCCTTACGGGCGTGGGCTTGTGCGAAGCGCAAGGCCAGACCTTGATCTCCGAGGCGGCGGCGAAGCTGACGGCGACCCAGCCGATTCGCCTCCAAAATCCAATTAGCGCGGACATGAACGTGCTCCGGCCCAGCCTGCTGCCCGGGCTGCTCGATTCGCTGCGCCACAATCTCAACCGGAAGATCGCCAGCGTCCAACTATTCGAGATCGGCCGTGTCTTTGGGGTTGTCGAATCACAAACCCGCGAATCGCGCCGGGTCGCCATGGCGATGACGGGCGAGCGAGAGGCCGGTTTTTGGAGTGGCACGGAACGCCACGCCAAGGCGGATATTTTTGACCTGAAGGGATTGCTTGAGGAATTCCTGGAGCAGTTCGGCGTCCGGGGCGTCGCTTTTTCCCGCGCGGACCAGTCCCTGCCGCTTTACCTCGAAGCCGGGCAGATTCAGCTTGGGCGGCAAATCATCGGATCGCTGGGCCAATTGCAACCGGCGCTGGCGCGGCAATACGACCTGCGCGATCCCGTCCTGCTCGCCGAGCTGGATTTGGACCTGCTCTTGGCCCGACGGAATACGGCCAAATCCTTCCGCGCGTTGCCGCTTTATCCAAGCATCCGCCGCGACGTGGCGATGCTCGCTCCCGAGGCCGTGACGCATCAGGCGATTCTCCAGACGATTCGCCAAGGCAAGGCCCCGAATTTGGAAAGCGTGGACCTCTTCGACGTCTTCCGCGGACAAAACGTTCCTACCGGCCAAAAAAGCATGGCCTACGCCCTCACCTATCGCGCCGCCGATCGAACGCTCACCGACGCCGAGGTCAACGCGGCTCACCTGGCAATCGTTGAGCAACTCAAACAGCAACTCAAGGTCATCATCCGCGACACCTGAGCGCCGCTTCCAATCCTCGCGGCCGGGAAATACCGGTTCGACGCGAAGATTTTTGTTGTCTTTGCCCGCCGCGCCTCTAATCGTGCAGCTTGTGCAAATGACTAGGGTTTGCTAGGGCCGCCATGATCACTCCGACAGCGCATCCGGCTGGCGAGAATTTCGCGATCGAGGTCGAGGGCCTCCGCCGTCAGTTGGGCGGGACGACGGCGCTCGACGGCGTTTCCGTCGGCATTCGCGCCGGTGAGTTTTTTTCTCTCCTCGGCCCGTCCGGGTGCGGCAAGACCACGTTGCTGCGAATTCTGGCCGGACTGGACTTGCCGGACGCCGGAGTCGTCCGCATCGGCGGCCAGGACGCCGGCGAAATGCCCGCGCACGAACGGCCGGTCAATACGGTTTTTCAAAGCTACGCGCTGTTCCCCCATCTTACGGTCGCCGAGAACGTCGCCTTCGGCCTGGAGATGAAACGGGTGCCGCGCGCCGCCATCAGCGTCCGCGTTGAGCGGGTCATGGCGACGACGCAAATCACCCATCTGGCCCACCGCAAGCCCGCGCAACTTTCCGGCGGTCAAAAGCAGCGGGTCGCGGTCGCGCGCGCGATCGTCAACGAACCAAAAATCCTCCTGCTGGACGAGCCGATGGGCGCGCTCGATTTGAAGTTGCGCAAGGAATTGCAGATAGAACTGCTTAACTTGCAGCGCCGCCTCGGCATCACCTTTGTTTACGTGACCCACGACCAGGGCGAGGCGCTGGTGATGAGTGATCGCATCGCGGTCATGCGCGCCGGCCGCATCGAGCAGATGGGCCGGGCCGGTGAAATTTACCAGCGGCCCCGCACCCGCTTCGTGGCGCAATTCCTCGGCTCGTGCAACCTCATCGAGGCGACGGTTTCACGGCAGCCGGACGGCCGCCTCCTGGGCCAAACGGCGTTCGGCCCGGTCACGATCGAGCTTCCCCCCGGCGAAGCCGTCGCGGGCGAGGCGCATAAGGCGGCGCTCGGCATTCGCCCCGAGCATGTCCAGCTCGTTCCGGCCGCGGAGACGCGCGCGGAGAACCGATTCACGGCGCGGCTGGAACAACTCATCTACCACGGGTCGGAAACGCGGTATTTTCTGCGCTTGGGCGAGCAGGTGATCGAGGCCTGCCAACTCAACGCTTCCGGCGCCGGTGAAACCCACCGCGTCGGCCAGGAACTGGACCTCGTTTTCCCGCCGGCGGCGCTGCTGGTCCTGGCGAGTTGACGCGTGAGCATGAATCCCGGCGCGAAAGTCGTGATCCAGCGGGGTGAACGCCTCACCCGCGCGGGTCAATTTCTGCGCGCGGCTTTCCTGACCGGGCCGGGCATCGCCTGGGTCGCCCTCTTCCTCATCGTCCCCCTCCTGACGATTGGCGCGATAAGCTTTATGTCGAAGGGCGTTTACGGTTGGTTTGAGACGCCGGCCACGCTTTACAGTTATAAACGGTTCGTGGGCTTCGGACTGCTCGGCTTCGACATCCTTTATCCGATCATCATCCTGCGGAGCGTCGCGCTTGGCGCCGCAACCGCGTTACTCTGCGCGGCGGCGTCATTTCCGCTCGCGTTCTTCATCGCGGGCGTTCAGCCGCGCTTCAAGAACTTTGCGCTGACGCTGGTCGTCATCCCGCTGTGGACCAATTTGATGATCCGCACGTACGCCTGGCAGATTCTGTTAGGACCGCAGAGCTGGCTCTCACAGCTCGGCGCCGCGCTGCACCTCGTCGGCCCGGGGCAAGGAATCTATCCCGGGACCATCGCGGTTTACGCCGGCATGGTCTGCGATTTTCTCCCGTTTCTCACGTTGCCGCTCTACGCCTCCGTCGAAAAGCTCGACTGGAGTCTCGTCGAAGCCGCGACCGACTTGGGCGCGAACTCCTTCAACGTCTTCCGGCACGCCATTCTGCCGCAGGTCATGCCAGGCCTGGCGGCGGGCTTCATCTTGGTGTTCATTCCGGCCACGGGGCAATTCGTCATTCCCGACCTGCTCGGGGGCGGCAAGACGGTGATGTTGGGGAGCCTCATTCAACAACAATTCCTGCAAAGCCGCGATTGGCCCTTTGGCTCCGCGATCGCCTTTGTCACGATGGCGCTTTCGATGGTGGGCATTTGGTGTTACGCGCGAGTGTCGTCCGCGCGGGGCGAGGAGCCGTTGTTGTGAGCCGTCTTCCGCTGAGCTTTCGCGCGATCGCGTTCGGCCTCTATGCCTTCATGTACGCGCCGATCGTGGTCGTGATTCTTTATTCCTTCAACGCCGCCAAGGATGGGTTCATCTGGGAAGGTTTCTCGGCCTCGTGGTACAGCAAGGTCTGGGCGGACGAGGCCGTGCCATTGGCGCTGAAGAATACTCTCATCCTGGCGACCGCGAGCACCTTGATCGCCACCGTGCTTGGCACAACGGTCGGCCTCGGACTGAGCCGCTACTGGTTCCCGGCAAAAAGGATTTTTTCCGGCATGATGTATATCCCCGTGATCATCCCAGACATCGTGATGGCGGTGGCGATCTTTCTCTTCTATTCGCTGGTCCATCGGCAATTCGGTCTCCTCCAATTGGGGTTGGGAACGATGATCATCTCGCACGTGACGTTTCAAATCCCGTTCGTCGCGATCGTCGTGCGCGCCCGCCTGGCCGGCTTCGATCCGGCGCTCGAGGAAGCCGCGCGGGACCTTGGGGCCGATGGCTGGCAAACGTTCTGGCGGGTTACGTTCCCGTTAATATTGCCCGGGGTCTTGTCAGGAGCGATGCTCGCGTTTACGTTGAGCCTGGATGATTTTATCATCAGCTTTTTTTCCGCGGGACCCGGCGACATGACCTTGCCGATTTTCATTTATTCGCAGGTCAAACGCGGCGTGACGCCCGAAATCAACGCGCTCTCGACGTTGATTGTCGTCGCGTCGGTCATCGGCACCATCGGCGTCACGTTGATCCAACGCTCGCGCGCGTCCAACCCGTGAACCGCTCCCCCGCTCCGCGTCAACGTCTTCCCATCCTTCCGGGTGGCCGGGCTGGACTTTCGCCTGGTGTCTCGGTTTCACGGTGGCTGCTGGTCGTGACGCTGCTCGCGTGCGCGTTCGTGAGCGCGCCGCGTTGCTCGGCTCAATCGCCGACCAATATTCTCAATCTTTTCATCTGGAGCGAATACATTGATCCTGCGGTGGTCGCGGGCTTCGAGAAGAAATTCGACTGCAAGGTCACCGTCGATCTCTACGATGATGACGAGAGCATGATGTCCAAGTTGCAGGGCGGCGCCGTTTCGCTCTACGACGTGATCGTCCCCTCGAATCAATTGGTGCCCGCCCTGGTCAAGCTCGGGATGCTGCTGCCGTTGGATCATCAAGCCCTGCCGAACCTCAAGAACATCGATCCAACTTTCATCAACCCGCCCTACGATCCGGGTAATCAATACACCGTGCCGTTTCAATGGGGCACGCTCGGCATTTATATGCGCAAGCCGGCCGGCAAGCCGATCGACGAAACCTGGGGCCTGATTTTCGACGCCGCCAAGCAGCCGGGCGAGATTCTGCTGCTTGACTCGTACCGCGAGACGATCGGTTCCGCGCTCTGCTACCTCCACCGCAGCGGCAACACGACTAACATCGCCGATTTGAAAGCCGCGCGTGATTTGCTGCTCGCCACCAAACAGCGCTCGCTCGGATTCGAGGGGAGCGTCGGCGGCGTCCAACGGGTCGCCAGCGAGAGCGCGTTTGTCGCGGTCGTTTACAATGGCGACGCCGTGAAGCGGGTCGCGCAGTACACGAACACCTGCTATTTTGTTCCCCGCGAAGGCAGCCAGATTTGGGTGGATCATCTGGCCATCCCGGCGCAAGCGCCGCACCGCCCGTTGGCCGAGAAATTCCTCAACTACATCCTCGACCCGCGGATTGGCGCGCAACAGGCCAATTTCAGTCAATACGCGACCCCGAATCAATCCGCCAAGAAATACGTCAAACCTGAGGACTTGGCCAACCCGGCCATCTATCCACCGCCGGAAATCATGAGCAAACTTGAATTCACGACCGATTTGGGGCGCCAGAGCCGCCTTTACGACGAGGTTTGGACGGTCGTTAAGGTTAAGTAAAAAGGAGTTGCCGCCCGGCTAATGTTCAGCTAAAGCCTCCCGCAAACCCAAGCGACAATCGCCGCGGCCGGCGCGGTTCGACTCTCGCACCCGAGTATGCCGCCGTCCCAACGCAACTCGCGCGCTGAGCCTCCTCAGCGACGCCGCGCCTTCGCCCTGATTGAATTACTGGTCGTAATCGGGATCATTACCGTTCTTGCTGCCCTGCTCCTGCCGGCGCTCTCCAAGTCCAAAGCCCAGGCCTACCGCGCCCGCTGCGTGAGCAACGAAAAGCAACTCGCGTTGACCTGGCACCTCTACGCCAACGATCAAAACGATCGCCTCGTGGCCAATGGCGAACACGACGGTTTCGACTTGCCCGGCAACCCGCTCTGGGTGCTCGGCGGGACGCACAACTTCGCCCCCGGGTTCACGAACATAAGCTGCCTCATCGATCCTCGTTACGCCGCCTTCGCCGCCTACATCACCTCGCCCGAGATTTACAAATGCCCGGCGGACCACAGCACGTTCAAGGAAGATCGAAATCACGAGGTTCCCAAAATCCGCAGCTACGCGATGAATTGCTACCTCGGGCCGACCCGCTCAATCAACGACGAACTGACCCCAAAATACCAAACCTTTCAAAGGTTGACCGCGCTGAATTCCCCTTCCCCGTCGATGGTGTTCGTGTTTCAGGACGTCAATCCCGCCAACCTCTGTTTTCCCGCCTTCATCGTGCGGATGCCCGGCGGGACCAACGTCATCAACGGGTTTTACCATTACCCATCCACCGCCCACAACCGCGCGGGCGTCCTCGCCTTCGCCGATGGCCATGCCGAAACGCACCATTGGACCGACCCCCGAACGTTTCGCACGGCGCCCGTCGGCGGCATCATCCCCCACTGGGACCCGTCCCCCGAAAACGCCGACCTCGCCTGGATTCGCGCCCGCACCACGTCGCTGAAATAGCCGAAAGGTAAGAATTGCGGCACACTCGCGACGTGCAACGACGATGACTTCGAGAGGGGTACCGGAACGCCTCGCGATGGTCGGCTGGACCGATCGGTCCAACCTGCTCGTCACCGGCGCGTGAAATAAAAAATGTGATGTCAAACATGAGGACGGACATTGGTAGAATTCCAGCGGCGATTAGGCGTAATGTTCGGGCGCAACGTGGCGAACAAACCGCGGGTGATGCTCGATGAAAAAACAAGCTCTAATCAAAGGGATTATCGATCAACTCGGGGCGGAGCTTGAACTCTACTACCGGGCGGCGCGGGCGGCTCATGCGGAAGCGACGCACGAGCAAAGCAAAGCGGAGAACAAGTATGATACCCGAGGCCTCGAAGCGTCGTACCTGGCTCGGGGTCAAGCGCGCCAGGCCGCCGAGCTTGAGTATTCGATTGAGCAATTCAAGGCGCTGGCGGCCCCGGATTTCAGCGACGGCCGGGCGGTCGAGGTCGGCGCGTTGGTCGAACTTGAGTCCAAGGGCGAGCGAACTTTCTATTTCGTCGGCCCCTGCGCCGGCGGAACGGAAATTGTCCAAGGTCGAAACGAAGTGATGGTCATCACCCCGCAATCACCATTGGGCCGCCAGCTTATGGGCAAAACCGAGGGCGCGAAATTCGATCTCAACCAGGGCAACCTGCGGAACGGCTACCGGATCGTCAAGGTGTCGTGAATCGAGCGCTGGGAGTCGGGTGAATTCTGGAAAGGCAGAAGGGGGCAACCCAAAGTTTGCTTGGCTACCGCTGGCCGACGCCGCCGGGCGGAGAAGCGCCAAATACCTGGCATTGGAATCCGAGCCGGTGGAGCGAGGTCGGTGTTTTAGAACTGAGCCATTTCGCAGCGCGTTAGTGGCAACGGCGATCAAAAGAATTGCCGCGACCCACCGCCGATCCGAGCGGCGGGAATCCAAGGCCGAAAAGGCGCGACGGTTCCTAAAGGAAACAGTGAATCAAATACGGTTGAATGAAACGGGATCGCAACATGCGCTCAATCTGGAAGCGCCAGAGGTAAAAATTACCGCGGTTGGGCGTGAAACGACGACGACTTTAAAATGGACAACTCAACGAGTTCGGTGGGCCGCAGGACCAATGTCTCGAACCTGCGCGAGCCCGAGCGCGCGAAAGCGAGATGTCAATAGTGAGAACTGACACCGAAACGGATCATCATCCCGATCTCGATAGATCATACCAATCTGACGCACGCGGCTTTCGTCGCAAATCGATTGAAAGAATTTGAGCGGCGGAGCTTGGACCAATCTGGAACCGACTGCGCGAGCAAGATCGCGTGGTCGCGGTCCACATATTTGCGGCCATGCCCCAACTCTTGTTGGAACAACCTAATGAGTTCGGTCTTGGGCCGTCCGATCTCCTCGTCGGGGCGGCTGAAATCCGGGAGCCTGCCGACAGGGTGTGGGCGTTTGTATCTTCCTATCACAGCCTTCAGTGCTCGCTTGTCGGCCATCAACCAACATTCGAGTTCACGTTCGATACACAGGAGCAACACGCGCCGCATCGGCACATCGGCATTTTTGAGAGATTCGAACGCGCGTTCCTTGTCGTCATGGCGGCAGGCGACACCGCCCCATGCCGGCTCCAAGTCCCACGCTACCACAACTCGACTGCACCTCTCGCTACTGAGAAGTGCCGCCGCGACTTCGCCGCACCCGGTCACAAGACCTCGCTTGTTATCGAGGAAGCGAGGAATCATTTCGATTTTCGGGTTGAGCTGCTTCAAAAAGTGGCTGCATACTCTGTAGTCTGGCCCACCCCTGCTCGGCCCGCGCCGCCTTGGCCGCAGCCAAAATCCCTCGCCGCAGGAACCCACGGAATCTTAAAACAGGCTCTAACAACTCGCTAATTGCTTTCAAAAGAATTGGCTTGGTTTAAGAGGCAGTGGGGGAATACTTTCGGGGAGCATTGATTATGATGACACTTGTCGTTGGAACCAATCGGCCGGACAGCAATTCGCGGCGCGTCGCGCGGAATGTCGAGGAGGTTTATGCCGCCTTGAACGTCCCGTTGCGCGTGCTGGATTTGGCGGCGCTGCCGCCGGAGATTTTTGCGGCGACGTCATACGGGGAGAAACCGGCGTCGTTCCGGCCGTTTTCCGAGCGAATCCTGAGCGCGTCCGGGGTGATCATCGTCACGCCGGAATACAACGGCAGTTTCCCCGGCGTCCTGAAGTATTTCATCGACATGCTGAAATTCCCCGAGAGCTTTGAGAAGCGGCCAGTCTGTTTTGTCGGGCTTTCAGCGGGGATTTGGGGCGCGTTGCGGTCGATTGAGCAGTTGCAACTGATTTTTGGCTATCGCAACGCGTACCTTTATCCCGAGCGGGTTTTTCTGCCGCAAATCAACGGGAAACTAGGCCCCGATGGGCGGTTGACCGATCCGGAATTGGTGGAGCGGCTCAAGAATCAGGCGGCGGGTTTTGTTAAGTTCGTGGAATCGGTCAAGGGCATCAAGCTAAGTTCTTAGTCAACCCCATGAAGGACATAATTTCGAAGCTGGCGGTCTGCAGTTGGTCGCTTCAACCGACGAATCCGGAGAGTCTATTCGAGCAACTCGACGCGATCGGGATCAATCGGTTGCAAATCGCGCTGGACCCGATCCGCAACGCCGGGTCGGTGTGGGGCAAGATCGCGGAGCAATGCGCCGCGCGCGGGGTGACGCTGGTGTCGGGGATGTTCGGCACCGTGGGTGAGGATTACACGACGATGGAATCGATCCAACGCACCGGCGGCGTCGTGCCGGACGCGACTTGGGAGGAGAACTGGGAAGACATCCGGATCAACGCGGACCTGGCGGAGCGAATGGGCCTGAAGATCGTGACGTTTCACGCGGGCTTTTTGCCGCATGAAGCGCGTGACCCGAATTTTACAAAATTGTTGGATCGGATCGGCCAAATCGCCGAGTTGTTCGCCAAGCGCGGGATCATGCTCGGATTCGAAACGGGGCAGGAAACCGCGGCGACGCTGGCCGAATTTCTAAAACATCTGAACTGTCCGAACGTCGGGGTGAACTTCGATCCGGCGAACTTGATCCTGTATGAAAAAGGGGACCCGATCGAGGCCTTGCGGACGCTTTGTCCGTGGCTGAAGCAGGTTCACGTGAAGGACGCGCGCCGGACGACGCAGTCGGGGACGTGGGGCAAGGAGGTCGTCGTCGGAACGGGCGACGTCGATTGGCGGGCGTTTTTCACGACGCTCGGGAGCCTCGGTTTTCAAGGCTGGTGTTGCATTGAACGCGAGGCGGGGAGTCAAAGGGTGGCCGATATTCGGGCGGCCCGGCAGTTTCTGGAGACGCTTTGATTTACGGGGAAGGCGAAGATGATTAACGTCGGGATTGTCGGACTCGGTTTTATGGCGGCGACCCATATCCGGGCCTATCGCCAGGTTTCGAACGCGCGCGTTGCGGCCCTTTGTAATCCGAGCGGGCGGCATTTGGATGGTGATTTCAGCGGCGTGGCCGGGAACGTGGGAGCGACCGATCCGGTGATCCTCGACATGGCGGGCGTAAAGGCGACCCGGCGGTTTGAGGATTTGCTGGAGGATCCGAAGATCAGCTTGATCGACGTTTGCGCGCCCACGCTCGGGCACCATGATCTGGTGATCGCGGCGCTCAAGGCGGGCAAGCATGTCCTGTGCGAAAAACCACTGGCGCGCACGGCGAAACAAGCCCGCCGGATGGTCGCGGCCGCCGAGGTCTCCACCGGCTTCCTCATGCCGGCCATGTGCCTGCGGTTTTGGCCCGAATGGCTTTGGTTACAAAATGAGCTTAAACAAAAGAGCTTCGGTCGCGTACTGAGCGCCCGTTTTCGGCGCGTCGCCGAACCGCCCGGATGGGGTAATTTCTTGAACGGCGAGAAGTCGGGCGGGGCGTTGCTCGACCTACACATCCACGACGTGGATTTCGTGCAGTATTGCTTTGGCCGGCCGTTGGCGGTGTATGCGACCGGTTACACCAAACTGAGCGGCGCCATCGATCACGTCGTCGCGCAATACAAGGTGGAATCGGGCGCGATCGTGCAAGCGGAAGGAACTTGGGCGATGACGCCGGGGTTCGGCTTCAATATGAGCTACACGGTCAACTGCGAGCAGGCGACGATCGACTACGATATATCCCGCGGCGCCGACGCGCTGAAGCTATTCGTCGCCGGACAGCCGCCGAAGACCATAACGTGCGACGGGGGCGATGGTTACATCGGAGAGTTGCGGCACATGATAACGGCGATCGAACAAGGCCAGCGTCCGAATATCGTCACTCCCAAGGACGGTCTCAGCGCCGTCGAGATCTGCGAGGCGGAAGAACGGTCGATCGCCACCGGACGGATTGTCCGTTTGGTCGAGTAGTCGCAAACATGGACGCCGACGCGGCCACCCGCCAACGCCCGCCGGGCATCCGCCCCGAGGCCGGTTACGGCTTAAATAACTGAATCTAAACAATTTACGAATATAGCTTTACGATGCCCAATTCCCCAAAATACCGCGGAATCATTGAGTTCAGTCCGAAGTTCTCGCCCCCCTACCAGATCAGCCATGTGCTGTTCGACTTTGATGGCACGCTCTCGTTGATTCGCCAGGGTTGGCCCGAGGTCATGCTGCCGATGTTCGCGGAAATGCTGCCGCGTCAGGCGGATGATACGGACGAGTCGCTCCACCAGATGCTGTTTGAGGACATCATGCGCTTGAACGGCAAGCAGACGATTTATCAGATGATCCAGTTCGCCGAACGGATCCGGGAGCGGGGCGGGCAGGCGCAGGAACCGATCTGGTATAAGAACGAGTATCTCCGTCGTCTCGACGAGCGCATCGCGAGTCGAATCACCGCGCTGAAGGCCGGGACGACGCGCAGCGATGAACTGCTGGTGCATGAGGCGCGTCCGATGCTGGAGGAATTGCAGCGGCGCGGTCTCATGCTCTACCTCGCCAGCGGAACGGACGACCGTTACGTGAAGGAGGAGGCGCGGCTGCTCGACGTCGCCCGCTATTTTGGCGGCCGGATTTACGGCGCGTTGGATGATTATAAGAATTTCTCCAAGAAAATGGTCATCGACCGCATCCTGAAAGAACATCAAATCGTGGGGCGACAATTGCTCTCGTTCGGCGACGGCTACGTCGAGATTGAAAACACGAAAGAGGTTGGAGGCGTGGCGGTTGCGGTGGCAAGCGATGAGGCCAACAATGGCTTGGGCCGGATGGACGCCTGGAAACGCCAGCGGTTGCTCGGCGTCGGCGCTGACGTGGTGGTGCCGGATTTCCGCGACGCGATTACCCTGCTGGAGCACGTCATTGGGGGTTAGGGCTATGTACATGACTCCACGCTCCGCAACCTGTAGTTATTGGCGCGGTGA
>CAZFVY010000076.1:0-35685 GCA_964522665.1 uncultured Verrucomicrobiota bacterium | reverse complement strand
CCTTACAGATCCGCGTGGATATGCTCGTCGCTCGCGCCTCGCCGGCGCCAAAAATTCCTGGCCGCGAGTGACCAGTTATTTATGAGACACTACACCAGCCTCCGCTGATCTAAGGCGCGGCGCTACTCTGGAAACTGGCTTGGATTCGCCCAACCGGATGAACCATCAGGTCTCCCGGGCTTGGTCGGATGACGCCATTTTCGTGTTTGATCACGGCATCGCCGACCGGGACGGGGACTAAATTGCGAGTTGTCACGGGCCTGAATTCCGAGTACTGGGAGGCATGGTCTCGACGCCGTATTGGGCTGGCCTGGGCATCCTGGTTATTGCGAGCGTGAGCTTTTTCTTCGCGCTGGCGGAAACCGCGCTGTTCACGTTGGGCAAGTGGCAGTTGCGACAATTGACCGAACGCCGGCCCAAGGCGGGAGGACGGGTGGCTCGCCTGCTGGCCAAGCCGGACGATTTGCTCGCGACCATTGTCCTCGGCAACACTTTTACCAACGCGGCAATCGTCGCGGCGGCCATCTGGGTAGGCGTCCACGGTCACGGGCCGGTTTGGCTCGCGTTGGCGTTGGCTCTCGCGTTGATCCTCGTTGGCTGCGAGCTGGCGCCCAAAACGCTCGCGGTCCGCTCCCCGGAACGGTGGGCTGCCCGGGTGGCGGCGCCGATGCGGGCGATTCAGCGACTCACCGGTCCCTGGCAAAGGGTAGCCCAGCGGATGACCGATGGGATCTTGCGCGCGACAACGCCAAAATCGGCCAAACCGAAGGCGGGTTTCTCGGACGAGGATTATCAGGAATTGCTCGAACTCGCCTATCAACAGGGAGCGCTCGCGCAAACGGAGAAGGAAATCATCCTTCAAATCGTGACGCTTGACCAGCGCACCGCGCGCGAGGTCATGCGGCCGCGCTCGCAGGTGGCCTCTATCAGCGACGATCTGTCGGTCGAGGAAATGATCGCCGCGGCACGCAAATACAAGCACCGCCGCCTGCCTATTTTTGACGAAAGCCCCGACACCATCGTCGGGGTGCTGAATACCCGCGCGCTGCTTATGGACCCGCAAGCGGAATTGGCGGAGGCGATTGAGTTCCCGTCATTTGTTCCCGAGAGCATGAACCTCCTGCTTTTGTTGAAAAGCCTGCAGAAACAGCAGCGCGGGCTGGCCATCGTCCTGGACGAGTACGGCGCCGCCGCCGGAATCGTGACCATGGAAGACATCCTGGAGGTGATCGTCGGCGAAATTCGCGGCGAAGGCGAACCGGAAGGATTTGTGATGGAACGCTTGGGCGAGGGCCGGTGGCGCGTCAACGGCACGGTTCGATTGGACGATTTTCGGCGGGAATATCCCGCGCTGGGCGAAGTGGAAGAGGTCGATACCATGGGAGGGTTGTTGATGTCGCTACTCGGGGTCGTGCCAACGACCGGCCAGTCCGCGACGTTTTGCGGCCTCCGGTTGACGGCGCGGGCCGCCGACGAGCGGCGCGTCCGCGAGTTGCTCGTGGAAACCGCCTACGCCGAGGCGCCGACCGAAACCAGATCGTGAAGGTATCCTGGCTGATCATCGCCGCGACGGCGGCTTGTCTGGCGGTTTCGTTTCTTTTGTCGGGCATCGAGGCCGGCGTTTTCGCGATAAGCCGCCTGCGGGTCCGCCAACTAATGCGTTCTGGCAACGCCAGGGCGCGGTTGCTGCACGGCTACTTGGAGGATCCGGAGAATTTTCTCTGGACGATTCTGATTGGCAACACGCTCGCGAATTTCGTCGCAGTCGCGGTGGGCGTAATGGCGCTGCACCAATGGCTCGGAAGTTGGCAGATACTATTCTGGCTGGCGTTTCTCGTGGGAATCTTTTGGTTCTATACGCTTTTCGAATTGTTGCCGAAAATGCTCTTCCGGCGATTCCCGAATCGGCTTTGCCTGCTGCTGGTTGGGGCGTTTCGGTGGATTCACGTCGGACTAAGTCCGCTCGTGGCGGTGTTTGAATGGTCGTCGGACCGCTGGTTGCGCTGGACGGGCGGCCAGGAATACAAAGGACACCTTTTCGGCAATCGCGAGGAGTTGCGCCGCTTGATGCAGGAGTCGGGACAGGGATTTACCACCGAGGAGCGGAGCATGATCAATCGAGTGCTCGACTTTCAACGCCTCACGGTCGGGCAGATCGCCATCCCGTGGTCTCGCGCCACGACGGTGCAAACCCAATCTTCGATGGGCGAGGTAATGGCCCTGTGCCGCGACCGAAAACTGACCCGACTGCCCGTCTGGCAGAAAAGTGGCCAGCGAAGCCGGATCGCCGGGGTCGTAAGTCTCAAAACGCTCATGTACCAGGCGGAGGTGGACCCGCGCAAGAAGGCGGGCGACTACATGCGTCCCGCCCTCTATTTGAAAAGTGATTTGCGGTTGGAGGAAGCCCTGCGCCGGATGCAGCGGAGCGGGCAGCGCCTCGCCATCGTTCTGGGGCCCGATCAAAGCGAGATTGGCATCATTAGCTTGCAGGATAGTCTGCGCTACATTTTCGGCGAGGTGAGCTTATGACGCCAATCCGGGCAGGCGCGGTAGCCGGTCGGACGGCATCGGTTCGAGGATGGCGCACTTCGGGCGCTTCACTCGAGCCTTGGCCGGACGCCGCTCGGCGGGAGACGGTATGACCGATTACGGTGGCTCCCAATTCTTCGGCGTCGGCCTCAAGGTCCTGGCCGCGTCGGCGTTGGTGGCGCTCAACGGATTTTTTGTGGCGGCGGAATTCGCGCTGGTCAAGGTTCGCGACACGCAGCTCGAGGCGTTGGAGCAGAAAGGTCAACGGCGGGCGAAGATGGCTCGGCGCATTCTCCGCAACCTCAACGCCTATCTCAGCGCCACCCAGTTGGGGATCACGATGGCCAGCCTCGGCTTGGGCTGGATCGGCGAGCCGCTCTTCGACGCGTTGTTGGGGCCGGTCCTTTCCTGGCTGAACATCGAATCCGTGGAATGGCGCCACTCGATTTCGTTCTCGGTCGGTTTCACGGTCATTACTTTCCTGCATATCGTCGCCGGCGAATTGGCGCCGAAATGGCTCGCGATTCAGAAGCCGGCGCCAATCGCCCTGTGGATCGCGCCAATAATCCGCGGCTTCTACCTAATATCGTATCCGGCGAATTGGACGTTGAACCGGGGGGCGCGCTGGCTCTTAGGCTGGTTTGGCCTCGATCCCTCTGGCGTCGATGAACGGGTCCATTCCGAAGATGAACTGCGCCTCTTGCTCGGCGCCTCCAACCAGCGCGGCGCCGGCAGCGCGTTGGGGCGGGAAATCGTCCTGAACGCCCTCGACCTGCGCCGACGCATCGCCCGGGACGTTATGCGCCCGCGCAATGAAATCGTCGGACTCGACACCGAGGCCAGCCTGACCGAATGCCTGGATATCGCCGAAAAAACGCGCTTCTCGCGTTTCCCATTATGCGAGGCCGGTGACATCGACCGCACGCTCGGCGTGGTGCATATCAAGGATTTATTCGCCTTGCGGATGCGAGCCAAGCGGGGTGGTGATTTGGCCGCGGCGGCGCGCAAGTTGATCTATGTCCCGGAGACGGCGCGGTTGGAGAAGGTTCTGCAGCTATTCCTCGAACGCAAACTACACCTGGCCATCGTGGTGGATGAGTACGGGGGCACGGTCGGCATGGTGACCTTGGAGAACATTCTCGAAGAGTTGGTTGGCCAGATCCAGGACGAATTTGACCAGGAAAAGCCATTGCTCGTGAAGACGGGGCCGCAACGATGGGAACTGTCCGGCTCGCTGCCGCTCCATGAACTGTCGGAACTGGTCGGAGAGCCGGTTCATGAGGAAGGGATCAACACGACGAGCGGATTGGTCACGCACCGCCTGGGCGGCTTTCCGAAAGCCGGCGATCGCGTCCCGATGGGCAAATTCGAGCTTCGAGTGGAGGAAATGGACGGGTTGCGCGTGGGGCGCCTGACGTTGCTTCAAGTCGAGCCAAGCCGCCCACAACCTTGATTGAATCCCCACGAGACCGATTCGATTCGTAGGAAAGCTCGCTGGTGGATCGGGTTTGGCGGTGGAACCCGGCAACTCGGGTGCGACGCTGGGCGCCGCCCCTCGATGCATCCGCCCGCCCCGGTGTAACCAACCGCCTGGTTTGCGTGTCACTACAGACGTTGGCGCGAAATCGCATCTTGGCGTATAATCTCGCCCGGCGATGCGATTTTTGAATGAGTGAAGTGACCCAACTGTTGAATTCGGTGGAGCACGAAGGCGAAGAAGCGGCAGGTCGCTTGCTGCCGCTGGTCTATGAAGAATTGCGCCAATTGGCGGCTCGCCGGATGGCGAACGAACCGGCCGATCACACTTTGCAGCCGACCGCGCTGGTGCATGAAGCCTGGCTGCGCCTGACCGTTGAAAACGACCAGGTTTGGGCGAACCGCGCGCACTTTTTTGGCGCCGCGGCCGAGGCGATGCGCCGAATCCTCGTCGAGCGCGCCCGGCGCAAACAGGCCGCGAAACGCGGCTCGGGCGCGGCCACGGTCGAGCTTGACGAATCGGCGTTGATCCTGGCCGCCCCCGCCGATGAGCTTCTGGCGGTGCATGAGGCGCTGGAAACGCTGGCGGAAGATGACCCCGAAGCGGCGGAATTGGTGAAATTGCGCTACTTCGTGGGGATGACGATGGCCGAGGCCGCGTCCGCCCTCGGCTTGGCCAAGCGAACCGCCGAAAACCTTTGGGCGTATGCCCGAGTGCGCTTGCATCGCGAAATCCGTGGTAAAGGTTAGTCCCGGAGTTCAATTCTGGGAACGGTCGCGTCCTCCCCGCAAGAGGCGCCCCGGGTCGAATGTCACGCAGTTGCCTCCCGCGCGAATCCCGCCAAACTCGGAACCGCGGAACGGGGTAATTCTGACGAGAACGCCCGCCTTTCCGCCCAACATCTTCCAACGAACCTTCCCATTCACCGTGGCACGGCCGCCTCGAACGCGCGTGAATAGGTTCGTTTTGAAAAGAATCTTTGCGGATTCGGGGGGCGGTTTGCGCATGTATAAGTGACGGCAATTGGCCGGCGTATCGAAAAAATGGCAACGAACCTGCGAATTTCCTCAAACTTGGGGCCTTTTGCTAGGAGGCCGCTAGTACTGGGAACATTGGGTGGCCGGCGTCTTCGCCGTCGGTCGCCCTTTTCGCTGTCGCCTGAACCCGTCCTCGGCGGCTGGCGGGCGGCGTTTTCGATGCCCGGGGCGGGACGGTGGACATTGCCGGAAAACGGTGCTTTTCACACCGTCACCGGATTGAGCTTTGGTTCGACTTCCGCGGCGCTTTAGGAAGACCTGTGGTTGAGAATAGGGACAACCTCCACTGTGTCAACGGGCGCCCGGAAGTCGGACTGTTTGATTGCCGATAGCCCTCGACACCCTCCCCCCCGAGCGAGCCTCGGATAATGTTGTCCGGGCGGCGAAGCTTTTTCGCGGAGGCCACGACGTATTTCAAAGGACTTTCAGCTTTGGACCTGATAGAAACTCGCCGGAACCATGAACGTTGAACCTGAGGCCGCGTCTCGGGCGCGGGAACGCGAGCTGTTTTTGGGCGCGTTGGATCAACCGCGGCCGGAGCGTTCGGTCTTCCTGGCGGCTGTGTGTGGGCGGGATCCCGGGTTGCGTCGCCGGGTCGAGGGACTGCTCCGCGAGGCCGAGGAGATGGGGGAGTTCCTGGAAACGCCGGCGGCGGAAATCTCGTCCGCGCGGCGCCCGAACAATTCGGAGGAAGGGGATACCGCGACCGTTGAGACCGTAGCGGAACACGAGGGCGACCTCATCGGGCGGTACAAGTTGTCGCGGAAAATCGGTGAAGGCGGATGCGGCATTGTTTACCTGGCCGAGCAACAGGAGCCGGTGCGCCGCCAAGTGGCCCTCAAGATCATTAAGTCCGGCATGGACACGCGCAGCGTGATCGCCCGCTTCGAGGCCGAACGCCAGGCCTTGGCGTTGATGGATCACCCGAACATCGCGAAGGTACTCGACGCCGGAGCGACGGAAGCCGGGCGGCCCTATTTCGTCATGGAGTTGGTCCCCGGTGTTCGGATCACGGAGTTCTGCGATCAACGGAGCCTGCCGCCGGAGGACCGCTTGCGGCTGTTCGTCACGGTCTGTCACGCCATCCAGCATGCCCATCAAAAGGGGATCATTCACCGGGATATTAAACCTTCGAATATCCTCGTCACGACTCAAGACGGCGCCGCGGTGCCGAAAGTCATCGACTTTGGCGTCGCCAAGGCGACCGAGCAACGCCTGACGGAAAACACGGTTTTTACCGCGTTTACCGCGTTCATCGGGACGCCGGCCTATATGAGCCCCGAACAGGCGGCCATGAGTGGCCTGGATATCGACACCCGCAGCGACATCTATTCGCTCGGGGTCCTGCTCTACGAATTGTTGGTCGGCAAGACGCCGTTCGACGCCCAGACCCTGCTGAAATCGGGCCTTGACGCCTGCCGCCGAACGATTCTTGACACCGAGCCGGCCCGGCCCTCCGCGCGACTGACAGCCATGCCGTCGGGCGACGTGACCGCGCTAGCCCACCGGCGAGGGCTGGAGCCTTCGAAGCTGGTTCACGCGGTCCGGGGCGATCTGGACTGGATCGTCATGAAAGCGCTCGAGAAAGACCGTTCCCGAAGGTACGCGACGGCCGGTGACCTCTCGGCTGATATCATGCGCTACCTGGAGAATGAGCCGGTCGTCGCTCGCCCGCCGAGCAATCTTTATCGCGTGCGGAAAATGCTGCGCCGAAATCGAGGAGCCTTTGCCGCGGCGACGGTAATCGCGACCACGTTGATCGCCGGGGCCGGCGTCAGCGTCTGGCAGGCGGTCCGGGCGACCACCGCCGAACAGGTAGCCGAAGCCGAACAGCGGCGCGAGGCGCAATTGCGGCGTCGGGCGGAACGGGAGAAGGCCTCCGCGCGCCTCAACGAGTACGTCGCCGACATCAACCTGGCCCAGGTCTCGATGGCGGAGGGCAACTATGGGCGCGCCGTGCAGCTCATCAACAAGCGACGCTCCCGCCTCGAAGAGACGGATTTGCGCGGGTTCGAGTGGCGCTACCTCTGGAAGCTCAGCCAAGGCAGCGAGCATGTGTCTTTTCCGGCGCAACCCGGCAATGTCTTGGCGATCGCCCTGTCCCCGGACTCGCGCCTGCTGGCCGCGGGACTCGGAGATCGCCTGCTGATTTGGGACGTGGCAGCCCGCAGCCTGGTGACCAACCTGGCGGCTGGAGCTTCGACGATCTGCTTTTCCAAGGACGGGCGCCAATTGTGGGCCGCCGGTCGGGACTCGGTTCACATTTGGAACACAAATGATTGGAGCGGGCAGGGGGCAATCCCCAGTTTAGGCGGCGCGATTTCGCTTTCGCCGGATGGCCTCTGGCTGGCCACTGAGAGTCGCGAAGGAGTTCGTTTGCTGGAGACCAGAACCCGAAGCCTCGGGCGCTTGTTCGCCGAGAACTTCGGGCCGATGGCGTTTTCCCCCGACGGTGACACGCTGGCGGTCTGCTCTCGCTCCGGCATCGTCCTCCGGTCGTTGACCGATCAGCAGGCGCCGGTCGAATTGGAGAATTCCGCGGAGGTTGTCGCGGAACCGCCGTTTCGCCGGTTTCACCGTGTCATCTTCTCTCCCGACGGCAAATACGTGCTGGCGCCGCGAAATCGACCATCGGCGAAAGGGGTCTTCGTCCTGGGCGTCTGGGACGCGCGGACCGGAAAGGAAATGGCGGCGCTACCCGACGATCCGCAGCGAGTCGAACACACGGGCGCCATCACTTCCGTGGCGTTCAGCTCGGACGGGCACACGCTGGCGACTTCCAGCTGGGATCACTCGATCCGCTTGTGGGACTTCGCCACCCGGCGCCGGGTCGCAACCTTGCACGGTCACCTGAACGAGGTTTGGTCCATTGCGTTTTCAGCGGACGGAAAATCGATCGTCAGTGGCGCCAAGGATGGCGGGCTTAATCTTTGGCCCATTCGCGCTGAGGCGAGCGATGAACTGATCCCGGGCGATTGGCGTCCGCTCGCCTTTTCCGCGGACAGTAAGTCGTTGGCGGCGGTCGATGACCGGGAGGCCGCGGTCGCGATCCTGAACGTTGCCAATGGCCAAATTGAAGCGCGCTTTGACATCGAGCGGTCGAGCTTTTGGTTTCCGACCGTGGCGTTGAGCGGGGACTTGAAGGTCATGGCGGTCGGCCTGCGAAACGGCGGAGTCAAACTCTGGAAGGCTGGCGGCGGCGAGCCGGCGACGATCAAGGTTTCTGGCGGGAACGTCAGTTTTGTCGCGCTCACGCCGGACGGCCGGAGCCTGATTAGCGGAGGGCGCGATTCAAATCTCATTTGGCAGGACCTGGACGGCGCCCGCGCCCCGCTGACGATTGAAGCGGAACAAGCGCATTTCTCGGGTGACGGCAAAACGATGGTGACGTGGAGCCGACGCCGAGGCCCGGTCAGACTCTGGGACGTAGCCAATCGCTCGTTGCGGTCAACTTTGCGGATTGACCCGCCCAACTCCGTGGCGGCGATCTCATTCGATGGCCGGGTTCTCGCGACCACGGGCGGCCCCGAAGAGACCGATGACGCTATTCGCCTTTGGGATGCGGCCACAGGGCGGCTAACCGGCGTCTGCCTGGGCCACAAACAGCCGCCATCTTCGGTGGCCTTTTCGCCCGATGGACGGACGCTGGCGACGACCGCCGCGGACAGCACGCTGAAGCTTTGGAATGTCGCCACGCAACAAGAGCTGTTGACTGACCGCCGCGTGGGCGGTGGCCTAAACTCAGCCTTGTTCTCGGACGACGGCCAAATGTTGGTAACCAGCAGCTCCTTTCCCACGGCTGGAATCCGATTTTACCGCGCGCCTAAATTGGAAGACGTCGATCGCCTGGCCCAGGCGAAGTAGAGCCGTTGAGCCGCGCTTTTCTCGCTCGTCCCTCTCCGCCGCCGTCGCGCGCAGCGGTAAGCGAGACGATTCTCACGTGCCGCCCGAACGACCATTTTACCTGTCGATAAGTTGCGATCCCGGTGGCAAGGAAGTTTCATTTTACATACTGTCTCGCCTCTTCTATTCTTCCGGCGGGGCGCTCGCATGAGTGAAAGGATTCTATTGGTGGACGATGATCCACACGTGTTGACGCTCTATCAAACCGCGTTGCAGAAGCGCTTTGTTTTTGACTCCGCTTCGACCGGCGAGCGGGCTTTGAATTACCTGACGCGCCACGGGCCTTACGCCGTGCTGGTGGCCGACCTGCACATGCCCGGGATGAGTGGCCTTGAGTTGCTGGCGTTCGCGATGAAGCGATCGCCAAAAACGGTGCGCATCGTATTGACGGGGGATTCCGATCCGAAAGTCGCCATCGAAGCGGTCAACGCCGCCCACATCTTTCAATTCCTCAACAAGCCGTTCCCGCCGCACGCGCTACTCGCGGCCGTCGAATCAGCCGCGGAGCACTATCGACTGGCCAACGCCGAGCGACAATTGCTCCAAGAAACGCTTAACGGCAGCGTGAAAATGCTGACGGAGTTGCTGGGCGTGGCCGAGCCGGAGATCGTCAATCGCAGTATGAAAATCCGCGATTACGCGGTGGAGGTCGCCGCCAGCCTTGGCCTGACCGAGACTTGGGAGGTCGAAGTCGGGGCCATGCTTTGCAACATCGGTTATTTGACGATTCCTCCTCCCGTGATGCAGAAGGTGCGCGGTCGAATACCCCTGAATGTGGTGGAACGGGAGATGGTCAGCCGGGTGCCGGAAACCGGACGTGCTCTGCTGGCGGCGATCCCGCGCCTGGAGTCGGTCGCCAATATTGTCCGCTACCAAAACAAGAACTTCGATGGCTCCGGCTTTCCCGAAGACGCCTTGGCCCACCAGGATATTCCCATCGGAGCGCGGATCTTGAAAGTGGTTTCGGAGCTGATCGAGTTGGAGAATTACGGGGTGACCAAAGCGAAAATTGTCGAACAGATGCACGCCCGCTCGGGACGCTTTGATCGGCGCGTGGTGGACGCCGCGATGGCTTGCCTGGTTTATGCTCCGCCTCGCGGCAGCAAGCCCCTTTCGATGAAGGATTTGCAGGTAGGGCAAACCTTGATGGCCGCGATTGAAACGAAGGACGGCACGTTGCTCGTGGCGGCCGGGAGCCGGATGTCGCAGTCGCTGCTCGAGAAAGTCCATAATTTCTCGCTCTTGAATGAAATCAGGGAACCAATCTATGTCGCCGAATAGGCCCGGGTGGCGGTGTAGCTGACGCTGACCAGTCGGGTTCCTCGTCTTTACGAGAAGAATTGTCTTACCCAGCCTTGGCAAAGCCTCTTGCAACCGAGTCTCAACGCGGCTAACTTCAGTCCTGTGAAGAACTCGCGGCCACCTTCAGAGACTGGCGCCCAGTCTGGGCCACCGCCCGCGACGTTGCAATTGAATCAAGTCAAGGCGGGCGTTTCCGTCCGCATCAAACACCTTTCCGCGACTCCTGAGATTAACCACCGCCTGCGCGAGTTGGGCTTCTGTGAAGAGCAACGGATCAAGCTGCTCAGTCAGCATACCAATATCATCTGCCAGGTCTGCAACGCCCGCCTCGGGATTAGTTCGAAACTCGCTGAAACTATTCTCGTGGAACAAATTCCACCGACGCAAGCGAAGGTTGCGTAGGGTCGGACGCCAGCCGGCGCTCAATCCCCCCGTTTCTAATATTCGCCTTCAACGAATTCCTTCTTGCAACTCAGTCTCAATTATCCTACCGTCATCTGGCCGTAGGTCGGTGACGAATATCGACCGAACTGAAGCATGCCCGATCCCATCCAATCTCTAACCTCCCTGGCGCTCGGCGCCACGGCGACCGTAAAGGAGATTCGCGTGCCGGTCGAGAAGCGGGCGCGCATTCTCGAGATGGGTCTTTTGGTCGGTACGACGGTTCAACTCGTGCGCTTCGCGCCGATGGGAGACCCGGTGGAAATCAAAGTGCGTGGCTACAATTTAACGCTCCGCAAACACGAAGCCGACCAGATATGGGTTTCGTCTCCGCCCCGATGAGCGCGCGGGAAATTCCCCCTCCGGAGGCGAACTCGACACGACGGACAGCGTCCAGCGCGTTGGTTGCTCTAACTGGAAATCCCAATTGCGGCAAAACGACGATCTTTAACGCGCTCACGGGCTTGCGAGCGAAGGTCGGCAATTACGCCGGGGTGACCGTCGAGCGGAAAGAGGGGCGGTTGCGCCATACCCCGCCTGATCTGACCATCACGGCGCTGGATTTGCCCGGAACCTACAGCCTCAGCCCGAAGTCGTTGGACGAACAGATTTCGCGCGATGTGCTTTTCCATCGCTTGAGGGAAGTCCCGGCGCCGGATTTGGTCATCGTGGTTGTTGATGCGTCGAATCTGGAACGCAATCTGTACTACGCCACCCAGGTCATCGAACTCGGTTACCCGACGATTGTGGCCTTGAACATGGTCGATGTTGCGGCGGCCAACGGACATCAAATCGACGCTGGCCGACTGGCCGAATCACTCGGCACGGATGTTCTTCCCGTGGTGGCCAGCGCCGGTCAGGGGATTGAAGAACTTCGCGCCGCGATCGTCGCGAGGGCGAGACAAACAGGCTCGGCGTCAGCCCAGGTTCAATTCGGCGAGCTGCCGCCGGCGTTTATTCGGGAGTTGACGGTGATCTCGGAGCGCCTGGTCCCTGGAGCGGCGGGGAAGGCGCCTGATTCCCGCGCCGAGGCGATGCTCATCCTGGGTGATGAAAAGGCGCTGGAGTTGCCACCCGGCCACTATCCCGAGGCGGTGCGGCAGGCGGCGCTGGAATCGCGGCGCCGGTTGGAGGCGGCGGGGATCGACTGGCGCAGCGTGACGATTGAGGCGCGTTACGCCAAGGTCGCCGCTTTGGCTGGCGAAGTCACGACCGATGCTGGATTGTCGGCGGAGAATTTCAGCGACCGGCTTGATCGAATCCTGACTGATAGAATTTGGGGCGTGGTCATTTTCGTCACGGTCATGACGGTGATGTTCGAGAGTATCTTTACTTTCGCAAGAGCGCCGATGGACGCGATTCAGGCCGGCGTCGATTGGTTGGGCGGGGCGGTCGGTGGCCTCATTCCACCAGGCGATTTGAACAGTCTGCTGGTGGACGGCGTGATCGCGGGCGTCGGGGCGGTGATCGTATTTTTGCCGCAGATTCTCCTGCTTTTTCTCTTCATCGGCTTTCTCGAGGATACCGGCTATATGGCGCGGGCGGCATTTCTCATGGATCGGCTGATGAGCAAGGTCGGCCTGCACGGCAAGAGCTTTATTCCGATGCTCAGTTCTTTCGCGTGCGCGATTCCCGGTATCATGGCGACGCGGACAATCGAAAGCCCGAAGGACCGCTTAGTGACGATTCTGGTGGCGCCACTGATGAGCTGCTCGGCGCGGCTGCCGGTTTACACGCTCTTAATCGCGGCGTGCGTGCCGGACCGTCGGGTGCTGGGCATCTTCAGACTTTCCGGCTTAACGATGCTGGCCATGTACATGCTCGGCATCGTCGTGGCTTTGCTAATGGCATGGCTTTTCAAAAAAACCCTGCTCAAAGGTGAAACGCCTTTGCTGATCATGGAACTGCCGCCTTACAAGCGGCCGTTGCTGCAAGTGGTGGCGCGCCACATGTGGGACCGGTCCCGGCTCTTTCTGCGCCGGGCGGGGACGGTGATTTTAGGGATCAATATTTTGCTCTGGTTTTTGGCGACTTATCCGCGCGACGCCTCGATTCAACGTGAATTCGACACGAAACGAGCGGCTCTTGCCCAAACTCCGCCGACAGCGGTCCAAGCGCCAGCTTCATCGTCGCAGAAATCTGGCGCGATTTCCGGTAAGAAAGTGAATCCGGCTTTGGCGGAACAACTGGCGGAGTTGGACAAGGAGGAAGCGGGCGCCAAATTGCGGCAAAGTTTTGCCGGACGCATGGGACAGTTTATCGAGCCGGCCATTGCGCCGCTGGGATTCGACTGGAAAATTGGAATCGGAATCGTTGCCTCGTTTGCCGCGCGCGAAGTCTTCGTCAGCACAATGTCCACGGTTTATAACGTCGGCAAAAGCGAGGATTCGGCGGCCATTACCCCGAGTCTGGCGAAGACCCTGCGCACCCAGAAGCGTCCCGACGGCAGCCTCATTTACACGACGCTCACCGCGATCACGTTGATGGTCTTTTACGTTTTCGCGTTACAGTGCGCGAGCACGGTCGCGGTCGTGCGGCGGGAAACGAATTCGTGGAAATGGCCGATCTTTCAATGGGTTTACATGGGGGCGCTGGCCTGGACGTTGGCGTTCTTGACGTATCAAGGCGGCAAGCTGCTGGGATTTTCATAGCCGCCGGATGACGCCGTAGGTTCCGTCAAACGGGAGTGGAAAAAGCTGATCGGAGCATTTAAGGTTCGGCCATGTCAGGCCACTACACCGAGCGGACGCACACTCAAGATCGCCGCCGCTTTCTTAAGACGGTCGCCCTAGCCAGCGCCGCGGGACTCGTCGGCGTTGGATCGCCCGAAGGGCGCGCGGACGACGCGGTCACGCTGCCATTCGAGAACGGAGAACGCCCGTTAATCAAGTATCCGCAGAAGCGGCCGTTAATCCGCGTGACCAGCCGGCCCCCGCAACTGGAAACGCCGTTTGCCGTTTTCAATGAGAGCGTCCTGACCCCGAATGACGCCTTTTTCGTTCGTTATCATTTGTCGGAGATTCCGCTTTCTGTGAACCAGGATACGTTCCGCGTTCGCGTGCAAGGCAGCGTCGCGACCCCGCTCGAACTCTCCCTCGCCGACTTGAAATCGAAATTCCAAAAGTCGGAGATCGTGGCCGTGAATCAGTGCTCGGGAAACGGTCGCGGCTTCTTTCAACCACGCGTGGCCGGGGGACAACTTGGCAATGGAGCGATGGGCAACGCGCGTTGGACTGGGGTTCCTCTCAAATTGATTCTCGACCGGGCCGGGGTCTCCGCTGGCGCCCGCCAAGTGACGTTTCGCGGCCTTGACTCAGCGGTGAATCCGCGAACGCCGGAGTTTGTCAAAGCGCTTGATCTGGACCATGCGCGCGACGGTGAAGTGATGTTGGCGTACGCGATGAATGGGGCAGACCTTCCCATGCTTAACGGCTATCCGCTGCGGCTCGTCGTGCCCGGATACTACGGAACATATTGGGTCAAACACGTCAGTGAAATCACCGTGGTCAACGACGTTTTTGGCGGCTATTGGATGAATCCGGCTTACCGGATTCCCGCCAACGCGTGTGGTTGCGTCGAGCCGGGCGCCACGCCGACCGCGACGGTTCCCATTGGCCGATTCAATGTTCGCTCGTTCATCACCAGTCACCAAAACGGCGACACCATCAAGCTGGACGAGCCGACCATTGTGAAAGGCATCGCGTTCGACGGTGGATTCGGCGTCAACGAGGTGTTGTTCTCCCGTGATGGTGGCCAGGTCTGGCAACGCGCCGAGCTGGATGATGACCTGGGCAAATACTCGTTCCGCGGTTGGCGCATTGTTTTGACTGCCAATCGTCCGGGACCGTCCACCCTGATGGCGCGGGCCACCAATCGCATCGGTCAATCGCAGCCACTGGAGCCGTTGTGGAACCCGGCGGGGTACCTACGGAACGTCGTCGAAACGGTCAAAGTCAACGTGGTATGATCCGGCCGACCCTCTTTTCTCAATTGCAAAAACTCGCGGCGTGCCTGTTGGTGGCGTTTGCCGCCGCGGTCTTCCCGGGCGTCGCCGCGGAATCCTTGAAGATCGAACTGCCACAGGAGACCGCCGCCTTCAAGCCGGCTCCCGGATCGGAAATCGCGAACGCCCGGTGCCTGGTTTGCCATTCGGCCGATTACGTGATGATCCAACCGCGTCTTTCCCGGGCTTTTTGGCAGGGCAGCATCGTCAAAATGCGTCAGAAGTACGGCGCCGACATACCCGACGTTGAAAGCGAGCCGTTGCTCGATTACCTCGTCAACTCTTACGGCGCCCCCGGAGGCAACGTTGCCCCGTCGGCCGCGTCGGCGCCCAACCCGGGCGCTGGCGCAACGCCGCCAGCCTCGAGCGTGCCTTTGGACGGCCCGGCGCTGGCAAATCGATACGGTTGCGTCAATTGCCACGGCCTCGACAAAAAGATCGTTGGCCCGGCAATGCGCGACATCGCGTCGAAGTATCGGGGAGCGGCCGATGGCCCGGCGAAGATCGCCCATCAGATTCGCACGGGCGGCGGCGGGAACTGGGGGCCGGTTCCGATGCCGGCCTTCTCCCAGATTCCCGCCGGCGAGATCGACCGGCTGGTGGAATGGGCGCTGAATCAAAAGTGAGAATCTCACCGGGCCTGAGTTCGCATTGAAATGTGGAACTCACCGCACGTTTAAGCGGAGGACCGACGGAAGCGAGACGACGGATCGAGTCTAACTTTGGATCGCGGACCACGCGGGTAAGCTGAAGCCGACCCCCCGATGGCCCGGTGAACCATTTCCGCAGGGTCTATTTCCACCTGAAGTTGCGAACGGCGCGCGCCTGACCACGTTTGAGGTTTAAAATACTGGCGGCCTGCGTTAACAGGCCGCCCAGCAACCACTCAACTAAGAAGAACGCTAAACCATCAGCTTAGCGCGAACTGGCGGATACAATGGCGGGAACGGGAGCCTCGACGACGATCGCCGAAACGGTGTGTAACACTCTGACTTTTTTATCAGTTTTGAGCATTTTCCCATACGCTTTCTATGTAGCAAGCGTCATGCCAAGCCCTCCGCCGCCGAAGAACCGCGAGTCGCGCCCGGTTTCCCCCGCAATCGCCCTCAAACGGGTCGTACCGGGCCGGAACGCCGTGAGGCATGGCGCCGGTTGAAATGTATTGCCTAAGCGGAGTCGGCGCGCATACGATTTGGCGCGTGCCACTCCGACAGATGTTTGCCGGCTCCGGTAGCCAAATGGGACGGTGGCAGTACCAAATTGACGGTCTCTCTGACTGGATCGAATGAACATCTCGTTAATCGGACCCTACGGCGTCGGCAAAGGCACACAAGTCAACAGAATCGCGGCCAAGTACGACTTGCTGGCGGTTTCACCCGGGGATGTTTTCAAGCTTAACATCAAGGAAGGCACGGGCCTTGGGCTGATGGCCAAGAAATACGTCGATGGGGGCGAGCTGGTCCCCGATGAAATCGCGGACGCCATGGTGGAAGCGAAGCTGCGTCAGATTCCCGCGAACAAAGGGGTGGTCTTCGACGGGTTTCCCCGGACGACCTATCAGGCTCATTTCCTTGATAGCCTGTTCAAGGATTTGGGTCGAAAACTGGACACGATCATCTATTTGCGCGCCAGCGAGGAGGAGATCGTCAAACGCTTGTCCAGCCGGCTCGTTTGCAAGGTCTGTCAGAAGGCGTTTGACCGAAATCATTCCCCCTTCATTTCGTGCCCGTTCAAGCTCTGCCTGGGCGAGCATCTCTCGCAGGCCGAGCAAGATAAACCAGAAATCGTCAAGGTGCGGCAGCGGGTTTTTCAGAACGCCACCGGCCCCCTTATCGACTACTATTCCCGGTCCGAAAAGCTCGCCGTGATTAACGGCGAGGATGAGGTTGAACAAGTCTTTAGCGGCATCAGTCGGTTGCTCGATGCCTTCAAGTCTTAACTTGCGCCATCGCGCCCCGGTCACGGCGCGGGCGTGGGGGAGCGCACGACCGGTTTCAAGGTCCAGGCCTGCAGACGGGCCACGTCCAATATCTTGGGCGCGCGAAAGCCTTCTTTGTGAATAATCCAGCCGCCAAATAATCCGGGCGTGTCCTGCGCGACTTTGCCGGCGGCGAGCAATTCCGTGTTGGCTCCGAGCGTGACTCCTTCCCTAACCGACAGATTCTGATCGGTTCGCCCGCTTTGAAATGTCCTGGCAAGTCCAATGAGGAAATCAGCCGGCGGAACGGCGTCTGGTCCGATAAAGACGCGGGCTGGCACGCGTCCCTCCTTTTCAATAAAATCTCGGGCGTCCACGACCGCGTCGCGAAACGCCGTCCACGCCAATTGGCGCGGCGCCGTGGAGCTTCCGCTCGGCGGAGCGTTGTCGGGACCGAACAATCCGTGTGTCCGTAAGGGATAGGTTGTGGCCCTTCCCCCAATTTGATCTGCCACCGCGCGCACCAGAAGGTCGAATTGGTCGGCAGCCGAAAAGGTCATCCCGTCGGCGACATGAAAATCGAGTCCGCGAGCGTCTGCCCGCGCGACCCAGGCGGCGAGAGCGCCCAATTGCGCTTCGCTTACCCCCACGCTTCGCGCGCGATCAGGATAAAGCATGGGCAGCTCGGCCGCGGTCACGAAGCGGACCCCCGGCAAGGCGCGAATGAAATCGATATATTGCTCGAAGCGTTGAAACGACGCCTCGGTCTCCTCCGGTGGGAGTTGGCCCGGGGGTTTCCAGGCCTCGCGTGGAGGATTCGCGCCGCGACGGAAATTGACTCCATCCCAGAACTCGCGGTGGACCCATTCGCATGGGTGATAATAAATGCTTATCAACCCGCCACCGTCCTCCCGGACCAAACGTTCCGCGATGGCGGCGACCTTGCGTTCGGCTGGCTCGACCGCCGCCGGGTCGTGGAGGTCCATCCGGGTCACGTTGTCCGCCATGTCGTAAACGACGATGGCCCCTTCATACCAAAACGGCTTGCCATGCAGGCCGATATGCGAGCCGTCATCCACATAGCACGGAACGCCGTACGGGGCGACCCCAATTTGCCCCAACGCGGCGATGGCTTGAGAACCCCACGAAGAGCCGGGTTGACCGTAGCACGCCAGCGTGTTCACGCTGAAGATCCGCCGCACGTCCGCCGCGCCGCCGCCTTCGCGCCGCACGAATTCGGCCACGCCATCCAGGAATCCGCAGTCCGCCAGATACTCTGATGGGGTGGGGTGGACCGAATGGAGATTCGCGTGGTAGCCGATCCCGTGTTGGTTTAACGCGGCGATCACATCGGTCCGCCCGCGGCGCTCCAGCGTCCGCGCTTTTTCGCCGACCACCTTGAACGTCGCGCGTATGCCGCGTTTTGTCAGCAACTCCGCCAGGCGTTTGGCGGCGTCGTCATCCGCGGGCAAGAGATAATCCTCGGTGTCGAACCAGAGGATGACGTCAATTTCGGGCGTCGCGGCCCGCGCCCGCGCATAACCAACGAAGATGCCGACGCCGAGAAACAGAGAAAGCAACGTGGGGCGAAGAAAGGGTTTCATTTTTGTTGAACGCGAATATATTCGTGCCCGCGCAGGCGCGCACGCAACAATTTTGACGAACTGGTCTTGAATTAACGACGCCCAACGTGATGCTCGCCCGCCTACCCAAGACAGTTCCTCAGTCCACGCGAGAAGCATCCGCCGCGCTTCGGCCGTTCGTTTACGTCAATGTGGCCATCAGCGCCGATGGCAAAATCGCGCCGGCGACCCGGCGTTTTGTGCCATTCGGCAGCCCGCGGGACCATGCGCGCCTGCTTGAGCTTCGGGCCGACGCCGACGCCGTCATGGCGGGCGCACGAACGGTCGATTTGTTCCCGGTTAATATGGGGCCGGGGGGCCTCCGCTATCGCCGCCGCCGGATCAAAAACGGGCTTAACGAGTACAACCTGCGCGTCATCGTCAGCGGCAGTGGCTCGATTGACGCCGGCGCGGAGATATTTAACCACCGCTTCTCGCCGATCATTGTTCTGACCACAGCGCGCGCCGCCAAACCAAATCTGCGCCGACTGGTTGCCGCCGGGGCCATCGTCCACGTCGGCGGCGAAACGGAGATCGATTTTGCCGCGGCGCTTCGTTGGCTGCGCGAGGAGTGGGACGTTCACCTGCTACTGTGCGAGGGCGGCGGTGAACTGAATGCCGCGCTTTTTCGGGCCGACCTCGTTGACCAGGTTCACGTTACCTGGTGTCCGCTGCTAATTGGCGGTCGAGCGGCCCCGACGCTTGCGGATGGGGTCGGGGTCGAGCGGCTCACCGACGCGAGGATGCTCCGCCTTGAATCCGCGCGCCGCATCCGGGACGAACTTTTCCTGACCTACCGGCGCGCGGACAGCGCGGCCACTTACAGCCCCACCTTCCGCCGGCGAAAACAGCGAGCGGCCGGCCAAGATTCATGAGCGACTCGGCGCCCATCCCGGCGAAGCGCGGGTTCGATTTGATCGACGCCGCGATTCTGGCCGCGCTGGGCGCGTTGATTTATGGCGTCATCGCCGTCGCGCGGGAATGGGGCGGTCAATTGCAGCCGGTGGCGGATATTCACCTGGAGGTCAAATATCTCCCGCTCTACACCTTTTTTAGCCTCACCCGCGGAGTCGCCGCCTACGTCGTATCGGTTCTCTTTACGTTCGCTTACGCTTACACCGCCGCGCGCGTGCGCGGCGCGGAGCGGTATATGTTGCCGGTTTTAGACATCCTGCAGAGCATCCCGGTGCTGGGATTTCTGCCGAGCTTTGTGCTTGGTTTGGTGCACCTTTTTCCCCGCCAGAATCTCGGCCTGGAAATGGCCTCCGTCCTGATGATCTTCACGGGGCAGGTGTGGAACATGACGTTTTCCCTCTACGGCTCGTTGAAATCCCTGCCGGAGGACCTGATCGCCGTGGCGCGGCTTTCCAAACTTTCCCGCTGGCAGCAATTCCTGCGTTTGGAACTTCCCTACGCGGCGCCGGGTCTGATGTGGAACAGCATGATGTCGATGGCGGGCGGTTGGTTCTTCCTTACCGTCGCGGAAGCCTTTGTCCTCGGTTCCCACGATTTTCGATTGCCGGGGCTGGGTTCCTACATGAGCCTCGCGATGGAGCGGGGCGACGGCCGGGCGCAAATCATGGGCATCGTCGCCATGGTCGCCATGATCGTGTTCTTGGATCAGTTAGTCTGGCGGCCCGCTCTGGCGTGGTCGCAGAAATTCAGCGCGGAAGAGGGGGAGGGCCGGAGCGCTGACGATTCCTGGTTTTGGAACCGCATCGGGCGTTCGCGATTCTGGCAGGCGTTGACCCGCCTGCGCCCGGCCTGGCTGCGTTCCCGCGTTCCCGCGGCGGCGCCATCAACGCCGGTTCAGGCCAGCTCAAAATTACGCCACCGGTTTCCGCTCCGGTTCGCGTGGATTGCGCTTCAATCGGCGTTGCTGTTGACGGTGGCGTACGCCGCCTTCCGGTACCTTGCTCTTTTGCGGGACCTTCGGTTGGCCGATTGGGGTAATATCCTGGTCAGTACGGGCGCCACCTTTGGGCGGGTCATGATCGCGGTCGCGCTCGCCTCTTTGTGGGCGGTCCCGGTGGGCGTGGCGATTGGCCGGAATCCGCGCCTCAGCCGCATTCTGAAGCCGATCAATCAGGTGCTCGCCAGTTTTCCCGCGCCGATGCTGTTCCAACTCGTCATCGGCGTCGTGATCGCGCTGGGTGGTGGGCTGGGAATTGGCTCGATCTTCCTGCTCCTGCTCGGCACCCAGTGGTACGTCCTTTTCAACGTGATCGCGGGCGCCAGCGGAATTCCAAAGGAATTGTGGGAAGTCGCGCAGTTAGGCCGCTGGTCCCTCGCCGCGCGGTGGAAAAAACTAATCCTACCCGGCGTGTTCCCGTCGTTGGTCACCGGGTGGATCACCGCGACCGGCGGCGCCTGGAACGCGAGCATCGTCGCCGAATACCTCCCGTACCACGGCAAGACGTTGACCACGGTTGGCCTCGGCGCGCTGATTAGCGAAGCGACCGATAAAGGGCAGTTTCATCTGCTGGCGGCGGCGGTGGGCGTCATGGCGCTGCTGGTGGTCAGCTTTAATCGCCTCGTCTGGCGCCCGCTTAGCGCGCTCGCGCAAAACCGTTACAGCCTCTCTGTGTAAGCTATGTCTGTTCTGCTTTTAGAAGCCAAACACATCGGCCAGCATTTCGAGCTGGCCGGCGGCAAGACCCTCGAGATATTGCAGGATAACTGCCTGGAAGTGCGCGAGCACGAGGTGGTGGCGATTCTCGGCCCATCGGGGTGCGGCAAATCCACGTTGCTGCGGGTCTTGATTGGTCTCCAAACGCCTTCTTCCGGTGAGGTTTTCTATCGCGGCCAGCCGATCGTCGGCCTCAACCCGCGGGCGTCACTCGTCTTTCAGGATTTCGCGCTTTTTCCGTGGCTATCGGTCCAGCAAAACATCGCGATGGGCCTGACCAATCTGCCGCTGACCGACGCCGAACGCGACGAACAGGTGCGCAAAGTGATCGACTTGGTCGGTTTGGAGGGCTTCGAGGAAGCGTATCCGCGCGAGTTGTCCGGCGGCATGAAGCAACGCGTTGGAATCGCGCGGGCGCTGGTAGTGAAACCGGAGATCCTCTGTATGGACGAGCCGTTCAGCGCGCTCGATGTCATGACCGCCGAGACGCTCCGCAACGAAGTCATCGACATTTACTCCGACAAAACCACTCCCGTAAACAGCATCCTGATGATCACCCACAGCATCGCGGAAGCGGTCTTCATGGGGACCCGAATCGTCGTCATGGAAGCGCATCCGGGGCGGATTGAATCGATTCTGGACAACCCGCTTCCTTATCCGCGTGACGAGCACGATCCTGAGTTCCAGAAGCTGAGCCAGAAAATCCACGGGATCATCACCCGGTCGGTCATTCCAGACGCGCCGATCGTGACGCCGAGCGCACCGCAACCAGCCAACCCGCTGCAGGCCATTCCCAACGTTTCGCTGGTCACGACGATCGGTCTGCTTGAAATCCTCGAAAACGAGGGGGGCATGGAATTATTCACCTTGGCAAAACTGGTGGATAAAGAGTTCACGCAGTTACTGCTGGTCGTCAAGGCGGCCGAGTTGCTCGGCTGGGTCGAGACTCCCGGCCAGCGCGTGCAAATGACCGACCGCGGCAGAAAGTTTCTGGCGGGAGACGTGAATGCCCGGAAGCGGCTGTTGAACGAACAATTGCGCGGCATTTTCGTTTTCGACTTGATCGTCCGCATGTTCAAACAGACCGAGGAACCCGAGCTGGACGAAGAAATCGTCCTCGGCGAGCTCGCGATGCTTTTTCCCTTCGAGCGCCCGCGGCGCCTCCTGCGAACCGCCGTCGCCTGGGCACGCTACGCCGAGCTGTTCAAATACAACAGTAACCGAAAAGTCCTCTACGGATTTACCGACCCCAAGGCCGCCGTCGCGACCAGTCCGCCCGCGGCGCCCGTCAAGCCGGAGACCGGTCCTTGACGCTCCCCGGCGCCGGGCCTATGCTCAACTCGTTACTCGCGGCGGACGGACTGCTGCCGCCTTCGGGCGGGCGATTCGTGGTCGGCGAGTAAAGTTCGGGGAGCCAACCGGCCGTCTGACGGCGCAGGCTGAGAGTTCCGCGCGGGAGTGCGGAAGACCCATTGAACCTGATCCGGGTAATGCTGGCGAAGGGAATGCCGACGCCTTCCTTGCCTTTCAAAATTCAGTTTGTTTTTTCGGCGCTGCCAACCGACGGTCGCAGCGGCCGATTCGGGCCATATTAAATTAGCAAAGTCTATGATCGCTTCCAAAGAATCGTTTGAGCCGCAAAGCGGCCAGCCGCTCCCCAACTCCCGCCGCGTTTACGTGGCCGGCAAGCTCCATCCAGACGTGCGGGCGCCGTTCCGGGAGATTAGCCTGAGCGCGACCAAACGGGTCAATGGGCAGCTGGAAGCGAACGAGCCGGTTCGTGTTTACGACGCCAGCGGCCCGTGGGGCGATGAACAGCAGCAATGCCAGGTCGAGGCCGGCCTGCCGCCAATTCGGCGGCCTTGGATCATCGCCCGCAACGACGTCGAGGAATACGCCGGGCGCGACGTGAAACCCGAGGACAACGGCTACCTCACGCGCGGACATGCGGAATTCGCGAGCCAACGCGAAGCCAAGGGACGTTATCAACCTTTTCCCGGGCTGAAACGCAGCCCGCTCCGGGCCAAGGCCGGCGCCAACGTATCGCAAATGCACTACGCCAAGCGCGGGATTATCACCCCGGAAATGGAGTTCATCGCGCTCCGGGAGAACCTTGGCCGCGAAGCTGGCTGGCGGGCCGGCCGACCGACGAAAGGAACGAGTCCGGCGGCGAGCGATTCGCTCGATCATCAGCATCCCGGCCGCGGCTGGGGAGCGGCGGTACCCGCGTTCATCACGCCGGAATTCGTCCGCGATGAAGTCGCGCGGGGCCGGGCCATCATCCCGGCGAATATCAACCACCCCGAGAGCGAACCGATGATCATCGGCCGCAATTTCCTGGTTAAAATTAACGCGAACATCGGCAACTCCGCCGTTGCCTCCAGCATCGACGAAGAAGTCGAAAAAATGCGCTGGGCGATCAAATGGGGCGCCGATACGGTCATGGACCTTTCCACCGGCAAGAACATCCACGAGACGCGCGAGTGGATCATCCGGAACTCGCCCACGCCGATCGGCACGGTGCCGATTTATCAGGCGCTCGAGAAGGTCGGGGGCAAGGCGGAAGAGTTGACCTGGGAAATCTATCGCGACACCCTTATCGAGCAAGCGGAGCAGGGGGTCGATTATTTCACCATCCACGCCGGCGTGCTATTGCGCTACGTGCCGCTCACCGCGCGGCGCGCCTGCGGCATCGTCAGCCGCGGCGGTTCGATCCTCGCCAAGTGGTGCCTGGCCCATCACCGGGAGAATTTCCTCTATACCCATTTCGAGGAGATCTGCGAAATCATGAAGGCGTATGACGTGAGCTTCAGTCTTGGCGATGGACTGCGGCCGGGCGCGATCGCGGACGCCAATGATGAAGCGCAGTTCGGCGAATTGGAAACGCTCGGCGAATTGACGAAAATCGCCTGGAAGCACGAAGTTCAAGTCATGATCGAAGGACCGGGACACGTGCCGATGCACTTGATCAAAGAGAACATGGATTTGCAGTTGAAGCATTGTGAGGAGGCGCCCTTCTACACCCTTGGGCCGCTGACCACGGACATCGCGCCCGGCTACGACCATATCACCAGCGGGATCGGCGCGGCGATGATCGGCTGGTTTGGCTGCGCGATGCTCTGCTACGTGACGCCCAAGGAGCATCTCGGCCTGCCGAACAAAAAAGACGTGAAGGACGGCGTGATCGCCTACAAGATCGCCGCGCACGCCGCTGATCTCGCCAAAGGCCACCCGGGAGCCCAAGTCCGCGACAACGCGGTCAGCAAGGCGCGTTTCGAGTTCCGCTGGGAAGACCAGTTCAATCTGAGCCTCGACCCGGTGACCGCGCGCGAATTCCATGATGAAACGCTGCCGCAAGAAGGCGCCAAGACCGCGCACTTCTGCAGCATGTGCGGCCCGCACTTTTGCTCGATGAAAACCACCGAAGAGGTGCGCAAATACGCGGCCGAATTGGGCATGTCCGAAGCCGCCGCCGTCGAAGCCGGCCTGGCCGACAAAGCCCAGGAATTCAAGGAGCAGGGTGGCAAGGTGTACGTTCCGGCCTAAAATCTCGGCGGGGCGGGAGATCTCGAGCTGACCGCGCATTTGCCCGGCACCTGGGTGGTTGGAACGGATCGCGTCGCTCCGAGAATCGTGGTCGCGACCGCGTTTTACGGCTCGACGGACCGCGCTCGTGCGCTAGGCTTTCGGACATGCCCGAGGTCATTCATAGCGAGACCAACTATGAGCTTCCTTTTCCTCCAGCAGACGTCTGGCCGGCGTTGCGACGGACCGATTGGATCAACCGCTCGGTGGGGCTACCCGCGGTGCAATACGAGATCGCGGAACGCCCCGAAGGCGGGACCGACGTCACCGCCCGCGCGCGAGTGATGGGCTTCCGCCTCGAATGGGAAGAGCTGCCCTTCGAATGGTTGGTAAACGAGTTTTATCGGGTTCGGCGAATTTTTGCCAATGGGCCTCTGACCGAGGCTGAGCTGGGAGTCAATTTTCACGAAACCTCCACCGGCACGACCCGGCTGGAGGTCTTTTCCCACCTCACGCCCCGGCACGCGCTCGGCGCGCTGATCGCGAAGCGCGTCATCATCCCCAAAGCGACGCGCGGGATGAACGCGGTGATCGAACATGTGGGTGAATATCTCGCTGGGCGGCGAAAAATCGTCATCCCCAAATTACCCGTCGCGCCCACGAAAGAGGAAGCGCTCGAGGCCGGCCTGCGGAAATTGAGTGAGGCCAATCAGCCGGGGGACCTGATCGGCCTTTTGGGCTTGCTGTTGCGGGAATCGCCCGACGTCGAACTCACGCATATCCGGCCGCTCGCCGTCGCCAAGGCCTGGCGGCGCGATCCGTGGGTCACACTGCGGTTCCTTCTGCACTCGACCCGCGCGGGGCTGCTGGATTTAAGCTGGGAGGTGCTCTGTCCGAATTGCCGCTCCAGCCGGACGCCCGCCGTTACCTCCTTGAGCTTGATCGAGCGGACGTCGCACTGTGACGTGTGCGCGATCAAATTCGACGCCGAGTTCGACCGCTCGGTCGAGCTGAAGTTCGCCGTCAACCCCGCGGTGCGCGCCCGGGATGCCCAGTGCTTTTGCCTGGCTGGCCCCGGTGGCAAACCGCACGTCGTCAGCCAGCTCGTGCTCGCTCCGGGCCAGCGCCGCATCTGGAAAGCGCCGCCGTTGGACCAAGCGTTCCGTTTGCGTTCGCCGCAGGTGGCTACGCCCGTGACTTTGCAGCCCGATGATGCCCAGCCGGCGCCGATCTTTCAGCCGGTTATCATCTGCAAGCGCGATGCGTTCCAAGTTCGCTATGAATACGGTCGGGTCTCGGATTGGCACATGCAGGTCTTCAATCCGAATGATTTTCCGATGCTCCTGGTGCTTGAGCAAATGGAATGGAGCAAAGACATCCTGACGGCCGCGGAGGTGACCAATTGGCAGGAGTTTCGCGATTTATTCTCCGGCGAAATCGTCTCGCCCAACGAACAGGTCACGGTCGGTTCGCAAATCGTGCTCTTTACCGATTTGCGAGGCTCGACGGCGATGTACAACGGCCTTGGCGACGGGACCGCCTATTCCCTGGTGCGCAATCATTTTTACGTTCTGACGGCGGCCATTCGTGAATTTCACGGGGCGATCGTCAAGACGATCGGTGACGCCGTCATGGCCGTATTCAGCCGCGTCGAAGAGGCCTTGGCGGCGGTTAAACAAATGCACGAAAAGCTCCCGGCGGCGAACCCTAATCCGAGCCTCTCTGATCGGTTGATCCTTAAGTCCGGCCTCCACCTTGGCCCCTGTCTCGCGGTGAACGCGAACGACAAGCTGGATTATTTTGGCACGACGATCAATCTGGCGGCGCGGTTGGTGGATTGTTCCAAAGGGGACGATCTAACCGTGTCCGAAGAGTTCTTTCAACGGCCGGAAACGGTGCGCTTTATCAAGGAACACAAGCTGACCGCCGAGCCGGGCGAAGTGAAGTTTCGCGGGTTCGAGGCCGCGCATAAGGTTTGGCGCATCAAGATGGTGTAGGCATCCGAGGTTTTTCAGTCGGCCGGCACGTTCCACGGGCAGCGAGGCCGGTCGCCTAACCGGTGGCGGAGATCGTTGCCCGCCAGCCCCGCCGCTATTTCTTCTCCTTCGACCCGCCTTTGCGTTTGAGAACCGCCTGCCGTAGCACATACTCTATCTGGCCGTTCACGCTCCGCAACTCCGCCTCCGACCACGCCTCGAGCTCAGCCCACAGATCGGCGTTGATGCGGAGGAGAAATGACTTTCTCCCCTCCGCGCCGGGCTTGGAATCAGGGTTTGGTTTCAAAACGTCCGATCAACGGACTCGCCTGGCCAGGTCGGTCTCTGGATCAGGAATTCAACTGTAGAGGGTTCCCGCGTTGACGACCGGCGTGACGTCCGATTCTCCGCAAAGAACCACCAGCAAGTTGCTCACCATCGCGGCGCGGCGTTCATCGTCGAGCGCCACCACCTCTCTCTCGGCCAATTCTCGCAACGCCATCTCGACCATGCTGACCGCGCCGTGAACGATCATTTGCCGCGCGGCGATGACCGATTCCGCCTGCTGCCGCCGCAGCATGGCTTGCGCGATTTCCGGCGCGTACGCCAGATGGGTCAACCGCGCCTCCTCGACCAGCACGCCCGCGCGCGCCAAACGCTCCTGCAGTTCGGTCCGCAACGCGACCGCCACGACGTCGCCGCCGCTCCGCAGCGTCAGTTCGTTCTCTTCACCGTAGTCGTACGGGTAAACGCTGGCCAGGTGCCGGATGGCGGATTCGCTCTGGATGCGCACATAGTTCTCGTAATCCTCAACGTCGAAACACGCTTGCGCGGTATCCTGCACTCGCCAAACCACGACGGCGGCAATCTCGATCGGATTGCCGCGCTTGTCGTTCACCTTCAGGTGTTCGCTGACAAGATTGCGCGTGCGGAGCGATACCCGGCGCTTGGAATAGAACGGGTTGGTCCAATGAAACCCGCTCGTCCGCGCCGTGCCCCGGTACGCGCCGAACAGGATCAACACGCGGGCCTCGTTCGGCTGCAACGTGAAGTATCCGGCGATGGAAACCCCGCCCCAAACCGCCAGCAGCCCCGCCGCGAGAAGTTCGCCCCAGCCCATGCGTAATTGGCGATGCGCCAGCCCGACTATGAAATCGACGAGCAGGCCGAGAGCCAGCGCGGTGAGCGCCAGGTTGACGACGAGCGCGAGCCAGCCTCCGAGCGGCTGCAGGGGCCGCTCCTGGTTCGCATGAGCAATACTAGTGGTGTCCATGAATGTTCTTTCTATTGGCGGTCGGTGAATTCTTCGGTTGTTATCACAGTGATATCATACTGAAATCATTGGATCGGTCAAATGGAATTTTTGTTTGCTGATCCGGCGCCGGGCGATTAGCGTTGGCGCGCGGTTTTGGACCGCCGTTGAACTACGAGCCATAAAATAAACAATGTATGAGCGGGCAAGTCTTATCGACCGAGGAATTGGGCCAGTTGAAGAATGGGCTGCACAAAGTCGCGCGTAATCTTTGGTGGACTTGGAACCAGGAGGCGCAGGAGGTATTTCAGGAATTGTCGCCGCGCGGCTGGCAGAATCTTTACCACAACGCGGTCGCCGTCCTGCGCGAGGTCTCGGACTACGAATTGAACGTCCGGCTCCAGGATCAGGAATTCGCCGGTCGGGTGCGGGAGGTCTTGAAGAATTTCGAAGGTTATTTGCAGGCGGTCAACACCTGGGGGGATCAAAACGCGCCGAGCCTCAAGCAGCATCCGGTCGCCTATTTCTCCGCGGAATTCGGTTTCCACGAGAGTCTCCCGATTTCCGCCGGCGGCCTCGGCGTGCTGGCCGGAGACCATGCGAAATCCGCGAGCGATTTGGGCCTCGGGTTCGTCGGCATCAGCCTTTTCTACCGCGAGGGTTATTTTCAACAATCGATCAACCAGGAGAATTGGCAGACCGAGTACTACACGCTGCTCGCCCCGCGAAACCTGCCGGTCGAGCCGGTGCTCGACGCGAAGGGCGAGCCCGTCGTCTGCACCGTCAAGATCGCGATGGGCCGGGTGGCGTTTCGCGCCTGGCGGGTCAACGTCGGCCGCTGCCCCGTCTATCTCCTGGACGCCGACCTCCCCGATAACGAGCCGCACTTTCGCGACTTAACGCTGCGGGTTTATGGCGGCGACAGCACGACGCGGATCATGCAGGAAATCCTGCTCGGCGTCGGTGGCGTGCGTTTGCTGCGGGCGCTTGGATTGCAGCCGTCGGTGTTCCACATGAACGAAGGGCACGCGGCTTTCCTGACTTTGGAACTGGCCCGCGAGAAGATGGCGGCCGGCAAAACGTTCGCGGCGGCGATGGCGGCGACCAAGAACGAGTGCATTTTCACCACCCACACGCCGGTGGAAGCAGGCCACGATCGTTTCAGCAAAGGTTTGATGGAGTACGCCGCGCACGAATTTCAGACTCAACTCAAATTGACGCCCGACGAGGTCATGGGGCTGGGACGCGTGGTCCCCGCCAACGCCGAGGAGCCGTTTTGTATGACGGTGCTGGCGCTTAAGGCCTCGCGGGCCGCGAACGCCGTCAGTGAGTTGCATGGTCAGGTCAGCCGTCAGATGTGGCATTCCCTCTATCCCGACCGCACGGTCGATCAGACGCCGATCGGCCATATTACCAACGGCATTCATCTGCTTGGGTGGATGAAGGGACCGGTGCGGCGTTTTTGGCGGCGCAAGCTGAGCCGACCAGGCGCGGAAGCCGCTTGGGATAAGGAGATTAATTCTCCTGAGTTCTGGAAGCGGGTCGAAGATCCGACCTTTATTTCGGACGAAGAGATTTGGGCCTTGCGCTACAAGCTCCGGCGCGAATTGATCGAGTTCACCCGGCGCCGCCTTTTGCTCCAGGGGCAGCGGTTAAGCCAGCGCGATTTCATCGAATTCGATCATTTGCTCAGCCCCGACGCGCTGACGATTGGGTTCGCCCGGCGGTTCGCCACCTACAAGCGCGCGCCGCTGATTTTCCAGCAATTCGCCAACATCATCAAATTGGTCAAGGACACGCAGCAACCCGTGCAGTTCATTTTCGCGGGCAAGGCGCATCCGCGCGACGATGACGGGAAACGGTACATCCAGCACATCATCCACCTGAGCAAGTTCAGCGAACTGAAAGGGAGTTTGGTGTTCATCGAGAATTACGACGTGCATGTCGCGCGGCAGATGGTGTCCGGCTGCGACATCTGGCTGAACAATCCGCGCCGGCCGCTGGAAGCCTCCGGGACGAGCGGCATGAAGGCCGGCTGCCACGGCTGCCTTAATTTGAGCATTCTCGACGGCTGGTGGCGGGAAGGGTGCGACCAGACGAACGGCTTCGCGATCGGGCCGGACGCGCATCCCGCGTCGATCGAGGAACAGGATCGGGTGGACAGTGAAAACCTTTACGACGTCCTTACCAAAAACGTGATTCCGACCTTTTACAACCGTGACGAATCCGGCACGCCGCGTCGTTGGATTCAGATGATCCGCCGGGCGATGAGCACGTTGACGCCGCAGTTCAATACCTGGCGCATGGTCCAGGAGTACACCAACAAGTATTACGTCCCCAAATGAACCGACGCGCGGCCGAACGGGAGCGGTGGTGATTCCCGATGTCAAATCCTTCACGCTTGAGGAACTACAAGCGCAGTTGGCCGCCTGGGGGCAACCTTCCTTCCGCGCCGCGCAAGTAGCGGAGTGGCTCTATCTCCATCGCGCGGCAAATTGGGATGCGATGAGCAATCTGCCCAAGGCGTTGCGCGAGCGGCTGCGCGAGAATTTCTCCCTCACGGCGCTGGAGCTGGTTACGGTCCAGGGCGCCGTTGACACGACGCAAAAATTCCTCTGGCGCCTCGCCGATCACGCGCTGGTCGAGAGCGTCTTGATTCCGGCCAACCCCGCGCTCTACGGGGAGGCGAGTGACCGCCATACCCTCTGCGTTTCGACCCAAGTTGGTTGCGCGTACGGATGCAAGTTTTGCGCCAGCGGGCTTGACGGTTGGAAGCGGAATCTGACGGCGGGCGAGATCGTTGATCAGGTTCTGGCGGTCGAACGATGGCACGCGTCGGCGAAAGCAAAACTCACGACGCCGTCCGCTGGCGTAGAAGCGCCGGCGGCCACGCTCGGGCCGGCCTCGGATACCCGCTTCGTCAATAACCTCGTCATCATGGGAATGGGGGAGCCATTGGCCAATTACGAGGCGCTGTTGAAGGCATTAAAGATTCTCAACGCGCCGTGGGGCGGCGCCATCGGGGCGCGGCGGATTACGGTTTCCACCAGCGGCCTGGCCCCTCAAATCAGGCGTCTGGCCGATGAGCCGTGGCAGTTCCGCCTGGCGATTTCGCTCCACGGCGCCACGGACGCGACGCGCGAGAAAATCATGCCCGTCAACCGCAAGTATCCCCTCAAGGAATTGATGGCCGCGTGCGAGTATTATCAGGCGAAAAAAGGGCGGATGATTACGTTTGAGTATATTTTGATCGCCGGCGTCAATGCTGGTTTGGATCAAGTCAAGCCGCTGGCAGAACTGGCCCACCGACTGAACGCCAAAGTGAACCTCATTCCTTACAATCGGGTCGAGGAATTGACTTGGGAACGCCCCTCCGAAGCGGAACAGGAAGCGTTCCTCGGCGCGCTCGAGCAGGAGGGCGTAATCGCCACGCTACGACGGGAAAAGGGTCATGAGATTGACGCCGCGTGCGGCCAATTGCGCCTCAAAAAGGAACGGGAGCTGGCCTCCGGCCCAGCGTGAGGGTCAGCGCTCCGCGGTCCGCGGCAGGACTGTTGGCAAATCAACCCGACTGCATTATGCTCGTTTCGTGATCGGATTGATTGACTACGGCGCGGGCAACCTCCGCAGCGTGCATAAAGCGCTGCGATTCCTCGGCGCGGATGTGAAGCTGATGACCCGCGGCGACGAATTGTCCGCCGCCCGCGCGGTGGTCCTGCCTGGAGTGGGCGCGTTCGATGACTGCCTGAACGCCATGCGCGGCCAGGAACTGTTGGGCGCGTGCCGCGAATTCATCGAATCGGGTCGTCCGTTCCTGGGCATTTGCGTCGGCTACCAGGCGCTCTTTGAGCGAAGCGAGGAATTCAACAGTTGCGCCGCCGGCCTCGGAGTTTTGCGCGGGAAAGTGGTACGCTTCCCGGAGGCGCCGGGGTTGAAGATTCCGCAGATCGGGTGGAATCAAATCGAGATTCTCCGTCCCGATTGCCCGATTTTTCGTGGCATTCCCAACCAAAGCTACGTCTATTTCGTGCACAGCTTTTTTCCGCGCCCCGACGACCCATCGTGCGTCGCCACGCGCACGGAGTATGGCGAATCGTTCGCGTCATCCATTTGGCGGGACAACCTCTTCGCCACGCAATTCCACCCGGAAAAAAGCCAGGAAATCGGGCTGACGCTCTTGCGCAATTTCGTCGGCTTGGCGAACTGACGTCCAGCCCAGAACGCCCGCGGCCGTGGACTGCGCGCTTGTGCGCCGGGGGAACCTATGTTAATGTCGCTGAACAATGAGCGCAATTTGAGCGTGGTGAAGATTTCAAATTGCGGACTGAACCGGTAAACTAATAGCTGACAAACGAATATGCCCTACGAACTACCCCCTCTGCCGTATCCCAAGGACGCCTTGGAACCCTACATCGACGCCGCCACGATGGAGATTCATCACGGGAAGCATCACAACGCTTACGTCACCAATTTGAACAAAGCGATCGCCGGCAAGGCGGACCTCGAAAGCAAGACGATCGAGCAACTGATCGCCAACCTCGACGCCGTTCCCGCGGACATTCGCGGGCCGGTGCGCAACAACGGCGGCGGCCATGCCAATCACTCGATGTTCTGGCGGACGATGGGGCCGAAGGCGGGCGGCGCCCCCACCGGCGCGCTGGCGGCCGACATCGCGGCGACGTTTGGAAGCTTCGACACGTTCAAGCAGAAATTTGAAGCCGGCGGCGTGGGACGCTTCGGCAGCGGTTGGGTCTGGTTGATCGTCAACAAGACCGGCAAACTCGAAATCGTTTCCACGCCGAACCAAGACAGCCCGATTATGGAAGGCAACAAGCCGGTCCTCGGCTGCGACGTTTGGGAACACGCTTACTACCTCAAATACCAGAACCGCCGCCCCGATTACCTGAAGGCGTTTTGGAACGTGGTGAATTGGGCCGAGGTCGCCAAATACTACGACGCGGCCAAGGCGTAAGCTGAGCTAATTTCACAAAACGGCGCGTTGGTCACCCAGCGCGCCGTTTTTTTGTGCCTTGACGAATCCGGAGTGGCGGGCGGGCGCGTTCGGTAGAGGAGGCAAAGTCGAGCTCTCGGCGCTGACAACTACGGTCGGTTCAACGACCAAGCTCGACTTTGCCGACTCTACTCAGTGATTGAACAAGAATTCCTTGCTGCTGAGAATGCCCCAATAGACGTCTTCGACGGCCGGTCGGAGGTTCGTTGCGTCCGCGCCCTGGAGAAGCTTCTGAATCTTTTCGTTCTCCACCGCGGTCGGATGACGGCACAGGGCGGCGAGATAGGCGTCATCGACGATCTTATCGGGTCGCGCTTGGGCGTCCAGTTCTTGGCCAAGCCGGTTATTTTTCAGGCTGAGCTTTTGATTGAGGGTGTCGCCATTCGAGAGGTGCAGGATTTGCGCCACGCTCGGTTCGCCGGAACGTTCGCATTCGCACGTGCGGTCGCGATCAGGACGGCCGAAGGATTTTAGAAAGTACGAATCGACGTTCGAATCCGGCAATTGGAGCGCTCGCCAGCCAGCGGGGTAGCCTTTGAATTGCGTCGGCGCGCCGGTCGCCTCCGACAGGACATCGAGTAACACCTCCGCCATCATTCGGCGCGGGTAATAGTGGGAGTAATAACGCTGATCAGCCGCATTCTCAGGGCGCGCGCGGCTGGAGCGCTGGTAGGTGGCGGATTGCAGGATGGCGCGCATCAGGGCCTGCAAGTCAAATTGGTGATCCGCGAGGTAGCCGGCGGCCGCCGACAACAATTGCTCATTGCTGGCCGGATTCGTGGCGCGCAGGTCATCCACGTTTTCGACCAGACCCACGCCGAAGAAATTGGCCCAAACCCGATTGGCGATGTCCCGACTGAAATACGGGTTTTCCCGCGCGACGAGCCAGTCCGCCAGCGCCACGCGGCGATCGTCCGGCGACTCGATTGGGACCGGAGCGCCATCGAGCGGCGTCGGCGTTTGGGGACGCCCGGTGAGTGGTTGCGCGAGATCACCGTCAGCGGAGCAAAAGATGACTTCTTCACCGTCCGCGCGTCCGGTTTTGGCTCGCACCCGCGCGAACAAGTTCGCCATCTTGTAATATTGATCGTTCGTCCACTTTTCCATCGGGTGGTTGTGGCACTTGGCGCAGTTGATCGACATCCCGAGGAAGGCTTGAGAAGTCGTCTCCGACATGAGGCGCGGGTCATCGTGCAGGACGAAGAAATTGGCGGCGCCGTTCTCGAGGCTGCTTCCCTGCGCGGTGACGATGCGGCGGACGAAGGTGTTCCAGGGAGCGTTGGTCGCGACGCTGCTGCGAATCCAGCCGTAATAGGCCCACATGGCGGCCGGCTTGAGAGCACGGCTTTGCACGAGCAGCAGGTCGGACCATTTGTAGGTCCAGTAATCGACGAACTCGGGTCGTTTCAACAGGGTCTCGATGAGCCGATCCCGCTTGCCCGGTGAGTGGTCCGCCAGGAACGCGCTGGTCTCGTGAATCGTGGGCAGCGTCCCGACGGTGTCGATAAACGCGCGGCGGAGGAATTCCGAATCAGTCGCCTCACCGGATGGCGGCAGATTAAGGCTCCGTAGTTTGTCGAGAACCAAATGGTCGATGAAATTACGCGGCTTAAACTCCGCGAAGGCGTCGCGTGGCAGTTTTTGTTGGAAAGGGACCGTGACGGTGGCGATCGCGATACGGCTTAAATACCAGGCGGTGATCGCCCCTTCGCCGTGGCCGATGACTTGCACGGCGCCGTTGTCGTCCACGGTGGCGACGGCGCTGTTCGCGGAGGTAAACTTGACCCACCGTGTGACGTCTTCGACGCGGCCATCCGTGAAGCGCGCGCGGACGATCAACTGCTGCGTGTCGCTCGGTTTCAGGACCGCCTGCGCCGGCAGAACCTCGAGACGTTCAATGCGGGAATCGGATTCACGTGGGCCGGGGGCTCCCGCCGCGATCCATTCCGATAGGACGCGGTATTCCAGCGAATTCGTCGCGAAACGTTGGCCGCCTTTGTGCGGCACAGCGGTGGTCGGTTTGAGCAGAACGAGGCTGCGGCCGGGATCGCTGAGGACGATACGGCGGCCCAACGCGTTGCGGGTGATGGCGAGGTAATCGCCATTGTCATCGTAACCGCGCAGCGAAAGTTTGAAGCCATTTTTACCGGCGGCGGCGCCGTGGCACGCGCCCGAGCTGCAACCCATTTTCGCGAGCACCGGTTGGACGTGGTTGCGAAAACTCCATTCCATCGGTTTCTCCAGGTCCGACACGACGACGCGCGAGACGGCCGTGAGGCCACTGACGCGAGCCTGGATCGTGGCGATTCCATTTCCCATTGGCAGCGCCACTCCATCGACGAGTTTCACGACGTTCGTGTCACTCACCTTGAAAGCAAGGCCGTTGGTCACTTGGCCCGTATTGTGACCGCCGTTCGAGCGCTCGACGATCAACTGTTGCCGCGCCAAGGCTCCGCTCAATTTGAAATCACCGGGAATGAGGACGAGGTTCTCGGCGGCCCGCGCGCGACTTTCCGCCGCCATCCAGACTACGAGGAGAACGCATAAAAATCGACGACCCTGCCGCAGCGCCTGGCCTCGGGAGCGGGAAAGAGGATCTACAGACATGACAACAGGCGCTCGCGCCGTCGGATCAGAAAAGCTCTTTGATTTCCTGCGTGCCATAATCGACCAATGGGAAGGGGCGGGCTTGCGGTCCGGGCAAGTGGGTCTCCAGGTTGAGTCCCAGGGCGTGGTAGATGGTCGCTACCACCTCGGACGGCTTAACTGGCCGCTCGACGGGGTAGGCTCCGATGTCGTCGCTCTTGCCAACCACGCGACCGCCCTTGACGCCGCCGCCCGCGAAATAAACGGTCCAGCATTGCGGCCAATGGTCGCGTCCTCCGGCCGGGTTGATCTTCGGCGTTCGCCCGAATTCGGCGAGGTTGCAGACCAGCGTCGAGTCCAACATCCCTCGCTGGAACAAATCCTCGAGCAGCGCGCTGTAACCCTGGTCATACATCGGCGCGACGATCTCCTTCATGCCGGCGATCGAGGTGAAGGGCTTGGAGCCGTGAATGT
>CAZFVY010000075.1:0-35874 GCA_964522665.1 uncultured Verrucomicrobiota bacterium | reverse complement strand
GCACTGACAACTACGGTCGGTTCAACCACCAAACTCGACTTTGCCTACTCTACTATTTATGAGACACTACACTAGCGCGGCCGGGCGTTGCCCAAGATCGACGCCGGCTCAACGAATAAGCCAGGATCGACGTTCGGCCGCGGCGCAATGGGGGTAAAATGAAGCTCCGGCGTAATCATTCGCATTGAAGGAACCATCGGGGGCGGGTTCACCAGCGCGCGCTCGTCCACGCGCGTTGGTGGGACGAGCACGATTCCGGCGTAGGGCTGGGTGGCATATAAGCCTGGCTTGAGGCCGGCTCGCGGGGATTCCGGGGCTTGCAGAATGATGGCGTTGGGTGGCGAAAACTTCCGCGCCGGAACGGCATTGGTTTGCGCGAGGCAGGATGGGGAGAGACAGGCCAGCGCCAGCAGGCCGAGGGTAAAGAGCGATAGTTTTTTCATACCCTCGATTCGACGGAATTCGTCTGTCCAATACTCCCGCCCAACCGCGGGCGACTTGATCCGACGATGGCTAACAGCCCGTTAAAAAACTATGGATATTGCTGCTGAGGGCCTTTTGGCTCGCGGCGTTGTCGCTCGTCGCTTACAGGTCCATACGGACCTGCGCGCGACTCGCTCCGCGCCCCAAGCCAAAATTCCTCTCAGCAGCAATGTCCCTAGTTTTTTAACGGGCTGCTAATGCAGCGGATAGTCCGATTCGTAAACCACGGCGGCGAAGATTTGGATGAAGTCGTTGATCGGGACCTCGAATAATCCGAAATGGGTCGGGTAGCCATTCGTCAATCCCGCCGGGCCTTCGGGCCGAAGCTCGTTGCCCCAAGGATTGAAGAGGCGGACCAGGCGTCGCGTGGGATCGTATCCCAGGATGGCGAAGGCGTGGGCGTGCTTGATGCCGCGCGGCAGTTCGACGTTCGCGTCGCGCAAGGTTCCCGCCGTGATCACGCGGCGCTTCCGCGTGAGGTTGATGAAGATTTGGTGCAGCCGGTCCGCCGCCAATTTGGGGTCTTCCGCGGCCCAACGGGCGACGGGCGCGTCCGCGGCGCGATGACCGGTCATTTGCTCGATGACTGGGCCGGTTCGCCCGCCGCTGAGAAGGTCGTGGCCCAGCGTTTCGCTCGCTTCAAGTTGGTGGCCATTCATGGTTGGAGGTTTGCCTTCACGCAAGGCCGCGTAGGCTTTTTCCAGTACGCACAGCCAGATGCCGTGATCGACGCCGGTGATCGCGCCCAGGACCAGCTCGGCGTCGGTGATCGGGGGCACAGGAATCCGTTCGCCGTCAGCGAAAACGACCTCGTAGGCGTTTGCGGCGAGTGGCCGGATCATCGCCCGCACGGCGCCCGGGGCACGGTTGACCAAGGCTCCTACGGTACTGAGCAGATAGCAGTCGCCGAGGCGGCCTTGCTGAAACGTGGCCAGATTTGGATCGCCCGGCAGAAAAAGCGCCCGGTTTGAGGCGAGAATCCGCTGGTGGGCGCGCAGGAACTCACGGCGCGCCTGCGGCTGCGCGGCAAGGGCGGAAACTTTCTCGCGGGTGTAGGCGGCGCCGTCCTCGTCATCCTGGGGCAGATGCTGATGGAGTATGACGGCGGCGGCGGCCATGTTTCCCTGCACCGCCGGGTTTTCGATCAGCCAATTGATTTCCCGGGCTTCGAGTCGGCCGTTGTGATTGCGGTCGCCGAGGTTGAAACAGGCGTTAAGCAACTGGTCGAGTTGCGCCGCGGAGAAATCCTCCGCCCCGCTCGCCCCAACGGCGCCGCGTCCCAGCGCGAGTACCCCGGCCAACGCCGCCAGAACATAGAGAAGAAGCCTTGGCATCATCGTAATTTCGTGGGGACCGGCGAGTCCGTCAAGTGGCAACCCTGGTTTTTCAGGTCCCAGCCGGTCAGATCGGCAGGGTGATGCTGATGGTCGAGCCGTGGCCGATCCGCGAGGCGACGCGGACCTTGCCGCGGTGGGCTTCCACGACGCGGGCGACGATCGCCAGGCCCAACCCGGTTCCCTTTTTCTTGGTGGTGTTCAAAAGCGAGGTGAAGGCGCGGCGGAGCTGCTCCTCCGACATCCCTTCTCCCGTATCTTTGAAATCGACGCGCACCCGGGTCGGCTGTTCGCCACCGCGCGGCAGCCGGAGCGCGCGCGTGCGAATGGTCAACTTTCCGCCGTGCGGCATGGCTTCGACGGCGTTCAAGATGAGATTCAGGAACGCTTGTTCCAACTGGGTCGCGTCGGCCATGACCACGGGCAGGCTCGGCTCAAGGTCGCGGGCGAGCACGATGTTTTGATTCGCCAATTTGTGGCGGGTGAGCAGGCCGAGATCGTCGATCAATTGGTTCAGGTTGATGGCCGCCAGATTCGGCTCGGTGCTGCGGGCGAAATCGAGGACCTGCTCCACGATGCGGTTCATGTGGTCCATTTTTTCGCCCATGATCCGGGCGTCTTTGGCGCGGGGATCGTCCTCGGGAAATCGCAAGTCCAGTGAGTGAAACATCATTTTCATCACCGTGAGCGGGTTGCGGATTTCGTGCGCGACCTCGGCCGCCAGCAACCCGAGCGCGGAGAGTTTTTCGCTCTGGCGCAATTGTTCCTCGACATCGACGATCCGCTCGTAAAGCCGGGCCTTCTCGATGGCGATGGCGGAGAGTTCCGCGAGGGCCGAAAGGATGTGGATTTCCTCGTTGGAAAAACTGTGCTGCTTGCCGGAGTAAACGCTTAACGCGCCGATGGCCTGCCCGCCGTACACAAGCGGCACGCTCAAGAGTGAGACCAGGCCCTCACAACGCGCCACTTCCACGTTTTGGTAGCGGCTGGAAATCTGGACGTTCTCAACCTGCATCGGTTTTTTTCGGCGCACGACGATGCCGAGCAAGCTTTCCGCGACGCTGACGCGAGGCTTGGACAGGTAGCTTTCCCCGGCGCCGTGACTGGCATGCAGGTCCAACCACTCGCGGGTCGGGTCGAGCATCAAGAGGGAACAGAGCTTGGCGTCCATGAGGTCCGCCGCTTTTTGAGTGATGACGCGGAGCGCTTCGCTGAGGTTGAACGTCGAGTTGATCGTCTGGCTGACGCTGAGCAACGACTCGAAGAGGCGCGCGCGGCGGCGCAATTGCTCGTAGAGCCAGGTGTTCTGGATCACCTTGGCGGCCTGCGCCGCGAGTTCGCCGAGAATCTGCTCATCCTCCGCGGTGAAGGCGTTCACGCGTTCGGAATCGACGTTGAGCACGCCGCGGGCGACTTCGCCGACTTCGAGCGGCACGGCCAGCTCCGAGCGAATCTGACGGTTGAGCATGATGTAGCGGGGGTCCAGGCGCACGTCGCCGACCCGCGCCGGCTTGCCCATGCGCGCGACCCAGCCGGTAATTCCCTCGCCCAGCCGCAGCTTCAGTTCGACGGCGTTCGGCGGCAGCCCGTGGGAAACCTGGATTTCGAGAAAACCGGTGGTTGGATTGAGCAGGGCAACGGAACCGGTCGAGGCGCCGACCAGCCGCACGGCTTCGTTGAGGATCAACTGCTGGGCTTCCTGCGGGTCAAGCGTGGAGTGAATCACCTGGCCGACCTGGTACAGGCGGCTGAGCCGGTCGTAGCGAGCCTTCATTTCCGCAAGTTCGTCCATTTTCGTTGCCTCCGCGTTACAGGACCCGGCCGGTCAGCCAGACCCCCAGCGCGCCGAACGCCAGGTTCGGACCCCAGCCCGCCAGCCAAGGACTGATGTAGGCGCCCGTGCCGAGCGCCAGGCTGAATCGTTCGATGATGAAGTAGGCGAAACAGATCGCGATACTCCCGGCCACGCCGACGAAGACGTTGCGGCGCCCGGACGGCGCGCCGAACGGAATCGCGATCAAGACCACGACGAAGCACGTCCAAGGCTCGGCCAGCCGCCCGTGCAACTGAGTATAGAGCAGGGCGGTTTGTTGCGGATCAAGACTTGGGTGGAGTTTTAGGTAGTTCAGGATCTCCGCGACCGCCAGGCGCGGCCGGCGGGCGGCCTTGACTCCGGTCAGGCCGCTGACGCGAATCTCGGTCCGGATCAGGTCCGGCGTCTCGATCCAATCATCCGCCGTCAGTAGATTGGTGTGGCTTACTTCCGGCAGGTCATTGGTCCGGCTCGCGTAGTCGTACTGCGTCACCTCGAAGAAGAGCCAACTTTGATTTGTGAACACCGCGCGTTCGGCGGCGAACACCCGCCTGGCGCCCGTCGGCAATTGCCAGTCGATTTGGGGATCCTTCAATTCGAACGTTTTCAAATTGTACGCGGTCGCCGTCCAAAACCGGCGATCGCGCGGGTTCTGAAATCGCAGGTTTTTTTCCCATTCACGCTCGGCGCCATCGGGCCGGCCGGGCGCACGGCCGCTCTTGGTTTGCTCCCGCATTCGTTCAGCGAACGCGGCTCCGCGCGGAACCCAGAGTTCATCGCACGCGAACAGGAGCAGGCTGAAAGTCAAGCCGACCGCCAGATAGGGAACGCAGAGGCGCCACAGACCGACCCCCGCCGCGCGCATCGCCGTCAACTCCTGATGGCGAGCGTGATTGGTCAGCGCGTAAAGCAAAGCCAGGAGCATGGCGACCGGGACCACGGTCACCAGAAGTTGCGGGATGATCGCGACGTAGTACTTTACGACGTCAAAGAGGACGATGCGTCGCTCTTGAATCCCCAGTTGAAATTCGCTCAAGTTCGAAAAAAGATCGAACGCGATCCAGAAAATCAGGAACCCGCCCAGGCAATACCCCAGCGGGATGAGCAATTCCCGGAGCAAGTAACGATCTAAAATCCGCATCGGGCCGGCAGCCTAACCGCGCCCTCTAGCCAAGGCAACGATGCATTGACGGAAGGGCGGAGCCGGCAAGGCCGGCGTGCGACCATTCGCTCGCGGGTGCGGACCAGACCGTCGAGCGACTGGGTTTTTTCGCGGCGTCGCCGGTGATTATTATTTCAATTCCGGCGGGCGAGCGGAGAAGAGTTTGACTTCAAAGCCGTCTGGAGTGGAGCCGCCAGCGTAAACGGAATAATTGAAATACTTCGCAAGCTTGTCGTAACTCGGCAAGAGGGAGAAATCGAGCCAGTCTTTGATTCCCTTCGCGCCGAGGTCGGGGCCGCCTTGCGCCGCCAGCAGCGGCGACGAATACAGCTTCGATAAGGCGTCCGGGTCGGACTTCAAGATTTCCAGCGCGGTGCGCATCACGTCGGCGTAATTCTGATAACCGAAAAAGCCGGCGCTCATGCCACCGACTTTCTGCGCGGCGTCGCTCAAGCCGGGCACGTCCGAGAGGCCCTTGGCCGCCTTATCGCCGCTGCGCAGATACTCTTCGAGGAGGGTCGCGTCAGCGGACATGGCGACGTAGCTCGCGGTGGCCGCGAAACTGAAACTCCGCTCACCCGCGGCGGCCTGACCGGGCGGGTTGGGCAGCGTTACGCTGTAGATTTTCTTGCCCAGGAATTCACGGTCCTTCACCGCGGAACCACCGTCCGGCGCGGGCATCAAAGCGGTGCCGGCCTTCAGGGCCAGGGTCAATTGATCGGGTCGGGGCGAGCCGAGCAGAAAGAGGGAAGGCGGAGAATTCAGGTCAGCGAGTTTGCCGCTGCGCGGGGGCCTGTCAAAGGAGATGAAGTCGTCCCCGAGGTTGCCGATGAGGTTCTTTTTGAAATCGAAATTCGGGTCTTTGTCCTTGCCCACGGCGCTCAGGCTCATCTGCAGGATGCCACCGAGTTGCGGGGAGACGTCATTGATCATCGCCTCCAGGTTGGCCCACGCTTTTTGGCCGTCCATGCGCCAGCGGCTGAACTTGACCACGTCGGCGGTCACGAACGGCGGCGGCGAGGCGTCCTTGGTCTCGGTCTCGAGCATTTTGATCACGCCGGTTCGCTGGCTGGCCGGGGCGCCGAGGAACAAATGGACGAACGTGCCCTCCGGTCCCATCGTCAATTTATACGCGGCCGTTTGCACGCCGGTCAGGCCGGACGCGGCCAGCAGCTTGTCGGGCTGCAACGAGAGGGGGTTTTGCTGCTGGTTTTTCGCGGCGGCGCTCGTGATCGTCCGATTGGCGATTTCGACGAAGGCCTTGATATTGACCCAACCGCAAACAAGCGCGTCACGGAGTACCGCTTGGGCGTTCGCCTCATAGGCCGGAAGTTCGGCCAGCGCGGGGGCCAGTCCGCCGGATTGCCGGACGAGGATTTTCTCGATCACCTGGGGGTCATTGCCAATCAGCAGCAACGAGTCGGATTGGCCGAGCGTAACGGAAATCTTGGGGCCATCTTTCTTATCCTCCTCCGCGGCGTCCTTCTCAGCCTTGGCCCCGTTCAGCGCCTTGCGCACGGTCGCCGCGGTTTGATCGCCGGAGAACATCAGCGTGGTGAAATCGAGGTCGCGGATGCGTTCCGGTTTCATCGCCTGGCCGGCGGTGGTCCACTTCTGTTTGAGTTCGCCGAGGCGTTTCTTAAGCAGGTCGCTGTTATCCTTGCTGTCGAGCACCAAAACCCAGGCGGGCAGTTGGCCGGTTTTGCCGTCCCAGCCGTTTTGAATGACCGCGAGCGTCACCTGGCCTTTGGCCAGCCCGGCGTAGTCTTCGAAATGCACTCCAAATTGTTGTTCCAGCGGCGTGACGACGGCTTCCTTGAACTTCGCCACGAGCTTATCCTTGAACGGTTGCATGGCGGGGTCCAGCCAAAGTTGCTGGGCGGGCGATTGGGCGAACGCCGCCTGCGCTTGGGCCAGATCGGGCGCCGTGATCACGACCAGCGTGTCTTGAGGCAGCAGTTTGGCGGCCGGCGGCGTCGCGGCGCGCAGGCTCAAGCTGGCGGCGAACAGGAGCGCGCTCAGGCGGAACGGGAGGCTTCGCATATATGTCATGAAATCAAATCGAGAGGAGTTCAAACGCCATTACGCCGGGGCGCGCTTAGGGCGCCACCATGCGCTTCTGCACCCGGCTCGGGGGCTCGAGGTAGCGGTAGGGGTTGCTGGGATTGTCGTTATCGTACGCGTAGGCGTCGCGGTGATTCAGGAAAAATTTGACCGCCTCGACTGGAATGGCGAAGCCGAGGCCCTCGCCGAAGGTGATCTTCATGTTGGTGACGCCCACGACTTCACCCCGCAGGTTGAACAGCGGCCCGCCGCTGTTGCCGGGATTGATCTGCGCCGTAGTCTGCATATAGAGCTCGCCCTGGAGCGGCCGGGTCTTGGTGCTGACGATGCCTTCGGTGACGGTGCGTTCCAGCCCGAGCGGACTGCCGATCGCGAAGACGCGCTCGCCGACGCCGAGGGAATCGGCGTCGCCGAGCAGCACGCGGGCGAACTTCGGCGCGTCGCGGTCGTCAATCTTCAGGAGCGCCAGATCGCCGAACTTGGTCACCGCGATGATGCGGACCTGTTTGTAAATCTTGCGCTCCAACTGGCCGCGGATTTGCGAATAGACCTCGACGGAGATTTTGGTTTCGTCCTCGATCACGTGAAAATTGGTGATTAAGTAACCATCTTCGTTAAGGATAAAACCCGAGCCTAAACCGCTGGGCGTGCGCACTTGCACGACGGCCTCGCCGAGCTGGCCGACGAGGTCGCGGACGGCGCGTTCGGCGGGCGGCGCCGTGGCGGTATGGAAGAGTCCCGCGCGCAGCTCGGAGGTCGCGGGCGCCGGAGTCTTCGCCGCCCCGGTGGCGACGGTCTGGTCGTTCTTAACGATCTTGACGACCTGGCTGCGGGGAACGACGAGCACGGTGTAGCCGAGATCGATGACGATTTGATCCCGCTTTTCGGCGAGGATTTTACCCGAGATGGCGGCTTGTTCCTTGAGTTGCACCGTATCGGCGCGCGCGGGTCGCGCGGCCACGAGCAGCAGCGCGAACCCAACCAGAAGCGGTCTCAACATAGGCTCCAGCCTACATCTGGCGCGGGGGCCTGACAAGCTGTGTTTCCGGCGCTTCATTCGGGCGCCGGTCCCGCGGCGGAAACAGTCCGCGCCTTCTTGAGCCCGCCAGATGTCTGGCCTTCCTGACGCCGGCGCCAGAATTGCCCCGCCGCGATCAATTCGTCCGGCGTGTTGATGTTGAACAACTCCCACTGGCGCGCGCGCGGCGGGCGAAGGGTCTGCGCGCCCAGGGCCGCGGCGAGTTTCTGGAGACTGGCCTGCGGGTCGGCTAATTGCGCTTCGACGACCGCCAGCGCCTGCCGGCGCAAAAGACAGGGAAAACCGACCTGCGCCCCGCGCTGGACGAAGATCGCGAGCGACTCGGACCCCAGCTTCTGCCGCAAGTTCCGCAGTAACTCGCCGGAGACAAACGGCATATCGCAGGAAAGAAAGTAGAGCAACTCGCGGGGATTCTCGGTCAAGCCGGTGTGGATTCCCCCGACCGGCCCGCGTCCTGGCCGGCAGTCGCGTTGGATGATCCGGACGGGCGCCCGCAATGATTTCGCGGCGGCCCGGACGTGATCGATCAAGGCCTTGCCGCCCAGCCTCACCAGGGCTTTGTCTCGTCCCATGCGCGAGCTTTGGCCACCGGCGAGAATGCAAACGCCCGCGCTCGCTGGTTGAGCGGGCGGCGTACTGAGGCGCGGGCGGCGCTCAGGGCGCGGTGCGGAGGCGGTAGAACGCATTCTTTTGTAGCGGGTCAATGGTCACCGAGGTTCGGTCCGGGCCGACGACGGGCGCTTGGGTCAAGCTAAGCCACGACCCGCCGACGGGCAAGTCGCTGGCTTCGAGCACGTACGTCGCGCTCGAGCTTGGCCAGGAGATGATGACCTGGTCCCCCACGCGGTCGGCCCGTAACGGCGGAGCGAGCACTTGGATGGTCGCGGCGCCGGACTGCGTGACCGTTCCGTAGGCGTCGGTCATGCGGGCGCTGAGTTGATAGGACCCGGCGCTCGCGTTGGTCCAGATCAGCGTGTAGGGGCTATCGGTTGCTTCCCCCAGCTTGGTATCCCCGGCAAAGAACTCGACCGTCAAAGAACCGGGAGGCGTATCTGAGGTAACCACCGTGATCGTGACGTTGGCCGGCGCGACATAGACGGCGCCGTTGGTCGGACTGCTGACCGCCAGCCAAGGCAGTCCGTTGGTGGCCGGGTAGAGCTGGCTGCTGGGGACGATCATTTTGGGAGTGGACGGGCTGCTCCAGAAAAACTCCACGACGGCGTCGCCGGTACTGGAATAATAGTCAAGCGTGACATCGTAAACCTGCCCGGCCTCCAGCTCGACCGCGCCGCTCGATTCGCTGGGCGGGTGATCGAACCATTGATCGATCACCGGTTCGTCGTCGATACTCAGCCGAACGCCGTCCGACGACAAAACTGAGAACGTGTACGTTTCCGAGAATTGGGCCTGAATCTGGCCGGTCCAACGCGTGGCGAAAACCGTGCCGGCCGGTTCCACCCCCCAATTGAAATCGATCTGCGAATCGGTCTTTGTGTAATCGGGCGGACCGGCCAATTGGATGTTGTTCAGGAAATAATCGCCGCGCAGCCCCGTGCCAGAGCCAATGGCGTTCGTTTGAAAATAGACCGTGCTGGCCACCGCGCTGGGCGCCACTCCCGGCTGGTACCCGATCGCCTTGACTCCGGTGGATTGCGTGATTGAAAACGGGCCGGTGTAGAGCGGGGAGTCGGCGGTGGGCGTGGAACCGTCGAGCGTGTAATGAATCTCCGCGCCGGGCGTCGAACTGGTAATGGCAACGGTGACCGAATCCGAGAACACTCCGTTGGTCGGCGTGAACGTGGGAGCGCCGACCCAGGCCGAAAGACCGTAAACCGTCAACTGCTGTCGGCCATCGACATAGACTTTCCCGTTGACGACCGTCGGCACGGTGAAGCGGACGGCTGGCCCCGCCGCGTCCCGCTGGCCGGATTGCGAGCTATTGTAGAGTTCCACCGAGAGGTCGTTCGCGTCATAAGCGTACAAAATCGCCGGTTTTGAGAACGTGAAGCCGTTGTTGTCCAAGGCCCAGACGACGCCGTTGTTGGTCCCGTTAGCCGAAACGCTCGGCGTGGCGCCGCCGTAACCAAAAACATGCGCGGATCGTGAACTGGGCGGCGTGGAAAGCAAACCGGCGCGAACATCAAACGCCCTGAGCGTGTCGTTGTACCCGCCGTAGTAAACTCGACCGTTAAAATAGGCCGGCATGCCGAACGAACCCTTGCCAAGGGTCTTGGGAATGGATTGGAGGATTTGGCTGTCGTTGTTGGTCTGGTAGTGGCCGAGATTATTCCGGTCGAGCAGGTAGATGGTCCCCTCTTTGCCGGCGAAGACCATTAGTTGCCGGGTGGTGTCGGACTGATCGGGCAGGAGCAACACGCCGCCGGAACCGAGGTCAAGATCGGCAAAGCTCAGCTCGGCCTGATTATACGGCGTAAAGTAGTCCGCGACGTTCAGCCCGCCGGCGCCATCGGGAGTCAGCTTGAGCGCCGAGTCTCCGTAGTCCGGCCCGGCGCCGGCGTCGAACGTGCCGTTACCGGTGATTACGAAAATGTTACCGTCCGCGTCGGCGGCCGGTCCGGCGCCGCCCTGCCAGATACCGCCCTCATCCCCGTTCGGCGTGTCGCAGTACGCGGCGGCGAGTTGGAGCGTCGCGGCGTCGTACCCGATGATCCAGCCGTGATAGGGCGGGATGTCCCCCAACGAAGCCCAGCTAATATAGACGACGCCACCGACCAGAAGCAGCGCCGACCGTTGATGTTCCAGTTTCGCGCTGAAATCGACGTTTCCGGCGCCGTCGCTGACGGCGCCGTTCCCCGGAACACTGGCCTGAATGAGAACCGGCCCGCCAAATTTTTCCGCGCCGGTCCGCGCGTCCAGGGCGTGGAGGCGAAACGCGTAAAAAGGATTGGCGCCGCCGACCTCTTTGGTTTTGGCCACGACGTAGAGCGTTTGCGTCACCGGATCAATGACTGGGGTGCTCAAGATCCCGACTTCCGGCGAGACCGGGTCGAACGCGACGTCGGAGACCGGGAACGGCGTGATGCCAGCCGCCGGGTCGATGAAGCTGACCTGCCAGATTGGCGCGGCGTTCGTGCCATTGGCATCGTCGGCGTCGAAGGCGTAAACGCTGTCGTGGGACGTGCCGACGAAAACGAGATTGTGTTGGCTCTTGTCCGGGAAAAGGACGTTCGCCAGGTAAAGCGGTTGGCCGTAAATTTCGCCGTCCACCGCGTGCGAAAAGAGTTTGCCAAAAGTATTGGTGTTGACGTTGCTGGGCGTCAATACGGTCTCGCTCAAGTTTTGCCCGGTGCGCAAGAGATCATTATGGTAAGTCAGCACGCTGGGCGGACCGTCCGCGCGCGCCGCCACGCCGATCATGGCGCCGATCAGCAAGCAGGCTGCGAGCAGGCGGTTACTCAAAAGGCCGCGCCGCGGCCGGCCGAGTATCGCGCCGCCATTCCTAAACAGACCCGTACACGTATCGTTCATAATTCGAAGCTCGGAGATAGATGCAGCAAGGGGTGACATCGGCTAACGCGACGGCCCCGGAGGGGGACAATTGATTCGGGAAACGCCGCCGGACCGTAATCGGTACGGAACCGGATCGTAACCCGCGAGCGCGACGAACCGAGGCCTTAATTGAGGGAACCTCATGGCTGGCGCAGTCGGTAGAATCGGTTTCCCGTGGAGAGATCAACCGCGACGCTGGCGCGCCCGGCGGCGACCGCGGGCGTTGCGTTCACGGGCGTCCACGCCGAAAGGTTCGGCGTCGCCGAACTCTCGAGGATAAAATCCGCGGCGGACCCGGACCAGGAGAGGATGATTTGTCCGCCCTGTTGGATTGCCTGGAGGGTGAGTGGCGCCACCACGATGTCCACCGGACCCGCGGCGGAGACCTCGCCGTAAACGTCGGTTGATCGCACGGTGATTTCGTGCGCGCCCGCAGGCACGTTCGTCCAATTGAACACGTAGGGAGCGCCGTTGGCCTCCCCGATTTTGGCGCCGTCCGCGAAAAACTCGACGGTCGCGCCGGATGAGTCGGAAGGGGTGACCGCGATGGGAACGCTGGCCGGCGCCGTAAAAGCCGCCCCCGCGGCGGGGCTGGTCAGGATCAACCACGGCAGGCCGTTGGTCGCGGGAAAGAGTTGGCTCGTGGGTATGATCGCCTTCGGAGTCGAGGGGCTGCTCCAGCGTAATTGCGCCACCGGCGGGCCTTGGGCGGCGTAATACTCAAATACGAAATCATACGATTGCCCGGCCTCAAGATCGATCGTGCCGCTGCTCTCCGTCGGCGGACCGTCCGCCCAGCGATCGATCACGACGGTGTCGTCCACGGTTAGCCGCGCGCCGTCGGAGGCGAGCGCGTAGAAAGTGTAGGTTTCGCTGAACTGCGCCTGGATGGCGCCGGCCCACCGCGCGGAAAAGCGGCTGGGGTTGATCCCGTCGGCGGGCGGCGCCCCGAGCCAGTTGAAATCGACCAATGGGTCCATTTCCGTGAGCGTCGGCGGGCCGTCGAAGCCCTGAAGATTCGAATAATAGTCCGCGCGCAGGCCGCTCCCCATACCAATGGCGTCCGCGCGATCATAAACCGCGGTCAGCAGGTCGCTGTCGCGAACTCCGGCCTTAAAGGCGCGGGCGTTCAAGGCGACGCTGTTGGTGAAGGTTAACGGGTCCGCATAAAGCGCCGCGCTCGGCGTCGGGTCACTGCCGTCCAGGGTATAATAAATTACGGCCCCAGGGGTGGTGACACTGAGCGCCACGGAAACGGAGTTGGTAAAGACTCCGGCTGGCGCGCTGGCCGCCGGCTTGGCGACCGTGACGGTGGAACCATAAACGGCCAATCCGTTGCGACCGGGGACATAGACTTTGCCGTTCGCGACGGTTGGGACCGTGAACCGCACGGCCTGGGGCGCCACGTCGCGGCTCCCGGCCATCGAGCTGTTGTAGAATTCCACCGAGAGGTCGTTCGCGTCGTACGCGTGAAGCACCGTCGGTGAGAAAGTCGCGAACCCGGCGTTTTCGAGCGCCCAAACAATGGCGTTATTGGTTCCGTCGGCCGAGACGCTGGGGGTTGGCCCCGGATAACCAAAAACCAGGGAGGTGCGGGAAACGGGATTCGACGAGAGCAAACCGCCGTTCACCGCGAAGGCTTTCAACCGGTCGCCCACGCCGCCAAAATAAAGCCGCTGATTGAAATACGCGGGGGTCGCGAAACACGGCCCAATCGCGTTCGGCAACGCCTGGACTAATTGGCTGTCGTCGCGCGGTCGCCAACCGCCCAGGTGGGCGCGGTCCGCCACGCAAATCTTGCCCTCTTTGCCCGCGAACACGAGGAGGCGCTGGACGCTGTCCGGCAGGGCGGGCAGCAACACCGGACCGCCGGAGCCGAGGTCCTCATCGGCGATATCGAGATGGGCGTAGTTGTAAGGCGCGTAATAGTCGGCGACCGACAAGCCATCCGCCGTGGGCGTGAGCCGGAGCGCGCAACTCCCCCAATCGGTCAACGCGGTTTCGTCGAAAGTGCCGTTTCCCGTTACGACGTAAAGCGCGCCGTCCTCATCCACCGCCGGTCCGCCGCCCGATTGCCAGATGCCGCCCTCCGAACCGGTGGGAGTCAGATCAATCACCGCCACCTGTCGCAGAGTTTGCGCATCATAACCAATGACCCACCCGTGATACGGCAGGATATCGCCGATGGAAGCCCAGCAGATATAGACCACGCCGCCGCTGAGCAATAACGCGGCGCGTTGGTGCTCGCGCAGGGGATTGAACGCGATGAGGCCGTTCTCATCGGCGCCGGCGCCGCGTCCGGGAGTCGCGGCGCGGATCTCGACCGGGCCGCCGAATTTTTCGGCGCCCGTGCGTACATCCAAGGCGTGCAATCTTTGCACGTTGACTGACGTGACCCCTTTGGCCTCCTTGGTCCGCGCGACCACGTAGATCGTCTGAGTATCCGGATCGATCACCGGCGTGCTGGTGATGCCTACCTCGGGGCTGACCGGGTCCGGGGCGATGTCGTCGATTGGCACCGACGTGATCCCCGCCGCGGGATCAGTGAAGCTGGCATGCCAGATCGGTTGCGCATCCGTTCTCACGTTGGAATCGGCGTCAAACGCGAAGACGCTGTCGTGCGCCGTGACCACGAACACCAGGTTGTGGGTCGTATGATCCGGGAAATCGACTTGCGAAAGATAGAGCGGCTGCGCGTAAACCTCGCCGTCCACCGGTTGGGTAAACAGCAGACCGAACGATTGCGTGTTGACGTTGCTCGGGGTGAGCAAGGTTTCGTTCAGATTCTGTCCGGTGCGCGCGAGGTCGTTGTGATGCATCAGCACGTTGACCTGGGCTTGCGCGCGTGAGGCGTACACGAAAAATGCGAGAGCCACCAGCCCCGCTAGGAGGAGGCTGGTGGCTCCGCGCGGCTGCTCCCCACCCCTCGCGGACAAGCTATCCATTCCACCAACCAAACGCCTGCGCATAACCAATCAACTGCCTGCTCTCGCACCTACTCCGGCCGAGAGCGATGTCCTGGAAAGCCCGCCGCAAATTTCAAATCGTGCAGCGCTTACTAAAAATGCCAATATTTAGCCGAAAATTAGCAAGATTTGGGCCAAAACAAGGTGACTCGGCCGGGCGACGGTAATTATTTTTGAACGCGCCGAGAACGGTCTCCACCTTTTGCCCGTCGCGGCGATGAATGGCGGCGAGCATCTCCGGCTTAAACGGTTGCGCCGGTTATCCACCGGGAAGTTGGTCCCTCTAAAACGCGACGGCGCCCGTTTTTCCCGGACGTCTTGAATCGTGAATCCCCGTCATTTGAGCTTGGGATTGGGACGGCGGACCAGACGACTCAGAGAATGCCAAGGTTTTAGCATGAAGCGGCGGCGGTCAACTGGGCGCGACGAGGGACGGTGGAGGGGGTGCTTTTGGGGTCTTCCACCCAACCCCTTGGACACTTCGCGGCCCGAATGACTTCCGCTTTAAGGTTGAAACCGTCGGCGAACCCGGAAAACTCTCGATCCGGCCAGCGCCTTCGGGAAGTCTGGCAACCGAAACTCGAAACGCCCGCGCGCCGAAAACTTATGGAACCAGAACGCCGCAAAACTCAGTCATACCGGCGCTCGAACTTTGTCACGAGTTTGCCGGTGGATTATCGCTACACCCCGGCGCACTTTTGGATTGCCCCGGAACCGGCGAACCGTTGGCGTGTCGGCTTGACGAAGTTCGCGGTGCGGATGCTCGGGGAGATGGTCGATCATGGCTTTGAGGTACCGCCGGAGGCCGAGGTGCTGGTTGGCCAGATCATCGGTTTCGTCGAGGGATTCAAGGCGATCTCGGACCTATATTGTATCGTCAGCGGCAAGTTCATCGAAGGAAATCCCACGCTCAAGGAAAAGATCGCGACCGTGCACCGCGACCCCTACGGCGCCGGCTGGCTCTATCGGGTCGAGGGCGAACCCGACGCCAATTGTGTGGACGTGGACGGCTACGTTCGTATTCTCGACCGAGCCATCGATAAGATTCTCGAACAACAGAAACAGGCGCAAATCGAGTGAAGGTTCAACCGCCAGGCCGGGCGACCACTTGGCGGGCGGACCAGACGGATTTGGAATGAGGTCGCCATTGGATGAAGCGAATGACTACGAAACCCTTGCCAGTCGCCGACGCGGCGGTAAATACCGACCCGATTGCGCCTACCAAAGCCCGATACCTCATGATCGGTGGATTTCTCGGCGCCGGGAAAACCACGGCGGTCGGGCGGCTCGCGCAACATTTCACGCAGAAAGGGCTGCGCGTCGGCCTCATCACCAACGATCAGGGGAGCGGCCTGGTCGATACCACCTTGCTCCGCGCGCGCGGTTTCGCCACCGAGGAAATTCCCGGCGGCTGCTTCTGTTGCCGCTTCAATTCCCTCATGGAGGCCGCGACGCGGCTCACGACCGCCAATCGGCCCGACGTCTTCATCGCCGAACCGGTGGGGAGTTGCACCGATTTGGTCGCGACCGTGACCTATCCCTTGCGGCGGATTTATGGCGAGAGTTTCGCCATCGCCCCGCTGAGCGTGCTGGTCGATCCGGTCCGCGCCGGGCGCGTGCTCGGCTTGGAGGCCGGGGCGAGGTTTTCTGAGAAGGTCGTTTATATTTACCGCAAGCAACTTGAGGAGGCCAACCTCATCGTCATCAACAAGTCCGACCTCCTCGACGACGCGCGGCGCGAGGGATTGCGCGACGCGTTGACTCGTGAGTTTCCCCGCGCCGAAATTCTCTCGGTTTCCGCGCGAACGGGCGCCGGGCTCGAGCCCTGGCTCGCGCGACTGGGGATCGCCGAGCAATCGTCGTCGGACGCCATGCCAGTCGATTACGATCTTTACGCCGAAGGCGAAGCCCTGCTGGGCTGGTTAAACGCCACGATCCAGCTCGCCTCGGTCTCGAGCTTCGAGGCGGGCGACGTTCTCACCACGCTGGCGCGCGGTATTCAGGAAACGCTGCAGGTCGAGCGCGCGGAGATCGCGCACCTCAAGATGACGCTCAGTCCGGACGCGGGCCTGGGCGGCCTGGCGGTCGTCAACCTTGTCCGCAATGATTTTGTCCCCGAGCTTTCGCAGGAGCTTGAAGAAGCGATCCCGAGCGGGCAACTGATCCTCAACCTCCGCGCCGAGGGCGCGCCGGAGATTCTGCGGCAAGCCGTCGAAACGGCTCTCGCGAACCTGCCGGCGCAATTCCCGGGAATCTCGGCCCGCCTCGACCACCTCGAACGCTTCCGCCCGGGCCGACCGACGCCCACGCATCGATTGACCAGCCCGAATTAGCGGCGCCACTTCTTGGACGGTTTCGCCCGCCTCATCGATTGGCCCGATCCAGTCGCGCGGCGACGATTTCGCTGGCCCGTGGTCTATCGTCCCATACTGCCAAACCGATTTCCGGCCCGGGCGAAAGTATTCCGTAACAAGTGAGCCTTCTGCCGTGTATTAGTAAACGAATGGCTTCAAATCGATCGTCGGCGTCGAGCTCGGGCTACGACCAAGCCTCGATCGACGCCCGTCCTCGCGCTATGAAAACGTTAACGTTGTTTATCGCTCTGGGCCTCGCGCTTACCGCCAGGTCCGCGGAGCCGCCCGCGATCATACGGCTCGACGGAAGTAGGATCACTCCCGCGGAGATCGACGCGACGGCGTTGCGCCTGATGAAGGCGGCGGAGGTTCCCGGCCTGGGCATTGCGATCATCAACGCCGGGAAGATCGTTTTCGTGAAGGCCTACGGCGTTCGCGACCAAGAAAAGAAGCTTCCGCTGACCGCGGATTCGGTGATGTCGGGAGCTTCGCTCAGCAAGGTGGCCTTCGCGTATTTGGTGATGCAATTGGTGGACGAAGGCCGATTGGACCTCGATAAGCCGGTTCAAAGCTATTTGCCGAAACCGCTTTCGGAGTATGACGATTACCGAGACCTCGCCAGCGACCCCCGTTACGAGCGCATCACGGGGCGAATGTTGCTCTCCCACACCACCGGGTTTCCGAATTGGCGTTGGTTCGAGCCGGATCGGAAGCTCAGAATCCATTTTGAGCCGGGATCGCGCTACGCCTATTCGGGGGAGGGAATCGTTTTGCTGCAATTTGTGGTCGAAGTAGTCACCGGAGCTCCACTCATTGACCTGATGCAAAAGCGCGTTTTTCAGCCGCTCGCGATGACCCGCACCAGCATGGTCTGGCGGGATCATTTCGAGAGCGATTACGCGAATGGTTACGACGATCACGGCCGGTCGCTTGGCCCGCTGAAGCGAACCAAGGCGAACGCGGCTGGCTCGATGCAGACGACGCTGGGCGATTTCGCGCGCTTTATGCAGGCGGTGATGTCGGGGCAAGGGATCCGCAAAACCACTCGCGAACAAATGCTGAGTCCGCAAATCAGGATCGCCTCGAAGCATCAATTCCCGACCTTGGAGAACGAGAACACCGACGACAATCAGGTGAGACGCCTAAGTTACGGTTTGGGCTGGGGCCTTTACTGGACGCCGTACGGCAAGGCCTTCTTCAAGGAGGGCCACGACGACGGTTGGCGGCATTACGCGGTCGGTTTTGACGACCAAGGCACGGGCCTCGTTATCATGAGCAACAGTGGAAACGCTGAAGGTATTTTCGAGGAACTGCTCGAAGAGACGCTCAAAAACACGTTCACACCGATCGCGTGGGAAGGTTTCACGCCATACAACCAGTTGCCGCCGCGCGCGCCGCTGAAGCAGCACAAGCAAGCGCGAATCGACGCCATCGTGTTGGAGCGTTACGTGGGGCGGTATGGCGAGCCGCCCAATCTCATTCTGACGATTCGTCGGGATGGCGATCACCTCTCGGTCCAGGAGAATGACGAACCAAGACAGGCGCTCCTGCCGGAAAGTGAGAAACAGTTTTTCTCGGGCGTGACCGACGACACGATGACCGTTGAAGTGGACAACCAAGGGCATCCTACCGCGTTGATCGTGCATGCCGACGGTCGGGACATTCCGCTTAAACGCATCAATTGATTGCCTGGAAGGTTGAGAATCCAGCCGTGGTCGCGATCTCCTCGGGCGGTGATGACGCGCTCGCCAAACAGGCGGTTGGGTGACACCATCGCCGCCACCTTATGAGCGTCTCTCAAACTTTAAGAAAAGCTGGGCCGGACGACGTGCCAGCGCTCGTCGGACTGATGACCGAATTCTACGCGGAAGCGGCGTTTGCGCTTAACCCGAGGCGGGCGAGCGCGGCGTTTGCGCCGTTGCTGGCCGACGAACGGTTGGGCCTCGTCTGGTTCATTCGCGTCGAAGCGGGCGACATTGGCTACGTGGTGGTGACGTTTTCGTACAGCATGGAATACGGCGGGCCGAGCGCGATTGTGGATGATTTTTTTATCCGGCCCGCGTTCCGCGGTTTGGGAATTGGCAAAGCGGCGCTGGCGCAGGCCTGCCAAATCTGCGCCGAGCGAGGCGCGCGCGCCATGCACGTTGAGACCGGGGACGACAATCAGGCGGCGTTGGCGGTCTATCGACGGGTCGGCTTTGCAGACACGAAGCGGGTGCATCTGACCTTGAAGTTGGCCGAGCCGACCCACGCTCCGTGAAGGGTTTCAGGCGTCCACGAAGAGTCGGATCAACGGGATACCGGCAGGCATCCTGAACATAAAGCGTCATCGCGAGGCCGATTTGCCGGAGGTTGCTCTTGCAGCGAGCCGATTGCGCGGCCCGTTTCGCGCGCGCCAACGCGGGCAGCAACAAGGCCGCCAGCACGGCAATGATCGCGATCACCACCAAAAGCTCGATCAACGTGAATGCTCGGAGTCCGAAAAGTCGATTTCGCTCCCGTAGTCCTGCGACCACAACCGCGCGGTTCATAGCGATGCCAAAGCAAATTTCCCCAAGGTCTAAAACTGATGATTCTGCACTTTAATCCGGGTCGGCATTTTTGCAAGTGAAGGCCGCATGAAAGGCAGTCGGCTAGGGAGGAAGCTTGGCGCGTCACCGAGGCGCTTTGCTGGGCGGTCGGCGGAGTGGCTTGATTCTCGCGCGACCAAAGGCGACGGATGCCGAAGGGCGCGCTGATTCAGAGGCTTTCGCGGCTTCCGGTGGCGCGTTTAGGCTCGACTTTCGGAGAAGCGCGGCCCAAAGATGCCGTTGAAACCTGGACCCAAGCAACCGGCGCGTGCAAGAACGTGATCAAAGCAACGAATCTCCGATGCTGGCCTTCGCCGCCGGCGCCAAAGCCGAAGAGTCGCGCTTCCACTCAACGCAAATTCCGCGGCCTGGGCGCCGCTGGGCGGACGTGTTGGCCCGGCTCATCTGGGTTGGCGCGCTGGGGTTGGCGGCTGGCCTGGGCGTCCTCGCGCAAACGACCACGAATGCCCCGGTGCTCGCCAATCTTTCCTTCGAGGAATTAAGCCGCATTCAGATCAAGATCGCTTCGGTGGCGGAGCGCCCGGTCCGCGAGCAACCCGCCATCGTTTCGGTCATCACCCAAGAGGAGATCAACGAAACCGGCGCCCGCGATTTGATGGATATTCTGGCGTTGGTGCCCGGGTTTTCGTTCGAAGAGGATATCAGTTCGGCCGTCGGGGCCGGTTTCCGAGGGTTTTGGGCTTACGAGGGCAAGATGTTGGTGTTGCTGGACGGCATTCCCGTCAATGATGGACTGTGGGGGAATGTGCAGTTGGGGCATCACTACTCGGCCGAGCAAATCAAGCAGGTCGAAATCATCCGCGGTCCCGGCTCGGCGCGCTACGGCGGCAACGCGGAATTGGCGGTCGTAAACATCACTACGAAGGGGGCGGAGCAAGACGGCGGGTTTGTCTCCGTGCGCCCGGAAGTCGTCCCCGGCCGCGTTGGGACCGCGGTCGATGGCAGCGTCGGCTACGCGTTTACGAATGGCTGGCGATTCTCGGTGGGCGTCAACTACGAAAACTTCATCCGGTCGGATCAAGCGTACGTTTCGCAGGCGGGGACGGTGGTGGACTTGCGGCGTTATTCCGGGATGGAACCTTACACCATCAACGCCGATTTGGGCTGGAAGGACCTTGACCTTCGCTTCATCTACGACGACTTCGAATTCAAGAATCCCCTGGCCAATGGCGAGCCGCCGGTCGGGTTCCCGGACTGGAGCCGGACGTTCCGCTCGTCGATGGGCTCGGCCAAGTATGACTTCAACGTCTCAGACGCGCTGACAATCGCGCCGAAATTGACCGTGTTGCACCAGGAACCTTGGGGGCTGGAAACCAATCCCGGTCGCGGTGACTTCAAGCTGGACTATGACAAACTGAATCTCGATATCCCGCTGGTCGCCACGTTCAATGAACGGAATCACCTGCTCGCCGGGGTCACGGGCTACTTCGAAAGCGCGAAGGCGATCGATACGGCTTACCTCAATGCCGCGCCGAGCGCGTTTTTCTTTGGTTCCGACCACGTCAATTACCACGACATTGCCGGCTACGCGCAATACGACCTCGATACCGACTGGGCCAACTTTACGGTGGGCGGCCGTTACGAGAGCCATGACTACGCCGGCGACGCGTTAGTGCCGCGTCTCGGCGTGACCAAGGCGTGGGAACGATTCCATCTCAAACTGCTTTACGACGAAGCGTTCCGGACGCCGAATATCGACGACATTTATTTCCAACTGGGCAACGCCGCGGTTAGGTATGAAAAGACCGCGAGTTATCAATTGGAATCGGGGTATCGGTTCAATGACCATCTTTCCGCCGTGGCCAACTTGTATTACATGCGGATCGTCCGACCGATCGTCTTCACCGTCAGCGGGAGCGAATTTGGCGCGTTGAACGGCGGACCGCTGAGCGACTATGGCGGGGAAGCGGAGTTGCGCTACCGCGGCGAAAGGTTCGCCGGAACCCTGGGTTACTCCTACTACCAGGCGGACCAACAATTGAGCGCCGAGCGTCTGCTATTATACGGGTCAGCGGTGAGCGGGTTGAATCTGGCGCTGCCGGCCCATAAGGTTTCCGGCAGCGGGACGTTCCACCTGACCAAGAAGCTGGATTGGAATTTGAACGCCACCTACCAGACGGCCGCCCGAGCGTGGGTGTACCCGGGCCAGGAGGAGTGGCTGCCGGCCGAATTTACGTTGAATACGTTCATCGAGCGCCGGTGGAAATCGTTCGAGTGCGGCATCGGCATTCAGAATCTCCTCGATCAGAAAATCTTGCTTGGCCAGGCGTACAACGGGGGAGCCGCGCCTCTGCCTTTGCTCGGCCGCAATTATTTCGTGCGCTTGACCTATCGTTTTTAGGAAGGTCGATGCGAATGATTTGGGACACGTTGGGAGGCCGCCGGCGAAGCCGTCGCGGGCGAGAGCGAACCTCGGCTTCGCGTCAGATGGCGGTCGTGGGGGGACTTCTGGCGGGCGTTTTACTCGCGCTCTGCGGGCGGGTGTCAGCCCAGCCATTCGCCGCGCTGGATTACGAGGTGAAGGCGGGCTTCCTGGTCAAGTTCACCCAATACACGACCTGGCCCGCCAACGCGTTCGCGGCGACGAATTCGCCCATTGTGATCGGAGTGGTGGCCGGAGATTCGCTCTTCAAGGAGGTCGAACGGCAGGCGGCCGGGGTGGTCAGTTCGCGGCCCGTTACGGCGCGCCGGATCGAGACATTGGAGGAAGCCGCCGGTTGTCAGTTGATCTTCATCGCCGAGGCGGAGGCGCGTTACGAAGCGGAATGGTTCAAGGCGTTGAAGGGCAAACCGATTGTCACCGTGGGTGAGTCCGAGCGGACCATCGAACACGGCGGCGTGCTGCATTTTGTCATTAAGAACAAAACGGTCCGTTTCGAAGCGAGCCTGGCCGCCAGCGCGGAGAATCGGTTCGAGTTGAGTGAGAAGATGCTGGGCGTCGCGTCGAAGGTTTATAAACGCCCGCCCGTTGAATAAACCCGTGACCACCTTCGCTCACGTTTCCGTGCGACAGCGGCTCGTCTGGTTGATCGTGCTCGCGAGCGCGCTGGCGTTACTCTGCGTGACGGTCGCCGCGGTGTTTTTCGAGCTGACGACTTTCCGGCCGCGGGCGGTCAGTCAGTTGAGCGCCGAGGCGCGGGTGCTGGAAGAGGTGCTGTCGGCCCCGTTGGATTTCGGTCTCAAAGAGGCGGCCGTCAAGGGGCTGAACAAGCATTGCGAGGATCGCGCGATCGTTCTGGCCGCGCTCTACAACACCAATCGGGTGTTCGCCGCGTATCGACGGGATGGAGCCGGAGCTTCAATTCCCCCGGCGCCGAAATCGGTTGGCCATGAGTTCACCGCGCGTCACCTCTCGTTGTGGTGGCCCGTGCGGAACAATGAAGGGGTGGCGATCGGCTCGCTTTATCTGATGGAGGCGCTGCCGCCGCTCCACGCGCGTCTCTCGCAGTACGCGATCATGGCTGGCGCCGTCCTGCTGGCGCTCGCGGTCGTCGGAGCCGTGCTTATCCGGGGGGTTCGCCGTCATGTGCTAAGCCCGCTGGCCGCCCTCGTGGAGACGACCGCCCACGTCACGGAACACAATGATTATTCCATCCGGGCTACCACGCCCCGGAAGGATGAACTCGGCCGGCTGGCGCACGCCTTCAATCAGATGCTCGAAGTCATCGGGAATCGGGACGCTGACTTGCGGGAGGCCAGCGCCCGCATTCAAAACGTCTTTGACGCGGCGACCGAGGTGGGGATTATCTCGACCGACACCCACGGGACCGTCACCTTGTTCAACTCGGGCGCCGAGAGAATGCTCGGCTACCTGGCGGCGGAGGTGACCGGAAAAATGAGCCTTGCCGCGTGGCACCTGCCGCTGGAACTGGCGATCCGCAGCGCGGAACTGTCAACGGCGTTCGGACGCCCAATCCGCGGGTTTGACGTGTTCGTCGAGTCGGTGAGGCGGGGTCAGCGCGAGGCGCGGGAATGGACCTGCGCGCGAAAGGATGGGACCCGGCTGCGCGTCTATCTCGTGATCACCGCGGTGCGTGACGCCGTGGGCGCCATCACCGGGTTTCTGGCGATGGCCAGCGACATTACCGAACGTGAACGCGCCCTGGCCGAACTGGCCGAGAGCCGCCACCTTTACCAGGAATTGGTCGCCAGTGTGCCGCTGGGCGTGTATCGCATGACCGCCAGTTCCGAGCAGGACTTCCATTTTGAATTCGTCAGCGAACGATTCTGCGAAGTCACCGGCGTCGAGCGCGCGAAAGTCATGGCCGACCGCCAAGTGGCGTTCGCCCTGATCGACCCGGTCGATCGGGAGGAGTTCGACCGGCGCAACGTGGAAGCGATTCGGCACAAAACGCCGTTTCTGTGGGAGGGCCGGGCCGTCGTCGCCGGCCGTTCGCGGTGGCTGCACATTGAGTCCCATCCAACCGTTAAGGAAGATTGTCCGCCCTATTGGACGGGTGTGGTTTTCGATGTCACCGAGCGCAAGCAGGCCGAGGAAAGCCTGCGCAAGAGCCAGGCGCGGCTCGAGGAAGCCCAGGCGCTGGCGAAGATCGGCAGTTGGGAACTCGACGTGGCCAGCAATCGGGGCGAATGGTCGCGCGAGATGTTTCGCCTGCACGGACGCGCGGTGGAGCAGGGGAATCCCACCTATGAAGAATTCATGGCGCTGGTACAGCCGGAGGATCGGGAGCGGTTGTTGGCGCATTATCAGGCTTTGCTGCGCGGCCAGCCGAGCGAAGACCTCGTCTATCGCGTCTCCCCGTCCGGCGGTGACGTGCGCCACCTGCGCATCGAAGCGGCGGTTATCCGGGACGCGGCGGGTCAACCGACCCAATTGCGCGGAACGTGCGCCGACATTACCGAACAATTGGAAGCGGAGCTTGAGCGGCGGCGCCTGGAGGATCAGCTTCGACAAGTGCAGAAGATGGAGGCGATCGGCCAGCTTTCGGGCGGCGTGGCGCACGATTTCAATAACCTGCTGACGATCATCGACTGCCACGTGAACCTGATGCGCCTGGGTTCAGGTTTGTCTCCGGATTTGCTGGAATCGATTGAGGAAATCGGCCAGGCCACGACGCGGGCCGCGAACCTCACGCGGCAATTGCTCGCGTTCAGCCGGCAGCAAACCATGCAGCTCAAGACGCTCGATTTGAGCGAGGTGGTCTTCAACATGACGCGCATGCTCCAACGCATCGTGGGGGAGGACATCAAGATGGACCTCCATTACACCGCGCAGGCGACGCTGGTCCGGGCCGACGCCGGCATGCTGGGGCAGGCGCTCTTGAATCTCGTGGTCAATGCCCGTGACGCGATGCCGAACGGTGGGTCGCTCGTCATCGAGACCGCGGCGTCAGTCGAACTCACGAGCGAGCAGGCGGCGGAGATGCCGCAGGCCGTTCCGGGCCGGTTTGCGTCGCTCTCCGTCCGCGATACCGGTTGCGGCATCCCGCCCGAGGTGCTGCCGAAAATCTTCGAGCCGTTTTTCACGACGAAGGATGTCGGCAAGGGAACCGGCCTCGGCCTGGCCACGGTTTACGGCATCGTGCAGCAGCATAGTGGCTGGGTCACGGTCCACAGCGAGGTCGGAGCCGGCACCGTCGTGCGGATCTATCTGCCGGCGGCCGACGCGTCGGCGTCGGGGCCGGATTCGGACCCGGCCGGGACCGCGGTGTCCCGCGCGCTGCCACCGGGGGGCAAGGAAACCATCCTGTTGGTGGAGGACGAGCCCGCCCTGCGGAGTCTCGGGTGCAGAATCCTCCGCCGAATGGGTTACAGCGTGCTCGACGCCCCCAACGGCCTGGTCGCGCTCGACCTTTGGAAAAAGCACCGCGGCGAGATTCGCCTTTTGCTGACCGACATGCTGATGCCGGAAGGGATGAGCGGCCGCGACCTCGCGCGCCGATTGCACCGCGACGCGCCGCTACTTCCGGTGATCTACACCAGCGGCTATAGCCCGGACATCGCGGGCAAGGACTTTCCGTTGCAGGAGGGCGTCAATTTCCTGGCCAAGCCTTTCAATCCGAGCGTTCTGGGGGAAGCAGTGCGCGCGAGTCTCGCCGCTTCGGGATTACGGCCGGGGGGATAAAAGCGCGACCCGTCCCCTACGAGGGGATCCGCGTCGGCAAAACGCGGTCCGCCGGGGAGGTCGCCGCTGCCCTAGTCGCGTTCACGGACTCGCGCCGGCTAGTATTTTTGCAGGAACCGCCGCACGATCGCCAGACGCTCCTCGTCGTAGAAAGCGTTGCCGCCGTGGCCGGCCCCGTGGACCACGACGAATTCGACCGGCGCCTTCGCTTTCTCGTAAGCGCCGCAAAGCTCGTGAGATTGGTTGATCGGCATTTGCGCGTCGTGATCGCCGTGAAATAGAAGCAGGGGCGGATCGCTGGGATCAACATGGAAAACCGGGCTGGCCAGGCGGGCAAGCTCGGGAACGTCCCCGGGCTGCGCGCCGAGCAACAACTCGAGCGCCGGGACGCGCACGCTCAGGCCGTGCGGCGTGGATTGGCTCAGGATCGTCGTCAAATTCGCGGCGCCGTAAAAGCTGATGATGCCTTGCACGCTTGAGGTTTGCGCGCGATCAGCGCCGACCTTACCCTCCAGTTGCGGGTTCCCGTTCGAGACGCCGACCAGCGCCGCGAGGTGTCCGCCGGCCGAATCACCGGCGATCACGATTTTCGCGGTTGGCAAATGCCATTGGTCCCCATGCCCCCGCAGGAAACGAATCGCCGCCTTGAGGTCGTGGATTTGCGCCGGAAACCGCGCCTGAGTGGAGAGCCGGTAGTCCACGCTGGCGATGGCGTATCCCTCGGACACCAGCTTCGCGATCGGTACGCCGGTTTTTGACCCGCCCCGCCAGGCTCCGCCATGCACCCAGACAATCAACGGCGCCCGCGCGGCTCCCGCCGGCAGGCGCAAATCGAGTTTCAAACTCACCTCGCCGATCCGGGCATATTCAATGTCCTTTATCAACTCAACCGGCACGGCCTCCGCCGCGGTTCCGCGCAGCGCCGCGGTGACCCAAACGGCGGAAGCGACCAGGGTGAAGAATTTCACGGCCCGATTCTGAGCGAAACCCGGGCCTGTTTTCAAGCCCGGCTGATAAGGCCGGCTCAGAGCGTCACGCCCCGATAGACCGTGACGGGCGAGCCTTCAGCGAAGAACGCGGAACTGGGCTTGGCGGAAAGCGCCTCGGCAAATTCCGGGCCGTAGAGGGCGCGGGCGTCGCAGCGCGAGCTGGCTTCGGATACTTGTAACGCCCGACGGAAGACTTTAGCGAGTATCGCGCTTTGCATTCGAAGTTGGCAAGCTTCACGCTTGCCGTGTCCGGTACGCTCTCTCCTCGCGCGCTGGGCTTGTGGTACGGTATGTTCCGTGGGACATGCTGGCTGTCACGCTGATAAGAATAATCCAACGAACATTCGTGATGCTGGCGCTGGCGTCGCCCGGCGTCATGGCGGAGGCGGCGGCCGATCTGCGCGTGAGTTCGCTGTCGCGAGATGGAACGCTTGCCTGGGCGGGCGCTTCGGTGCCAGGAATTTGCACGCTTGAATCCGCCGCGAGTCCGGGCGGCCCGTGGGCGCCGTTGCGGAACGCATTTTCCACCAATACCGAGGCGCAGGCGAGCGTTCCTAACCTTAGCTCATCGTCGTTTTATCGGCTGCGTTCGGTGGACGTTCCGGGAACGCCGATGGGTTTTTTGAACTTCGTTTACTCCTATGGCCTGCTGGAAACCATCGCCGGCGCCGGGGTTGGGCAGGTGGATGGCGTCAGTTACTGGCAATCTTCGTTTGAAGGCGGACCGGCGCGTTTGGCTGCGTTGTCGCGCCCGCATTTCGCCATGGCGGACCGCGCGGGGAACGTTTATGTCGCTGACAAGGACAGCCACTCCATTCTCAGAATCACGCCCGACGGCACGATCCACACCCACGCCGGAACGCACGTGGGCGGTTTCAACGGGGATGGACCGGCGTTGGCGACCAGTTTGCAGTTGAATTTCCCCAACGGCGAGTGGGTGCGCTCCGATGGGGTGGTCTATGTTTTCGACACGAGCAACGGGAGGATTCGCCGCGTGAATACCAACGGGATTATGACGACGTTATTCATGGCGACGCCCGATGGCTCGCCCGTGAGCATTGGACGCGGACTCTGGGTCAACGAAAGTGAATCGCTCTGCTACTTTTGCGCGGGAACCAAACTCCGGCAATGGACTCCCGCGCAGGGCGTGAAGACGCTCGCCGCGAACTTCACCGAGTTGGGTGATTTCATCGTCGAGGCCGGCGCCGACCTGATTGTCTGCGATCGGGGGGCCAACCTCGTTTACCGCATGACGCCGTCGGGTTCGAGCGTCGTGATCGCGGGCAATGGCGCCGCATCCGGGGGCGGCGACGGCCTTCCCGCGCTGCAAACCGGCCTGTATGGGGTTCGCGGCGTTTGGGCGGCGCCGACGGGCGGCTACCTTTTATTGACGCACGACGGCAGCCAGCTTTGGTATTTGGATGTCGCCGGAATGGTTCACCTCATGCTCAACGGCGGGGGCGGTCGCACGCACGCGGGTGACGGGGCTTTCTTTTACACGCCGATACCGACGATCAGCGAGGGACGCAGCGTCACGCTCGACGCGGACGGAAATATCCTGGTCTGTGAGAGTGACTATGGCTACGTACGGAGAATTCGCTTTTTGCCGCTTCGCCCGTAAGGGTAGCGGGTTCCGACCCGGTAAAATGATTTGGGCGTGGGGATCTGGCCAAAACAACTCCAAGAGAACGGCGATCAGGCGCTCGCCGCACGCATGGAGCGACGCTCGGCGGAGACGCTGGGGTCAGGCTTTTTCTGAATTGGCCTTCAACCACGCCGAGTAAGCCGCTTCGTTCATTTCCCCGGCCGCCAATACGACTCCGCCGATAACTCACTCCGGGGCCGTCATTTTGCCAATTCGCGCAACGTGTGCCGATAACGCTTCATGACGCGCCGCATAACCTCCATCTGACGCGTCACGTCCGGCCTGGAAGGACTTAGCCGCAGGCTGCCATCCGGCCCCTCTGTCGCGGACAACGAATCGCCTTCCTCCACGTTAAGATGCCTGAGGGCCACCTTCGGCAGGATCACCCCCACCGAGTTGCCGACTTTACGAAGTTTAAGTTTAAGCAACATAACGATAGCGTAATCACCGAGGTCATAACGTAAAGCGCCATGGTGTTGGAACTGGCTTTTGCCGCCGGTTGCCCGTATTTTGTGACCCATCGCGTGAAGGATTTTGAAGGTTCCGCGCTGCTTGGCGTCAACGCGGTGTCGCCCCGCAATTCTTGACACTGATTCGATCCAAATTATGAGTTCGGTAACGATTGATCTGCCAGATTCGCTGAAGAAAAACATCGAAGCCCTCGCGGCGAAAGAGGGTTATACCTTGAATCAGTTCCTCGCCTCAGCCGCCGCAGAGAAGCTTGCAGTGGTGACGACGATGGACTATATGCGGCGCGAAGCGGCCGCAGGCCAAATGGAGGACTTGGAGCATTATCTCGCAGCCGTCCCGGATGTGGATCCGCCCGAGCATGGCGTCTGACATCGTGACGAACGGAAAACCGCCGACTGGAGCATCATCGGTGGTCGAAGCGCGTTCTGCATTCGGCGACGATTCGCTGTGGTACTCTCTCGCGACGTTGTTCACCGCAAAGCCCGCAAAAGGCGTTTTGGATCGACAGCTCGCGCCGGGGGCAAGTCCGCGTCCTGAAACACAAGCAGCAACGAAGATCCCGCCGCCTGAAAAATCTCGCGGAAATCGCGGGCGAAATCCTTCTCCTCCGCCAAATTCACAAGGACGTTAGAGTCCGGCGCGTGTTGCTTCCTGCTCCGATTTGCCACCATAAATAATGGTCATTCCTTTTCGAAAATACTCGCGCCGCTGCGCTGGCGTCAGCTTGTTCGCCCGCGTTCGGACGGCCGCCGCAAGCCGGCTGCCTTCCGTCTCTTCAGGGAAATCGGGCGCCTTCTTGGAAGTCCCGGATTTGCGTTGCTTCATAGCGAATGCAGGTTGCCGCTTTTAATTGGGATTTGTCAATTCCGGGAGATCATCGGTAAGGCGCGGGACAAGCAAACCTATCCGCGGGCTTCCGGGACCAACTGCGCGCCGGGCCGCTGTCGTCAGGTCTGCAACGATTTCCCTCGACCGTCCCGCCGAGCATCTCGTGAGGGAAACGACCCCAAGCACTTCTCGATTCCCGTTCGGCAAAGGTTCTCGCCGACTTTCAGGAATTTGCCTTCGCGTTTCGTACCGAGAGGCGAGCATAAGGCGTGGGAGTGCGTTTTCGCAGGGGGCGGTTTTTTCTTTGGAAATCAGTTGGGGGAAATTGGAGCGAGCGAAGGGATTCGAACCCTCGACGTTCAAGCCGTGGAACGGGCCAAGCCATTGGCAAGGCTCGGGACGTTTCACGTCCTGATGCCCGCCAGCAATTTTCGGCCAGCGCCCGATTTCAGGTATTTTTCGTGGGAACGAGCTTCGACATAAGTTGGGAACGACCGAGTATAGACAAGGTTGAAGTCACCAGTAAAACGCTTGGTCGAGGGGCTTTGACGCCGCGCGTGCTCGTCCAGTCGTCGGGAGATATCCTTGCTCAAGCCGACGTAAAGTTGACCTGAATCGAATCGCAACGCGTAAACGGTGACCGCCTCCATACGAGAGGAAATTGGAGCGAGCGAAGGGATTCGAACCCTCGACGTTCACCTTGGCAAGGTGATGCTCTACCAGACTGAGCTACGCTCGCTTCCGACTGACTTCGGGAAGGTTACGGGAGGCTCGCGGAATTGCAAGCCTTGTTTTCGCCGGTTTTTCAAATGCCTTTCAACAGGTCTTTCCAGCGTTTCCAAGCGTCGTCGTGGGCGGCTTTGTTGGCGGCTTGGTTGACGGGGTTGTCGTTCGGGTCTTCGCCGGCGCGCATAAAGCCGTGGCCGGCGCCGGTGTAGGTGACCGGGTCAAAGGTTTTACCAGCTTTCTTCATCGCTTCCTGGGATTGCGGAATGGTGGCGTCCACGCGGGCGTCTTTTTCGCCGTAGAATCCATAGACCGGGCAATTGATGCGGGCAAGCTCCTCGTCGTTTTTTGGGCCGGTGCCATAGAACACGAAGGCGGCTTTCAGGTCCTTATTGTTGGTGGCGTAACGGAAGGTTTGGCCGCCGCCCCAGCAGAAGCCGCCCACCACCAACTTGCCGTTGCAGGCGGGCAATTTGGTGACGTATTCCGCGACGGCGTTCAAGTCCGCGGTGACCTGATCGGCGGGCAGGGACGAGACGGCTTTGGTGATGGCGTCGCGTCCGGGATACTCGGCGGTGCCGCCGCCGCCGGGGGCGGTGCCCGAGAGGAGGTCGGGCGCGATGGCGATGTAACCGGCCTCGGCCATCTCGTCCGCGGCGTTTCTGGCCCAATCACTGAGGCCGAAAATCTCGTGGATCAGCAGGACCGCGGTCGCCTTTTCTTTGACTTCCGGGTAAACGATGAAGCAGTTCACCTCACGGTCACCGTGTTTGACTTTGACCCATTCGCCGTGGCGAGGCGATTTTTCGAGCCGGGCTTTGGCCCAATCCTGGGCGGAGGCGGTCACGGCCAGCGAGAGGAGGGCGAGGAGGGCGAGCGTTTTTTTCATAGTGTGATGGGGTTGGGGTGACTGGTTTTGGGGCGTAAGGCGCGGGGCGAGGAATGGTTTGGCGCGCGGCGGCTGTCTCGGCGCGCTACTTGCGCGGCGCGGCGCCGGCGAGACTGAGGCTAAGCTCGATATCGTCGGCGACTTTGTCCTGCATTTTGCCCGAATTGATGCCGAAATCACTGCGTTTCACGGCGAATGTGGCGCGCAAGACGAGCAGATCGCCGGGTTTGCCCGTGCGGGCCTGGAGTTTGTCTTTAAGGTAGGTTAATTTCACGGGAACGGAGATCGATTGGGTCGTGCCCTTGATCGTCATCTTGCCGGCGATGTCGGCGGTGGTGACGTTGTCGTGGGTCTTGACGTTTTTGGCGCCCTCGGATTCGAACGTGATTTCCGGGAATTTCGCCACGTCGAGCCAGCCGTTCCCGTGCAAATGCTCCTGTTGCATCGGATTTCCGAGGTGGAGTGAGGCGGCTTCGACGACGATCTTGCCGGCCACGGTTTGCGGGTTTTCGGGGTCGAAGGTGATTTTGCCGGAGATGGCGGTGGCGGTGCCATTGATCGATTCGAGCGGAGCGTCGGTCTTGAAAACGACGTTATTCACGCCCTTGGGGTCCTTGAAGTCGAACTCGATGGGGGCCGCCGAGGCGAGGGCGGCGGCGCAGAGCGCGGCGGCGGTGACGAGAAGAGCTTTCATTGGTTTTCGGTTTCCAAGCTGCCGTCGATCAGAGGTCGTGGTCAGCTTTGGATTAAGAGGGATTGAAGCAGGAATAGGTTCCGGCGTGCAAACTGAAAACGTGGCGGTTGAAATCCCCCGGGCGAGGTCGGCGTTGGTGGGCTTGTCGGTGATTTGCCTTGGCGTCGCGGGCGGAATTGTGGGATAACGCGCCGCTGGTGGATGCGCCGCTTAGTTCAACAAAAACGATCCTTCGGACTCGCCGCCGTGGGGACTATGGAGTAGCTTTCCGCCAACCGATAAACTGTATCCCATGAAAACCTTACCTTTGCTCTTAGCGATGTCCGCTCTTTGTTTCACCGGCTCAGCGCTGTTGCGCGCCGCGGACGCCCCGGTCATCAAACAAGCGGTTGCGGTCCTGCACCCGACCGCCGGCAATCACTGTCACGGAGTGGTGCGCTTCACCCAGGACGGTGACTCCGTCAAAGTGGTGGCCGATCTGGAGGGTTTGACTCCCGGTCAAAAACACGCGTTCCACATTCATCAATTCGGCGATTGCTCCTCGCCTGACGGGATGAGCGCCGGCGGTCATTACAACCCGGAAGGCCACAAACACGGATTGCCCGACGCCCAGGAGCGGCACGCGGGCGATTTGGGCAACGTCCAGGCGGACAACGACGGCAAGGCGCATTACGAGATCACGGTCAATAACGTGAGCGTGGCTGGATCGATGAACCCGATCTTGGGCCGGGGCGTGATCGTGCATGGCAAGCCGGACGACGGTGGGCAACCGGTCGGCAACGCGGGACCGCGGATTGGTTGTGGCGTGATCGGCGTCGGCAATCCGGGCGCCAAGTAAGGAGGCCCCGCGAGCCGGAGCTCGTTGTGAGGAAATTGCTGCGGATCGCCGCGATTTTAATCGTTATGGCCGGTTTTCTGGCGTGGTTTTTGCTGGGACATCATACTGGCTGGACGAAAACGACGGTGACGGAGTGGCAACATGACGCGGTGACCGGCCTCGACGGGCCGGTGATTCGCCAGCGGTTCGTGCCCGGCGTCGATTGGCTGGCCGCGACCGGGTTGGTGGCGGTGGGGTGTCTGGCCGTTTCGTTTGTTCGCCGGCCGGGCGGGGCGCGCTGATCGCGCCTGGTCATCATTTGGAAAATGGAATCGGCGCGCTGAGTGCGCCTGTAGTTGGATTATCGAGCGATGAAGGAAAACGCGACTTTGGGACGGAGGGATTTTGTCAAAACATTCGTCATTTTTTCAGCCGGATCGTGTCTGGGTGGGAAAAGGGTCTTGTCACTGTTTGTCGGTGATGTCGCCGCGCAAAGCGCCGACACCGTCGGAGTTTTCCAACTGTCGCTGGACAGTTTTCCGGCTCTGGCGACGGATTACGGATCGCTTTTGCTGACGGTGCCGGGGATGCCGGCGACCTTCAGCCAAATCATCGTTACTCGGATGCCCGGCCCGCAATATTACGCGGTCACCTCGATGTGCACGCACGATGGTTTTACCGTCAATCCCTACGATACGACGCTCGGCTTATTGCGTTGCCCGCTTCACGGGTCGGAATACCAGGCCGACGGAACGCTTGTTCAAGGTCCCGCGAAACGATCGCTGACCAGCTACCCCGCCACCTTTGACGGCGCCAAGACCGTTGCCATCCAAATCCCTGGCCTGGGTTTTTCGGTCAGCATCATCGTTCCTACGAATCCCGCTTTCGCCGATTGGAAGCAACTGCAATTCCCAACCGTGTACGGGCTGAGTTACGAGGTGCGCTACCGCGCGTCGCTGAGCGCGGGAAGCTGGGCGCAGGTCGGGTTCACCACGAACCCCTTGACCGGCCTGATCCAAACGGTCCTGAACGGCACGGATAATCCGGCGACGATCTACGTCCCCGCGGGCGGGGCGCAAGGCTTCTACGCGGTGGTTCGTTATTTGCCGAACGCTTAGTTCGTGGCCACCGCGCCGCTGCGGAATTGGTCCTGGTTTTTGTCGGCTTCGGCCAGGCCGAGGTCGAGCTTCGCGCGAAATTCGCTGTCGAAATCTTGCAGGGTTTTCAGCGAAATCCCGATCAAAGTGCCGGCAGGAACTTCGCCGTCTTCACCTTTGGAACTCAGTACGCGCATCGTCACGAAGGTATTTTCGTTGGCGTCCTTCAAGATGGCGTCCTGACCCGGTTCGAGTTTGAGCAGGTCGCCCTCGGAGAGCGTGCCGGCGGGGGATTGATCAACCGCTTTTGTCACGCTGGTCGCGGCGGAGACGGGATAGACATGTTTGGGATCGGCCAACGCCTTCGAGAGATCGGGGATCACGACGTTGCCGTTGGCGGCCTGTTCGGCGATCGCCTTCTTTTCCGCGACGGCGGATTCGATTTGAGAGCGCAACGCTTCCTTGGTGGCCGGATCGATCGGCGTGGCATTGGGATGGGGTTGCCCGGCTTGCGCCTCGCGCGCCTGCGCTTTTTGCGCGTAGGCTTCGGCTTTGGCGGCGCGGGCCTCGGCGTCGGCTTGGGCGGCGCGGGCCTCGGCGATTTCGGCGTCCTGCCGGGCGGCCTGGGCCGCGAGGCGCGCGCGTTCGGCGTCTTCGCGGGCGACGCGGGCCTCTTCGAGCGCTTGAGCCGCGCTCACGGACGACTCATAGCGGTCGGCGACGTAGCCGGCGATCAGCCAATCCGTAACCCAGTAAGACGGCGCGGGATAGACTTCGTAGGTCGCCCAATAATGCCGGTGATAACGGTACCAGCCAGCGTCGTCCCAGCCCCAGGAATAGTGGAAAGGATGGACGACCAACACACCGGCCGGCGTGTACCAGTAGGGATTGTACCAAGAGACAAACACCGGCGCGCGACCGACGTACATGGGACGGTAAACGAAGCCAAAGCGGGCGCGATCGTAGTGCCGTTCGATCACCCGGTCGTTCACGATCGTCGTGTGATTGATGATCACCGTGGTGTGTTTGACGACCACCGTTTTGGAAACTTCGCGGCCGCGCGGATCGACGTGCACGGTTTCCGTGACGCGCTCCTGCCCGCCCCGGCCGTATTGAATCTTCGTGGTTTCCTTCGTGCCGTCGTGATTCACGACGATCTGCTGGCGGACTTTGCCATCCGGCGCGTAGTGCGTGGTTTGCTGCACTCCGTTGGGTTTCGTCACCACTTCCGTCTGGACCCGGCCGGCCGGGTTCACATGCTGGACGTGAGTCGAACCGTCCGGCTTGGTTTCCATTTTCTCGGTAACGCGCCCGGAAGCGGTCTGGCGTTGGTAGCCGCCGTTGGCGGTGGGAACCGTGGTGGTGGGGGCAGGGGCGGGAGCGTGAGTGGAGGGGGCTGGGGCGGGAGCGTGAGTGGTGGCCGTTGTGGGGTTTCCGCCGGGGCGGGGCGTCGTCGCGCCGCCCTGGCTGGCTGCGGGAGAGCCGCCGCCGGCGCCGGTTTGCCCGGGCCGATTCGCGCCGGCGCCCGAGGCTCCGGTTGCGCCCGCCCCTTGGGGCGTCGAACCGGTCGTAGCGTGAGTCGAGCTGTCGGTTGATCGGCCGGAGGCATCCGTCGCTCGTGGCGCGCTTGAGCCCGGAGCGCCCGTAGCGCCGCCGGCGGGATGGCCGTATTGGCCGGGAGTGGAGCCGCTCGGGGACTTGGCCCCGGCGGGTGGCGTATTGGTCCCACGGCGCGGGGCCTGCTTCGACGCCGGGCCTTTCGGCTTGTCTTTAGATTTATCTGGATCCTGCGACTGAGCGTCGCTTCGTCCGACGAATAAAAATAGTCCGACCACGACGACCGAACAGCATAAAATCAATTTCTTCATAGCGTAATTCCCGTTGAGCCAAGTCAAAATCCTACCGCCCGACCGTCCAGCGTAATTGCTGGCGCCGTATGACCGTGGTCGTTGCCACGATGATCGATGACCTGAGTGATTGTCTCAACCGTGCTTTTAACGCTAGGTTACGAAAACGACCGTCGCAAGGAGAAAGCGGGAACCGGGCGCGGCGGACGCCGAGGTCCATCTGGGCGGCGGCACACCCAACGCGAGGTGATCGGGCCGGCGTCGCCGTCTCCAAAATGACGAACTGCCGCCACCGCTTCCTCGTGAAACAGCGCTCTTGGTGAGGTCGTCGTGCGACGACGTCGCCGCGTCGCCGAGGGGATCGTTTTTCAGCACTCCCCAGTTCGATTGGGGAGGCCTTCCGAGGCGGTCAAAAATATTCTGCCAATTCTCTTGCGCGCCCGGACGGTTTTCAGTAGGAGTAGCCAATT
>CAZFVY010000074.1:0-35937 GCA_964522665.1 uncultured Verrucomicrobiota bacterium | reverse complement strand
GCGCAGGCCGGAGCAGCCCAGTTATGACCCCTTATTTACTGAACACTACACTAGGGCGCGGCAATGGGCAGGAGTTGGCGGTTCGGCCATACGGAACCGCTTCGTTCAACCAGGCTCTTGGCAAACGTAGTCTAGCTCCAACGCCGAGCGACTGTTCTTGGAAAGCCATGACTCCACGCGCTCGGCGCGTGCCGCGGGCGTCCGGATTGCCGACAAAACCGGCTTCCGTTCCGCGGAAGATCGCCACGTTGACGCCCAGCGAGCAGCCGGCCGCAAACTGATGGAAAACGAAATCCTGGATTCATTGCGCGTCCCACGCCTCTGCCTCCGCGGTGGCGCTCAGAAACCGCGGCGTTCAAAATGAACGGGCCACCGATTACCGCGACGACGGCGACCGACCGACTTCTGGTCATCGACTCCGAGCCGACGAATGTTCAGATGCTGGCGCGCCTGATGGACAACCTCGGCTTTGAAGTAATCCCGGCCCTCAACGCGGCGGAAGCGTTGCGATTATTGGCGGCGAATCCGCCGGACCTGATTCTGCTGGAACCGCTCCTGCCCGGCATGGACGGCTTCGAGTTGTGCGAGCGCATTCAGGAGAACCCGATCTGGGCAGAAATCCCCATAGTATTTCTCTCTTCGGCAGACGACAAGAATCTGATCGTGCGCGCCCTCGAAAATGGCGGCGTGGATTATGTCACGAAACCGTTCCACAAACCGGAACTCATATCACGGGTTCGAACGCAATTGATGCTCAAGACCGCCCGAGAACACGCGAAACGCCTCGCGCAGGACAAAGATGAATTGCTCAGCATGATATCCCATCATCTCCAAAACCATCTGGCCGGGATTCAAATGACCTCGCAGCTCTTGTTGGAGCAGGTTCGCCGTTCGGGTGATTCGGATTCTCGGGGCATGCTCGAGAATATTCGCAACTCGAGCGGCCAGATGCGCGCCTTCGTTCGCGCGTTTCTTGCCAATGCCGCGGCGGACGGTGATTTGTGCCTCCGCCTGGAAACCGTCAATTTAACCGAGGTGGCGCAAAGGACCGTGCGGCGCTACACGGACGTCGCCAACGCCAAGCAGATCAATCTTCACTTGAACGAAAGCGACGCCGCCGCGCTCGCGCGCGCGGATTGCGCGGCCCTCGAGCAGATTCTGGAGAATCTGATTTCCAACGCGATCAAGTACTCCCCTCCGAAGAGCGCAGTCACGCTGGCTGTCGCCCAGGCGGGCGAGCAGGCGGAGTGCCAGGTGCGCGATCAGGGACCCGGCTTTACCGCGCAGGACAAGGCGCGGATGTTCGGACGCTACGCGCGTTTGTCCGCGCGGCCGACCGGAGGAGAGCCATCCACCGGCCTCGGCCTGAGCATCGCAAAAAAGCTGACCGAGGCGCTGCACGGAGAATTGATCTGCGAAAGCGCGCCGGGCGCCGGCGCGACTTTCATTCTCCGCCTGCCCTCCCCGGTGGAAGTACCCTAGCCCCGCCATGCACTTTCTGGTGATCGACGACGACAAGATCTTCCGTGACGCGACCAGCTACCTGATCCGCGGCGAAGGCCACAGCGCCACCATGGTGGAGTCGGGTGAAAAGGCGCTCGAATGTCTTGCCGAGGAGCGCGTTGACGCCGTCTTGCTCGACTTGATTCTCGGGCAGGAAACGGGCTTGGACGTAGCGTCGCAGATTCTTAAATTGCAGCCCGCGCTCCCGATCATCATGTTTACCGCGCAGCCGAAGATCTCCAGCGCGGTCGAGGCGATGCGCCGGGGCGCGGTGGATTTTCTGGAGAAACCATTCACCCGCGAGCAGTTTCATATGGTTCTGGCCCGCGTCCAGCGTCTTTGCGCTCTCAGCCAGAATGTCGAGCGCCTGGAACAACGGGTTCGCGACAATACGGCCCAAAACCCCGAGCTGCTTCTGGACTTCGAAAGCCCGGCGATGAAGGAGGTAATGGACATTCTGGCCCGCGCGGCGAATTCGCCGGCGTCGATCCTGATTTTGGGGGAAAGCGGCACGGGTAAAAGCGTGGTCGCGCGCGCGATTCACGAACGCAGCCATTTGGCCGACAAACCGTTCGTTACCGTGAGTTGCCCCAGCCTCACCAAGGAGCTTCTGGAAAGTGACCTGTTCGGCCACGTCAAAGGCGCCTTCACTGGCGCCATCAGAGACCATTGGGGCAAGGTCAAGGCCGCCGCCGGCGGCACCTTGTTTCTGGACGAAATAGGCGACCTTCCGCTGGAGATACAGCCGAAGCTGTTGCGGCTGCTCCAAGAGCGCGAGTACGAGCGGCTGGGTGAGAATGTAGTGCGCCGGGCGGACATTCGCGTCATCGCCGCCACCAATCGCGACCTGAAACAGCGGATGAGCGAGGGATTATTTCGGGAGGATCTGTTCTTCCGACTGAGCGTCATCGAGGTGGAAATGCCGCCGGTCCGCGCGCGACTCGAGGATTTGCTCCGTTTCGCCCGTCATTATCTGAATCATTTCGCCCAGACGTCGGGACGCCGTCTCGAAGGGTTCACGGACGAAGCCGCGGCCCGAATCCTCGCCTATCCCTGGCGTGGCAATCTGCGGGAACTGCGCAACGCCATCGAACGCGGGGTCATTCTCGCGCGAAGCGAGTGGATCAAACCGGAGGATTTGCCGATGGATTTGCGCTTCGCCCAAAACGACGCGCCGCCGCCCGCGCGGCCGAACGAACTGATGTCCATCGAGAAGCTCGAAGAGATTCATTTGCGCCATGTCCTGGATCGAACTTCGACGGTCGCCCAAGCCGCCAAGGTGCTGGGCATTGACGAAGCCACGATCTATCGCAAACGCAAAAAATACGGGATAGCTCCAGGGCAGGTGTAAGTCGCGAACCGGAGATTCCACCACCCGGTAACAACTAATTATTTCAACCGTAAGTGGGATTCTCGCTCGTTTGAGATAACGTTACGACGCCGGGCCTATGGGGTGTTCACCTACCGGTCAATTTGGTGTACGGGCTTGCGTTGAATAGGGTCGATTCCTATACCTAAGTCAAAGGCCGCCACGGTTGGCGGCGGGGATGTTTGGGTACGATGCGATGATCTGGATTCGAATCTATTTCAATGAGACGCGCTGCTCGACGCCTGAATCGCCGTCCCTGGGTCGGCTCGGCGCCGAATGCCGTACGGACGGGATTCTCGCCGCCGCTCAGATGTCCGTGGGCGATGGTGACGAATGGGCCGGCGCCACCCCGATAGCTCGCCGCGCCGCGCGCGGGCAAACCCTCCGCCCCGTGGCTGACCTCGTTGATCCACCGCCAACCAACAGATACTTCCAGAACCTCTGCTTCTCCTGAATGTCTATGGCAAAAAAAACTTCCCCCACGCTTAACAACCGGGCTCCGGCCGTCCCGGTGGCTGAACCGCCCTCGACCGGGCAGCTGGCGCCGCTCCCCAAACTTGACGGCGGCGCCTCGGAAACGGGGCAGATTCTGGCCGCCTTGCTCGGGTTCCGGAACGGTGACTTCTCCGTGCGCCTCCCGTGCGATTGGCTGGGCGTCAACGGGAAGATCGCGGACACCTTCAACGAGATCATCGCCATGAACGCGCGAGTCGCCCGCGAAATGGCAAGAGTCAGCCACGTGGTCGGCAAACTGGGCAAACTCAACCAGCGGGTCTCCGTGCCGGGAGCCACGGGCGAGTGGGCGGAAAAGGTAGATTCGATTAACACGCTAATTGACGACTTGGTGCGGCCGACGACCGAGGTTACCCGGACCATCGGCGCCGTCGCGAAAGGTGACCTCGGCCAGCCGATGCCGCTCGAAGTCGATGGCCGCGAGTTGCAAGGCGAGTTTCTGCGCAGCGCCAAACTGGTCAACAAGATGATCGAGCAACTCGGAGTCTTTACCTCGGAAGTCACCCGCGTGGCCCGGGAGGTCGGCACCGAGGGCAAGCTGGGCGGCCAGGCGCAGGTCAAGGCGGTCAGCGGCGTGTGGCGGGAATTGACCGAAAGCGTCAACCAAATGGCCGGAAATCTCACGGCCCAAGTTCGCAACATCGCGGACGTCACCATCGCGGTCGCGAACGGCGACCTCTCCAAAAAAATCACGGTGGACGTGCGCGGGGAGATTCTGCAACTCAAGGAGGCCATCAACGTCATGGTCGATCAGCTTCGCTCGTTTGCGTCGGAGGTGACCCGCGTGGCGCGGGAGGTGGGTACGGATGGAAAACTGGGCGGCCAGGCCATCGTTCCCGGCGTCGCCGGCACCTGGAAGGACTTGACTGACTCCGTTAACGCGATGGCCAGCAATTTGACGGCGCAGGTGCGCAACATCGCCGAAGTGACCACCGCGGTCGCGCGCGGCGACCTTTCGCGCAAGATCACGGTTGACGTGAAAGGCGAGATTCTCGAACTCAAAAACACCATCAACACGATGGTGGACCAGTTGAACGGCTTCGCCGCCGAGGTGACGCGCGTCGCCCGCGAAGTCGGCACCGAAGGGAAGCTTGGCGGCCAGGCCACGGTGCCCGGAGTGGCGGGAACGTGGAAGGATTTGACCGACAACGTCAATTCGATGGCGGGCAATCTTACGGCCCAGGTGCGCAACATCGCCGAGGTGACTATCGCCGTGGCCAACGGTGACCTCTCGCGCAAAATCACCGTGGACGTGCGCGGGGAAATTCTGCAACTCAAGGAAACGATCAACACGATGGTGGAACAGTTGCGCTCGTTCGCCTCCGAAGTCACCCGCGTCGCGCGCGAAGTCGGCACCGAAGGAAAGCTCGGCGGGCAGGCGATCGTGCCGGGCGTCGCCGGGACCTGGAAGGATTTGACCGATAACGTCAATTCCATGGCGAGCAATCTGACCGCGCAAGTGCGCAATATCGCGGAAGTCACGACGGCGGTCGCCCGCGGTGACCTTTCACGCAAGATCACCGTGGACGTCAAAGGTGAAATCCTCGAGCTGAAGGATACGATCAACACGATGGTGGACCAGTTGAACGCCTTCGCTTCGGAAGTGACGCGCGTCGCGCGCGAAGTCGGCACGGACGGCAAGCTGGGTGGCCAGGCCGAAGTCAAAGGCGTCGCCGGGACCTGGAAGGATCTCACGGATAACGTCAATTCCATGGCCAGCAATTTGACCGACCAGGTCCGCAATATCGCCGACGTCGCGACGGCCATCGCGAAAGGCGACCTCTCGAAGAAAATCACCGTGGATGTCCGCGGCGAAATTCTGCAGCTCAAGGAAACGATCAACACGATGGTTGATCAGTTGAACGGGTTCGCCTCGGAGGTGACGCGCGTCGCGCGCGAAGTCGGGACGGCCGGCAAGCTGGGCGGCCAGGCGGAGGTTCCGGGCGTCGCGGGCACCTGGAAAGATTTGACCGACAACGTCAATTCGATGGCCAACAACCTGACGGCGCAGGTTCGAAACATTGCCGAAGTCGCCACGGCGATCGCGAACGGCGACCTCTCCAAGAAGATCACGGTGGACGTCAAGGGGGAGATCCTCGAGTTGAAGGACACCATCAACACGATGGTGGACCAGTTGAATGGGTTCGCGGCGGAAGTAACGCGCGTGGCCCGCGAAGTCGGCACCGAGGGCAAGCTGGGCGGTCAATCGGAGGTCAAAGGGGTGGCGGGAACGTGGAAAGACCTGACGGACAACGTCAACTCGATGGCGAGTAATTTGACCGCGCAGGTGCGCAACATCGCGGAAGTGGCCACCGCCGTCGCGCGCGGCGACCTTTCGCGCAAGATCACCGTGGACGTGCAGGGGGAAATTCTCGAATTGAAAAACACCATCAACACGATGGTCGATCAATTGAACGCGTTTGCGTCCGAAGTCACCCGCGTCGCGCGCGAAGTGGGTACCGAGGGCAAGCTGGGTGGACAGGCCGAAGTGCGCGGCGTGGCCGGCACGTGGAAAGACCTAACCGACAGCGTGAATTCCATGGCCAGCAATCTCACCGGCCAGGTGCGCAACATCGCCGACGTGGCCACCGCCATCGCCAACGGCGACCTTTCCAAGAAGATCACGGTGGACGTGAAGGGGGAAATTCTGCAGTTGAAACAGACGGTCAACACCATGGTGGACCAATTGAACGGTTTCGCCTCGGAGGTCACCCGCGTGGCGCGTGAGGTTGGCACCGACGGCAAGCTGGGTGGACAGGCCATCGTCCCCGGTATCGCCGGCACCTGGAAAGGGCTGACGGATAACGTCAACTCGATGGCCAGCAATCTCACCGCCCAGGTCCGCAACATCGCGGAAGTTACGACGGCGGTGGCCCGCGGTGATCTTTCGCGCAAAATCACCGTGGACGTGAAAGGTGAAATCCTGGAGTTGAAAAACACCATCAACACGATGGTTGACCAGTTGAACGCCTTCGCGTCCGAGGTCAGCCGCGTCGCCCGCGAAGTCGGCACCGACGGCAAACTCGGTGGCCAGGCGCAGGTACCCGGGGTGGCTGGGACGTGGAAGGATTTGACCGACAACGTCAATTCGATGGCCAGCAATCTGACCGCCCAGGTCCGCAACATCGCGGAAGTCACCATCGCGGTCGCCAACGGCGATCTCTCGCGCAAAATCACGGCGGACGTTCGCGGGGAGATTTTGCAACTCAAGGAAACGATCAATACGATGGTCGAACAACTCCGTTCGTTTGCCTCGGAAGTGACGCGGGTGGCGCGTGAGGTCGGCACCGAAGGGAAATTGGGCGGCCAGGCGGTCGTGCCCGGCGTGGCCGGCACCTGGAAAGACCTGACCGACTCGGTCAACGCGATGGGCGGCAACCTGACCGCGCAAGTGCGCAACATCGCGGAGGTGACCACGGCGGTGGCCCGTGGCGACCTCTCGCGCAAAATCACGGTTGACGTGAAGGGCGAGATTCTCGAATTGAAGAACACGATCAACACCATGGTGGATCAGTTGAACGCGTTCGCCGCGGAAGTGACGCGCGTGGCGCGCGAAGTCGGCACCGAGGGCAAGCTGGGCGGCCAGGCCGCCGTGCCTGGCGTGGCGGGAACCTGGAAGGACCTCACCGACAACGTGAACTCGATGGCCAGCAATTTGACGGCGCAAGTTCGCAATATCGCGGACGTGACCATCGCGGTCGCCAACGGCGACCTCTCGCGGAAGATCACGGTCGATGTCCGGGGCGAGATCATGCAACTCAAGGAGACGATCAACACGATGGTCGAGCAGTTGCGCGCGTTCGCCTCGGAAGTGACCCGGGTCGCCCGCGAAGTCGGCACCGAGGGGCGGCTGGGCGTGCAGGCGGTCGTGCCGGGCGTGGCCGGCACCTGGAAGGATTTGACCGACTCGGTCAACGCGATGGGTGGCAACCTGACCGCGCAGGTCCGCAACATCGCCGAAGTGACCACCGCGGTCGCGCGCGGCGACCTTTCGCGCAAAGTCACCGTGGACGTCAAAGGTGAAATCCTCGAATTGAAGATCACCATCAACACCATGGTGGACCAGTTGAACGCGTTCGCGGCCGAAGTGACGCGCGTGGCGCGCGAAGTCGGCACCGAGGGCAAGCTGGGCGGCCAGGCCATCGTGCCCGGCGTGGCGGGAACGTGGAAGGACTTGACCGACAACGTCAACGTCATGGCCGCGAACTTGACCGACCAGGTTCGGGGCGTGGTCAAGGTCGTCACTTCCGTCGCGGACGGCAATTTGCGTCAGAAACTGACGGTCGAGGCCAAAGGGGAAGTCGCGGCGCTCGCGGAGACGATCAACAACATGACGGGCACCCTGGCGACGTTCGCCGAACAGGTTACCAACGTCGCGCGCGAGGTCGGCGTCGAAGGCCGCCTGGGCGGCCAGGCGAACGTTCCCGGCGCCGCTGGTACCTGGAAGGACCTCACGGCGAACGTCAATCTCCTGGCGGCGAATTTGACCACTCAAGTTCGCGCCATCGCGGAAGTGGCCACCGCCGTCACCAAGGGCGACCTGACCCGCTCGATCCAGGTGGAAACCCGTGGCGAGGTGGCCGAGTTGAAAGACAATATCAACACCATGATCGACAACCTGCGCGTCACCACGCAGCAAAACCAGGAGCAGGATTGGCTCAAGACGAACCTCGCGAAATTCACGCGCATGTTGCAAGGCCAGCGCGATCTGCTCACGGTCGGTCAGATGCTGCTCTCCGAGTTGGCGCCCCTGGTCGGAGCGCAGCAGGGAACGATCTACCAAATGGAGGGCGCCGGCGACGATCTGTATCTCAAACTCCTGGCCAGCTACGCCCATCGCCGCCGGGGCGAACAGCCGGAACGTTTCGGCGTGGGGGAAGGCCTGGTCGGCCAGTGCGCGTTTGAAAAGCAGAGGATTCTGCTGACCAACGTGCCGCCGGAGTACACGCGCATTCATTCCAGCCTGGGTGAGACCAGCCCATTGAACATTGTGGTGCTGCCGGTGCTCTTCGAAGGCCAGACGCGCGCGGTCATCGAGCTTTCCTCGCTGCGCGCGTTCACCGCCACCAACCTCGCGTTCCTCGAGCAATTGACCGAAAGCATCGGCGCCGTCCTCAATACCATCGAGGCCAACATGCGCACCGAGGGTTTGCTCGAACAATCCCAACAATTGACCGCCGAGTTGCAGACGCGGCAGACCGAGTTGCAACAAACCAACGAGGAATTGGCGCAAAAGGCCAAGCAGTTGGCGGAACAAAACGTCGAGGTCGAACGGAAGAGCAAGGAGGTCGAGCTGGCCCGGCGCGCCCTCGAGGAAAAAGCCGAGGAACTGGCGCTGACCTCCAAATACAAATCCGAGTTCTTGGCGAACATGTCGCACGAACTGCGCACCCCGCTCAACAGCATCCTGATCCTCGGCCAGCAATTGGCGGAGAATGCCGCCGGGAACCTGTCGGGCCGCCAGGTCGAGTTCGCGCGCAATATTCATTCCTCGGGCACGGATCTGCTTAATCTGATCAGCGATATTCTCGACCTTTCCAAAATCGAGTCTGGAACGGTCACCGTGGAAGCCGAGGAAGTGGCGCTTTCGAGCGTGCGCGATTCGATTGAACGGAGCTTCCGCCACATGGCGGAGGCCAAGTCGCTTGGTTTCTCGGTCGAATTCGACCCGCACCTGCCGCGCGGCGTCACCACCGATCCGAAACGCCTGCAGCAAATCCTGAAGAATCTTCTCTCCAACGCGTTGAAGTTCACGGCGCATGGCCATGTCTCGATGCACGTGGGCGCGGTGGCCGAGGGCTGGAGCGTGGACCACCCGGTGCTGAACCGGGCCCAGAGCGTGCTGGCGTTCTCGGTGCGCGACACCGGCATCGGTATTCCCGCCGAAAAGCAGAGGATCATTTTCGAGGCCTTCCAGCAAGCCGACGCCGGAACCAGCCGGAAGTTTGGCGGAACGGGCCTCGGTCTGGCGATCAGCCGCGAATTGGCGAATCTCCTCGGCGGTGAAATCCGGCTCCAGAGCACGGTGGGCCAAGGGAGCAATTTCACGCTCTACCTCCCGCAGAACTATACCGGCCCGGCCACGGCTCGCGTCAGCCCGGCGGGCGCGACGATGCCGCCGCCGGCGTCCACTTCGCTGCCGGTCCTGCCGGTCGCGCGCGAGGAATCCATCCCGGACGATCGTGAGGAAATCCAGCCGGGCGACGTCACGCTGCTCATCGTGGATGATGATCCGCATTATGCCCGCATCCTCCTCGGGTTGGCGCGGGGCAAAGGCTTCAAGGGGCTGGTGGCCAACCGGGGCGCGGTGGCGCTGGCGCTGGCCCGGCAGTACCAGCCGACGGCGATTTCGCTCGATATCTTCCTGCCCGACATGCTCGGCTGGACGGTGTTGAACAACCTGAAGATGGATCCGTTCACCCGGCATATCCCGGTTCAGATCATCACCGTCGAAGAGGAGCGGCGGCACGGGCTTTCCCGCGGCGCCTTCGCGTACCTGGTCAAGCCCGCGACAACCCAGGGCCTCGAGCAGGCTTTCGATCGCATGAAGGCCTTCGCGGCGCGCGGAACCAAGGAATTGCTCGTGGTCGAGGACAATGAACTGGAGCGCGAAAGCATTGTCGAACTGCTGGGCCACAGCGATGTCCAGATCACCGCGGTCGGCACGGGCGCGGCGGCGTTCGAGGCGCTCTATGACCGGCATTTTGATTGCGCGGTCCTCGATTTGAGGCTGCCGGACATGTCGGGCTTCGAGCTGCTCGATCGGATTCGCGAGGAGGCCAGTTTGCGGGACCTCCCGGTGGTGGTATTCACGGGCAAGGAGTTGACGCCCGCCGAGGAAAGCCGGCTCAAATCGGCCGCGAAAAGCATCGTCTTGAAGGACGTCCAATCACCGGAGCGTCTGCTCGACGAGACGGCGCTCTTTCTCCATCGCGTGACCACGATGCTTCCCGAAGCGAAGCAACGCATGCTCGCCCGCCTGCATCAGACAAACGAAGCGCTGGCGGGAAAAAAGGTGTTGATCGTGGACGACGACGCGCGAAACATCTTTGCCCTGACCACCGTGCTGGAGAATCAAAAAATGGACGTGCTTTCCGCCACCAACGGGCGGCAGGCCATCGAACTGATTCAAAACACCCCCGAACTGAGCGTCGCGCTGATGGACATCATGATGCCCGAAATGGATGGCTACCAGACCATGCGGGAAATTCGCAAAGATCCCAAGCTGCGCGCCCTGCCGATCCTGGCGTTGACCGCCAAGGCGATGAAGGGGGACCGGGAAAAATGCCTGGAAGCGGGGGCCTCGGACTACATCGCGAAACCGGTGAATATCGAGCAGTTGCTCTCCTTGCTGCGCGTCTGGCTCTATCGCTGATCTCGAATGAGCGAGCCAGTCAAAATCCTGCTGGTCGATGACGAACCCAAGAACCTCACCGCGCTGGAAAGCATCCTGACTTCCCCGGAGTATCATTTGGTCCGGGCGTTGTCGGGGGACGAGGCGTTGTTGGCGACGCTGCACCACGAGTTCGCGGTCATCGTACTGGATGTAAACATGCCGCGGATGAGCGGATTGGAGTTCGCCCAATTGATCAAGCAGCGCGAGAAAACCCGGCATGTCCCGATCATCTTCCTGACCGCGTATTACCAGGAAGACAAACACGCGGTCGAAGGCTATTCCGCCGGCGCGGTGGACTACCTTCACAAACCGGTCAACCCGTCGATCCTACGATCAAAAGTCGCGGTCTTCGTCGAATTGACCAAAACGGCCGCGTTGCGCGCGGAGCTGGCGGAACGCCAGCGAAACGAAACGGTCGTCAAAGCCGCGCTCCGCGAAAAGGAGGTGCTGCTACGGGAAATCCATCACCGGGTTAAAAACAATCTTCAAGTCATCTCCAGCCTGCTGAACCTTCAGGCCGAACGGCTCACCCACCCGGAAATCGTCGCCGTATTCCAGCAAAGCCAGACCCGCGTCCAGTCGATGGCGATGATCCATGAGAAGCTTTACCAATCCGACTCGATCTCGCGCGTCGATTTTGTCGAGTACATCACGTCTCTCACCGCGATGCTGCGCGGCACTTACGCGTCCGTCACCTCGCGCGTGGTGATTGAGTGCTCGCTGGATCCGATTTTTCTAGAGATTGATACCGCGGTGCCGCTGGGGCTGATCATAAACGAATTGGTGTCCAATTCCCTCAAATACGCTTACCCGGACCGGGACGATGGCGTCATCCGGGTCGCCTTGAAAGCGTCGCCGGATTCCGAATACACCCTTACGGTCGGCGATGACGGTCCCGGCATGCCGAGTGGTTTTGATCCGGCGGACGCATCGACGCTGGGGCTGCAACTCGTGACGCTGCTGAGCGAGCAGATCAAAGGGAAGCTCTCGTGCGGCGGCGGCAACCACGGAACGGAGTTCCGGGTGGTGTTCAGGGGCCGCGAGTGAGCCGGTGGCAAGTTCCCGGATCGGGGCAATCAAACGAATGGTCGGGCGTGATGAAGATGAATCCGAGTAGTGAGCCCGAATTTGCGGCGCGCCATCCGATTTCGATTGAGTTTCCCAAGCCGACGCTCTACCGTCGGGCGCCGGAAAGACCCATGCCCAATCCCAAGTCCAAGATTCTAGTGGTTGAGGATGTTCTGGTTGTGTCGTTGGACATCCAGACCCGGCTCTTGCGCATGGGGTATCAAGTGACTGGCCGTTGCAGTACCGGTGAGGAGGCGATCCCGCTGGCGTTGGAAAGCAAACCGGATCTCATCCTGATGGACATCATGCTCGCCGGGAAACTGACGGGCATCGCCGCCGCGCGGCAGATTCGCGCTAAACTCGACGTTCCAGTGGTATTCCTGACGGCCTTTGCGGACGACGCCACGCTGCGACTGGCCAAACTCGCCGAACCGTTCGGATACATCGTCAAACCCTTCGACGAACGCACCCTGAGAGCGACCATCGAGATGGCCTTGGAGCGGCATCGCGTTAAGAAGGAACGGGACCCGAAGATAAAAGGCAGCGAACCGCTTCCGCCTTAGGCCCCGCTACGCTTCCGTTTGGCCAGTCGGTCCCCGGGAATTCGCCCGCCCTTTGGCGTGGCCGAAGTTCCACTTTTCGAGATTTGCCGAGGACGGCTCCCTCCATGACGAGATTTCCCACCAAATTGGCCCCATGGGGTGGGTCATCCGGACAATATGGGGTGATGACCGCTCTGGTCGTCGGTCGCGACGCGTCGAATACTATTCCCGGCCAGTCAGAGTGTCCTGAGACCAGACTACCGGTGAAATCCACGGCGCCAAATCCCAGCCTGATCCCGTCCCTCCGGGAGAAATCAACGCCTCAGCGCAAACTCAACGAAAGCCGCGCGGCGGCGGATGGGTTGAAGCCATTACCCGATTTTCAAACGGCCTGCTGTCGTCTGTTTGGTTGTCCCGCGGACGATTACGAGGAAGCGGTATTGCGGGCCTGCTTGTATCGGCACGCCCGCCTGCTCCGCCCGTTACTGACGTGGCTGCGACCAGATTTTTTCGCCGAGGACCTGGCGCTGATTCGCGCGCTGGCGACCGCGACGGACCGCCGTACGGCGCAGGCCGAGTTCGCTGGCTTCACGGTTCGTAATCGGGTCGGAGGCGGCGTTCGTCAGCGACTGCGACTGCGTCTTTCCGGTCAAAAGCTTGTGGATCTGGCGGCTCTGCTTTTCCCTCCCCACCCGCGGTTGCCGCGGGCGCCGATCCCTTTCTGATTGATTCCCCGCCCTGCGGGCGCCCAGGGGCGGCGGCGCCTTACCTGCCGCTCCGGGTTTCACCCCAATAGACCAGCGCCCGCGGACGGGCGACGTTGTAAGAGTATGAAAACTTCCATCTTTGCCGTTGGAGCCTCCGTGGCGGCCGTGGCCTTGGGGGTCGCCTTGGTTCACAGCCACGTTCGAACCCAGAATCAAACCCGCGAATATGAAGCGAGCATGCGCCTGATGTCGAACGAATGGGTCCAAACCACCGCCCGCCTCACGGAACAACGCGACGTCAACGGTCAGTTGGAAAAAACCCTGGCGGCGAAAACCAATGAAATCACGGCCATCGCGCGGGAGTTGAGCGCCGCGTCGAATCAGCTTTCCACCGCGGAGTCGCAACTCACGGCCAACGCCAAGGCGGCCGAGGAAGAGTCGGCGCGAAGCGAGGCCCGCATCAGGGAATTGGAGCATCAAAACGACGACGTCGAAAAGCAGATGAGTTCGCTTACCGAGAAGGTCACCGCGTTGAACGTAAGAATCTCGGAAACCGAGCATAAGCTGGCCACGGCGCAGGGCGACAAAGAATTCCTCTTGCGGGAATTAGCCCAATTGCGGGGTGAGAAAGCTGAGTTGGAGCGGCGGTTCAATGATCTGGCCGCGCTCCGTACGCAAATGCGCAAATTGCAGGACGAGTATGCGGTGGCGCGCCGGGTGGACTGGATGCGCCGCGGCGTGTATGGGTCAGACCTCAAGGGTGGTCAACGGTTGCAGCTAGGCTCGGCGAACGCCGGGGCGCCGTCGGACTACCACCTTGATGTAAACCTGGAACATAAGAGCGTCGAACCTCCGGCGAAATAGCCGGCGCCCGGCGCGCCGTTCGAGGCTTTCTCCGCCGTTCTTACAACTGCGACCGTTCCCACCTCCCAAGCGCGCGCGCCCGATCAGCGGCTCGGTTATGATCGCGGTCGAATGCCTGCGCGCCGGGACTCCGCCGAGGCGGAAACGTTGCGTTTTGGGGTGAAGACCCACTATCAAGTTGCGCCCTCTGCGCCTACCCTCATTTCATGGCGCGCGACAGTTCCCTGATGGATTCAAGAATTGCGAGAATCATCGACCTGCGGGAGGAGACACCCAGGCAGAATTCGGCCAGCAACAAAATTCCCGCTCGCGCGCCCAGCCGCTCCGCGCTCAAGCTACCGGTCTTCCTGGTCTATGAGGATCAGTCGTCGGGCGCGCATGCCGTGGGTTTCTGCCGTCAGATCACCGCGAAATTCGCGGGACGGGTCAAGCTTGTCTGCGCGGCGTGGCGCTATGATGTCCTCCATCTTCCCATCGTCCGAAAACGCGCGGAAGCGCAATTGCGGGGCGCCTGCCTGGTCGCGCTGGCGGTCAGCGGCGGCTTCCGCCTAACCCGGGAACTTCGCGCTTGGATTGAGTCCGGCCTGCCCCGCGCGTCCGAGTTTGAGTCCGCGCTCGTGGTCATGGCTCCGCGGGGATCGAACCTGAATGACTGGTGGCGCCTGCGCGATGACCTGCGGGAAATGGCGCGGCGGGCGCGGCTCGGGTTTTTCGCCTCCCGCTATGAGACTCCGGGAATCCCGGGCGGGCCTCACGGTGGGCAGCCAGGCTTTTCGGTGGGCGCGGTGGCGGCTCAGGAATTGACGCTCGACGCCACGCGGGGCGGTGAACACGAGGTCGCGGTGGCGAAAACGTAGTCGTCTCGCCGACGTCCGGCGCGGAACCGGCCGAGCGGGACTCCAGAGTTGAAAGCGCCGCGTGACGGAGTAGGGTTTTACCCCATGTTGGAGCCGGTCTCGAAATAGGACACCTAGGACCGTTCAGCGCCGTCACTTCGGGAACGAGAATTAGGCGACGAAATCGCTGGACGAAAGCGAGTCACTACATGAAACGAAAAAGCGATCGATCAAACCCACCGAAAGCCGCCGCGGCGTCCACCGAGTCCAGCGCCGCGCTGCTGCGCGAATTGGTGGCCCACCTGAGGCAAAACCGCACGCAATTGCGCGAGGAGTGGGCGCGGCGCATCACCGACGCGGAACTGCTCACGGCGATGAGCAAAGACGAAATCTTCTCCGAGGCGACATCCGTTTACGACAACTACGTCGAGGTGCTCGAGACGGGCAGCGTCGAGGCGCTGCAGGCCTACGCGCGCAACCTCTCGGAGCGAATCATTCCGCGCGGCGTGGAGACGCATGAAGTCGTCGGCATCGTCCTGCTGCTGCGGGACGTCCTGGCGCGTTCGCTGTTTAAAAAGTACCAGGCGGATTTCGACCTCCTGAATCGGGTGTTGGACGCGTATGAACCGGCCGCGAACCGGATCGCCAATACCGTCGCGGTCAGCTTCGTCCAGGAACGCGAGCGCATCATCCGTCAACAACAGGAAGCGATCCGGGAGCTCTCGACGCCGGTCTTGCAGGTGCGGGAGCGATTGCTGATCCTGCCGATCATCGGCGTGATCGACGGACAGCGCGCCCGACAATTGACGGAGCAATTGCTGCGCGGGATCCGGCAGAACCGGGCGAAAGTCGTCGTGGTGGACATCACCGGCGTGCCGACCATCGATTCGACCGTGGCCAACCACCTCGTCCAAACGGTCGAGGCGTCGCGGTTGATGGGCGCCAGCGTGATCATCACCGGCCTCTCGTCGGAGATCGCGCAGACGCTGGTGACCATCGGAGTGGACCTGAGCAAGATGAACGCGGTCGGCGACCTTCAGGGCGGCATCGAGGAGGCGGAATTGCTCCTGGGCTATAAGCTCATCATAACGCCCGCGCCCGTCACCGAGGCCGCCGGCTGAGCGCCGAACATGCATGTTCCTATTCTAAAGCAAGGCGAGTATCTGATCGCCAGCATCCAATCGGTGCTTTCGGACGCCGATTTGTTGCAACTACGGGACGATCTGGCCGTGCGCGTCGGTCAGTTCCGTTCGCGCGGGGTAATCATCGATGTCACCGTGCTGGACGTGATCGATTCATTCGCGACGCGGACCTTGCGAACAATCGCGCACATGCTCCAGCTTCGGGGGGCGCAGACGGTCATCGTGGGGATTCAACCCGATGTCGCCTTCGCCATGGTGCAACTGGGATTGACGCTCGAGGGGGTCGGGACAGCGCTGGACTTGGAAGAGGGTCTCAGTTTTCTGAACCTGCAAAAGCGGAAAGACCGGAAAAATGGGAAGTGAGATCCTGATAACGATCAAGTCCGCCATCGATATCGTGACCGCCCGGCAGCAGGGACGGACGCTGGCGATGAAACTCGGTTTTCAGGGGGCCGACCTGACGTTGGTCGCGGCCGCCATCTCGGAAGTCGCGCGGAATATCGTGGACCACGCCAAGGGCGGCGAGATCGTTCTCCGCGCGGTGCAGCAGGGAAGCCGGCACGGCATTCAAATCGTGGCGCGTGATGACGGTCCGGGAATACCCGACGTGCCGCAAGCCATGCAGTATGGCTTTTCGACCCGCAAGGGTCTCGGAGTGGGCTTGCCGGGGGCAAAATGGCTGGTGGACGAATTTGAAATCGTTTCTAAAGTGGGCAAAGGAACGACGGTGACCATGAGGAAATGGCTGCATTGAGATGCTACAAAAAACCACCGCACCGATTGGACTTTTGGAGTCCGCCGTGGCCACTCGGGCTTTTCCGGGACAGGCGAATTCCGGCGATCTCCATTTGATCTCCCCGTTTAACAACGGCGCCTTGGTCGCGGTCGTTGACGGGGTCGGTCATGGAGAAGAGGCGACGGACGCCGCCCGCCGCGCGGTCGCGACGCTCGCCGCGCATCCGGAGGAGCCGGTTATCCGGCTGGTCAAACGCTGCCACGTGGCTTTGGCGGAGACCCGGGGCGCCGTCATGACGCTGGTCGCGATTCATGCGCTCGAGGCGACCCTAACGTGGATTGGAGTGGGAAATGTCGAAGGGATGCTCCTGCGAGCGGATCCCTTGGCGACCCCGCCGGTCGAACGCGTGCTACTGCGCGGCGGCATGGTCGGCTATCAACTGCCCCTTCTCGGCGCCAGCGTCGTATCCATTGGCCGGGGCGATCTGCTGATCCTGGCCACCGATGGGATCCGCCCGGAGTTACTCGAGCGCCAGACGTTTTCCGCGGAATCCGCGCAGTCCCTGGCCGAACGACTGCTGGCCAATTGCTTCAAGGGGACGGATGATGGCTTGGTGCTGGTCGCGCGATTTAAGGGACTGGCCCTATGAGCGACGCGTCCCAAAAACGCCTGGTCACGGACTATTACCGGCAGTTGCGCCGCTACCTCGCCCGCGAGGAGCAGGAAGCGGAACTGCAGCGGGCGTACGAGCTGGGACGCAAGGCGATCGCCGCCGGCGCGGGGGTGCTCGACGTGGCGCGCGCCCATCAGGTGGCTCTCACGCGCATCCTATTTGCCGCGGCGTCCCCGGACTATGTTTCCCGCGCGCTCAACGCGGCGGAGACGTTTTTTATGGAGGTTCTGCTGCCGTTCGAGGCGGCGCACCGGGGCTTCCGCGAGGCGAACGCCAAAATGCAGCAACTGATTTCGGACCTGGAGGACCGCAATCAAAAGCTCGCCGCGGCGAACCGGCGCCTGGAACGTGAGATCGCCGAACGGCAGCGCCTGGAGGAGATGTGGCGGCGGTACGAGGCGATCGTCAACCACTCGCGTGATTTCATGACGTTGATCAATTCCGATTTGGTCTATGTGGCGACGAACAACGCGTTCTGCCGCGGCCTCGGGCTGAAACGGGAGCTGATTCTGGGCCGAACGGTGGCGGAGATTTGGGGTGAAACGGGCTTCAACCAGGCGATCCAGGCGGAACTAAGACGCTGTTTCGAAGGCGAGGATGTCCACACTCAGGCCTGGTTCGAGACGCCCTCGTTAGGCCGCCGTTACTTCGACGTCAGTTACTCTCCCTACTCGTCGGGCGGACGAATTACGCACGCCATTATCGTGACGCGCGACATCACCGAGCGCCGCGCGGCCGAGGAGAAGGTCGCGAAAAGCCAGTTGCTCCTGGCCCGGGCGGAACAACTGGCGCATCTCGGCAGTTGGGAGTGGAATATCGGAACGAATGTCGTTGACTGCTCGGCGGAACTCTACCGGGTTTACGGACTCAAGCCCGACCAGCGCCTTACCTTGACCAGCTTTCTCCGCCTGACCCACCCGGAAGATCGGAAGCGGGTGCGCGACCACATCCGCAACGGAGTCGCGGACGCGCGGCCAATCGCCTTGCATCATCGAATCGTTCGCCCGGATGGGGTCGTCCGGATACTCTACGCCCAGGGCCGGATCGTGCTCGACGACGCCGGCCATGCGGTCCGATTGTTCGGCACCGATCATGACGTCACCGAATTCAAGGAGGCGGAACTGGCTCTGTCGAACAGCGAGGCACGCCTGCAGGCGATCCTCGAGCACAGTCCCGCGATCATCGCGCTCAAAGACCTCCAGGGCCGGTATCTGCACGTCAACCAACAGTTTGAGCGGTCGTTCAAAATCGAGCGCTCGCGGGTGGTGGGCCGGCTCGACCGGCAATTGTTCAGCGCGACCCAGGCCGCCCGTTTTCGGGCGAATGACCGCGCGACGCTCAAGGCGGGCGAGCCGCGGGAATTCGAGGAAATAGCCCAGTACCACGATGGACCGCACACGAGCATGGTCTCGAAATTCCCGCTACGGGACGCGCAGGGCCGGATCTACGCGCTCTGCGCCATCGCCACGGACATCACGGAACGAAAGGCGGCGGTTGAGGCGCTGCGTCAGAGTGAAGAACGCTTCCGCCTGCTGGTTTCCGGGGTCAAAGATTACTCGATCCTGATGCTCGATCCGATCGGGCGCGTCGGAAGCTGGAATCCCGGCGCCGAGCGGATCTTCGGCTACTCCGCCGCGGAGATTCTCGGGCGGCATTTCGGCTGTTTTTACCTGACCGCCGAAGCCAGGCGCGGCCGGCCTGAGCGCGACCTTAGGGAAGCCCTCCGCCAGGGCCGTTTCGAGCATGAGAGCCTGCAACTGCGAAAAGATGGCTCCCGTTTCTGGGCTAACGCCGTGATCGCGCCGATCCGGCTGGGTGGCAAACTACGCGGTTATGTCAAGGTCACGCGGGACATGACCGAACGGAAACAGGCGGAGGAGGCCCTGCGCGAAAGCAAAGACCACTATCGATTACTCTTCAAGGAGGCGTGCGTCATGCAGGAGAACCTGCGTAATTTGTCCAACCGGATCGTGCGGGTTCAGGAGGAGGAGCGGAAGCGCTTCAGCCGCGAGCTTCACGATGAGGTGGGCCAGACGCTGACGGCGATCAACATGAATCTGGCGGCCGTCAGCCAGAACGGCGCCGCGAAGCACGCGCCGATCCAAAAGCGCATTCGTGATTCCCAGAGCCTCCTGACGCAGGCGGCCGAGGCGGTCCATCGGTTCGCGCGCGAGCTTCGGCCGGCGATGCTGGACGAATTGGGCCTCGGCCCGGCGCTCCGCGCCTACACGAAGGCGTTCTCGGGACGAACCGGCATCCCGGTGCGGCTGAAGGCGGAACCGAGCATCGAGCGTCTCGACGCGGAGCAGAAGACCGTTGTTTACCGTGTGGCCCAGGAAAGCCTCAACAACGTCGCGAAGTATTCGGGCGCCAGCAAAGTGGACGTGGTGATTGATGAGCGCGAAGGCCGGATTCAACTGCTGATTCGGGACAACGGTCGCGGATTCCGGCCGCCCCGCCCCGATTTTGGCGGAGAGACGCGGCATCTTGGGATTCTGGGAATGAAGGAGCGGGCGCGCCTGGTCGGAGGCGACCTTGGCGTGGAATCTGCTCCCGGAAAAGGAACGCTCGTGCGACTGGACCTTCCGGTCGCAACGAAGCCGGCGCGCGGGGTTCGACACTTGCACGGCGACGACGGCCGATAGGCCGCGAACGCCGCCCGGGCAGGGTATTAACATAGCCGGAGGGGAAGGAAATTCCGGCGATTCTGGAAAGATCGTTATGAAAATAAATGTTTTGTTGGCCGACGATCATACGGTGGTGCGCCAAGGACTGCGGGCGCTCCTGCAAGTCGAGCACGACATCGTGGTGGTGGGCGAAGCGGAAACCGGCCGCCAAGCCGTGCAGTTGGCCAAAAGCCTTCGCCCGGACGTGGTCGTCATGGACATCGCCATGCCGCTGCTGAACGGCATCGAGGCCACCCGCCAAATCACCCGTGAGGTTCCCAGCGCGAAAGTCTTGATTCTCTCGTCGTATAGCGATGACGAATACGTCGAACAATTGACCGAGGCCGGCGCGGTGGGCTACCTGATAAAACAGACGGCGACGACGGATCTGCTGAAGGCGATCCGTGAAACGTACAAAGGCAACGCCTTCTTCAGCCCTTCGATCTCAAAACGGGTCGTCGAGCAGTACCGGCGGGCCTTTCTCAGCGGCAAACCCGCCGGCAAGACCGCGGAGCGGCTCACCTCTCGCGAATCCGAGGTTCTGCAATTGATCGCCGAGGGACGAGCCAACAAGCAGATCGCCGGCGAACTATGCATCAGCATCAAGACCGTCGAAAAGCACCGTCAACAGGTGATGAATAAACTGAATATCCACGATATCGCCGGCCTGACCCGCTATGCCATCGCGAAAGGGATCATTGAGGGCCAACGCAGAGAGGTACCGCTCTCTCCGCCGACCCCATTGAAACTCGCGGCGGCGGTCTAAGTCAGTAGCCGTTGCCCGGCGCGACGCGCGAAGGAGCGGTCTGCAGATTGACGACGGAGTCAACCGACGACGCGACCGGAGCTAGTGAGTTCACTCTTGCTTCTGGCGGCGGCTGTCGCGCGCGCCGGAGGCGGCGATTCCGTCCCGGCTGATGGGAATACTGGCGCTCACGGTGGTGCCTCGCCCCGGCCGGCCGCGAATGACAACCCGGCCGGACAAAAGTGACGCTCGCTCGCGCATCCCCAGAAGGCCGATTGATTTTGTGTTGGTGATTTCGTCCGGAAGTATTCCACGTCCATTGTCGCTCACCTCGAGCGTCAACTGGCCGCTGTGTTCCTTCAGTCGCACCTCAACGCGTGTCGCCCCCGCGTGACGCGCGACGTTCGTAAGCGCTTCCTGAAAGATGCGGAAGAAGGCGGTGTTCATATCCTGATCGAGCGGGGAAAGCCTTTTCGAGGCGCGCACATGGCAGAGGATGCCGGTCCGACTCTGGAACTCTCTGGCCTGCCAGTCCAGCGCGGCGCCCAAGCCCAAATCGTCCAGGACTCCAGGACGCAGCGCCGTCGCGATGCGGCGAACTGCGCGGATCAGGCTGTCGATCTGGCTCGCCGTCTCCCGGAGCCTCGCCAGCGTACGACCGGCATCCGGCGGCAGCTCGTGGGCGATCGCGACCAAGTCGAATTTCAGGCCGGTCAACGCCTGACCGAGTTCATCGTGAACCTCGCGGGAGATCGTCGCGCGTTCTTCTTCGCGCACGTATTGCAAGTAGATGGACAACGCGCGCAGTTGTTCGTGTGTTTCGCGCAGCCGCGCTTCAGCCGTTTGCCGCTCCACGCGCTCGAGAGCCTGACGAAGCGTCCGTGTGACCGCCGGGGCCAGCCGGTTCAAGTGTGATTTGAGCACGTAATCCTCGGCTCCGTTCTTGATGGTTTCGATCGCCGCCTCGTCGCCCATGGTCCCCGTGACGAAGATGAGCGGTATGGTCGGACAGGTTTGCTTCAGCAGCGCCAGCGCGCTCCGACCGTCGAAAGCAGGCAACGCCGAATCGGTCAACACCAAGTCGGGTGGGCGCAGCGTAAGCTCGCGCAGAAATGCTTCCTCGGTCTCGACCCGTTCGAGCGTAAAATGGAGGCCGTCTTTTTGCAGCGCGCGCCTGGTTAGCTCCACGTCAGCGGCGTTGTCTTCCAGCATGAGGATGCGGATGACCCGGTTGGCGGGCTTCAGGCTTTCAGGCGGCTTCATTCTGCTTGGCGACGCACGCTCGCCCCGTTCATCGACGAAGGTCCGACTCATCGGGCTGGGTCGCGCGCGGTCTTCAGGCGCCTGCGGTTATCCGTTCGAGGAACTCAGTCTGATACCACAATACGCTCGGTAATAAATAGTTCAAACGCGGGCGAATTAATACGGGGTCAAGACCTCGTTATTCCGGCGAGTGGCAACCCAGTAGCGACCAACTGAGCGCCGACTCGGGGCTGAATCGCGCCGTGATCGGCCTCCACGGGTGGCGGGTTCGAACCGAGGGAGGCCACAACGAGCCTGCCGCCGGGCGATCAGTAGATAAACGCAGCGGTTGGGTAAGAATTGTCATTGGACCCATCGATGTTGGTTGAGAATAACCAGAATTCCCCCTCTGGCCCGCACGAATAAGGCGGGCAAAAAAGATCGAACGACCCGGGGTGATTACCCCAGTGACGTTCGACGCCAAGTGGTTACGCTTTCCAGCAGCCCTAACTTTCGCGCCTTAGCGGGGTAATCTGGCATCGATCCTGCTTGTCACGGCTGGTCATTATGACTGAGAAATGCTTGCTGCTGCCCGTTTATTAGATGAACCAAACGTCTGAGAAGAACCGCGAAACAACTCAACACTCCAACCATCGACTAACCAAGCTCATCCGATTCTGCGGTCGGATCCTGCTGGTTGCTTCTCTTTCGCTCTGGATCAGGTGCCAAGCCGGATCGTCCGCCCCCGTCAGCGTGGACGGTATTCAACTGCTTCCTCAAATCCGAATCACGGGGACGGTGGGAACGTTGTTTCACGTCCAGTATTCGGATGATCTTGGCGCCACGGGAGTTTGGACGACGATGAGTACGCTCGTCCTGCCGAGCAGCCCGTTCGTATTGATCGACACCAATCTTCCCGCCAGCGCCGCGCGCCGTTTCTATCGTGTCACGTGGGACACGCCACCGCCCAAACTAGTCTGGATCAATCCCGGCTCCTATACCATGGGAAGCCCAATCTTCGAACAAGACCGGGCGCTGGATGAAGGGCCGCAGACGGCGATTACTTTCACCCAGGGTTTCTGGATGGGACAATTCCAAGTCAGTCAAGCCGAGTACCTGGCGATTACCGGCGTGAATCCCAGCAGTTTCGCCGGCGATTTGAACCGCCCGGTCGAGACCGTCAGTTGGCTCGACGCGACGAACTACTGCGCACGTCTCACCGCCGCGGAAAAGCTGGCGGGGCGTCTCCCCGCCGGATACGCGTATCGACTGCCAACGGAGGCGGAATGGGAGTATGGCGCGCGAGCGGGGACGACCACTCGCTTCAGTTACGGCGATGATCCAGACTATTCGGGCCTGGCCAATTATTGTTGGTACGGTTCGAATAGCGGGGACACAACCCACCCGGTCGGCCAAAAACTACCCAATCCGTGGGGCCTGTACGATATGCACGGAAACGTATGGGAATGGTGCCTCGATTGGTACTCGCCGTCCTACTTGGGCGGCTTTTTAATAGATCCCCTGAGCGGACTCCTTGGCTCCGAGCGGGTCGTCCGCGGCGGAAGCTGGAAAGGGCTTAACCGTTTCTGCCGGTCCGCCAGCCGGAGTTCGGGCGATCCCGCCGTGCCCGGTCCCAATGTCGGTTTTCGGGTTGTGCTGGCGCCCACCTCGTGATGCCGTCACAGGCGCCGAGTTCAGGTTGGACGCGCTGCGGACGGCGCGTTGGCGGTCGGCCCGGACGAACAGCCAAGCGGCGCCGGCAAGAATAAGGCAGTCAAACGCCAGGTGCCCGACTCCGGCGCGGCGTCCGCCTAACGTCCCGAAACACCCGCAGTCGATATTAAGGCCACGGGCGAGGGCGGACGCGATCGCGCCCAGGAACATCGACGTGAGCGCGGCGAGCGTCAGCGCGGCCGCCCGGGTCCAAATCCCCGCGATCGCCAGTAAGCCGGCCACCAATTCGATGCCGGGAATGATGATCGCGGCCAGCTCCAGCCACGCCCGCGGAAGGAGCCGATAATGGCTGACGTCCGCCGCGAAGGCGGTGAGATTGGCAAGTTTAAGGGCGCCTGCGGCGAGAAAGATGCCGCCGATGAGCCAGCGCAGGATCAACGTGATGGCGGCGCCTTTTCTGATCTCTTTGGAGTTCATCGGTCTTCGCCGGTCGCGGTCGGGAGTCCAGCCTGCCGCCAAACCGTCCAGCCGTTCGAGAGGATGCGCCCGTTGGTGAAACCGCGAGCTTGCAACTCCTGGAGCAAACGCCGGCTCAGGTCGCATTCCGTGCCATCGCAATAAATCACCAGGGGGCCGTTCGGCGCGAGCAAGGGCGCCCAGTGGGGAAAACGTTGCTCGAATTCCATGGCGGGAAGATTCACCGCCGCCCCGATGTGCCCGGACGCGTAGTCTTCCGGCGCGCGCGCGTCGAGGAAGAGGACGTCGCCGCGACGCCAGAGCATGAGCGCTTCCTCCAGCGGGATGAAGTCAGCCTTCGAAGGCTTCGTCTCGGGCGGCGCGATCAGCGGGATGCCGCGGGGCGATAGCTGATTAGCCGCCAAACCAACGCCCGCCCCGAGCGCGACTATCAGGAGCGCTTGGCGAAGCAGCCGATCGATGAGCATACTTCAAGGTCAAGCCGGCAGCCGACGCATGGCTGGTCGGCGACTCACTGCAGGGAGGGCTTCAGGACGCTGACGATAACCGGCACTTCCATCTTCGGCTGCGCCGCCACCGACGTCTCAAATGAGATGCTGCCACCGATGGTCACGTTGGGGACATCTTTTAGGGTCGCCACCAACTCGTAGGCGCGACCGTGCTCCTTCGGCGCCAGATCAACCTGGACTTCCTTGAGTGAGCTTTGTGGGTTCTTCAGCTCAAAGGGCTTGCCGTCCGCGGAAAGGATGGCGATGCGGCGGGTGACGAACGACTCCGGCCGTTCGCTCTTGATCTTCGCCGGGTCGGTCACGCTCCAATAGACCGATTCCGGACTCACCGCCAATTCTCCCATCATCTGACCATAAAGGAAAATCGTCGTGACCGGACTGTTCGTACGCCCAAGAGCATAGACCTGAATCGCCTCGTTGAATCGGCGCGGGGCGCCCTCGCGTTGGACCCCGACCCGCACCTGGGCCGTGGAGGAGCCCGGCAGCCCCCCCGGCTCGAGGTGGGCGGTGATCCAAGGCTTCGATGGTTCCAATTTGGCGAGATTCAGCGGTTTCCCATCGGTCCGGGTGATCGTGACCGTTTGATTCGTCTCGTGGAGGCCCATCGGCAAATCGGCCATGATGGCCATCGGTGTCACGTCGTAAAGTGGCGTGTAGTCGGCCTTGATTGAAAGCGTCACTTCGGGCGTTTTGGGATCATTCGATTTGACCGTGATGTGCTTTTCGATGGTCGCCCGGTAATGTCCAAGGTTGAGCGTAAAGGAGAGTTCGCCCGTCTCGCCGGGGTTCAGGGTATCCGGTTTCAGACCGGCCACCGTGCAGCCACAGGAGGGTTTGGGCGGGTCCATTTTCAGCACGGCCGTGCCGGAATTGGTGTATTTGAAAACGCCGGCTACCGTTTCCACTTCCGAAGTCTTACCGATGTCGTAAACCAGCCGGTCGAAGTCGAGCTTGGGTGCGTCACCGGCGTGGGCGAATCGTCCGGCGCCGAGAAAAGTGAGAGCCGCGAGGAGCGCGGCCGGCGAAACGCGGAGGAGCTTGTGGTTCATTCGATCTTGTTCCCTATTTGCTGGTTCGTGGTTTGATGGTGAGGAGAGCTTTCGCCGGCCACCGCCGCCTGGCCCAACCGAGGGGCGGAAACCTTTCCGCTAACCTCGGTTGGGCAGCTCGGCTTGCCCGCGCGGCCGTTACTGCGCGACCTTGATGCGATAGATCCGCTGTTTACTGGCCGACATGGCATCGGTCTTCGATGCCGAGGCGCCGTTGGCGGTCACGCTCCCCGGCACGTCAACCCAAGCCGAATCTGTTACGCTATCCTTGCTTTGCAGCGTGTAAGTCACACCGGGCGTGGCGGTCCAGGAGATGGTCACCATGCCGTTGGCGCTGATGACCGACGCCACCGCGGGCGAGACGACTTGAGCCAGCGTGCCGAAGCAGTTGGCGCGAACCGTCACGGTGCGGCTGGAGCAGGAATCGGTGCCGGTGGCCGTCACGATGTCCGCCATCGGCGCGTCGCCGAGCTGAACGGCGTAGGTACTCTCAAACGTATGCGACTCACCGGGCGCCAGTTCAAGCGGTCCAGCGATCGGCACATTGGCGCCGCTTTGAGCGCTGAAGACCATGACGTTGGTCAACGTCACGTCACCCGTGTTCGTCACGGCGCCGGTGAAGGTGAATAATCCTCCTGAGGAAACCGTGATGGTCGGACAGGATTTCGCCACGGCCAGGGCCGGCGTCGCCAGGAGCGGGCAGAGCGCTGACGCCGTGGCGGTGACGCTGGCGCCGGAACAGGTGTCCTGACCGCGCGCGGTCACCGTGTCGAGCACGGCGCACCAATCACTTCCGGCGACGTAGCTGCCGGTGAAATTGGCGGAAGCGCCAGGCGCCAGGGTGATCGGACCGAGGACCGGAGTATTGTTGGTCGGCGCGTCATCGACGACGAACACGTTCGTCAGGGTGACGTTGCCGCCATTGCTGACCGTGCCGGTGTAGGTGAAGAGCCCGCCGCGCGGCGTCGGCGCCAGCGGGCAGTTCTTCGTCACGACGATGAAGGGCGACGTCACAATCGGGCAGGTCGTCGTGGCCGAGCTGGTCACGGTGGTTCCACTGCAGTAGCCAACTCCCGTGGCGGTCACGGTGTCGGTCCCGCAGAAGTCATTTGGGATAGTGTAGGAGCCGCGGTAAGTGACCGACTCGCCCGGCGCCAGGGTTATCCCAGCCACCGAGGTCGAACCTCCAACGTTGTTGACGACGGTCACGTTCGTGAGCGTGATGTTGCCGGCGTTGCTGACCGAGCCGCTGTATTTGAGCAGGTCACCCGGCTCAAGCGTTCCGGTTGGGCACACTTTCGTGATGGTGATCCTGGGAGAGCTGGAGACCGGGCAAACCTCGGTATCGGTGACCGTCACCGTTTGGCCGGTGCAGGTGTCGTTCCCTTTGGCCGTGGCCGTGCTGGAGACCGAGCAGCAATTCAGCGGCACGGTGAAGTGGCCGGTAAAGTTGGCGCTGGCTCCGGGCGCGAGGGTCGCGGTCGTGAAGATGGCGACGCTGCCGGCCTTGTCATTAAAGACTTGGATGTTGGTCAGCGTGATATTTCCCGAGTTGCTGACGATGCCGCTGAAGTTGAGAATGCCGTTGGGCGGCGGCGGGGTCGAGGGGCAGAATTGCAACACGAAGATCGCCGGCGCGGTTTGGACTGGGCAGACGGAAGTCGCGTTGGCGGTAACTTTCGTTCCGACGCAATTGTCATTGCCCGTCGCGGTGACCACCGAGGTGATCGAGCACCCGGCATTCAGCGGCACAGTGAAACTGCCCGTGAACGGCGCCGAGGCGCCGGGGGCCAACGTGGCCGCGGTAAATACCGGTGTGTTCCCGGCGCGGTCATCGACCACGACCACGTTGGTGAGCGTTACGTTGCCGGCATTGCTGACGGTTCCGCTAAAGGTTTGAACGCCGCCGAGGCTGGCGGGAACCAGCGGGCAGCTTTCGGTCACCGCGATACGAGGCGCGGTCGCGAGCGGACAGGTGGCCGTCGCGACGTTCGAGGCGGCGACGCCGCTGCAGTTGTCACTGCCCGCCGCGGTGACCGAGGTGGTGAACGAGCAGGAATCCGCCGGGGCAGTCAGGGTCAGATTGAAGTTCGTGGTGACACCGGGCGGCAGAGTGGCGATGGAGAAGACGACCGGGCTCACTGACGCGCTCGATCCTGGCAGATTGTTGACGACCGTCACATTGTTCAGCGTCACGTTCCCTACGTTCTTCACGGTTCCCAGGTAAGTCACCAAGGCTCCCGGCGCGGCCGTGGCCGGCGGACAGGCGAGAGTCACGCTGATCTTCGGAATCGTCGTGATCGGGCAGGTGGCGGTTACGATATTGGTAGTGAAAAGTCCCGAGCATTTGTCCTGTCCTCGGGCTGTCAGAGTATCGGTGATCGAACAGGTATTGAGGGGAGCGGTGTAACTTCCGGTGAAGTTCGTTCCGGCGCCCGGAGCCAGGGTGATTGGTCCCAAGATCGTCGTGTTCGCAGCCGGACGGTCGTTCACGACGAACACGTTGTTAAGCGTTACGTTGCCGGTGTTTGTGACCGTGCCGGTGAAGACCAGTTGTCCGCCTTCCGTGACGGGCGTGGCTGGGCACGACTTGGTAACGACCAACTGGGGAGTCGTCACCAGCGGGCAGCTGGTGGTCACGCTGTTGTTGACCGTGAGACCAGTGCATTGATCCTGGGCCGTGACGTTCAAGACGGAAGCCGCGGAGCAGGAGTCAAGCGGAGCGACGATGCTGCCGCTGAATCCCGCGGTCGCGCCCGGCGCCAGGGTGGCCAGCGTGAAGACGCTGGCGCCCGGCGATTGGGTATTTACGACGGCGATGTTGTTCAGCGTGATATTGCCAGCGTTGCTCACGATGCCACTGTAGGCGATCAAGCCGCCGGGGACGGCCGGAGTCGGTGGGCAGAGTTGGGTAACCACAATTCGCGGCGCTGTAATCAACGGACAGGTAATGGTGGCGGAGGAGCTCAGCACGCCGCCGGCGCACTGGTCATTGGCGGTCGCCGTGACCGTCGTGGTCGTGGAGCAGGCGTTGGTCTGCGGGACGGTATAGCTGCCGGTGAAATGAACCACCACTCCGGGCGTCAGCGTCGCCTGGCGGAAGACGACCGTTCCGGGCGTCGGCGAATCGCTGGTCACGACGACATTCGTAATCGTGATATTGCCGGTATTCGTCACGCTGCCGGAATAGGTCAACACCGCGCCGAGCGGAGTCGCGGTAACGGGACAAACCAACCCCACTCCAATGGTCGGCGCGCCCAGCACCGGGCAGGTGGCGGCGGAACTGGCGGTGACCCGGGTACCGGCGCATTTGTCGTTGGCGCTGGCGGTAACCGTCGAAGTGATCGAGCAGGCATTATTATTCGGGACAGTGTAGCTGCCGGTGAAGGCCGCGACCGCGCCGGGCGCCAGCGTGGCGACGGTGAAGACTGGCGCGCTCCCGGAGTGATCGTTGACGACCGCCACGTTGGTCAGGGTGACGTTGCCCGCGTTGCTAACCGTGCCGCTGAAGGTCAACAGACCGCCGAGGGCAACGGGAACCGCTGGACAACTTTGGCTCACGACGATTCGCGGCGTGACCACCAGCGGGCAGGTCGCCGTCGCGTTCGCCGTGACAACCGTCGCGGCGCAAACGTCACTGGCGCTCGCGGTGACCGTGCTGGCCACCGAGCAGGCGTCGGATGGCGCGGTAAAGGTTGCGTTAAAGTTGGTCGAAGCGCCCGGCGCCAGGCTGCCGACGCTGAAAACGACGGTGTTGGGCGCCGGCTGGTTATTGACAACCATGATGTTGCTGAGGGCGACGTTCCCGGTGTTCCGCACGGTTCCAGAGTAGGTTATCAGGCCGCCGGTCGCGACTTGGGTCGGGGGACAAGTGAGAGTAACCGCGATGTTAGGCGCCGTTGCCACCGTGCAAGTGATCGCCGTCGCATTTGAAACCGCGGCGGTGGTGCAAACGTCCTTCGCCGTGACCGATAGATTCGCGGTCACCGAGCACAAACCGGCGGGAACGGCGTAACTCCCGCTAAAGTTCGCCGTCGCCCCGGGAGCGAGGGACGGCGTGGAAAAGACCACTGTGCTGGGCGCTGGCCGGTCGCTCATCACGATCACGTTGGTCAAGGTAATGTCGCCGGTGTTTTGGACGGCTCCACTGTATGTGACCGTCCCGCCCGGGCCGGGCGGCGTGGCCGGGCAACTCGCCGTCACGCTGACTTGGGGCGAAGTGACGATCGGACAGATCACAGTCGCCACAGTCGAAACGGGCGCGCCGCAAAGCGTATTGGCTAGCGCGGTGACGGTGTGCGGATCCGCGCAGTTCGTCGGAGCGGTGTAACTTCCAGTAAAATCGGCGATTGCCCCAGGCGCGAGGGTGGCCGCGGTGAAGACGACGGTGTTCGGCGCGGGCCGGTCACTCATGACGGTCACGTTAGTCAGCGTCACATTCCCGGTATTGGTCACGGAACCAGAAAAGACGAGTAATTGGCCCGGTCCCACCGGCCCGGCGGGGCAGAGCGTCGAAACGGCAATGCCAGGGGTAAGAATGTTCGTGCAGGTTGACGAGGCGGTCGCGACGACGTTACTCGCAAAGGGCAGCATGTCGCGGGCCGTGGCGGTCAGCGTATCCGAGCTGGGAGCGCAAGGATTGATCGGTACGTAGCTACCCTGGAAGTTTACGGTCTGATTGGTGTCGAGCGTGATCGGACCAACGACGACAAAGGAACCACCGTTGGCAAAATCCGTGACCACGACATTGGTTAGAAAGGTGTTGCCGCAGTTCCGAACGGACCCGCTAAAGGTAATCGCGCCCAGCTCGCCGATGCCCGGCGCGCATAATTTGGACACCTGGATGCAGGGAAAATTGACGACGGTATTGACCCCTTGATTGCCGCCACCGTTGCTGTCGGTGTCGTTTTGGTGAATCCGCCCCGTATCAGCGGCCGTTGCGCGCACGGTGCTGTCGGCTCGCACGTCTTGCGCTCGAATCGTATAACAAACCACATTCGTGTAGAAATCAGAATCCCCTGGATTCAGAATCGTTCGCGTCAAGGTAATCGGATGAACGACGCCATCCGGAGTGGTGACGCTGGCGACAATCTGGTCGGCCAGGCAGGCCGGGAACACCGTATTGAAGACCATCGCGCTGTAGCAGACGGTGTCGCCGACGTGCGCGTCGAGCTTGTCCGCGAAGAGGCTGATCCCCAGCCCGCTGCCGGTGCAACCCGCGGGCGATTCGTCCGCGCGCGCCGGCGAAACCATGAGATAGACCAGGAGCGACCAAACCAGGACCCCAAAGGATCCAAGTCCGCGCCTCGGTTGAGTGTTAGGCGTTGAAGTGAAGAGGTTGGTGAGTGCGTTCATGTTTTCTTTCCCGTTATGGTCTGTCTGATCGGGCGCGCGCCCATCGTCTGGGCTCGGTCCATTCTAATTCCAACGTGCGCGTGTTTGGTCCACTGGCGCGCATTTCCAGTTTTCCGCCTACCTACATGCGGCCCACACTGCAGTACCGGCCGCCGCATGGATTGAGAGGTTCGGACCTCGCCGGCGCCGTGATCCGCGGCCTTCAGAGGACGAAGCCCATTCTGTTCGCATGACGCCTAACGTCGGCGACTGCCTTGCAATTCGCGAGTGGGGGAGTACCCCAAAGCCGGTGGGGTCGAGAACCTACTGAAACCGACGAAGATAAGCCTCCTGGTCCGATGCCCAGTGGCGGGCACGCGTCGTTGACGCCGGTCACCCCGTTCGGCCCTGGCTCCGGATTCGACAAAAGACAGAGATCCGCGGGCTCGCCGGGCAACAAGGGCCACCGGCTCGCGCCCAACGGAAAAACCTACGACAACGCCCGTAAACCTTAGCGCGAGCGCAAACGGACCGTGATCACCGCCTCAATACCGTTCGGGAGCTGGGATACGCGCTAATAGCTCGCGAGAGATTTGGTTTCGTGGCCACGCGCGAGCGAGGAAGGCTTCCCGCGCGGTCTCAGCCCGAGCGAGCAATGCCGCCGCAAAGCTAATGATCCGACAGAAACGTCGTCTATCCCGTCACCCTGGCGGTAAGAAGAGGTAAAATGGGCCGAGTCGGACAACCGAGGCGACATTCTGAAATCAAAGGAGAGACGCTGAAATAGGCAACTCAAGAATCTCGCGTCCGCGATCAGCGGCCGAGTCCGCTGGCTGACCTCTCAGCCCGGCCGGCTATCGGTTGACGCCAAGGTTTCCAGAAATCTTGGCGCGGACGTCGCCTTGCTGGCCAACTAACGCCGATCCACCGTCCGGCCACCGCTAACCGCTGGACTCCTCACAAGCTCCAGCCCTTGCGAAACGGAATCTGAACCAGCGCATTCGCCTTGGCGTGGTTGGTGAAACGCGCCTGCTTGGCGTCCCACTTAAGCGTCTGTCCCGGGAAGCGAATCGCAATCAACCCGAGCAGTCCCACCTGCGTGAGCGCGCCGCCGTAATCGAAATTCGAGCCGGCTTTGCGCCCGGTCCTGATGGCGTCGGCCCAATCCCAGGCATGGCCTTTGACGCGTGTGATCGTTTTCGGAGGCGCGTTCTTGCCCGAATGTTGATCCATCAAACTGTCGGGCAAGATATGGCAACCGCCCGCCCCGTGCGACCCATGCACGATCATTCCCAGGTCGCCAAAAATAATCGCGCCGGTATCAGGGGTCTTTTCATCCTTCGGAAACTCGGCCGGCCGCGGAATGCCAGTCACGCCGTCGTGCCAGATGAGCTTGACGGGCCCGCGGGGGCCTTTGGCGGGAAACTCAAACGTGACCTTGCTGCCGGCTGGGTACGTGAGGCCATGCACGGCTGGGTCGTAACCCGTAACCTCGGCGGTAACCGTGGCGGGCGCTCCAAGGTCCAAAGCCCAGTACGAGGGGTCAACCACGTGACAAATCCAGTCGCCGATGCAGCCGCCGCCAAACGGCATCCAGCCACGCCAGTTCCAGGGCACCCACAATGGTGAATACGGCCGGAACGCCGCCGGCCCAAGCCAAAGGTCATAGTCGAGACCTTTGGGGATTTCGTGCGACTCCGAAACCTTGCCCAAGTTGGGAATCTGACAATAGACGTTTTGAAACGCGTTGCAGCCCGCGTGAACGGTATGGACCTTGCCGATCGCGCCGGTCCAAATCCATTCGCAAACGCGCCGGATGGTATCACTCGCGTGACCCTGGTTGCCGAGTTGCGTCACCACCTTGTATTGGTTTGCGGCGGCCATCAGCACGCGAACCTCGTGGATCGTGTGCGCCAACGGCTTCTCGCAATAAACGTGCTTGCCGCGCCGCATCGCTTCCATCGCGATGATCGCGTGATTGTGATCCGGCGTGCCGATGACGACGGCGTCAAGCCCCTTGCCCATCTTGTCGAACATCACCCGAAAATCCGTGAACCGCTGAGCGTTGGGATGCTTGGCGAATTCCTTGGCCGCGTAGTTCTCGTCCACGTCACACAGAGCAACGATATTGTGACCCAAGCTTGCGACCTCATCCACGTCACGCCCGCCCTGGCTGCCGATCCCAATGCCGGCGACGTTCAACTTCTCGTTCGCCGCCAGGTTTTCCGCTCCCAAAACGCGGCCGGGAAGAATATTGAACAACGCGACTCCAGCGGCCGTTCCACGAATGAATTGCCGGCGATCGATTCCAGAAACTTGACGCCCGACAAGGGCTGGTTTTGACAGGTTCATGCGTTGACTTTACCAGACAGAAAACCTTCCCGGCAACGTTTCAAAGGAAACCGACGCGAGTTTTGTCGCCACGTTGTCGCAATCGTCAGTCAGGATTTGTTCGACGCTAACACCGGAATCTTTCATTCGCTCACTCGCCGCAATGCAATCGCACTCCATTGCCGAAAAAGCGGGCATCCGAATACGGGCCGCGCCGGGGCGGTTGGCCTGCGCGCCGCCGGGGATCGGCCGAATACTTCGCGGGCTACGGTGACCGGGTGCGATAAAAGCGGTTGCGATATGCGCTCGCCTGGGCGTCAATGAAGGTTTGGGAGCCGGGCCCGCTGTTGGTCCATACGGAGGCCCAAGTTCTCAAATCGAGAGAGGCTTCAACGACGATCGATTGCGTCGCGCCAGCCGTCACGGCAAAGCCGAACGGGCCACCGGTTGACCCAGAAATCGGCCCGAACGACAGAACTCCGGACGGCGCGGGGACGCCTTTTCGGAGCGTATTGTTGTTCTGATCCGCAACATAGATATTCCCGGCATTGTCCACCGCGATGCCCGTCGGGAGATCAAAACGAGCCAGACTTCCCGTGCCGTCAAAACTACCGGCCTGACCCAGCGTACCAGCGGGAATCAACCCCGCCATCCCGGCCAGCGTCGTCACCGTCCCAGAGGGTGTCACTTTACGGATGGCGCAATTGCGAGTATCGGAGACATAAAGATTGCCCGCGCCGTCCACGGCTAAGGCGGAAGGCGAGTTGAAGTGGGCGCTCGTCGCCAAGCCATCGTTGCTGCCCGTTTGCAATGCGACCCCTGCAAGGGTCGTCACCTGGCCGTCAGGCGTTACCTTGCGAATGGTACCGTTACCGGCATCCGCCACATAGACGTACCCAACGTGATCTACGGCAATCCCGGATGGACCGCTGAAACGCGCGGCGCTTCCGGATCCATCGGCGCTGCCTTGAGATGAGCCCGCGAGAGTCGTAACCAATCCGGCTGGCGTAAGCTTGCGAATCGAATTGTTCCCCTTGTCCGCGACATAAACGTTTCCGGCGCTATCCAAGGCCAAACCCGAGGGCCGGTTGAACCGGGCGGCGCTCCCCAACCCATCGGAGTTACCACCGATCGGGTTTCCCAGAGCGTCAAGTTGACGTAGGCCTGCCAAAGTCGTGACGACTCCGTTCGGCGTCGCCTTTCGAATCGTGTTGCCGGACTCGGCGAAATAGAGATTGCCGGCGGCGTCCATCGCAACGCAAGACGGCGCGCTAAACGGGGCGTTGGTATCACCCGTTCCCACCAAGATGGTGGTCACGACCCCCGCTGGCGTAACTTTACGGATCGAATTGTTGCCGGCGTCGGCAACGTAGATGTTGCCCGCGCTGTCCGTTGCGACTCCCGACGGTGCGTTGAACTCAGCGACGTGGCCCGGCCCGTCAACGTCGCCGCTACTCGCGGCCAAGCCAGCCAAAGTCGTCACCATTCCATTCGTGGTTATCTTGCGGATCGTGTTGTTGTAGGTATCTGCCACGTAAAGATTTCCGGAGGAGCTTACGGCGACCCCGGAGGGGCCGAAAAGCCGCGCTTGATTCAGCGTCCCATCGGCCGCGCCAGCGCCCTGAACCAAGCCAGCCAGCGTCGTGACGATCCCCCCCGGCGCCACCCGCCGGATCGTGTCATTGCTAGAATCCGCCACATAGATGTTACCCTGCCCATCGACGGCGACCCCATATGGATAATCGAACCGCGCAGAGGTGCCTACCCCATCGACGCCGCCGTATTGAATAGGCTTTCCCGCGATTGTCGTTACGACGCCGGTCAGCGAGACCTGCCGGATGATGCTGCTGATCGCGTCCGATACGTAAATGTTTCCGGCGCCATCTACGGCCACCCCAAACGGAAAATCAAACTGCGCGGCGGCGCCGGTCCCGTCGGCGCTGCCTCTGACGCCCGGGGTGCCCGCGAGCGTCGTCACCACGCCAGCGGGCGTGACTTTGCGGATGGTGTCCATCGTCGAATCCGCCACATACACGTTGCCCGCGCCATCCACCGCCAACCCGGCCGGATACCCAAACCCGGCCCCTGAACCAACTCCGTCCCCGCCGCTGGAACTGAATAGAATGCCACCGCCAGCGAGCGTCGTCACGAGGCCCGTTGGACTCACCTTCCGGATCGTTTGGTTGCCCGTGTCCGCTACGTACACGAAACCGGCGTCATCCACCGCCACGGCGCTTGGGGAGCTGAACCGGGCGGCGCCACCCACGCCGTCAACATTTCCGGCATTGCCCGCCAAACCCGCCAGCGTGGTCACAACTCCTGCCGGGCTTACGACTCGAATAGTGTGGTTTGACGAGTCAGCAACGTACACGTTTTCGGCGTTATCGACCGCCAGGCCGACCGGCCGGGAGAAACGAGCCGCGTTGCCCTTCCCGTCCACGCTTCCGCCAGCGGCCGGCTTCCCGGCCAGCGTAGTGAAGCGGTACGGCTCATAACTATAGGGCCAATCACAATCATCCGCCCATTAGCCCCACAGCATCAACTGGTTATGAGTATTGCTG
>CAZFVY010000073.1:0-36252 GCA_964522665.1 uncultured Verrucomicrobiota bacterium | reverse complement strand
GGACTCTCACCCACGAGGCACCCAGCTTCACGGGCGCACACCTTAAAACGGCAGTAGGAACCCGTCATCTTGCGTAATCATTTGGGCATAAACGTTTCGGAAAAAGCTCACCAGACCGCTGCGGGTATGGCTTCGCTTTTTTCCAAACCGTTTCTGCTCCAAAGCCTTACTCAATCTGGCGCGTTCCTACCGCCGTTTTAAGGTTTAACCAGTGGTTCGTGCAGTCAACGCTCTCCTGCGAATCCCACCCTCCGGCGACCGATTAGGTCCTACTTCATAAACCGCCGGATCAGCCAAAGTTGGCCGACGGTTAGAAGGGTCAACATCAGCCAGGTGAGCCATTCCCGCCAACGCCAGGCGTATTGCCTGGCTTCACTGAGGGAGAAAAGCAGTTTGAGGCCGCCGATTTCGATGAGGTCTCCGTTGCGCAGCGCGGTCTGCTGCACGCGCGCTCCATTCACGACCGTGACCGCGTTTGGATCCGAGGCCAGCTGGAAGCCCTCGGGCATCAAAAGGCGGATTTCCAGATGCTGCTCCCAGATACCAGGCTCCTCAAGGCGGTAGCTTGAATTAACGCCCCGCCCCACGGTCGCCGGGAACCGTCGCAAAATGGTCGCGTCCCCGGTTTTTCTTCCGCCAACGACCTTAAGCAGGACCATTAAATCTCAAGACACTGGCCCTCAATCCGGCACGTCCTTGCGGCCGGGTTGAAGTTAGATGTACCGGCGGGGCACAATAATCTGGTCACCCGGGTAGATCGCTTTGTCGAGCTGCGGGCTTTTGACTGCCTTTTTGCAATCAACTCTTTCTTGCTGCTTATTGGAGCGGATAATCACCACGTGCCGACGGTCGGCAAAATCAGTGAAATCACCCGCCGCCTTGATCGCCTGCAGGACCGTTATGGCGCCGGTATAAGCGCGTTGGCTCGGCGTGCGGACTTCGCCCCCGACAAAGTAGTAGCGGTCATCGCTCTTGACCGTCACCGTGAGCCGCTTGAACAACTTGGGCACATAGAGGTCGTGCAGTTCGGTCTGAAGTTGCGCCACCGTCTTGCCCGCCGCCACCACCTTTCCATTGAGCATTGGGGGCGAGATCTGCCCATCCTCGTGAATCTGCTCCAAGAACGGCGCGGGCCCATCCGGAACGTCAGAAAATATGATGGTGACGTTGTCGCCCACTCGGAGCAAATCCGGCGAGCCAATTACATTGGTGGTCGAACCGGCGTAGGTGGTGTCGTTCGTTTGATTATCCAGCGTGCCACACCCGCTCAGTCCCACCAACGCGAAAACGATCGCGCCCAATGCCAACACCCGTCCCGCGCTCTTAATTAGCCAATTCATGTCCCAGAATCCTAAGTTGCAGCCGACCTAAACGACAATCAGAATTTTTTCTTGATATCCAAATCGGTCCGGCCACCGCTGGATTTCTTCTTCTCGCCATTCTTCTTGGTCGAGCCTTCGCCGTCATCCGTCTTCGAGTAGTAGTCGTAGTAGTAGCCGCTGTAGTAGTAGTAATAAGAGTCCTGAGAAATGTTAATGTTATTCAGCACGACGCCGAGCAGGCCGCCGCCGACTTTCTCGACCATCTGCTTGGCGCGAATCGTCATCGCCTGCGGATACTTGCGATACTGGACGACGAGAAGCGCCAAATCGACCTCACTGGCGAGGACGGAAGCGTCGCTGACGCCCATGATCGGCGGCGAATCGAAGAACACAAAATCGTAGCGCCGTTTGGCCTCTTGCACGAATTCCTTCATTTGGCTCGAGTTCAGAATGCCGAGCGAACTGCTGGGCAGTTTACCACTGGGCAGGAAGTCGAGCGTGGGGACTTTCGTGGTCTGGATCACTTCCTCGAACGTATTCTGCTTCAACAAATAGTTGGTCAAACCGATCGAGTTCGAAATGTTCAGGATTTTATGCAGGCTCGGACGACGGAGGTCGGAGTCCACCAGCAGGATGCGCTGACCGTTCTGCGCGAACACCACCGCCAGGTTGAAAATGGTGGTGGACTTGCCTTCACCCGCGCCGCCGCTCACCACCGTGAGGGCGTTGTCGGTCTTGTCCTTTCGCGTGAATAATACGTTCGTGCGCAAGACGCGGTAGGCTTCGGCATGGGGGCTGTCCGGCCCTTCGGCGAGCAGCGACCCGACGTTCTGAGGGATGACCCCGAGCACCGGCGCCTGCAGGGCACGCTCGACATCATCGATGGTTTTGACGCTCGTATCGAGATACTCGATGAAGAAGGCCAATCCAATGCCGATCACCAAGCCGACGATCACGCCTAATGTGATGTTCAAAGCGACCCGCGGGCTGGCGGGCCGGATGCTCGGCTCAGCGACATCGGTAATTTCAACGATCGAGCTTTTCGGCAGGGCGAAATCAGCGGTCTCTTGAAGAATCTTCCCGCGCAAAACGTCGCGGTAGCGGATTTCCAGGTCCAGGTCGCGCTTCTGCTTGAAATACGGTTGATACTCGGCCGCCTTTTTGACGTCGTTTGTTTTCGCGTTTTCGACAATCTCGCGGAGGTGGTCAACCCTCATCTTGGCGGCATTGACTCGGGCCTCCAAACCTTGGAGCAGCCCGTCCAGGCGGTCATCGATTTGCCGATTGATAGTGGCGGAAACTTCAACGAACCGCTTGAGCTTTGGGTTCTCCTCGCCGAGATCGGGTTGCAACGCCGCCAATTGCTGCTCGGTGTTGTCTGCCTCCTTCATCAAATCCGGCAGGACCGGGTCATAAGGAAAGGCGACCGTGACTGATTTTTTGAGATCTTTCCGTGTCTTGACCTTCAAAGAATCGAACATCGTCTTCAGCTCAACCCATTGGCTCTCCGCCGCAATCCGCTCCATTTCGATGCGGCGCGTCGTCTCGGGTTCCATCGTAGAAGCGTTCCCCCCCTCCGCCAAGGAGTCGGAAATGTTCAGTTTGATGCGGAGATTATCGACGTTGGTTTGGTTCTCGCGAACTTTGAGCTCCTGATCTTCCAACTGCACCTTGAGAACCTCAATGCCGGCGTTCGAGCGCTCATGACGGAGTTTCAGACGGTTGGTCTTGTAAACCGCGGCAATTTCATTGGCAATTTTGGCGGCCAACTCCCGGTCCTCGTCCACCACCGAGACTTCAAGCAGCGTCGTATTCCGGGATTCGCGCACATCCACGGCGCGTTTGAGCAAGAGAAAGGCTTCGCTGACCGAGAGCGACGGAATATCCGCGCGTTTGGCCCACACTTTATCCAACCCCAAATTTGTGATGACAGGATAAAGCACGCCTTTGGATTGAATCTTTTCGTACTCCGTGTGAATGAAATAGGGGTCGTACTGAGAGACGGTGGGCATCCCAAGGAGCGGCGTGATGTCCGTGCTGTCTTTCTGGACCTCCAAGCGAACCGTGCTCGAATAGGACTTGGTAAGGGAAAGCGTCACCGCCGTGGTGGTGAGCACCACCAACAGGAAAACCGCGAGGATGACCGTCTTCCGGATGCGGATGATCCGCCAATAATCCAGGAAATGCAGTTTTGTTTCAGCCGGGCTTTGAGATTTTACAGGGTCCATGAGTCAAAAAAAAGGAGGCCAGACATTAGATTCCAGCCTCCCGCGAACGTTCAAACTTAACTTTTAGTAATTGGCGCGGATGCCCAAATAGACACGATTCCGGTCGTAGCTGCGGGCGAAGAGCGTCCCCGCGCCGACGTCCGACTCCAATTTGTCATAATTGTATCCCAAGTCACCGGAAAAATACTGGTTGAACTGGTAATTGAAGTTCACCCCCAAGGTGTAAAAATCTTCCGCTTGCCCGTTGGCGGAGCCACCCCGGAAGTCGGAATGTTGAAACTGGCCAACGAGGCTGCCGACCAACATCGGAAGAATGTGATGGGAGATCGATCCATAGACGCCGGTGGTTTCCGCATCCAGCACGGGCGACGCCGCGTCGGTGCCGACCACGTCGGTTGCGCTGCGCTGATTGCGAACGCCGACTTGAAAGGCGCTGCCTTCGGCGAAGTTCCACGTCAGACTCGCATCCACGTAGGGGCTGATGGTGTCGGTGCTGCCGACGTGCAAATTGTTGTAATCCGTGAACTGGGCGCCGACTCGGATCGAAGCGCTCAATTGCGGGTTGAAGAATTGATCAACGCCGACAAACGCGTAGTGGGAGCGCTCGTCACGGATGTTCGGGTTGACGTAGAACGGGTCCGCCGGGCTGTTGACGAACAATACCGGGCCCAAACTATCTTTGCTCGTGTGGTCAACGACGCCGTATTCGTAACCCAGAACCGCCACGGTGCTTGGCAGCGCCTGCCAGCGGAGGTTAAGGGAGCCCAAGTGCTCCATGCGGTCCAACAGCGCCGAGTAGCTGCTCGGGCCGGTCATTTCGTAATCGTAAATGGTATTCGAATAACCGAGAACCAACGAGAGCTCCTCGGTCATTTGGGCCGTGAACGAACCGTGCGCGGTGTTGCGCAGGTTATTACCGTCGGCGCGCAATGGCAGAGTAACCAAATCGGGGTCGAGCACCTGCGGTTCCTGCGCGATGACAAACGAGTCACCCAAGTCCAATTTGTACCGCTCCGTGAACGAGTGGTTCAAAGTAAAATCGACTTGATGGCTCTGGTCGGCGCTGTTGTTGCGACGATCATCATAATAGCGCATATCGTAAATGTAGCTCAGCCCGATATAGGTCTGGTCATGCGCGATCTTCAGGTTGGCCGAGGGGCTCAGATCAAAACCGAAGCTGCTCCGAGCGCCTTGAATCGCGTGCCCAGTCCCGTCATCAACCAACTTCGGACGGGTCGTGTAGTTGTCGTCGTAGAATCCACGGAGGGTGGCCGCTACGCTCCAAGGCTTGGAGGCGTCAGATTCGGAGAGCTCGGGCGCGTAAGCGGCCTGCAAACTGGCGGTTCCAAGTACAACAAGACCCGCAGACGTAATAATTTTATTCATAGCTTAGATTTTCGATTCCAAAACGTTCGCCAACGACAGCTTGTGTTTACGAAAGTCAGGTTTTTCTACGGCCAAAGTGGCCGATTGTCAAACAGAAATGTTGGTAAAATGTTTTGTCACCGCGTTGTCACTCACGATTGGAAGGCCACCGAAGACGGTCCGAAAGGAACAATTGATCGGGCAGCAATCCCGGTGGGCCGCTCTGGAGCGGAAAGCCGGGCGGAAGATTTGTCCGAACCAGGCAGTCCAGGACAAAGCGGCCCCACGCCCAATCCGGGCCGCTCCAGACTTGGGAGGCCAAGCGCCCATCGGTCGTCAATGGAGTCAAGTAAAGCCCTTTGATCGGCTTCGGGCCATAATCGTTCAGCGCGTAGAAGTCGTCCTTCACATTCAACGTCAACCAGACGCAATTACGGGCGCCGTACCAAGCCACGGCCCACGGCATGTCACTCATCATCAATTCGTTAGGTTTCATCCAGCGGGCACATTGCTGGATGATCGGAGGGAAATACGGGGGATACGGGACCGGAAAGGCCCGGGGCGGCAAGAGACTCACGAGGAGCGGGATCGAGACCACGACCCAGAACAGACGGATGACCCAAGTTCGTAAGATCTCCTGTAAATCTATCTGTTCGAGCAGGATATAAAACATCGCGACGCCAAATACGATGACCGGCGGTGCCAGCCAGACGAGCAAGTTTTCCGAATTGATCACCGGCGATTCAATGCTTAAGTGGGTCCTGCCTTCCGCCTGGACCACCACCAGCACACCCACCGCCAAGAGCAGGAAGACTCGGAGCCGCGAGAGCGTGCTACTGCGGAACGGAATTAATAACCCGGCCCAAAAAAGTACCGCCAAGAGGCTGCCAGAGAACCGCGGTAACTCGTTTTGCACCAAATCATTGAGGTTGACGGTGAACTTTCGCAAGTAGTCGTCAAATTCGACCTGGCCGAACTCCGGCGAGAGGGAGCGTTCCAGTCGATTTCCGGTGAAATGGGACGTCTCCTGGAGCGCCGCATAGCCAGCCGTTCCGAACAAGTGTCCGCTCCAGGCATAATTTCTTGCCAACCAGGGAGTCAGCACCATGGCGAAAGCCAGCGCCGCCGCGACGCACAAAACGATCCGCCGTGGACCAAAAAAAAGCGCCAAATAGCCGAGCGTGGGAACGATCAGCCAGCCGAAGGAATAGCGCGTCAACGCCCCGACGCCGACCAGGAGTCCCGCCAGAGCCGCCACCGCAATGAACCAAATCGGGCTTTTGCTGGGCTCCGGGGCGGGGAGCGGCGCCACCGGGGTTTCCGCACCCAACGGCGTGTCGGGCTCGGGGGGCTGCGGGTAGGCTTCCTGTTCCAGCCGAACGAGGCACCAAATCACCCCAAGCAGGATGAGCATCAAGAGGATGGTCGGCAGACCGGAGACGCTGAAACGCCAGAAGATGTCGGTTCCAACGAGGACCGCGGCGGACAGCCAGGCCACGGAGTGATCGAACAATCGGCGGGCGAGCAAGAAGGCCAAAACCACCACGCCTAGGAAAAGAGCCTGATTCAATCCCGCGATCAGCGATTCCGGCTGATAGACCAGGAATTGGGCCTTGGGCTTGAGGTCATAATGAAACGGCATGATCCGCATGAGACCCGCCAGAATCAGGGGATAAACGGGCGGGTTGGCCAAGTCCGGGTGTGCCATGATTCGCATGTCATGATCGGCGTTGTGGGTCTGCACCAAGTGCAGGCTAAGCGGGCGGACGAACTGGGTGGTGTAACCTTTGCCCTCCGCGATATTACGCCCCAGTTGCGCCGCGTCCATCGCCTCCTGATTCGCGAAGCCCCTGTATTGCCGCATGTCGAACGCCGCCGCCAGCGCCACCAGCAAGAGCGCGACCGCCCCGAGCCGGATATAACGCGAGCCGTCCCCTTCTTCAAATTTATGAATCCACTCTTGTATTCCCATCATAGTTCAAAATCCTTCCAAATGATACGTCCGCAACTTTCGGTGGAGCGTGCGCCGGCTGATGCCCAGGAGCTTGGCCGACTCGGTCCGATTCCCATTCGTCCCTTTCAGGGCGCGAATGATTAATTGTTTCTCGGCTTCTGACACCGTCACCGTTTCCGAACCCGGCAGGGTTGGAGTCGGCGGTTCCACCGCCAGTATGCCGCGCGCGTTGGCCGGGAGATCCCGCAACGCAATCCGGTCGCCGCGGCACAAGACCACGGCATGCTCAATGGCGGCGCGCAACTCGCGGACATTCCCGGGCCAACGGCAGTGGACCAGCGCTTCGAGCGCCTCCGGGGAGAATTCGTTCACCGGTTTGTGATTCTCATGCGCGAACTCGCGCAGAAAGTGTTGGGCCAGCAGCGGGATATCGCCGACTCGGTCGCGCAGCGGCGGCAACCGCAACTCGAAGACCCGGACGCGGTAGTACAGATCCTCGCGGAACGTCCCCGCTTTGACCAATTCACCCAAATCCTTGTTCGTGGCCGCCAACAGCCGGACGTCCGCGGTGATGGTCTTGTTGGACCCGACACGCTCGAACGTTCGTTCCCCGAGAAAGCGCAATAATTTAACTTGAACCGTGGGATCGATTTCACCGATTTCATCAAGAAACAGGGTGCCGCCCTGCGCCAGTTCGAAGCGGCCAATCCGCCGTTCGTGAGCGCCCGTAAACGCGCCCTTTTCGTGACCGAAAAGCTCGCTCTCCAGCAGCGTCGGTGACAGGGCCGAGCAGTGGACCGTGACCAGCGCCTGCCGCGCGCGCGGACTGAGTTGGTGGATCGCCTTGGCGATCAGTTCCTTCCCGGTGCCGCTCTCCCCCTGAATCAAAACGCTCGAGGGCGCGGGCGCCACCTGTTTGACGATTTCCAGCACCTCCTGCATCGCGGGCGACTGGCTAACGATGTTCTCCAGCCGAAATTTGTGATCGATCTGTTGCCGCAGCGATTCGTTCTCCTGTTCCAGCGACTGCTGTTTCAAAACCCGCGCGATGCGCAGTTCCAACTCGTCGATTTGGAGGCGCCCTTTGGCGATGTAATCATCCGCGCCCCGCTTCATCGCTTCGACCGCCACCTCTTCCGAGCCGTAGGCGGTCATCAGAATGCAGACCGGCGGATGGGGCAGCGATTTGGCCCGCGCGATGAGCTTCATCCCGTCCTCATTCTTGGACAAACGAAAATCGGTCAACAAGACCGCGAAACGCTCCCGCTCCAACAAATCGATCGCGCTGGCCGCGTCCTCCGCGACGTACACGTCATAGCGATCCTCCAACGCCGCGCGCAGGCCTTCGCGCGTGGGCCGCTCGTCATCCACGATCAGCAGCATCGGCTTATTCATGGGAGCGCGCCTCCAGGAGCAGCGGCGGCTGATTCGGCAGCGGCAGCCAGACGCGGAAAGTCGCGCCCTGTCCCGCGCGGCTCTCCAACTCGATCCGCCCCCCGTGATCCCGCACAATTCTCTGCACGATCATCAACCCCAGGCCGGTACCCTTCTCCTTCGTCGTGTAAAACGGCTCGAAGATGCGATTGAGCTGCTCCTGCGGCACGCCCGCGCCGGTGTCGCTGACGCTGAACCAGACGCCCCCGGCGCCGGCGCCTGATTCCAAGGTCAACGTTCCGCCCTTGGACATCGCCTGCATGGCGTTTTTGATCAGATTGACCAGGACTTGTTTGACCTGGCCTGGATCAAAGAGCGCCTCCGGCAGGCCGCGCGCCAGCTTGTCCTTGACGCTCAACCCACGGTTGGTCAGTTCGGGCTGCAACAACGCCAGCGTCTCGCGGATGACGTCGTTCAACGCCCCGAGCTTGCGTTGCGGGAGCGAGGGCCGAATGGCCTGAAGAAACTCCGTCACGATATAATCCAGCCGCGCGATCTCCCCTTTGGCCACCGCCAGATAGCCCTCCATTTTGGCGCCGATGCGCTCGACGTCGTGGCCAGGCTCCACGGGCGGCAGCCGGCGGCCGGAGAGCCGGGCCGGAGCGGCCGGCGGGCGCGCCGCCGCGCGAAGCTTTTTCAACTCGCGCTCGACTAATTGCAGATGAATATGCAACGCGTTGATCGGGTTGCCGATCTCGTGGGCCACGCTGGCGGCGAGCAACGTCAACGCCTGCACGCGTTCACTCTCGATCGTATTGAACGTCTCCTGGCGGGCCTCGGTGGCGTCGTGCAAAATCAGCGCCACCCCCGCGCCCGCGTTCGACTCACCGCCGAGCGGCGCCGCGTAGAGTCGCAGGAAACGCGGCCGGGGAAAGGCGACGCTGAACTCGCGCCGCAGCACGCGTTGACCGGGCGCCTTGCTGGCCGCCACCAGCTCGGCCCAGTCCAACTCGGGCAGATAGCGGGCAATCGGCTGGTTCTCCGCCGAGCCGCCCAACCCCAACAGGCGAGTCACGGCCTGGTTAAAATAAATGATATGACCGGCGTCATCCACCACGAGCACGCCATCCTCGATGGTGTTAAACAGCGTCTCGAGGAACCGGCGTTCGCGCGCCAGGCGCTGCACCACCGTCTGCAGCCCCTCGGTGTCAAGGCGCCCGATCCGACCCAGTACTTTGTCAAGGAAGCTCGATTTAGCGGCCATGGCGCAACGTCGCCGTGGCGTCGCGCGCCACCGCCTCATTCCCGCGTTCCGATCTTCGTTTCAGCGTCGTCATAGCCGAGCCAAGGTGGAAAAGCTTACGGCGCCGCGGCCCGAATGGCGATACATTCGTTGCCGGACGCCGACGTTGGCGCGCGATCCGCCGATTGATTCAGCGTCGGCCCGGACGCCGCGCGACTCGAGCCGCTCGTTGGCTCTCGCCGCGGGGCGCTCGGTTCCCGCAGAAAGAAACCTTGACCCCGGGCCAATTCCCGCTAAATGAATGTCATTCCATTTCGGGAAGTCTTAAGAAGTGGATCGCGATGTTTTTCGGCAACTTGAAGAGCTTATGATAAAACGTTTTTTAGCCGCCCGGGTTTTCACGGCTTCCGCCCTCACGTTGCTGACCGCGCTCGGGGTCGCCCTTTTCCCCGCCCAAAGTCTAGCCCAGGCGTCCGGCGCGAAGCCCAAACGGCTGCTGGTGGTGACGGTGACCATGGGCTTTCATCATAGCTCCGTGACGACGGCCGACAAGGTCCTGGCCGAATTGGGCGAGAAGAGCGGGCTCTACACGCTGGATTACGTGCGGAGCGGGGCGCGTCCGAAGCCGGGCACGCCCGAGGAAGCCGCCTGGATCGAGCAGGTCAAGAAGGACTTGGCGGCGAAGATGAGTCCGGAAGCGTTGAAGAATTATGACGGCGTCATTTTCGCGAGCACAACGGGCGATCTTCCCCTGCCGGACAACGACGCGTTTATCGCCTGGGTCAAATCGGGCAAGGCGTTCATCGGCATCCACGCCGCGGCGGACACGTTCCACGGCTATCCGCCCTACATCGAGATGCTTGGCGCCGAGTTCAAGACGCATGGCGCGCAGGTGAAGATCGAGGCGCTGAACCAAGATCCGAAGCACCCCGCCACGAGCAAAATCGGCAAATCCTACATCGTGACGGACGAGATTTATCAGTTCCTGAACTTTCACCGGGAGAGCGTCCACGGTCTCTTGACAATGGATAAACACCCGAACACGGGAATGCCGGGTGATTACCCGGTGGCCTGGTGCAAGCAATTCGGCGAAGGCCGGGTCTTTTACACGTCCCTCGGCCATCGCGAGGATGTTTGGGCTGCGCCTGTCTATCAGGATCACGTTCTGGGCGGCATCAAATGGGCGCTCGGCCTCGCGCAAGGTGACGCCACGCCGCAAGGAACTCGCGCCGAATTGCCGGCCGATGAAGCGCAGGCCGGCTTCCGTCTGCTCTTTGACGGTGAGGATCTAAAGGGCTGGAGATTGCGCGACGCCGACGGCAAACAAACCTGGAGCGCGCAAAACGGCATGCTCGTGAACGTCATCCCTCCGGGAGGCCACGGTATCGACCTAGTCAGCGCCGAGAATTTCAAGGATTTCGTGGTGCGTTACGAGTACATGATCCCCAAAAACAGCAACAGCGGCTTCTATTTGCATGGGCGTCATGAGATTCAGATCATTGACGACCTGGACAGTGGCCAGCCGACTCCCGGCGGCAACGGCGCGATTTATCAGTTGGCGGCGGTCAGCCAATTCGTCTCCCGCAAGCCGGGAGAATGGCAAACCGTCGAGGCAACCATGAAAGGCAATCGCGTCTCGGTCATCCTCAATGGCGTCAAAGTCCATGATAACGTGTTGGTGGATCGCGCGACCGGCGGGGAGTTGGACACCAACGTCAACGACCCCGGCCCCTTCATGCTCCAAGGCGACCATGGCACCGTCGCTTTCCGAAATATTCGCGTCAAAACTTTGTAATCCGGTTCACGCCCAATTTCATGAATACCGTCCCTACTGACCTCGAGAACGAGTTTAACCGCCGCGATTTTCTCCGCGGCAGTTCGATGGCCACAATCATGGCCTTGCTGGGCGGCGTGGAGCTGACGGCGCAGACCCCGGCGCCCGCGCCCGAGAATCCGGCCACGGGACCGAAGGTAAAGTGCGCGGTCATCGGCCTGGGCACATGGGCGAGAGAGATCCTCGGAACCCTCGCCCAATTGCCAAAAGCGGACGTCGTGGCGATTTGTGATAATTACCCGGCGTTCCTGAAACGCGCCGGCGCCGCGGCGCCCAAGGCGACGCCGTACGAGGATTATCGGAAGATTTTGGACGACAAAGAGATCCAGGCGGTCATCGTGGCCACGCCCTCGCACCTCCATAAAGAAATCGTGCTGGCGGCGCTCCAGGCGGGCAAACATGTCTATTGCGAGGCTCCTTTGGCGACGACCGTCGAAGACGCGAAGGCCATTGCCCAGGCGGCGCAGGCCGCCACCAAGTCGGTCTTCCAATCGGGCCTGCAAATGCGCTCGGACCCGCAACGGCACTTTCTCCTGCAATTCATCCGCGCGGGCGCGATGGGCAAAAACGTGCTCGCGCGCTCTCAGTGGCACAAAAAGGAAAGCTGGCGGCGCACCTCGCCCAATCCCGACCGGGAGCGCGACTTGAACTGGCGCCTGAGCAAATCCACTTCACCCGGCTTGCTCGGCGAAATCGGACTTCACCAAATTGACATGGCTTCGTGGTTTCTCCGCAGCCTCCCGACCGCGGTCAGCGGCTTCGGTTCAATTCTGAACTGGAGCGACGGCCGCGACGTGGCCGATACGGTCCAAGCGGTGTTCGAGTATCCGGACGGCGTCAATTTGATGTACGACTGCGCGCTGACCAATTCTTTCGACGCCGATTACGAAATGTATTACGGCACCGACAGCGCGATCATGATCCGAGCCAACAAAGCCTGGATGTTTAAAGAAGTTGATTCGCCGCTGCTCGGGTGGGAGGTTTATGCCCGCAAGGACACGTTCTACAAAGAGAACGGGATCGCGCTGGTCGCCAATGCCACCAAACTCGTCGCGCAGGGCCGGAAACCGGTCGAAGAGGCGCCGTTCACGGATACGCCGTTGTTCTACTCCCTGCAATCATTTCTCGGCAACGTAGTCTCCATCAAGGCCGCCGTGGACGATTTCACGGCGAATTTCGGCTCGGACGACAAGGCCTTGCGCGAATACTTGACGAGCATCACCCGCCTGCCTAACGCCCGCGCCGTGGACGGATTCGAGGCGACGGTGGTGGCGATCAAGGCCAACGAAGCGGTGATGAAACGGGAGCGGATCACCTTCCAAAAGGAATGGTTCTCCCTCACCTAATCCCCCACCCTTTGGGCGCCCCACAAATTTACCAGCAACGAATAACTTACTCAGCGTCCTGGGCGCGCGAGACCGCTTTCGCCGCCGTCAGACATAGTTTTTAGAATTGGAGAAAATATCGATGAAATTGCCATCCTTTTGGAAAACCTGCCTGCTCGCGGGCGTCGCGTGCCTCGCCATTACCGCGACGGCAAAAGCGCAAAACGTGACGCGCTATACGGCGCTGCCCGGCGGTTTGATGCGGATCGACGGGACCTCGACCATCCATGATTGGTGGATGGAAGGCAAATTGATTCCTGGATCCATGGAGGTTGATGACAGCTTCGAAAGCGATCCGACGTTCAAGGGACTCAAAGGCACCCCCAAGGTAGAAGTCGCGATCCCCGTTCGCTCGATCAAAAGCAGCAATAACGACATGAACGAGACCTTGAAGAATCGCATGTCGGAGGTGATGCAGGAGGCAATGAAGCAGACCGAGTTCCCAAAGATCGAGTACCACCTCACCGAGATGCTCCTCAAATCGCCGGCGCCATCGCCCGGCGCGCCCGCCGAGTTCAACACGAAAGGCGACCTGACGATCGCCGGCGTGAAGAAATCGATCATCATGGCGGTTAAAATCCAGCGCTTGGAGAATAACCGCATGAAAATCACCGGGACGACCGCCGTCAAAATGACCGATTTCGGCGTCAAGCCACCCGCCCCGCAGATCGCCCTTGGCCTGATCAAAACGGGCGATGACGTTAAGATCACCTTCGAATGGCTCGTCCAAAAGGCGGCCAAGTAATCCGATTAGCCCGCCGGTTCGGTGGGTGTCTCCACGATCGCGGTCCGGGCTTCAAGGAAGGCCTTGAATTCCGCCGCCGCTTTGCCGCCAAAGCCGGAGACGGCGGCAATCTGTTCCACGCTCGCCAAGCGCAACCGCTGCACCGAGCCGAACTTCTTGAGCAGCGCGGCCTTGCGCTGCTCGCCAATCCCTGGAAACTCGTCGAGCAGGCTCTCGGAGATACGTTTTAGCCGCAATTGGGCGTTGTAAGTGTTGGCAAAGCGGTGGGATTCGTCGCGCACCCGTTGCAAAAGCTTTAGCGCGCCCGTATCGTGACTGAGACGCATCGGATCGCTCTGACCCGGCCGATAGATCTCCTCGAATTCCTTCGCCAAGCCGATCACCGGGACGCGCTCAAGACCGAGTTTGGCTAATTCCGTGAGCGCGGCGTTGAGCTGGCCTTTGCCGCCATCGATCAGGATGAGGTCGGGGAATACGCCTACGGCCGCCGGCTCAGCCTCCCGCTTCAGACGGGAATAACGGCGCTGAATCGTCTCCGCCATGCACGCGAAATCGTCCTGTCCGGTCACCGTCTTGATGCGAAAACGACGATAGTTGGCCCGGTCGGGACGCCCATTACGGAAACTGACCAGCGAGGCGACGGCAAACGTGCCGCTGATGTTGGAAATATCGAAGCCTTCGATCCGCGTCGGCGGCCCGGGCAAAGCCAAGACTTGGCCCAATTCCGCTAAGTCGCGTTCGGGATCAAGGGAGGGTGGCAACTTGTACGGCACGCGGGCGAATTTGTTCGTCTTCTGAGTCGTTTTGCTTAGATCCGCCAGAATGTCGCGCAACTCCGCCGCTTTCTCGAACTCCTGCGCGGCCGCCGCCTGTTTCATTTCAACGGTCAACTGCGCCGCCATCTCCTCGCATTGCCCGGCCAGGAAATCACCCGCCGCGGTCACTTGAAGCAAATACTGCTCGCGCGAAACATTGCCAATGCACGGCGCCGTGCAAACCTTCAAGTTCGCGTACAAACAGTGTTTGTAGTCCTGCGCGCCCGGCGTCAACGCGCGGCAACCGCGGAGGTTAAAGCGATGCCGCACCAGGGTCAGCGTTCGCCGCAACGCGCCCGAGTTGGCGAACGGCCCGAAATAGCGCGCGCCGTCGTCCTGCTTCAAACGGGTCAAGGTAAACCGAGGAATCGGGTCATTGAGATTAACCTTGAGCATCAGGAAACGCTTGTCATCGCGGAAGCTGATGTTGTAGCGAGGCTGGAATTCCTTGATGAGCTTGCCTTCCAGCAAGATCGCCTCCGGTTCGCTCCGGACCACGTGGGTGTCCAGATTCTGAATGGCATCGACGAGCGCGTTGAACTTCAGGTCCCAGCCCTGGCGGCGGGAGGGGTGAAAATACTGGCTCACCCGGCGCCGCAGGTCGCGCGCCTTGCCAACGTAAATGACGGTCCCGAAGCGATCGCGAAAGAGGTAAACCCCAGGCTTATGCGGCAACTCGCTTACCTTGTTGCGGATCAACTCGGTCGCCGGCATCTTCTTTCCTTCTCCGCGAGGAGCGGCGAACCCGCGGTCAGCGGGTAAGCTCCGGCCGCTCCATGAACGCGTAGCAAAGCATGTGGCAGATGCCCATGTGCGCGTCTTCAACCCGTCCGTAGTGCTCGGAGTCGATGACGATCACTTGGGTCGCCAAGTCCGCCAGTCGTCCGCGTTTGCCGCCCACGAGCGCGACGGTCTGCAATTGCCGCCCGTTGGCCCACTCGACCGCCTTCACCAGATTCGGCGAAGATCCACTCACGCTCATCACCATGACCAGGTCGCCAGCCCGCCCGTAGTTCATCAACTGCCGGACGAAGACATCCTCGTACGAATAATCATTTCCCAGCGCCGTCAGCCAACTGACATTGTCGTTCAACGAAAGACACCGAAAACACTTGCCGACTTTGTCCGACGCTCCTTTGCCAAGGTCAGTAATAAAGTGGGACGCGTTCGCGGCGCTCCCGCCATTGCCGAACACAAAGATTTGTCGATCCTCCTGCAACGCGCGACGAAACTTGCCGATCAATTGCGTGACCGCGTCAACCGGAATCGAGTCGAGCGCCGCCTTTTGCGCGGAGACGTAATCAGCGATCCATTGGTTCATACCTTGGTAGTATATCCTTTAAGGTTCGTTTTTGACAAAGTTTTCCGTGGCCCGCTTGGGACGGGACTCCACCAAGGCTCGCGCGTTTTCCAAAGCCCCGACCGGAACGGCGTCCTCCCTCAGCGACGAAAGCGCGACCCGCGGGCCCGGGGCGAAGGCCTCCATTACGAATGGCCGCAGTGCTCGCGCCACGGCCGCGCGCAGCGGTTGGCCCACTAACGACAGCCCTCCTCCCAGCACGATCATCGACGGATGAAACAATTGCACCGCATGCGAAAGTCCAAATGCCAGGTCCGTCGCGACGTCATCCAGTATCTTGCGCGCGATCGGGTCACCCGCGCGGAACGCGGCGGCCAGGAATCTCGCCTCGCCACCGGGCGCGCCCGCAGTCAATTGCGAAAGCAGGCGCTTTGCATCTCGCGCGCAGGCGCGCCGAATCCGCGCGTCCACAGCCCACCCAGAACACCGCGACTCCAAGATGGTCCCCCGCCGATCAAGCCGAAGGTGGCCAATCTCAGCTTCGCCTGGTTTCGCACCATGATAAATGGACCCATCCACCACCAATCCACCCCCGACGCCGCTGCCCAGCGTGACGTAGAAAACCGGGTTAAAGCCAGCTCCGACCCCGTGAATCGCTTCGCCGAGCGCCGCAGTGTTTGCGTCATTATCCACGCGGACGGGCAGCCCACTTACAGACCGCAACCACGCGCCCAGACCGAACCCAGACCAACCCTCAATTTGATGCGAGCGACAGATTGCCCCGGTGCGCCAGTCAACGGGGCCTCCAAAACCGACCCCGATTGAGAGCGGCTTTCTGACAGTCAAGAGTTCCGGTAACGCCGATTCAATCTGCTGGCGGATTCCGGCCGCGCCGCGCCGCCGATCGACCGCCAGGCGGCGGCGGTGAATGATTTTCGCCCGCTGATCCCCGACGACCAACTGAAGTTTGGTCCCGCCGATTTCGATGCCAAGAAATACCGATTTCACTTCGTAAAAAAAGAAGAGGCCGGGATTTGCTCCCGGCCTCTCGTGATTAAGTTCAAATCAACCAGCGCTCACGGTCAGAGCCGGAGCCATCGTTGGACGACTATTGCGTCTCGCTCGGCACAGCAAGGCTGGACGCCTCGGATGGCGAAGGGATGCTTACCGGGATCTTGCTCGCCGAAACGCCACCCAACGCTTTGATCTGAGAAGCCGTCAAAGCCACGTTGTCAACTTGGACGCTGCTCAACCAACCGGGTGCCGATTCATGATCGCTATCGCCGAAGAGGATCGCGGTCGGGGCCAAAGACCAGCGACCGTCAACTCCAGCGCTGAGCGTTTGTTGGCCGACCAGATTGCCGTCGATGTACTTCACCAAATTGCTGGAGGTGAGATCGAAGGTGAACGCCAACCGGTGCCACGCATTCAACGTGAAGGCGCCGTCGTATTTGCCGCTGATGCCAATGCCGCCATCGGGAGAGCGAATGTAGAGATCACCATCGCTATTATTGCTCGTATCGGTCTGCCAGAGGCTCTGGAAGCCAGAGGCTGGATCGAAAGCGGGCATATAGAGGTCCATGATGAGCGTGTATTGGTTCACCTTCGTTCCGCCACCGTTCGGAGAGATGCCGTGAGGGACGACGTACCCGATGTTTGTCGTCGCCGCGGCGGGGAACGCCATAACGGTCGCCGACTGGCCATTGATCGTTACGTTCGTGAACGTGGTCAGGCTCGCGGTATTGCCAAGGTACTGCATCGCCGACCCAACCGTCGCCGCCAAGTTGCGGCCCGTGAAGTCCCATTGACCCGCGACCGAAGCGCTGGCGATCGACAACGGCGCCGGAGCGCTGGTGACCGTGCCGCCACCGTTGCTGACCGTAACCGTGTAGTTACCGGCATTCGCCGACGTTACGCCAACGAGCACCAACGAGGGGCCAGTGGCTCCGGCGAATGGGGTTCCGTTGTAGTTCCATTGATAGTTCAGAACGGCCGAACCGCTCGCGACGACGCTAAACGTGGCCGTGCCACCGGAGAGGACCGTAACTCCAACCGGCTGGGATACGATCGTCGGAGGAGTAGCCGGAACAACCGTGAGGACGGCATTCGCGCTGGTCACGGAACCGAAGTCGTTCGTGACAACAACCGAGAATTTGGCCGCGTTGAAAGCCGACGTCACGTTGGTAATCACCAGCGTGCTGCTGGTCGCGCCACCAATGGCGGTGCCATTGAACTGCCACTTGTAATTAAGCGGGGAGCCGGTCGCCGTCACGCTGAGCGTGACCGTGCTGCCAATCGGCGCCGTCTGGCTTTGTGGCTGAACCGTGATGGCGGGAGCGATCTCCACGTTCAAGTGCGCGGCGGAACTCACCACCTGGCTGACGTTGTTGAACACGCGAACCGTATAGTCGCCAGTGTTCGCCGGGGTGACGTTGGTCAACACGAGCGTTGGGCCGACCGCGCCCGGGATGTCGAAGCTATTGAAGTTCCCGCCATTATAGGTCCATTGATAGTTCAGCGAACCGCCGGTTGCGCCGACGCTCAGCATCACATTGACGCCATTGGTAACGGTCTGGCTGACCGGCTGCGAAGTAATCGCGACGCCATCAACGATGGTGACGTGGGCCGCGGCGCTGGTCACAGAACCGCCCGCGTTCGAAACGACGACCGTGTAATCACCGGATATCCCCGGAGTGGTATTGGTAAGCAGCAACGACGAACTGTTGGCCCCGACAATGCCGATCAGGCCATTGAAGTACCATTGATAGGTCAACGGGCCCGTTCCGGTCGCGACCACGTTGAGGGCCAAGCTCTGCCCGGAGGCCAATGAACGGCCCGCTGGCTGAGTGGTGATGCGGGGCTTCAGTTCCACCGTCACAACCGCCGTGCGGCTCGTGACTGCGCCTAAAATATTCGTGGCAATGTAAACGTACTTGCCCGCCGTCGAGGCCGTGATATTCGAAAGCACCAACGTCGGGCCGGTCTGTCCAGCCAGCGCGGTCTTCAGACCAGAGATGTTATACCATTGCAACGAGAGCGGATTGCCACTGACTGCCGAGGTAAGCGAGACCGTGCCGCCTTCGAACGAGGTGACGTCTTGCGGCAAGCTGGTGTCGCTAACCGTAATGGGCGTCGGAACGATTACGGTCACCGTTGTCGTCGCGGTATTCGTCGTGCCGTAGGGGCTGATCACCAAGGCATCGTAGGTTCCGGCTTGAGACAGCGTGACATTGGTCAACGTCAAGGTATTCGAGGTCGCGCCAAAGACGCCGGTTCCGCCGAATACGCCGTTAGCCAGCGAGAAGCCGTTGAACCGCCATTGATAGGTAAAGGCGGAGGACGCCGTTCCGGCGGCGGCGAGTGAAAGACTGAAGCGATCGCCTACCGCAACCGTAACGTTGGTCGCCGGTTGAGTCGTAACCGTCGGCAGCGCCGGAGTCGTCACGACCAAGCTCGCCACGGAGCTGGTAACCGTGCCGCCAGGGTTGCTCACGACCACGTCGTAAGGCGCCGCTTGGGCGAATGAGATGTTGTTAAGAGCTAATGTATTGGTGAACTGGCCCGTAGTGACGCCCGCGCCGCTCAGGATGGTCTTGTTGGCGCCAAAGCGCCATTGGAACGTGAACGGAGGCGTGCCACCGGCAACGACTACGAACGCGACGTTCAAACCGGCCGCGTTGGTTTGGTTAACCGGTTGCACCGCGATGGTCGGAGCCACATAGGCCGTAAAGGTCGAAGTAGCGCTGGTCACCGAACCGACGGCGTTTTCCACCGTGACTTGATAGGTGCCGTTGTCGAGCGAAGTAGCGTTCTTGATGGTGTAGGTGCTGTTCGTGGCGCCAGCAATCTGCGCGCCATTGACCCACCATTGATAGGTGTTGGGGAACAAAGTCGGGTCATCACCCACCGCCGTAACGCTGTAAGTGTAATTATTCCCCGAGGTCACGTTCACGGTTGCCGTGGGTTGAACCGTGATCGCCGGAGGCGCGACGACCGTCAGTGTCGCCGGAGCGCTGATCAACTGTCCACTCGAACCGCGCGCGACCACCGTGTAAGCGCCCGCCGAAGCACGCGTCACGTTGGTAATCGCGAACGTTGGATTGGTCGCCGAGGTAATCGGTACGCCATTGAAACGCCACAAGAGCGTCACCGCCGTCCCCGTCGCGGAAACTCGCATCAGCACGCTGCCGCCCAGGGGCACAATCGCGCTGGAGGGCTGGGTGGTAAACGTCGGTGGAACTTGAGCCAGCGCCGGCAGAGAGGAGGAAAACAACGTTGCCACTACTGTCACCAGAGCTAGTAATGGGACCGAAAGGCGCGCCTTCGGGCCGAGTCGCGACCCGGCGGAATGAGACCTGATGTTCATGTTAGTATTCATACGGCTTGGCTATGGCAGACGCTGGGGGTTTTCCCGGTTTTTGTTAACTTATGTTAATAAATTTTAGTTCGAGTCGGGGCGTATTTTAGGTAATTGAAACAAAAAAACAAGGGTTTTTTTTTGTAAATTTCACGCCTTCTGGGTTTAACCCCGCGCGGAACCTCCCGCACTTGGCGCCGGTCGGCGCCCCGAAAACCGGGTTTTCCCAGCTCCTCGACGCAGTAGTTTCGACCCAATTCCCGCGCCCCAAGCGTATCCGGGCGAATCGGTTCATAGTCAATGAAATGGATTCTCGGCGCGCTTGGCGCCGCAGCTTCACGCAGGCCGGAGCGACCGGAGACTCGCCGACCGCGCCGATCCACAACCCCTCCCGCTTCGCGTCTCCCCGTGAGGCGCGAGCATCAATGCCGATGTTTTGTTCCAACAGCGCTAGACTAGCACAGTTTCCCGCCCGCTGCCGCGCGGAAGCAGGATTTTTCTGAAAATCTTCAATCGGGTATTTATGGCACGGTTCTGGCTGCCTTGATCGCCGCGACAAACTGGCTCGCCAGACGGGTAAGCTCCGGCCAATTCGAATCGCGCAGCAGGTCGGCCGCGATGAGCGATGATCCGACCCCCACAGCCACGCAACCGGCCTTGATGAAAGCCGCGACGTTCGCCACATCCACGCCACCGGTCGGCACGATCCGCAAGTGCGGCAACGGCGCCAAGAGCGCCTTGATATATCCCGGCCCCAATCCATCCGCGGGGAAGATTTTGATGAAGTCCGAACCGCACTCATGCGCCGCCTGGGCCTCCGTGGGCGTGTAGGCTCCCAGCATCACCGGCCGGCTGGCGGCATGGGCAGCCTCGGCGATCTCGGCCTTGTTGACCGGGCTGACGACGAATTCCGCGCCGCAGTCGCAAACCGCCCGACACGATTCCGCGGTCAAGACCGTTCCCGCGCCAATCAACGCCACGTCGCCAAATCGCCGGCTGACCTCCCGAATCGCCTCCCGCGCGTTCTTGGTCGTGAGCGTGATTTCAATGGCGGTAACTCCTCCGGCGATCAGCGCTTCGGTCAGCGCCGGGGCTTTTTCGGCCGACGGAGCGCGCATCACCGCGATGATACCTGGGTTGGTCAATCCCGCGACAATTTCAGAACGTGATCGCATGCGCGCCGATTTTCCACGGCGCCCGCGGCAAAGCAACTCCGCATTTGCCGCTCGCCCTGCGCCACGCTAAACTCCGGCGCACAACCCGATGCCGTTTAATCGAGAAAAAATGCGAGCGGGCGCGGCCGAACTGGCGGCGCGCGGCGTTTATGTGGGAACGTCCTCCTGGAAATACCGTGGTTGGGCGGGAATGCTTTACGACGATGCGCGCTACATCTGGCGGGGCAAATTCTCCGAGGCGCGGTTCGAAAAACATTGCCTGCGTGAATACGCCGAGGTTTTCAAAACCGTGTGCTTCGACGGCGCCTACTATTTTTATCCGAGCCAAAGCTACCTCGAAGATTTGGCCGCGGAGGTACCGCCGGATTTTCGTTTCGGATTTAAAGTGACCGAGGAGATCACCGTCAAAAAGTTTCCGAACCTCGCCCGCTTCGGCGCCCGGGCCGGTCAAGCGAGTCCAGACTTTCTCAACGCCGACCGCTTCATCAAAGCTTACCTGGAGCCGCTTAAGGCAATTCGCTCCAAAGTTGGCTTGCTCATGTTTGAGTTCTCGCGGTTTTACCCGACGGATTACGCGCGTGGCCGGGATTTCCTTACTGATCTCGACCGTTTCCTCGAGCAACTACCGCGCGATTGGCCGTACGGCATCGAACTGCGCAATCGCGCGTGGCTCGGCCCGGATTATTTTGCCTGCTTAAGCCGACATCAGGTCGCCCACGTTTTCAATTCCTGGAGCGCCATGCCGGCCATCGGCGAGCAAATGGCGCTTCCCGGCAGCCGGACCAACCCGGACCTTTGCGCCGCCCGCCTCTTGCTGCGGCCTGGTCGGAGCTACGCGGAAGCCGTCGCGACCTTCCAGCCGTACAATCAAACAAAAGAGCCCTACGCCGAAGCGCGGTCGGCCGCCGCCGCGTTCCTTCAAGAAAGCCTCATCGAAACCCGGCGCAAAACGTATCTTTACGTCAATAACCGTCTGGAAGGGAATGCCCTGGAAACACTTGATGCGTTGCTCAATCTGCTCCAGATGGTTGATCCGAAGGCGTCACCCAAAGCGCCAGACCACGCCCTACGCTCCGCGACACCAACCAAGAACTTGTAACTTATTAATTGGCCACGCCGCGAAGGCCGAGGCAGCTGCCCTCAATCACTTAGGAAGCGCCACACGGGAGCTGAATCACCGGATTTGGCCGCCGTGGTCGCGCACCGCGTGGAGAATACGAAAATCAACTACGACATTCCCTTCCGCCCGAAAGAATAACTTCTACGGAAAACGGCTGAGCATCATTCGGCGCAGCCCGCGGTAATACACCGGGCACGTCTCGGGATCCTTTTCGAGGCGAACAAACGCATCCGCCGCGGCGGCCAAGAACGCTTCTCCCAAGCCAGGCCGTTGGCGCTCGTACCATTCGTAGGCTTCCCGAAGATCCGCCTCAGCTCCGGCCCGGATTGAGACGCGCCAACTCACGTCCGACCCGGCCCGCGGGCTCGTTGCAACACCTCCCGCCAGGAAGCGCCAGGATCGCGGTCACGATCGAAGTCAGCGAGGGCCTCATCGAGCGCCTGCTTTTCTTCGGGCGTTGGGTTTCCTCCGCGCAAAACGTCCGCCTCCTGCAGTTCGCACAACCGTGCAAAAACCTCGGACCGCTCTTCCGCTTTAAGTTTCGGCAGTTCGGCCAGAATTTCGGCTTTGCTCATACGATGCGCAATTTACGTCGCGCTAATATCGATGGCAAGCTTGCCCCCGGTGACTAGCCCAGTCGGTCGCTTACTCTCAGCCCAAAGGACCACTGGAACCCGCTTGGAAGTCCAAAGGCTGCCTGGCGCAAATGTTACCTTTCTCACCGGGCGGCAACTATACTGGCGAAATGAACGACGAGGAATTGTTGCGGGAGTTTGTCCCGCGCGGCTGTCAGGATTCGTTCACCGAACTGGCGCGGCGACATCTCAATCTGGTTTACGGCACGGCGCTAGGCCGCCTGCGCGACCCCGCGTTAGCCCAAGAGGTCTCGCAAAAAGGCGCCCTGCGCTTTTGCGGCTGGCGTCAGCCGGATCGCCTACTGGCAATCGCCCGAAGGTCTCGCCGCCTGGCGACTCCACCGCAGCATCGGGATCGTGCTTGCCGCTGATGGTTCGTTCCGCGCGGACGACGTTCCGCCCGGCGCCTACCGCGTTCAGGTCATGTTGATGAAAGCGGACCCAAGTCGACCGGGCGGCATTGGGGGCCGTATGATTTCCGGACCGCTCGCGGCGGACATCGTCGTACCTGCTAGCGCGCTAAACAGAGTCGAATCGCTCGACCTGGGCGCGGTGCCTCTCAAACCCGGCAGCCTTATTGCCAACTAGAGCGTCGCCGAAGCGCCCCGGAGGCCGCGGCGATTCAGCAATATCTTGGCGAAGTCCCTATCACGCGAAACCGCGGAGGGAAATAGGGTGGGGCGAGGCTCGGGCCGTGAATGGCTTGGGGCGATAGCGGACTGCCGGAACTTTTCACGGCTCGGCAGAGCCTCGCCCCACCAGCAACTCTATCCCCCGTCGCGTCTTCGCGCCCTCGCCCGCGCCTTCGCGTGCGACCTTGCTCCTCCGCGCCTCCGCCGCCCGCAAAGGATAAAGTTGTGCCCGCCGGGGACGGCCTTTATAGTGTTGGAAAAAGTAAGCCAAAAGATTCAACGCTATGACGCGGCAACAGGTTCTCGATCTTTATTTCATGGAAGCCCGGGCCAAATTGATCGACTTGGCCGCGTTCCTCGACCGCCTCGATCGCGCGACCGGTGAACCTGATTTTCGCGCGCCGGCGTTCGTCGCCGCGCTGAAAGAGTTGGGCCTGACCGAGCCGCGCCGGACCGAGCAGGTGTTGCTCGCGCTGAGCGACCCGACCACGCAACCAATTCCCAAGGCGACCACCAAGGCGGCCAGCGGCGCCTGGCCCGGCAAGACGACCTAAACGCCTAGCGAATCGATCCGCGCCCCCACCCCGCTTTCGTTCGCCTTTTTCGACTTTTCAAGATGCGTTACATCGAACCCCACGGACACATGGTCAGCCGGGTCACCGACGATTACCTCGACATGGCGACCGCCGGGTGCCAGGCCGTCTGCGAGCCGGCCTTTTGGGCCGGATTCGACCGCAGTTCGGTGGACGGCTTTTACGACTATTTCTGCCAACTTACCGAACACGAGCCGAAACGCGCCGCCAAGTTCGGTCTGGCCCATTTCACCTGGCTGTGCATCAACCCGAAGGAATCGGAGGACGTGCAACTGGCCGAGGAGGTCATCGCCATCATCCCGAAATTCCTCGACCGTCCGGGCGTGCTCGGGATCGGCGAAATCGGCCTGAACAAGAACAGCAAAAACGAAATCAAGGTACTGGAAAGCCACGTCGATTTGGCCGCCCGCCATGACCAACTCATCCTCGTCCACACGCCGCACCTGGAAGACAAGTTGAAAGGAACGCGTTTGATCGTCGATGTACTGCGGAATGATCCGCGCATCCGGCCGGAGCGGGTCATCATCGATCACGTGGAGGAACACACCGTCAAGCACGTCCTCGACGCGGGGTTTTGGGCCGGAATGACGCTTTACCCCGAGTCCAAATGCACGGCGGCGCGCGCGATTGACATCGTGGAGGTTTACGGCGCCGAACGTCTCTGGATGAACAGCGCGTGCGATTGGGGCGTCAGCGTGCCCCTGGCGGTGCCGCGAGCGGCGCTGGAGATGCGCCGGCGCGGGCATTCGCCCGAGGCGATTGACCGGCTGATCTATCAGAACCCGCGCAAGTTCATGAGCCAGTCGCCGAAGTTCAATCTTCCCTGAGCGCCCTCCCGGCTCCCCTGCGCGCATGAAACTGAATCAGGGCCTGCACCTGGCCTATTGCACGAACATCCATCGCGGCCAGGATTGGCCGCAGACCTTCGATTCCCTCGAGCGCTACACCCTGCGGGTCCGCGAACAAGTCTGCCCTCGAGAGGCGTACGCGATTGGGTTGCGCCTGGGCGATCAGGCCGCGCGGGAGTTGGCCGAACCGGCGACGCTGCTCGCGTTTCAACACTGGCTCGACGCGAACGATTGCTACGTTTTTACGATCAACGGATTTCCCTACGGCGCTTTCCACGGGCAACGGGTCAAGGAACAGGTCTATGCGCCGGACTGGACGACGCCGGAACGGCTCGATTATACGATTCGGCTTTTCGAATTGCTGGCGAAACTGACGCCACCGGGCGTTGAAGGCAGCGTCAGCACCGTCCCCTGCTCCTTCAAGGAATTCATTCAGAGCGAAGAACAGGTCGCCGTCATGCGCCGGAACCTCTGGCAATGCGTCGAACGGATCGAGCAACTCAGCGAGGCCAGCGGCAAAACGTTGCACTTGGGCCTTGAGCCGGAGCCGCTCTGCTACCTCGAGACCACCGACGAAACGATCCGTTTCTTCGATCAACTGCGCGCGGATCGTCCGCACGACGACCGCCTCAGCCGCCGGCTCGGGGTCAATTACGACACCTGCCACCTCGCCGTCGAATTCGAGGACGCCCCCGCCAGTCTGGAGCGATTGCGGCGCGCGGACATCATGTTGAGTAAACTGCACTTGAGTTCCGCCCTGACGGCGCGGCCGACGCCCGAGACGCGCGCCGCGCTGGCGGCGTTTGCGGACGACATCTATTTTCACCAGGTTGTGAGCCGTTCCGCCACGGGCGAATTGACCCGCGTCAAGGACTTGAATCTCGCGCTGGAGGCCGCCGCCCAAGCGAATGGGGTCGCGGCGGAAGCGCCCGAATGGCGAATCCATTTTCACATACCCCTCCACAGCCCGGCCGCGCCTCTGTTCGGCAATACAACCGATCACCTGCTCGGCGCGCTGGATACCTTGCAGGCGAACCCGGGAATGTGCCATCACCTCGAGATGGAGACGTACACTTGGGAGGTGTTGCCGTCGCAAATCAAAAACCGCGACGTCGTGACCCAATTGGTCGCGGAATACGACTGGACCTTGCGGGAGTTGACCCAACGCGGTTTAGGTCCCGCCACGCCGCCGCCATGACCACCTCACCGGCCCAAGCGCTGCGGCTGAAGCGCCTCGCCTACCTGCGCACGCTGCTGGTGCTCGGGCGCGTCTCGAACCTGCCGACGGTGTGGTCGAACTGCCTGGCCGGCTGGGCGCTCGGCGGCTCCGGTTCGGCTGCCCGCTTCGTCCTCCTCACCGCCGGCGCGACGTTTCTCTACGTCGGCGGGATGTTCCTGAACGACGCCTGCGACGCCGAGTTCGATCGCCAGCACCGCAACGCCCGTCCGATCCCGAGTGGCGCCATTGGATTGCCCGCGGTTTGGCAATGGGGCATCGGCTGGCTCGTGATCGGCTGGCTCTGCGTCGCCGCGCTCGGCCCGCTGGCGGCGATCCTCGCGATTTTTTTGACGGCCTGCATTCTCGTGTATGACGTCGTGCACAAGGCGTTCGCCTTCTCGCCGATCATTATGGCGGGGTGCCGATTCCTACTTTATCTGGTCGCGGCCGCGGCGGCGACGGATGGGCTGAACGGCGACGTCATCTGGTCCGCGTTCGCGTTGGCCGTCTATGTGGTCGGCATCAGCTACATCGCGCGCAAGGAAACGATCCGCGGGGTGATGCGATTCTGGCCGTGTTATTGCCTGGCCGCGCCCGCGTTGCTCGCCTTGCTGATCAACGGCCAGGGGTTTTTCGCGCGCGGCGTCGAGTGGTCGGCGGTCCTCGCGATTTGGACAATCATCTCGCTGCGCCACACCTTCTGGCAGGAAACGGTCAACGTCGGCCTCACGGTCTCGGGCTTGCTCGCGGGCATCGTCCTGGTCGATATCGTGGCCGTGGCCGGCGCCCCGCTCTGGCTCGACTTGGTTTTCCTCACCTTCTTCGCGACCGCGCTCTTTTTCCAACGCTTTATCCCGGCGACGTAAGGTGGAGTTTGGTTCGGCAGGGGAGCGGTTCCGCCTTCAACTTTGCTTCAGCGCGACCAGACTTCGAACGTTCCATCGCCATCCATCGGTGGGGCGAGGCTCGGCCGAGCCGTGGAAAGTTCGACCAAGCCGCCGCCGCCCGAAACCAGTCACGGCTCGAGTCTCGCCCCACCGTCAGGCAAAAGCCAGTAGCGTGCCGCTTTGGACTCGGCGGTCAGCCAAGAACCGATCGCCGGACTAAAGGACCGGCGTCCCGCGCCGGTTACAGCTTCGTCGCGAAGAATTTCTCGAGCTTGACGGTATCTGAAGCGAAACTGCGGATGCCTTCCGCGAGTTTCTCCGTGGCCATCGCGTCTTCGTTCATCGCCCAGCGGAAGCCTTTCTCGTCGAGCGAGATTTTGTCCGTGGTGCAGGCGGTGGCCGACGTTGTGGCGTCGAGCTTGCGGGTGACGGAACCGGAGGTCTTCTGCATTTCCTCGAGCAAATTCGGGCTGATGGTGAGCAGATCACAGCCGGCCAATTCGAGAATTTCGCCGACGTTACGGAAACTGGCGCCCATCACTTCGGTCGCGTAGCCGTATTTCTTGTAGTAATTGTAAATCTTCGACACGGAAACCACGCCCGGGTCTTCGTTGGCGGGGTAATTGTCTTTGCCGGTGGACTTCTTGTACCAGTCAAGAATGCGGCCGACGAATGGCGAGATCAATTGCACGCCCGCTTCGGCGCAGGCGACCGCTTGCGCGAAGGAGAAGAGCAACGTCAAATTGCAATGAATCCCGTCCGCCTTCAATTGCTTGGCGGCGCTGATGCCTTCCCAAGTCGAGGCGATCTTGATCAGCACGCGTTCCCGCGAAATGCCGGCTTTTTCGTAGCGGGCGATCAGGGAGCGCGCTTTCGCCATCGTCGCGGCTTGATCGAAACTCAGGCGCGCATCGACCTCGGTCGAGACGCGGTGCGAGACGATCTTCAAAATCTCGAGGCCGAACGCCACCGACAATTTGTCCATCAGGATTCCGAGCGTCTGGCTCGCGTTGGTCGATTCCTGGCGGGCGTCGGCGATGACTTTCTCCGCCAGCGCGGCGTATTCCGGCATCTGAGCCGCTTTGTAAAGCAGGCTCGGATTGGTGGTCGCATCGCGCGGTTGATATTTGCGGATGCTTTCAAAATCGCCCGTGTCGGCGACGATGATGCTGAAGTCCTTCAACTGGCTTAAGAGAGCGCTCATAATCGATAGGCTATCGAGCCGCCACCGATTAGTAAACTGAAAAGAAATCGCGTTGCGCCTCCCGCCCGAACGCGCCCGACGCCGATTTGGACCGCGGTGGCAAGTACCGCGCGACACCGCTTTAGGCGCCGAAGTGGTGATGACCCGTCTTTCGTGTAGCGTCTCACAATGAGCCAAGTGAACGGCGCCGCTCCATCAAAGGCCCAAACCCACCGCCCGATCACTCGGCGCTGAACTCGTCCGCGTGGTACGAACTCCGCACCAGCGGCCCGCTCGACACATGCATAAAACCCAACTCCCGCGCGCGCGCGCCGTACTCGGCGAACTTCGCCGGCGGAATAAATTCGACGACTGGCAAATGTCGCAATGTCGGCTGAAGATACTGGCCGAGCGTCAGGATGTCGCAATTCGCCGCGCGCAAGTCGTCGAGCGCCTCGAACAATTCCTCCTCGCGCTCTCCCAAGCCAAGCATGAGTCCCGACTTGGTGTAGATGCCCGGACTCCGCTCCTTGGCCTGACGCAACACGCTCAACGAACGGTCGTAAGTCGCCCGCGAACGGACCTCGGGCGTCAGCCGGCGAACCGTCTCGAGGTTGTGATTGAAAACCTGCGGACGCGCCGCCAAGACCGCGTCGATCGCCGTCGCGCGCTCGTTGAAATCAGGAACCAACACCTCGATGACGATCCCCGGCATCGCCGCGCGCACCGCTGCGATCGTGCGGCGAAAATGCTCCGCGCCGCCGTCCGCCAGATCGTCGCGCGCGACGGCGGTAATCACGACGTGCTTGAGCCGCATCCGTCGCGCCGCTTCGGCCACCCGCTCCGGTTCGTCAGCCTCCAGGGCGAACGGCTTGGCCGTCGTCACCGCGCAGAAGCCACACGCGCGCGTGCAACGGTCACCCGCGATCATGAACGTGGCCGTCCCCTTGCTCCAGCATTCCCAATGATTCGGACACTTGGCGCTCTCGCAGACCGTGTGCAGATGCAGGTCATTCAGCAGATTGCGCGTCCGCGTGAAGGTGTCCGCGACCGGCAATTTCAGGCGCAGCCATTCCGGCAGCCGCGGACGCGGTTTCGCGGCGGGATTTGGTGGCGGGTTCGTGGCGGGTCGAGTCGTGTTCATTGCCCTTCAAATTGCCGCCAGAATCGTTCCAGTTGGTCGGGGCCGAAATCGGCCAGGATTTTGCCATCCACGTCGATCGTCGGCGTCAGCGACTGGCCGGACAGCTTGCGCATCTCCTCAAACGCCGCCTCGTCCTCGAGGACGTCGAGCAACTCATAGGCGATCCCGCGCGAATCGAGCCAGTGCATGGCCTTATGGCACCAGGAACAATAGTCCTTGATGAAGAGGCGGATTCGTTTCGGTTTCATCGCTTATTCTCGGGCAAAAACGGTCGCGCGCCTCACGTCTCGGTGATTACGGTGTCGGTGTGTTCGTAGGCCGGCGCGCAACAGCAGAGCAACCGTAGCATACCTTCGCCGCGATTCCAGAGTTTGTGTTTTTGGCCCGGCGGAATCGCGATGGCGTCGCCCACCTTGACCGCGCGGGTCTCGCCTTCGATCCGAATCTCGCCGATCCCCTCCGTAATAAAATAAACTTCCTCGGCGACGGGATGAAAATGTTCGAGCGTGCTGCCGCCCACCGGCACCCGCGCCTCCGCCAGGCTTTGGTTGCGAATGACCGAGTTGCGGTGCGCCAACAGCTCCCGGATTTCCGATCCGTCCTTGGTCACGAAGGGTGGCGCGTCATTTAAATTCTTAATGTCCATAAGCTCCGCGCCGCGGCGCGATTTGGCGCGACACTAAACCCGTCGCTGGCAGGCGGAGTCGAGCCATTTTTCCGGAAATGGCAAAATCATGTGTGGCAAAATCATAAGGTGAAAATGATTTTGCCACCCATGATTTTGCCATAATTCCGTTCTCGCCCCCTAGTCCACCGGGAACCAGCGTCCGCCCAGAATCCGTTGCCAGTTGGCCTGGCCCAGGAGCACGCCGCCCACGATCAAGAGCATCGACAGCCAGAACGTCGGCGTGAATTGTTCGCCCAATAGAACGTGCGCCCAGCCCATGACGCAGAGGGGAATGAGGTTATTGAAAAGCAACGCCTTGCTCGCGGGCCAATGCTCGAGGGCGTTGTTCCAAAGAACGTAGGCGCCCACTCCGCCCGCGAGGATACAATAAGTCTGGATCAGCGCCACGTCGGCGCGATAGACCAAGCCATGCGTCATCACCTCGGCCGCCGCGAACGGAGTCAGGATTACGCCCGCGCGCCACATCGTGTGCGCGGTCATCTCGACGCCCGAGAGGGTCGTGCCAATCGCGCGGCACTGCCGAACATAGTTCGTCCAAGCCAGGCTGGCGCCCAATCCCAGGAGTTCGCCCAGCCAGCGCGTCGAAGGCGCGTGCAGCGACGGCCAGAAAAGCACGACTACGCCGACGAGCGCCAGACCCGCCGAGAGATAACGTTGCGCCAGCCGCCAAGTCAGCGCGGCGCGCCCTTCCCAGATCAACGCCCAGACCGGGGAGGCCGCCATATATAGCGCCACGTGCGAGACGGCCGTGAAGCGGGTGGCGAAGTTGAACGCGACCACATTCGCGGCGAGGCTCAGCCCGCCCCGCCACCAAAGCTCGCGGCGCATCTGCGGCGTCGGAGGAATGTACTCGCCCAGCCAAGTCGTCCATTGCAGCACGGCGAGAAGCAAAAAGCCCGCGCAGAGAAACCGCGTGCAGCCAAGAAAAACCGGCGGCCAAAACACGACCATGTACTTGACGCCAACGTTGTTGCCGCCCCAAAAAAAGACGGCTGCCAGGATGCCGGCGGTGATCGCCCCATTTGACCTCGTTCGCAACACCCGGAATTAGTACGGGCGAGCGGCTTTCCGAGGCAATTGGAAACTCGCCACCCGGCGACGAGCGGCATAAAGCCGAACGCCAATCGATCCGCTTCAGTGGCCGGTCCGCGTAAAAAACTCGCCGCGCGCAACAAGGCGCTTGCATCATGTCGCCGCAACCGTTAAACCTCGACAAAACCAGAACCAACACGGATTGAAAGGCGCCCTTATGCGAAGCGACTCTCCCACTCAGACAAGCCAGACAACCGCCGTTCCCCAGCGGGCCGATGGATTCACCTTGATCGAACTCCTCGTGGTCATCGCCATCATCGCCATTCTGGCGAGCATGCTGCTGCCCGCGTTAAGCAAGACGCAGGCGAAATCACAAGCCATCAACTGTGTCAGCAACGCCAAGCAGCTTCAGTTATGCTGGCAGCTCTACGCGGATGACAATCAGGACATCATGGTCTCGAACGCGATTTCGTCGAAATACGCGTGGATTGACGGGACCGGCAGCAGCCTCGCCTACGACTTGCCCGGCGCGACCAATGTCGGCATCGTCCAGCGCGGGTTGTTGTTCAGGTACAACACCGCCGTTAAGATTTATACTTGTCCCGGCCAGAAGCAGATTTACGCGATGAGCCAGGGGAAGGCGTTGAACCTCCCGCCCGCCCGGAGCTTTTCGATCAGTGGTCAGATGCGGGGTGGTTCGGACGCCGGCTTCGGTAATATCACCCCGATCATTCTCTCGGGCAATCCGTCGAATCGCCCCGCCTACAACAAGGTTTCCGAGGTGAACTTGCCCGGGCCGTCCCGCGCGTTCGTGTTCGTCGATGAAAGCATGTACACGATCGATGACGGATATTTTGCCGTCCAAATCACGGGAACCAGCTGGCAGAATTATCCCGCGGTCCGGCACAACAACTCCGGCAGCTTTAGCTTCGTCGATGGTCATGCGGAATCGTGGAAATGGCTCGAACCTCAAACCGCCCAATTGACCAATCCCAGTGGCTTCGCCGCCGCCATTCGCAATAGCCGCGATCTGCAACGCCTGCGCGATGGCTACATCACGACGTTCTAAGAACGGAGCGCCTTTCTCGGCCCGGGCACGCTAACAACAGCGTGCTTAATCCGTCTCGGGGCGTTACTTATTGAATCTTGCCGGTCGTCCGCTCCTGCAACCACATTTCGTCAACGTTATTCGGTGACGGAACGTTCAGCGTAAGATTCTGCCCCTTTTTCAAAGTCGGATGCGTGCGGGGATCCAGCCACTTGCGAATCTCCGCGTGGCCGTCCGCGAAATTCAGGCCGCCGGCGCCGTTGTGATAGCTGGCCGGATAATCGACGAGGATGATCGCGCGCGGATTGCTCGGGTCGGCGCCGGTCATATCAACGACAAAGAAGCCGTCGTTAATGCTGTCCTCGCGTTCATCGATCAGCACCCAACTCTTCGACGGCGACGGGGCCACCATGTCGGAGGTCTTGCGGATGATGCGGAAATCCGAGCGACCGTTCCAGGCGTCGGCTTGCGAGGAGCCGTGGTTCATCCAACAACTCATCGACATGCTGCGCACCCGCGGCAAAGTCTGGTTTCCAAACTTGGACACCGAGTTGTCGGCCGGACACCGCCAAACGCCCAGCGCCTTGTGATACGGCCAGAGATGGCTCGCGTTAAGATAAAGCACATTCGTGTTGTCGGTCGCCGGCGTGGACGAATCGAGCCAGCCCGCGCACCAGGTGTGCGGGTAGTAGGGCGAATTCCGCGGATTGTAATCGGCCTGATTATTGCCGTCGTTCGGCGGAATCTGATCGAGATTGTCGAGCGTATACATGTTCCACGACAGGCCGAGCTGCTTCAGATTACTCACGCAGCGGATGCCTTGGGCCTTGGTCTTGGCCTTGGCCAGCGCCGGCAAGAGCATGCTGGCGAGTATGGCGATGATCGCGATGACCACCAGCAACTCGATGAGGGTGAACCCCGGTATTCTTCCCCGGGACGGCGAAAGATGAATGGCGCGCATAGGATGGGTTTGGCTTTCGTCGTCTATTATCAAAACTAAACGAATCAGGCAACTGTGCGTTTAGTCGCACATGGAAAAGGTACGGCGGCGGACGAATAACCATGACCGCTCGCGTTCCTCTGCGACACGATCGGGTGGACTTCGAATTCCAGGATGCCGACCGACCGAGTCCGCGCTCCCACCCGCCCTTACTAAAACAGCGTCAATTGCCGTTCGTCAGGTCGGCGAAACGACTTTGTCGAAAGCTCCGGCGCGCGTCCTTCGAGGCCCGCCTTGCGACACGCGACCTTAAAGAGCCGACTAATCTGCTCGGCAAAAATCCCGCCTCCGCGCATCCGCTTGCCGAATTCGGATTCGTTTAGTTTCCCCCCGCGAATATCCCTCACCCGATTAAGTATTTTCTCCTTCTGGCCGGGCAAATGTTGCGTCAACCACTGCTCAAAGAGCGGTCCAACGGCCAGCGGCAATCGCAACACCGTGTAGCTGGCGTATTTTGCGCCCGCCGCCGCGGCCGCGGCGACCACCGCGGGTATTTCGTGGTCGGTCAGGCCGGGAATGATCGGGGCCACCAAGACGCCCACCGGTATCCCCGCTTGCGCCAATTCCTGGATGGCCGCCAATCGGCCCGCCGGCGGCGGCGTCCGCGGCTCCAAAATGGCGCGCAATTCACTATCCAGCGTGGTGACCGTAACAAAGACCGCAATCGCCTCGTGGGCCGCGAGTTGGCTCAGCACATCGATGTCGCGCGTCACCAAACGGTTCTTGGTGATGATGCCGACCGGATTCCGGAAGTCGGCCAGAACCTCCAGGCAACGCCGCGTCAATTTCAGCCGCCGCTCGATTGGCTGGTAACAATCGGTGACGCCGCTCATCGCGATCACCTTCGGCGTCCATTTTCGCGACGAAAGTTCGTGGCGCAATAATTCGGGCGCGTCTTCCTTGACCATAATCTTGGTCTCGAAATCGAGGCCGGCCGAGAATCCGAGGTATTCGTGGGTCGGCCGCGCATAGCAATAAATGCAGCCGTGCTCGCAGCCGCGATAAGGGTTAAGGCTCGCCTCGAACCCGACGTCCGGACTGTCGTTGTAACTCAGGATGCCGCTGGAGTGATCCTTGAGGAATTGGGTCTGTGGTCGCCGCGGTTCTTCCTCAATGTAATCCGGGTCGCGCTCGGCCGAAATCTGCTCGAAGCGATTGGCCGGATTGCCCGCCGCGCCGCGCCCGCGCACCGGAGCCGGCGCCGCCGGGCTGGGTCGATCATCGTTCACTCTGCAACTTACTCCAAGTACCCCTTTTCGGGCAACAATCCCTGGCGTTTGAGCGCGTCGCCCGCGGCGCGCAGGACGTCGCCTGGCAACTGACTGCCGGCGTGCAGGCGCGGCGACGGCGCGCCTTTGGCCTTGGAGCCCCAGGCGAAGAAATGATCGATGGCCTTGTTGGCGTTGGTAAAGGGATTGCCGTCCGCCAGGGACCCGACCCGATCAAACACTTCATCGACGACCGCCGTGATCCGCGCGGCGAGTTGGCGTGCGGCATCGAGGCGTTGCTCCTCGACATGGCGGATCAAATCGTCGAATTGCCGGGCAAAACAATTGGCGGTGCTCAGCAGGAAACCGTGATACGGTCCGCCCGCCGGTTTCAACCAGCGCGCGTAGTCGCGTTCCGCGCCCCGCGTCATGAACACTCCGGGCAGCGCCTGCCCCGAGAGCGCGACCCGATCGGCGCCGCTCGTGTCTTTGAAAAGGATGAAATTCGGAAACTCGTTCGCCAAAGAGCCTAAAAGGCGCGGCGCGATTTCATTTTGGGTGATCTGCGGCAGTTGGTAAATCGCGGTGGGCGCCCCCAGTTTAAGAAACTCCGTCAGCGCCTCCCCAATCTCCGCCTGTTTCCGATCACTGCCGCGCGGCGAGCAAACGGTGAACCCACACACGCGCGCGTGAATCAGCCGCTCAAGGAGATCTTCCGTCCCGGTGCGCTTCCGCAACCATTCCAGCCGCTCGACCATGAATTCCTTGGTGTCCTCCGCGTCGGCCTTGAGCGCCCCAATCAGTATTTGAACGTTTAATTTCGGCGCCAGATCGAGCGCCAGATCGAGCAACTCGGCGACTTCCCGGTCATCCATTTCCCAGCCGTCACCCGTGGAACCCGGCACGAGAAACGCCCTCACCCACTTTGAGAGGTACGTCCAATGTCGCGTGGTTCGCACCTTGTCCAAAGCGCCGTCAGGCGCATAGTGGGTCAGTGGCGGGCACCACAAACGGGGCGTTCCCCGCGGAAACAATCGTTCAAGCAGTATTTGGCGCTCCGCGCTGACGTTCTCGGTAGTGGTCTGACTCTTCACGAGTAAGTTAAACGCCAACCGAGGGCCGGTGTCAACTGGCGCAGCATGATCGTCCAGGGAAGCAGAGACCACCGTAGGATCGAAACACGGGTCGAGATTCGGGGCAAAAAAAGCGCATTGAGCCGACCTAGCGACGACCCAATGCGCGACGCCCGAAGCCCTCTCTGCGCCGGACACCAAGCTCAGTGTCCGCGCCAACGACGGTTCCCGTGACGCCATTGGCGCCCAGAGAAAGCGACGAGGCAAATGCCATTTAGCTGGCGCCAAACAAATGAGAGCAACCCGCTTGACGGAAACCACGCGGTTTACCCCATTCGCTATGCATCGCATTAAGAATTAAACGATTACGCAATGTGACGATCATCTCCTTCCGGGTTCCGTGGGACCGCGCCGGGTAATACCACCCACCCATTCAGCTGGAAGCATCACGGGAGGCACGTTGGCCGCGCCTCAAGCTCACACGCTCGAATCGAGGGGCACTGGTCAGGCCTTCCGCCAGCCTCGTGGCCGGCCGAATCGATAAAAAACCCGCCGGACTAAAGCCACGGCGGGTTGGTCTTACCTCGGTTCCAGTTCCATTTACCAACGCCGGTAGTAGGGTCGGCGCCAATACCCACCGTATCCCAAACGGAAACTAACGATTGGATAGGGGGCGACTACGACCGGCGCAGAGTAATAGACGGGCGCGGGCGCGTAGAGAACCGGCGCTGGCTGCGTCACGACCGTTTGCGCGTAAACGGGTTGCGCGGGGGCGACGGTCACGGCGGTCGGGGCTAATGGCACGCCCGGTTGGGCCACGGCGACCGGGGCGGAGTAGTACGCCG
>CAZFVY010000072.1:0-37313 GCA_964522665.1 uncultured Verrucomicrobiota bacterium | reverse complement strand
CGTGATGATCGTACCGAATCCGCCCACCGCGATGAACTGCCCGTGGCCGAAAGTGACCCCCGTCAGATTGCGCCCGCCCCCGGCCACCAGGTTGGTCCAGTTAACTCCGTCCACCGATGCCAGGAGAACTCCGGTCAACGACGGCGAAGCGCCGACGACTACGAAGGTCGAGTTTCCAAACGCGATATTGCGCAGAAACGCCGTGCTCTGCGAAATTTGGTTGGTCCAAGTCACGCCGTCCCCGGAAGTGACAACCGCGCCGAAGTCCCCAACGCCGACAAACATTCCAAGTCCGTACACCACCGCGTTCAACTGGTTGGTCGGACCGGAGGCGCGGTCAACCCAGTTGACTCCGTCCAAAGAAGAGATGATCGTCGATGATCCGCCCACCACCACAAAGGAGCCGTTTCCTTGGGTGATGCTGCTGAAAGTATAGCCGGAGCCGGCGCTTTGAGCGGTCCAATTCACACCATCCGGCGAGGTAAGGATCGCGTCGGGATTGCCGACGGTGACGAACACGCCGTTCCCGTAAGCCACGGCGCTGAGGTTGACGTCCGTGTTCGCCGTCCGCGTGGTCCAATTGTCGCCCGTGGGCGAGGTGACAACGGTCCCATGGGCGCCGACGCCGACGAACGCGCTATTGCCGTACGCGATTCCCGCGAGGGTCCTGCCCGCCTGGCTTGGCGTCCAGTTCACGCCATCCCGCGAAACCAAGGTCGTGCTGGAGACGCCCATCGCCACAAATGTCCCGGCGCCGTACGCCACTCCCGTCAGACGATTACCTGACCCGGACGCCTGCGCCACCCAGCGACCGCCATCGGGCGAGGTCAGAATCGCGCCGATATCACCGACCGCCACGAATCGGCCACCGCCATAGACCACGCCAAAAAGATCACTCCCCGTCCCCGAGTTGGCGCTGATCCACTTGACCCCATCGATCGAGGTTAAGATGACCCCGGAGGCGCCGGTGATTAAAAACTGTCCGGCGCCGAAGGTGACTCCGTTCAGGTCATTGGCGGTACCAGAGGTTCGGCCGACCCAATTCGTCCCATCGTCGGAAGTCAAAACCGTTCCCACCGCCCCGACGGCGACGAACTTGCCCGCGCCGTACGCCACCGCATTCAAGGGGTTACCCTGTGGCATCGGATTGCGCCAATGCCACCGATCCAGTGGACCAGCCATCAAATTGGCCACCGCGAGCCCAAACACGCTTACCCCGACCAATACCATCTTCCCTAATAAGCTTTTCATATCTTTTACCTTTCACGTGTTAACATCTTTTTAATCTTCCCTCCTGGCTGCCCCGATCTTGTTCTTCTCCCGCCTAAATTTGGCGCGGGTCGGCCGGACGTGAGCATTGCCGGAGGCGATTCCCCTTCGATTCACCATTGCCGAGATAGGGACAGGCGAATAGCTTGAGCGCTTGGTGATTCGCCGCGCAGCCGGCCAAACGACGACATGCTAGCGCGCGACCTGATTGCGGCAGGCGACCCGACTAGAGACGCCACTTTGCCCCGGTAGCGGGCGCGACGATTTACGCGTTCGCACACGCGCCGAGTGAAACAAACCGTGAAAATACCCGTGCGGCGCCAACGCCGAAGCAGCGCCCGCGCGCTCTTCGGCGGATTGTCAACCTCGGAATTGATGTCGCGCATTCGCGGATCGGGCAACGCCACGACCGAATTAAGGCTGATCGCCCTGCTCCGCGCGGCCCGCGTGACCGGTTGGCGACGCCGCTACCCTTTGCCTGGCAAGCCGGATTTCACCTTCCCACTCAGCCGCCTGGCGCTCTTCGTGGACGGATGCTTCTGGCATGGCCACGACTGCGGCCGAAACCTCACCCCGAAGCGAAACGCCGCCTTCTGGCAAAACAAGGTCGCGCGCAATCAGCGCCGGGATCGCGTCGTCGGGCGCCAGTTACGCGCTCTCGGCTGGCGCGTCATCCGCGTTTGGGAGTGCGCGTTGGCCCGCGATCCAAGCCGCTTTCTCGCCCGCCTTCGACGAAGGTTACCGGTCGCCGGGATCACGCGCTGATGGGCGCTTCGTCGTCGCCCATTGGTCCAATCGTGTCCTCCCTCGGCCGACGCTCCACCTCACCCAACCCGCGCGGCCACCGCGAGCGGCCAAAATGAGCGTGGCAAGTTCGCTCTGCTTCACTAGATTGGCCGCGTGATCCGAAATCTGATTTTCGACTGGTCGGGAACGTTGGTCGATGACCTTCCCGCGGTCTGGCAGGCGACCAACCATGTGTTCCGCCACGCGGGAGTCGCCGAGCTGTCGCTCGATCAATTCCGGGCCGAATTCTCGCTCCCGTTCATGCAGTTCTACAGCCGCTACGTGCCGCAACTTTCGATCACGGAATTGGAAGCGTTGTTCCATCGGCGATTCCGGGAAGTCCAGGATTCCGTGGTCGAACTGCCCTTCGCGCGGGACTTTCTGCAATTCTGCCGTTCGCGCGGGCTTCGTTCGTTCGTTTTGAGCACCGTGCATCCCGACCATTTCGCGGTGCAAGCCGGGCGAACCGGTTTCGCGGAGTTCTTTGAACAGCCGTATCTCGGCGTGCATGACAAACGCGCCAAGATCGCCGAGATCCTCGCGGCGCATGAACTGGCCCGCGACGAAACGGTATTCATCGGCGACATGCAGCATGACATTGACACGGCCAAACATGGCGGTATCCATTCCTGCGCCGTGCTGACCGGTTACAATCGGCTCGCGCAACTGCGCGCCAGCCAGCCCGACCTGATCGTCGAGCATCTCGGTGAACTGCAGATGATTCTGGAACATAACGGACTCGAGTTGCGCGCTTCGCCGGCGAAAGGGGCTTCCCGCGCCGCCGCCGACTCCCACCCAATCGCCACCGTCGGGGCGCTGATCTTCAACGAGCGCGGCGAGGCCCTGATGATCCGCACCCAAAAATGGTCCGGGTTGTGGGGCATTCCGGGAGGCAAGATCAAACTGGGCGAACCTTCCCTCGACGCCCTGCGGCGCGAAATCAAGGAGGAGACGAGTCTGGAGTTGAGCGCGATCGAGTTCGTCCTGGCGCAGGACTGCATTAACTCGACGGAGTTCTACCGGCCGGCGCATTTCATCCTGCTCAACTATGTGGCTCGCTGCTCCGGAGCCAACGCCGTCACGCTCAATGAGGAGGCGGAGGAATTTCGCTGGCTGCCGCTCGCCGACACCTTGTCGCTGCCGCTCAATCGGCCCACGCGGGTACTCGTGGAAGCCGTCCTGAATCGAAGCGCGTAGAATCTGACCCATGGACACGATTTTTATCAACGGGCTGGAAACCCGCTTCCATGTCGGCGTGCCCGACGCCGAGCGCGCGCAACCGCAGAGACTCCTGCTTTGGCTGGCTCTGGAGCACGATTTCTCCGCGGCGGCGGCCACCGATGACCTGAACGAAACGATCAACTACGCGGCGGTCGCCCAACGCCTGCTGCGCCTTGGAGATGGCCGCGAGTGGAAACTCATCGAAACTCTCGCCGTCGAAATCGCCGACCTGATGCTCCGGGAATTCGGCGCGCGGCGCGCCACGGTTGAGGTGAGAAAATTTATCCTGCCCGAGACCGAATCGGTCGCCGTGCGCGTCACCCGTCCTCGTGGAATGGATTGAGGCGACCGCTCCCGCCGGAGCTGATCGACCGAAACGCGGATTGGATTCACGCTGGACTTTGGCTCCGCGAGACACAAGATTAACGGCGGGTTGTGGCGGAAAACCAACCCGACGCGCGCAGGCGCGAGCAGGAAAACCGCAGCATGGCCGAATTTACATTTTCAGACTACGAACGCCGCTGGCGCGCCTTCGCGCGAGCTAGCTTGGACGACTTCAACCCGAAATCGCCCGCGTGTGGCGCCGAGGCCGAGTTCGACGAACTGGCGCTGGCGCTTTTCCGACTGCAGTTCGCGCACAATCCACCTTACCGGCGCCTCTGCGAGTTTTACGGTCGCTCGCCGTCCGAGGTGACGCATTGGTCGCTGATACCGAGGGCGCCGACCGTGGCGTTCAAGGAATGCGATCTCACTTGCCTCGCGCCAGCGGAACGTTCCCGAGTTTTTCACTCGAGCGGCACGAGCGCGCAAACCCCGAGCCGGCACTTTCACGACGCGACCTCGCTCGCCATTTACGAAACTTCACTTGACCCGTGGTTTCGGGCGAACGTTCTCCCGCAGGAGCTCACGACGCACGCCAACTCGCCGCAAGACGATTCGGCCTCCCGCCTCTGGATCGCGCTGACGCCGCCACCAGAGCAAGCGCCGCATTCTTCCCTGGTTCACATGTTTGCCTCGGTCGCGCGGCGCGGCGGCGTCCCGCTGGAATATGCGGGCCGCTTGGATTCAACGGGGGCCTGGGAATTGGACCAGACTGGAATCGCCGATCGGCTGGCCGAAATCGCGGTCTCGGGCCAGCCGGTTCTGCTCCTCGGAACCGCTTTCCTCTTTGTTCATCTGCTGGATTACCTGACCCAACGCGGCCTTCGCCTCACCCTCCCGGCGGCCTCGCGAGTCCTCGAAACCGGCGGTTACAAGGGCAGATCCAGAACCTTGTCAAAACCGGACCTCCATCGGTTGATGACGGAGCGATTGGGAATTCCGCGAAGCCAGATCGTTTGCGAATATGGCATGAGCGAACTGAGTTCGCAGGCGTATGATCGCGCCCTCGGGGTCGCCTCGCCCGAAAGCTCGGCGGTCGAACGGGTCTTTCGCTTCCCGCCTTGGGCGCGGGCGCGAGTCATCTCGCCCGAAACTGGATCGCCGGCTCCCGTCGGTGAAACCGGTTTGCTTCAAGTATTCGATCTGGCGAATGTTTTCTCCGTTATGGCGATTCAAACCGAAGACGTGGCGATCGTCCGTGCCAACGGATTTGAACTCGTGGGGCGTGCGGCGCTCGCGGAGCCGCGCGGTTGTTCACTGATGGCCGTCGCAACTGATGAACGCGAATAAGAACCATAAAGTTCAAGCGCTCTGGTGGTCGGGGATTCTGCATGCGCTGACGCATGTTTATCAAGTGGGGCTGATCCCGCTTTACCTGCTCATTCAGGCGGACCTCAAACTGACCAGCTTGAGCGCCGCGCCGCTTCTCGTGTCGATTATGGGCGCGGCCTACTACCTGGCCAGCTATCCGATGGGGATCCTGGCCGATCGGGTCAGCCGCAAGAAACTGCTCGCCGCCGGACTCGCGGTGAACGGCGCGGGATTTGTCGTGCTGGCCTACGCCCCTGACTTTACCTGGGCGGTGGCGGCGGTGATCCTGGCCGGACTCGGCGGAAGCCTCTATCACCCGGCCGCGACGGCGTGGATCGCGCGCCTCTACCCGATCGGCACCGGCAAGGCGCTGGGCCGGGTCGCGATTGGAGCCAGCGTCGGATTCTTCGTAGGGCCGATTTACGCGGGCTGGCGCGCCGTGGCGAGCGGGTCCTGGCGCGCCCCCGCGCTCGAACTGGGGGCGCTGGGGATACTCGTCGCGGCGCTCTTTTATTGGCTGGCGGATGAAGACGCGCCGACCGCCGCGTCACCCGCGCGGCGGCGGCCCGCCGAAAAGATTTTCCCGACGACCGCCCTTTGGTGTTTTTTTCTGGGCGCCAGTTTCGGCTTCAGCCTGCGCGACTTCGCGGGCGGCGGCATGGGCAGCCTCTGCTCGCTGTTCTTGCAGCAAGCGCAACATTTCAGCCCGAAATCAACCGGCTTCGCGCTTTCCGGAATCTATCTCGCGTCGGCCATCAGCAACCCGCTCTTCGGCGGCCTCAGCGACCGCGGCCGAATTCGCTGGACGATGCTCGTGCTCTGCCTTGCGACGATCATGGTCGTAATTTTCCCCCGCGTCCCGGCGGGTTGGTTCAACCTGACGCTCGGCGTTTTCGGATTCTTCCTGCTCGCCAGCTATCCCATGGTCGAAGCGGCCGTGATGGAGTCGGTGCCTGACTCGGTGCGCGGGCGGGCGTTCGGTATTTTCATCACCGCCGGCGGCCTCATCGGCAATCTTTCACATTGGGTGGTCGGCTCGTGGGTGACGTGGCTGGGCCCGGACGCCACGACGCCAGCGAAGTACTATCCGCTCTTCGATATCCTCGCGGGCATGCTCCTGGCTTCCCTGCTGGCGCTGCCCTGCCTGCACGCCATTCGCCGTCGCGAGCGCCCCGACGGCGACACGCCCTCGACGGCGGAACTGTCCCACCCGGTTTGCGACCCGCGCGCGCCATGAGGCTCCCGGACTATTTTCTGGCCGACCTGCCGCCCGAAGCGTCCGTCAGCGCCGCCATGCTCACCGAGGCTTGCCAGACTCTCAAGCGGAACCGGGAACAGTACCTCGCGCATCGCTCAACCGAGTTTTTGATCGAGCTGCTGAGCGAGACCGCGCAACGCTGGCTCCACGCGGACTATGCCCTCCGTGGACTGGCTCTGGCTGGCGCGGAGGGCCTCGGTTTCTCGCGACCCACTCTGGCGGCGGGATTGGATGCGTTTTTCGGCCAGCTGACCCGCGCCAATCTGGTCGGCTTGATGGAACAAGAATTGAACCATCACCATCGCCTCGACCGCTTCTTCGCGGCCGGCCACGAACGGATGGCGCAGCGCGCCGCCACCGTAACCGGCCCTGAGTTGATCGTCCACGTAACCGCCGGCAACCTGCCCAATCCGGCGCTAATGAGCATCGTGTTGGGCTTGCTCACGCGCGCCGCGCAATTCGTTAAATGCGCTTCCGGAGCCTCGCTCGTGCCTCGCCTCTTTGCCCATTCGATCTACGAAGCCGAACCCAAACTCGGCGCCTGCCTCGAGCTCGCCGAATGGAAAGGCGGACAGAAATCGCTCGAGTCGGCCCTTTTCGCGGAAGCTGATTTCGTGACCGCGACCGGCACGGACGAGACGATCCGAGCCATTCGACAGGAAGCGCCCGAACATGCCCGTTTCCTGGGGTACGGCCACCGCGTCAGCTTCGGCTATCTGACGCATGAAACGCTCGGCGCCGCGCGCCTCAAAAAGATCGTCGAGCGCGCGGCCGATGACGTGGTGGCGTGGGACCAACTCGGTTGCCTTTCACCGCACGTCTTCTACGTCGAACACGGCGCCGGCGTGACCGCGGAGGAGTTTGCGGAAGCCTTGGCCCAAGAACTCGACCGGCGGGAGGCGCACCAACCGCGCGGGCCGCTGCCCGTCCCGGTGGCCGCCCTTATTGCGTCCCGCCGGTCGTTCTATCAATTGCGCGCCGCCCATTCCCGGGACACCCGCCTCTGGCAAAGCTCCGGCTCGACCGCGTGGACCGTCGTTTTCGAGTCCGATCCCCGATTTCAACTCTCGTGCCTCCACCGTTTCGTTTACGTGAAAAGCGTGACCGACCTCCGCCAAGCCTTGCAAGCGGCCGATCACGTCCGTCGCAAAGTCTCCACCGTCGGCCTGGCCGCGTCGGAAGAGCGGGCCGTCACCATCGCGACCGAGTTGGCTCGGTGGGGCGCCGCGCGCGTCTGTCCCCTCGGCCAAATGCAGAATCCCCCGCTCGCGTGGCGGCATGACGGGCGACCGCCGCTGGCCGATATGTTGCGCTGGACCGATTGGGAACAATGAAGCGGCGCCGACCGTGACACTCCGATTATGAAATGTGAATTGCGAAAGAAGTTTCAATTTGAAGCGGCCCACCTTTTGCCCAATTTGCCCGCCGCCCACAAATGCCGCCGGCTTCACGGTCACAGTTTCCAGGCGGAGATCGTCGTGGCCGGCGAGTGCGTGCCGCCGTTGAATTGGGTCATCGATTACGCGGAAATCAGCGAGGCCTTCAAGCCTTTGTGGGAGCAACTCGATCACCGCTATCTCAATGAAGTGCCCGGCCTGGAAAACCCGACGAGTGAAATGATCGCGGTTTGGATTTGGGATCGCCTCAAGCCGGCGCTGCCGCTCCTCACCGAGGTGGTGGTCGCCGAAACCTGCACCGCGTCCTGCGCCTACCGCGGTTGACCGAACTTGCCCAGCCCGCCACCGATCGCCGAAATCGCCTAACCTCGAAAGCTGTGCCGGCGCCTGCCGGCCGCGGAAGTCGCGGCCGCGCCGCGCCCCGCGCCAACTCCAATTGGCTTCAATGAGCAGTTAGGCCGGTGGTTGAACCAAATCACTTCGTCCGGCGAGCAGACGGTCAGCCATCGAAATAACCAACGTGACGTCATTCTCCTTCTTGAAGCCCAAAACGGTGGTGTAGAACTCCAAAGTCTTGGCTTGGTCGGCAAAGGCGACGCTCGCGAGTTTGATTTGGACGGAATCGGTGTTTACAGCGTGAAGCAGCCTACTTTGCACTCGCTTTAACGGTCAACTGGTACTCGGCCTTGAGTTTCTCGATCGCCTTCCTCACCAAGGGCGCCGGCAACGCGTAGGAAGCCACCCGCCCGGCGCGGGCGATGTTTAGCCCGATGGCCTTGCCGTCCAGATTCACCAGCGGTCCCCCGCACTGCCATGGTTCCAGCACGCTGTCATGCTGGATCGCCAACTCGAAATCCTCAGAGCGCTGACTCAAGTCGCTGCCGAGGCGATTCATCGACTCCTGCCGGCGCTCGCCTGGCTGGATGTCGTCCGCCTTGGGATTGGTCAGCGCGACCACAACGTCAAACTCGCGCTCGCCCCGGCGCACTCGCAAATTCACGGTCTGGCCTTCCCGAAAGCGTAGCAGCGCGCGAGTCAAGTCGTCGCGATTGTCCACCGCCTCGTCATTCACCTTCAGGACAAGATCATCGACTTTCAATCCCGCCCTCTCGGCCCCATATCCTGGCATCAATCTGGTAATTCTGGCCTTCTTCCGATCAAACAATTCCACTCCGATATACGCCCGACGATGCAGGATGCGGCGCTCGGCGGCGCTGACCACCCCCGCCCCCTCGGGCGTCGGGCCAATGCCCGGCGTCACCGCCCACTGGCCCAGCGTCGGCTCCCTGGTCTCCCAACGTATTGGTTTCAAGCCCGTCGCGAGAACCCGCAGCAAAGCCAGATCGTTTTCATCGTCCGCCGCGATGACCACCGCTTTCACTTCCTTGCCGGAGGCCAATTTGCAGGTGACCGCGCCCGCCTTGATTTCGCTGGCTTTGGTAACGATCAAGCCACCGACGTCGATGACCGCGCCCAACGCGACGGTCGAGCCGTCCATTTGCAGTTCGACCACTGAACCGCGCAGCGTCTTGGAGATCGGCGCAAAAGCGCGCAAGGTGATCGCGCCTCCCTTAAGACATTCCTCGGATAGGCTCGGCGGGCCGTCTGTTTGGTCTTCCGCCCGCCCACGATACGCGGTGAGCAACGACAACAGCAGCAAGACCGCCGTAACGCGGGAGTGCCGAATCGGACCCTGATTTTGCGTCCGCTTCATGGCCCGCGCCGATATCGGCGCCGCTCAACCGTCACCATCATCGACATTTCCTTCTCGCCGCGCCGAACCTTTACCGAAACCTCGTCGCCCGGATGGACCAGCGCCAGGCAGCGCAAAAACTCCGCCTGATCCCGCACCGGTTGACCGTCGAATTCAAGCAGGAGATCGCCCTCACGCAATCCCGCCCGGTAGGCCGGGCCGTCCTCTTGCACGAACTCCAGCCGAAAGCCCTTCGCGTCGTCCACGCCCTGCGCGCCAACCGTCGCCATCGACCGCCGGTGCGCGGCGCCCCAGGTCTCGCCCCGCGCCAACCGGTCCCATGAATCGTAGAACGCCGTGATCGGAACGTGAAAATTCTCGGCGGTTGAATCACTGATACGGCTGTGGATCGCCACCACCCGGCCGTTCATGTCGAAAAGCGGCCCACCGGAATCGCCGCCGATGATCGTGCAGTCCGTCTGCATCATTCCCAAGTCCTGGCTGATGATCCGCCCGAGGCGCACCACCACCGAACGCTGCGGATCGTAGCCGCCCGGATGCCCCAGACCGACCACCCAATCACCCAAACGCGCGGCATCGCGCTCCGCCAGCTCCACGTGCGGCCAGCGGCCGGGATCGGTAATCTTCACCAGGCCGGCGTCCTGCCGATGATTCGTCCCGAGCGAAATCCCCGTCGCGCTCTTGCCGTCTGGAAAAGTAAATCGAACCTCGACGCCAGGGGTCTCGCTCACGTGCGCCGCGGTTAAAACCAAGCCGTCCTCTGAGATCACCACCCCGCTGCCGGTGCCCTCCTCGACCGCCACGGCGACGACCGCCGGCGACACCCGGGCCACCAACTCCTCGACTCGCTTCTCGATGATACGCAGATCCTCGAGCGTCGTCGGTGTCTCTTTGCTGAACACCGCCGGCAAAGTCTCGCGCGGGCCAGGGGTTGGCCGCGGGAGCAACGGCGGCGGCGGGAACAGAGGGTTTTTTGCGCGACCCCCTGCGTCGGTGGACTTTGCCGACTCGACCGGCGCGTCGGCCGTGGCGCCCAGCGCCGAAGTCAGGCCGAAACTCCCGACGAGCCAGCCCAACGCGCAGAGACCAAGCAGCGCTTTTCTGCGCCAGGCGCTCAAAGGACCGAGAGCCCGTTGGACGCCGCGGGAAAAATCAAGCGCGCCACCTCGGCCCTCTTGGGCCTCATTGATTCGAAAGGCTCTGCGCATCGCCGTAGTACCAATAGAGAAGACGGTCCACGCCGTCCGTTGTCATGGAATCTGTGTCACACCCGTCGCAAAATCAAGGGCTATGTTCGCGTTGCCGCGCAACAACCGCCTACCGGCGGACTTCAACCTCGCCTGCCACCCGACGGCACGGTCAAGTCACCGCGGCCAAACGTCAGATCCATTCGACGTCCTGTCGCGCCAGCTCGACATGTTGGACGCCGTCGAGGCGATTCAAGGCTTTGACCAATTCGTCGGGCGAACGTTCAGGGCGCAAACAAGTTTGATACTTCGCCTCCAACGAAACGCCTTGTCGCGCGGTGCTGATCGAGAGCGCCTCGCACCGCTCCAGATAAGTGTCGAAAGCCCCTCGGAAGAGCTCCTCCATGTCGTGTCCGATGCCGACCCGCAGTGTAAGCCGATAAACCGCTGAACCCCGGCGCAACGACTCCGTCCGGGCCACCATCAAAAACGCCGCCGCTCCCACGACAGCCAGGCCGATCACCGCCACCCACGGGTTCTTCGCGCCGATCGCCATCCCCACCACCACGGCGCAGATCACGAAAGCGGTATCCTGGGTGTCTCTCACAATCGTCCGAAACCGGACAATCGAGAGCGCCCCGACCAGGCTGAAGGCGCGCGCCACGTTGTCGCCAATCGTTTGGGTCACCATCGCGATCAAGATCGTGAGCAGGACCAACGTCGCCGGAAACGACGGGGTCAGCTCCGCCCGGTTCCGGGTCCGGGCGTAGAGCCAAGCCACCACGGAGCCAAGGCACATCGCGACGAGCAGTTTTATCAACACATCGAGCGGTGCGACCGTTGGACCGTTATTGAAGGGTGATTTTAGGAATTCTGGCATGAGGCGCGGGCAATGGGATGCGCAACCGCCGCCGCCACGTCGGGGACAAAACCGAGCGTGGCGACGGCCTTGCGGTATTTTGAAATCGATTGGGCATTGAGGCGGAAACGTTCCACCAACTCTTTGAACAGGATCGGCGTTTCAAAGCGAAACTTTAACTCGACGATGATCGGATCCTCGCGCAACAAAACGCCGTCGTCGCGTAAATTGAAATACAGTCCGGTGGCCGGCAGCGCGCGGACATTTTCGTCGATCGTCAGCCGGATCGGACCGTTCGCGGTCATTGCCACCCGCGCGGTCCGGCAGTACGAAATCTGGCAGATCGGAGTGAGCGCTCGCAATCGCAGGCGCTGGTGATACCATCGGCCCGCCCAGGCGCGAAGCGGCTCCGCCTCGTCCAACCGCGCGAGTTCGTCCAGTCGCACCGGCGAACGGCGCTTCGCGACCAAACCGTGGGTCTTGAGCTTTCGCTCAAGAAAGACAACCGGATTGGCGCCGTAGCGGCGGACGCGGAATTTACTCCGCCCATACGAACCTCGTTGGTGGAACACGTCAAAACGCTTCGTGTCAAAGTAAAGACTGGTGATTTGATAGCCGTCGCTCGCCACCCCGCCGGCGTTCGGGTCCGGCGCGAGTCGCGTCCGCGCCCACGCCCGGATGCTCTCCGCCAAAGGCCGGGTAACCACGAATTTTAGCTCGGCGGCGAACTCGCGATTCTCCCGCGAATCAATTGAAGGTGACATGGATTTAAACGCCCACGGCGAGACTGTCCGGTTACACCGGCGGAAACCGGCGCTTGGATGCTTTGGCGGAGCCAAGCTCCATTCCCGGCCCGGGCGAACCCGCCGGCGACCGGCCTTTCATAATCATAACCCGCCCCACGCCGCGTAGCCTCACTGTTCCCCATCCGGGGGCCCACCTGGCCCCGGAAACCCGCCGCGCGGCCCGCCGCGAGGCGGCGCGAAGGAAGTGTTAATCCCCGCGCGCAATTGCTCGTCGGTCAGCGTACCACTGTGGTCGGTATTCCACGCCACGAACCATTTGGCGAAACCTTGCGTAAACTCTTCGCGCGATACCTTGCCATCTTTGTTCACGTCGAACGCCTCGACGAACACCGGCCCCAAAAACATCCCTGGCCCAAACCCGCCCGGACGACCGGGTCCGCCCGGGCCTCCGCGGGGACCGCCACCGCCAGGTCCAGGTCCGCCAGGGCCGCCAGGTCCAAATTGGCCAAGCGTTTGACCTTCGGACTTCCCGCTCACTTGCTCGCTTACCGAACGGCTGCGAACGTCGGCAAAGGGTTTGATCGGTTTGGTCGGCTGCATGAACCCGCCGAACCCGCCCGGGCCGCCCCCGCGTGGTCCGCCTGGTGGTCCGCCGCCAAAGCCGACGGGTCCACCGGGAGAGATCGACTCGCCAGCCACAACCTTGTCGAAGCGAGCCAGTTTCGCCTCCGACTCTTCCTGCACGGCTGGACGAATCGCCGCGGCCAATTCATCGACTTGCTGGTGAAAACGCTCCGGCTGAAAAATCGTGCGACTAAATTCCGCCATCCGCGCCAGGTAAGCCTTCTTGAAGGCATCCACCTTGAAAACGCGCGTAAGGAATGGGTTCTCGCCTTCCCACGGTTTGTTGATGCTGAGGTTCTCCCGCTGCTCCTGCGTCCCGCGCATCGCAAATTGCCCAAACGAATGATCCTGATCCCAGGGAATGAAAATGAACTTTTGCGTCTCGGGGTGCAGATAAACGTAAAGATTCTGTCCGGGACCAAGTATTCCGTCGAGGTCCGAGAGCCACACCATGCAACTCAAATAGCGGGCAAACTCATCAAGATCGATATAATCGCCCAGCTTGGCGGCGAACTCCGCGTCATCCGCCTTGGAAACCAGCTTGCAAAACGCGATCACTCGTTGCTTCTGTTCATCGGTCAGTTCCGTCTTGGGATCGTAGGTCTGATTATAGCTCTTCCAGTCGTCGCCCAAATCACTGAACAGGCTTGGGGTCACCGGCTTGAGGATCGCGCCCTTCCGAGTCGCGAAGCGTTCCTCGGCGAAATTCTTATCCACGTCCTCCACCAGCGAATAGAGGCCAAAGTATTTCTGGTCGTAAAGCCCCGGAACCGTGACGAAGACGCGCGCGTAAGCCGATCGCGGCGCCGGAACCTTCGCGTCCCGATAAAGCCGATGCGAGAGCGGCTCGTTCATCCAGCTCGCGTCGGTCACGTTGTTGTGCAGATTAAGCTTGCTGACACCCGCGAACTTCTGGCCTTTGACGTACTTATTTAGCTCGACCTTTAGGGAACGCTTGATCGATCCGCGAGACTCCATGAACGTGCCATTCCCTTTGTAACGCACGGCGACATCAGCAAATTTCTGGCCCTCAAACTCCAGCGCGGCATGGACGTACTTGAACTCGATCCCCGCCATGGCGGCCACACCGTTCCGCTTGCCCTCCGCGCCTTGGAGACTGAAGCCGCCCGGCCGGCCGCCGCCACCGGGACCGCCCGGGCCGCCCCCGCCGGGGCCACGAAAGTCAGGCGGCATAAACGCCGCGTTCAGTCCGGAGCGCACTTGATCTCTGGTCAGAGCGCCGGCCTTCTCTTTGTCCCACTCCGAAAACCATTTCTCCCCCAAGGCGACGAATTCGGCTTTCGACAATTTACCGTCACCGTCGGCATCACCGGCCTTAAGAAACGTCGGCGCCAAAAACATCGCCGGCCCAAATCCGCCAGGCCCACCCGGTCCGCCGGGACCCCCACGTCCTCGCGGGCCGCCCGGACCTCCGGGACCGCCCGGACCGCCGAAAAAGTCGTCTCCGCCCGCCGGTTCCATCGCTTTCCACTGGTCGGCGCTAAAGGTCAATTTTACCGTCCAGACGTTGGTCGTGACGAAAAGCTCCGACGCCTGCGCGGGAAGTTTTCGCGCCACCTCGACTCCCAAGGCCGACCATCCCCATAGAGCCGCTAAGGTTACCTGGGCGCCCAACTTCGCCAAGGATCGGAGCCGCGTCCGCTCGTTCGGCGAGGTTTCCGACGCTCGTTCAGTTCTCAATTTGCCCATACCCACAGTGACCCGCTAGCCCAGTTGTGGGTTACAACTATGTTACGAACAGGTTACAAATCGAAGAACGCGGGACTAGCCCCGACCCTTTCGCCACGGGTGGGTTGACCGACAACGGGGCGCGTCCGTCGCTGGATTGCCGGCCGGCATCGGTGGGGAAAACACTGGGAAGAATCGGCCCGGCGATACGACCACGGCAATGCCCAAATCGTGACCAGATCGCGCGACGGAGGAGAGATAATTCTGCGCGCCCGGTACGCTTACGAATTAGGGGTGCGGCTCGGGCCGGTTGCCTTCGCCATGCGGCGGCGAACCAAACGACCGGTCACCCGGCGGCGGGGGGCGAAAGCTCTTGTGGAAAAACTGTTCCCTCTCCCGGTTCATTTCTTCCATCAGGATCTTTTGTTCAGGCGTCAGAAATTGGGTCAACCGGTTGTTGGAATCCGCGATGATCTTCGCGATCCGCTCGCCGGTCGTCGCGTGGACCGATTCGATTTTTTCCGCGCTCTCGCCCACGATCGGGGTGATCTGTTTGAGCTGTTCGGGCGTCAAACGCAGACGAGAGCTGAGTTGATCGCACATATGGATCGCCATGTCTTGCGGACGCGGTGGCGGCGCGAACGCCCGGCGCATGCCGAGGCTAAACCCGGCCGCCGCGCCCGCCAAAAGGCCGGCGGCGAAGACCAACCCGAAATAGACCGCGATGCTTTTCTTCGTGAACATCTTCAACGAGAGAGCGCGAGATTCACGCTCAGATTGGACAACGCAAGTTCATCGGCGGGTTCCCGCGCGATGTCGTGCAGGCTCAGGGCGACGATGACCACCGCCAGCGCGGACGCAAATCCCAAACCCCAGCGGAAGAATCGGGCGACGGCCTCCCACTCGGACGCCGCGCGGGTGTTTCGCCACGCCGCCAGAACGCGCGCCTCAACCCCGAACGGGACCGCAGACGCCTCGCCCGGCGCCGCGCCGGCCGCGGACCGCAACAAACGTTCGAGAAGCTCTTTGTTTGCGTTCATACGCTTTTCTCTTTCAACAACGATTCAAGATGCTGCTTCATCTTCCGCCGCGCGCGAAACGCCCGCACTTTAATCAGTGAGGCATTCCAGCCGGTGATCTGCCGCGCTTCGGCGACGGTTTTGCCCTCGAGATGGATCAGGCGGACGATCAGGCGGTCGGCCGCGCATAATCGAGCGAGCAGTTTGTCCACGAGTTCCTGTGAACCCAGCCGATGCGCCAGTTCCTGCTCGTCGCCCGCCGCCGCCAGCGCTTGCAGCGCCTGTTCCTCAGCTTCGCTCAAGTCGGCCCACCGCAGCTCCGGCCGAACCCGCTCGCGTTCGATCTGGTTTAGGCAAGTGTTCACCGCGATGCGCGAAACCCAGTGTTCCAGCGGAACCGTGCCCGAATATTGCGCCAGTTTGCCGAAAATCTTTATGAAAACCGCCTGGGCCAAATCCTCTTCGCTGGACCGCCGCGGAAGGTAGGCCCGGACCAATTTGATCACCAGCGGATATAAATGGCTCAAGAGGGCGCGCGCGGCGTCTTCGTCACCCTGCCGCACGGCGCGCAAGCAAGACGCCACGTCCAATCCCTCGACCGGCATAAAAGCATTTCCGACCACATCTCTACCCATTGTGACCGACCATCGGCGGCCAAGGTTACAATTTTCCGGCCGGATACCAAGTTCGGATGTCGCCGCGACGCGGAGCAAGGGCAAAATCATGGGTGGCAGAATCATAAAACGTTGGACATCTCCACAAAACCTAAGAAAATTCGCGCCATGAAGGTCACCTATTATCTTGAAGTCATTTCGTCATGGTGTTTCTGGGCCGAACCAGCCTGGGCGGAACTCAAGCAGCGCTACGCCGACCGCGCCGAGTTTGGGTGGAAGCTCAGCCTGATGGATTCCTCCGGCTTGCCGGTCTCGCGCGCTCAGTGCGACTGGTACTACCGCCGTAGCGGCACGATCGTGCGCTCGCCCCGCATGTTGAACTCAGGATGGTTTGAACCGGAGCTGACCGAGTATCTCGCGCCCAATCTGGTCGCCGAAGCCGGCCGCGATTTTGGCGTCGCCGATGACCGCATCCGCCTCGCGATTGCGCAAGCCGCCCTGGTCGATGGTCAAAAGGTGGGCCGGTGGGAACTCGCCGCCGCCATCGGCGCCGCCGCCGCCGGACTGGACGCGAAAGCCTTGCGCGAAAAAGCGCAATCGCCCGCAGTCCTGGCTCGTGCCCGCGCGACCACCGCGGAATTCCACGCGCTGCAAGTCAGCCAGCGCCCGACGTTTGTGTTGGAAAGCAAGATCGGTGATCGCGCCGTTTTCTCCGGCCTGGCGACCGCGCCGCCGCTCGCGGCCGCGATCGACGCCATGCTCGCCGATGCCGCCGGCTACGCCGCCCACGCCGCGCACTTCGGCTCCCCGCCGCCGGCGTAGCCCGATACTCAGCACGCCAGGCGCGAGATGAACGCGCTGGCCACGGAGAAATAACGGTCGGCCACCTCGGCGCCCACGAGCAGCCCCTCCAGGTCGCGATCGTGTACGTCAGCGATTGACCGCCCGGGAGGCGCGGACGGCCCGAGCTTCTCGCTCGCCCCTTCGGCCGATCGTGGGGACGCGCTGGTCCATACAAGGCGAATCACGATCGCGTGAGCAAATGCCAGGCAACCCCGTCTAATCCCAGGAACAGTGATGCGATATTCGCTTTGAACCTCTGATTAGCGCTTAACCAAGGAACGTTATGAAAGCTCCCTCTCCGTTGCCTCTGCTTCGCTGGGCCTGGACCTGCCTCGCGGCGGCGTCTTGCGTGGTTTCGACTCGGGCCCAAACGCTTATCAATGTCGATTTCGGCGCCGGCGCGGTCAGCGCGAAGGTTGGCTTTGCCGCCACCGGCCAGGCCACCAATGATTTTTGGAATCGTTACCGGCATTACGAGCCGCGCTTCCAACCCGGGATGCCATTGGTCGCGGACGGACGACTGGCAGCGCTGAAGTTCGCGGACGGGACGCCGTCCGCGGTGGCGATCACCGTCACGAACGCGCCGGGCGTCTGGGGCAACGCGACCGGTGATCCGATGTTTGACAGTTATATCTTCGCGTCGAATGGCAGCAATATCACCGTCACTTTGACCGGGCTCGAAGCCGGCCGCTACCACTTCTACCTATACGGCTACGCGGCCGCTGATGTGACCGGGGAGCAGACGCCCGCATTCACGCTGCAAAGCGGCACGAATCAGTTCGGACCGGCGGCGGTCTCCGGCGCGGCGAATTGGTCCGCCGGGCAACCCTGGCACGAGCGGGCGCAATTCGTGGTTTTTCGCGACGTGCCGGTGTCGGCCGGCGAGCCGGTTGCCGTCGAAGTCGCGCCCGGCGCGGGCGGGGTCGCCGTCCTCAACGGCCTTCAAATCCTCTCCCGGGGCACCGGCCCGCCGCGGCTCGTTTCGCCGGAGAAAGCGACCGCGAGCGCCGGGTTGACCAACCTGCTCTTCCGCGAAATTAACTACGTCGGCCAAGTCGGAACCAACGAAGCCCGTTTTCACGTTGGCCTCGACGCCGAATCCCGCAACACCAATGAACTCTCGGCCGTAGTTTTCGAAGGCGATCTGGCGCTGTTGACGCCCAAACTGCCAGACGCGTGGCGCGTCGTGAATCAGGGTCAACGGTTCGTACTTTTCGCGGGCGCGCCCGGCCGGCATCGGCTCGAATTCGACGTGGTGGCGAAAATCCAACGCGCCGAACCGTGGAGCCAATTCTCGTTCGCCGGGCCGCCCGCCGCGATCGCCACCGTCGAGGCAAGAGCGTCGTCGCCCGACACCGTACTGCAGTTACTCAGCGGCACGCCCGTCGAGGGGAACCCGGACAAAACCGCCCGCGGCGTACTCGGCTCCGACCGTCTCCTGGCGCTGCGTTGGCAAACCAAGACCGCGGAAATCACCCGCGATTCGGTGGTCAACGTCGAAGGTCAAATCGAGGTCCACGCCTCGCCCAACGCGATTCGTTACCGCTCCCAATTTCACTACCACGTGCTCCAGTCGCGCCTCGCTCAACTGAAGTTCGCGCTGCCCGAGAATCAGACGTTGACCCGCCTGCAAGGGGATGGCATTCGCGATTGGCGGATCGAATCGACGAACGGGGCGCAAGCGATCATCGTGGACTTGCTGCTCCCCATTGAAACCAACGCCACCGTAACGCTCTTAAGCGAACAAATGGTGGCCGGTCTTCCCGCGACCAACGACCTTAGCTTCCCCTCCCCGCTTGGCGTCCAGCGCGAAACCGGCTCCGTGACCCTCACGACGGAGGACGTGCTCGCGCAAATCAAGACCGCGGAGGGATTGCGGCAGGTGGACGCGGCCCCGCGTGAGCTGGCCGCCTACCAATTCACGGCCCGACCACTCGCCCTCCGGGTGGCGCTCACGCGGGTCGAACCGCTCATCGTTTCCACTGACCGGGTTCATGCGCTGATCGAGGAAACCAGGCTCGTTATCCGTCACGAGCTTGTCCTCAACGTGACCCGCGCCGGACTGTACGCGGTGGAGTTGACACCGCAGCCGGGCCTGACCGTAACCGACCTGAAGTCGGACGCCCTCGACGAGTGGAAATTGGTCGATGGCAAATTGAAGCTCAGTTTCAAGCGCGCGGTGTTGGGAGTTCTGACGATCACGGCGCAACTGGAACAAACGTTCACCAATCCACCGCCGCAAGTCGTCCTGCTGCCGTTGTTGGTCACCGGGGCCGCCGACGAGTCGGCTGACATCGGAGCCACCGCCGCGGCCGGCATTCAGCTCAAAACCGCCGCGCTCCTCGGCGCGCGCGAGATGCCGGTCAGTTCCCTGCCTCAACCGGGCGACGATTTCCTCGGCTTTCACGCCGGCGCCTCCCATTGGCAAGTCGCGCTGGCCGCCGAGCGCCTCGAACCGCGCGTCGTCGCGGAAGTGTTCAATCTCATCACCGTGGGCGACGGTCTCGTCGGCGGCAGCGCGACGATTCGCTTCGGCATCGTCAACCAGGGTACCCAACAGTTCCGGGTCCGGACGCCCGCGCATTGGCGCAATCTCGAATTCACCGGCCCCAACATCCGGCGGAAAGACCTGCAGGACGGCGTCTGGACGATCTCCCTGCAGGACAAGGCCTGGGACGGTTACACGCTCGTGGTCACCTACGATTATTCTTTCGACTCGAAAAAGGCCGCGCTGGACGCGGCCGGCGCGCACCCGCTGGACGTCGAGCGCGAAACCGGCTCGGTCGCGATCACCACGGCGCCAAACCTTACCCTGGAGCCACCCACCGTAACGGAGCCTTTGCGGGCGATTGATCCGAGTGAACTGGCCGGTGCCGATCGGAGCCTGATCTCGCGCCCCGTGCTGCTGGCTTATCACTACGAAGGCGCTCAGTTCGCTCTCCCACTGAACGTCACGCGCCACGAGGAGTTGGCCGTCTTGGACGCGGTCGCGGACCGGTCACAACTGACGACGGTCCTGACCGAAAGCGGCGAGATGCTGACTCAGGCGAATTTCATGGTGAAGAATAACGAACGCCAATTCCAGCGCTTCGAATTGCCGGCTGGGGCCACGCTCTGGGGCGTCACCGTGAACGGGGAGCCGGTCAAAGCCGAGCGGGACGGTGGCTGGCTGCTCGTTTCCCTGCCCCGCGGCGCCAATCGCGACCAGGCATTTTCGGTGGACCTCAAATACGCCCAAGACATCGGCGCTCCCGGCGGCTGGTGGCCGAAGCAGGTTCGCTTGGCCGCGCCGCGGACCGATGTCCCCGGAACTTACGCGGAATGGGAACTCTATGTTCCCACCACCAAGCACGCGTCCGGGTTTGGCGGCAATATGACCGTCGCGCCCGGCACCAAGTACGGGTTTCGTGACGCGTGGCGTCAATTCACCGGCGTCTATCTCGATCTCTGGCACGAATATGGCGCCGCGGCGGTCGTGATCACCGGGCTGGCCGGCTTCGCGCTCGCGCTCGCAATCGGCGCCCGACGCAACGGCGCGCGCGGAGTAACGGCGGTCGCCGCGGTGTTTTGCGTCCTGGCTTTGCTTGGGAGCATGATGCTGCCCGCGCTGAGCAAGGCGAAAGCCAAAGCGGTGCGGGTCAAATCGATCAACAATCTCAAGACCATCGGATTGGCGGCGCGCAGCTACGCCGCCGAGCATGGCGGCCAGTTGCCTTCGGGAATTGAGGAGCTCGCCAAAGACGTGCCGGCGGTCAGCCTCGTTGACCCCGATACCGGCGGTACCTACACTTACGTGGGCGCCGGCAAGAGCGAGGCCAACCCCAACGGCATCGTCGCCTACTCAGACGCCAAAGAGGGCCGCCGCGAATTGGTGCTCGCCGACGGCGCCGTACGCGACCTGACGGAATCGGAATTCGCCGACGTCCTCGCCCGCGAGGATCGTGCCAAAAGATCTCCGACGCCCTGGTCCAGTTTGGCCAGCCCCGCGCAGCAAAACGAACCCGCCGCCGCCGCGGCGCCGCGCGAACCGCAACAGATTCCAGAGAGTCGCGGCGACCGTAGCGTGTTGGGCGCCTTCGGGGCGAATCGTCCGGTCACCGCAAGGTCCGCGCCGGAGCTCGACCTAAAGTTAAATAAACCGGGCGTGTTCGCCGGCGGAGGCGCCTCCGGCGCGGCGGAAGCGAAGCCGGCTCAGCTCAGCGCGGCCACCGCTGGAAAGCCGGTGATGGCCCCGACGGCCACCGGGGTAAAATCGCTTCGCATCGAAATTCCAAAATCGGGGCAAGGATTCAGTTTCACCCGCGTATTGAACGTTTCGGGCGAATCACCGAATCTTCGCCTGTCACTGATGTCGGCCAACGCGTTCCTCCTCACGCGCACTATTTCCGAAGTTCTAGCCTTTTTGACGGGACTGGGAATGGCGTGGTTCCAGATCCGGCGCCGAGCGCCGAGCTCGTTCTGGCTCGCCGTTGGGGCCGGCCTGGCGCTCCTGGCCGCGGCGCACGTCCTGATCGCGTGGAGAATACTGCATCAGGCGCTCATCTTCGCCGCGCCCGCGGCGGCGCTGAGCCTGGCCGCCTGGTGGTTGCAACGCCTGTTAACTCGTCCCACCGCGGGGGGGACGGACGCGCCCGCTTCCGGACGGACCGGCAAACCAATTCTTCCCGCGGTGGCTTCCCTGTTGCTCGGTCTCGGCGCCGTCCATCCGGTCCGCGCCGATCAATTCAATGGGCCGCCGCCGGTTTCCATCGTCGCCGCTACCTATACGGGTCAAGCCGGGGAAAACGTGGCGCAACTGGAGGTCACTTACGATTTTGTCGCCGGCGCCACGAATCAGTCGCTCGCGCTTTTTGGCAAGGAAGTGGCCGTGCAGGAATTCACCGCGACCGCCGGGGAGGCGCGAATTTGGCGGGAGGGCGAACGGGTCGGCGTGCTGTTGCCAGAACGCGGCGGCGCGACCGCGCGACTGAAGATTCTGGTCAAACTCGGCGGTGACGCCACGCGGCGCCAGTTGAGCTTTGGCATCCCCGCCGCGCTGAGCAGCCGCTTCTCACTCGTACTCGACGAGCCGGACGCGGATATCGAATGTCCCAGCGCGGTCTCGTTCGGAAGCTCAGGCCAAGGGTCCAAGACTCAGGTAAACGCGACGCTGGGCGCCACCGAGCGCTTCGCCGCCAGCTGGACGCCCCGCGTAAAACAGGCGCCCGACATCGCGCCGACCGTCTTCGCGGAGTTGAAGACCCTGGTTAGCGTCGGCGCGGGCGTCGTGAACAGCCGGTCCGCCCTGAGCTGGCAAATTAGTCAGGGCGAACTGCGCCGGGTCCGCGTCGCGCTGCCTCCCGGTGAGCGGCTCCTCAACGTCAACGGTTCGGCGGTTCGCTCGTGGGACTTCGCGGACGTGACCCACGAGACGCTGGTCGTGGAACTGCTTCAGCCGGCCACCCACGAGGTCCGGCTCGCGATCGAGACCGAACGTTCCCTCGGTCAACTGCCGATGGATCTGCGAATCGCGGTTCCCCGGGCGCTCAACGTGAAGCGGCGCTCCGGCAGCGTCGCCTTACGCGTCGGCGACGAACTGGGCCTGACGGTCGCCCGCGCGAACGGCCTCGAACGACTTGAGAACGGCGAATTCGCCCGGGCCTGGGGAGACGACAAGCTGGCGGTCGCCAGCGCCTGGCGGTTTCTGGAAACCGGCTTCGATCTCTTGGCCCAAGTCGAGTTGTTGAAGCCACGGCTCGAGGCCGTGGTCAACGAACAATTCCGGGTCGGCCTTGATCAACTCTCCGTCAGCGCCACCGTCGATTACTCGGTCAGCCGCGCGGGGGTGTTCAATCTCGCGATCGCGCTGCCCCCCGGCCTCCGCGTCGAAGCCGTCCAATCGGGCGCCTTGCAAGCCTGGGTCGAGCGCGGCGATGAAACCAACCGCTGGCTTGACCTCGCCCTCCGCCAGCGCAGCCTCGGGCCGGTTCAAGTCACGGTTCAACTCGTCCGCGCCTGGACTAATCTGCCGCCGACGCTCGAACTCGCCGGGGTCCAGCCGCTCGGCGTGGAGAAACTGTCCGGCTATGTCGCGGTCACGGCCGACGCCGGCGTGGGCTTGAAAACCGCGCAGGTCACCGGCGCGACCGAGATTCCGGCCGCGACCCTGGCGAACCCGCCGGCGGGCGGAGCCGCCGCGCTCGCGTTCAAATACCTCGGCGCCGGCCCGCAACCGAATCCCTGGCGGCTGGCCTTGGTCACGGAGCGCCTCGAGGCGTGGGTACGCGCCGAAATCGTCACCTTCGTGACCATCAACGAGACGCTCGCGACCGGGCGCTCCCAGGTGCGCTACGATATCGCCAACGCCCCGGTCAAGGAACTCCGGCTCAAAACCCCGCTGGCATGGCGCAACGTTGAAATCAACGGCGAGGGCGTCCGCCGGCGGGATCAAACGACCAACGGGGACGCGCTCGATTGGCGGGTCGAGTTGCAGAGCAATGTGCGCGATGATTACCGGCTGGAGGTTCGCTGGGAGCTGCCGCGCGGCGGCACGAACGCGCTCACTTTCACGGGCCTGGAGGCGCTGGGCGCCGAACGGGAGACCGGCGCGCTTGGCTTTTTCGCGCCCGGGCAGCAGCAATTGACCACGCTCCAGAAAAGCGAGCAACTCACGGCGATCGATCCGCGGGAATTACCGGAGTGGGCGACCGATCGGCCGCCGGGTGTCACCGCCCTTAACTTCCACTATTTGCGCCCCGGTTGGCGGCTGGAGCTGGAAGCTCGTCGCTTCGAGAACGCCGCGCTTCTGCAAGCCCTGGTTGACCGCGTGCAACTCCGCACGGTCATCGCGGACGATGGCCAATTCATGACCCAGATCGAAATCAGCGTCCACAACAACGGGCGCCAGAATCTCGCCTTCACGCTCCCGCCCGGCGCCGCGGTTTGGTCCGCGGCCGTCGATGGCCAGCCGCTCCGGCCGGCCCGGCGCGACGCCCAACTACTCGTGCCATTGGAGCGCACCGCGTCGGATAACATTCCGATTCGAGTCCAGTTGACCTACGTCGGCGCGGCGCCTTTTCCCCATGGAAGCGGCCAGGTCGAGCTCATCGCCCCGCGGCTGGATTTGCCGCTTAAGGACGCGCATTGGGAGGTTTATCTGCCGCCGAACTATCTCTACGACCACTTCAAGGGCAGCATGACGTTTGAAAGCGGAGATGCCATCCCGATCGCGCAAGACTTCACGCTGGCGGAGTACCAGCGCCAGGAATCGGCGCAGCAGGATAGTTTTCAGGCGCAAGCCGTCGAATTCTTCCGCGAGGCCAAGACCGAAATTGTAAATGGGCATTCCGCGGCGGGCACAAAGTTGGGATATTTCGCGGGGAACCAAACCTTGAGCGACAACTACGCGGCCGGCGAGTTCAAATCACTTGAACAGGAACTGAGCCGCGCGCAAAGCAGCAATTTGATTCAGGCGCAAGAGGCCTACTCCGCGAGGAATTCGCGGCAGTTGAACGGCGACGCGGGCGCGGCCGTCGCACGGCGCGGCCAGGCGGCCACCGCGTATGATTCCAGAGTGGCCGGGCGGCAGGTGGCGCAACTCCAGAAAGCCCAAGCGGTCGCCGCCACACGGGTCACGCCGTTGCGCGTGAGCCTGCCGACCCGAGGCCTCCGGCATTCGTTCACCCAAATTCTTCAGACCGAGGCGGACAAGCCAATGACGATCCGCTTTCACGCCGTCAACGACCGCGAAACTGGCTGGTTCAAAACGGGCCTGCTCTGGCTGGCCGGTTTTTTGACGTTATGGGCGCTGGCGGCGCTCGTCGCCTCCCGGCGTGCCGACGCGAACGCCAGGCCGCTCGCCGCCTAGCGCGGTGACTCACACCCGAATCGGCATGATGAGGAACGGCACGCCTTGATGGTAGTAACGGCGTTGCAGCGAAAAGACGACATGGTTGTGCAACCAGCGGGCGCCAAATGATTCTTCCGGAAACACCAACTGCCCGCCGAAGAAAACCGATTGGGGAAATCGCTCGCGGATCCCCGGCGAGACCTTCATCACCTCATCGATCACCTCGATCCCGACCGAACAGACGGATTCAGCGTGAGCGCCGCTGCGCCGCATATAATTGACGTACCGCCCCGCCTCTTCGGCGAGATGTTCGCGGAGCTTCGCCACTTCCTCAACGCCCTTGAAATTGCCCGCGTCCAACACGCCGACGTGAATAAATACAAAATTCTTGAAAACGCCCGCGAAAAGACGATTGACGTTCAGCAGGGTATGCAGCCCCAAGCCGTTGAATCCATTCACAAGAATCACCGCCGTCTTGGCCTTCAGATTCGCCTCGACGGAGGCCGCCGGCGGCGGCTCCTTCTCCGTCGCCGTGACCACTTCCACCACGTCGTCCAAGCGGGCCAGCAGTTTTCGCGTGTTGAGATAATGCCGGTGAATCGCGACGGAGACGGCGATCAAGCTCCCCGTCACCACCAGCGTGATCCAGCCGCCTTCCGTGAACTTGATCGACGTCAGGAGAATCAACACCGTCAGCGTCAAGATCAACCCCAGGCCGTTGATGAAGAGGCCCTTTTTCCAATGATCCAGACTCCCCCGGCCCGTCCACCAGTGGCGCACCATGCCCAACTGGGACAATGAGAACGTCACGAACACGTTGATGCTGTAAAGAACGAGCAGAAAATCCACCGACCCACCGGTCGCCAGAATTACCAGCGCCGAAGCGAATCCCATCAATAAGACGCCGTTCTGAGTGACAAACCGGTCGCTCAGCATGGAAAACCGCGTCGGCATCCAACGATCCAGCGCCATGTTCGAGAGGACTCGCGGACCGTCCAGGAACCCTGCCTGGGCCGCGACCACCAACAGGACCGACTCCGCCAGCAGCGTCACCACCACGAACGCGTGCGCCAGCGCCGGATTCCAATGGGTCGTCATGGTCTCAAAGAGCACGGCGTTCAACGTCTTATTCTCCTGTGGTTGCACGTGGTAGATCAGATAAACGACCAAGAGACCGGAAGCCACCACCGCGAGCGAAAACGCCATGTAGCGCATCGTCCGTTTGCCCGTTTGGACCCGCGGTTCTCGCAGGATCGGCAAGCCGTTGCTGACGGCCTCGATTCCGGTGTAGGTACCGGCGCCCATGCTGTACGCGCGCAAAAGCATCAAGAGCACCCCGATAAATCCCAATTCGCTCCCCGCCTGCCGCATGTCGGTAACCGTTTCGGCGCCGAGGCGCGAAAACTCACCCGAGTGCGCGACCAGCGCATAGACGAAGACGAATACGTGCGTCAGCAGAAACAGGATGAAAATCGGCACCAGCGGCAAGACCGATTCCTTCACGCCGCGGAGATTCAACAGAATCATCATGCCAATCACGCCGCACTCGAAGACCACCTTTAAATGGCTCCAGTGACCCGGCAGAAAGCTGAAGATCGCGTCGGCTCCGCCCGCGATCGACGTCGTAATCGTAAGCACGTAATCAACCAGCAGCGCGCAGCCGGAAATCATCCCAAAGGTGGGCGACAAGAGCTTGCTCGCCACCAGGTAGCCGCCCCCGCCGCTGGGAAAAAGCTCGATGATCTGGGAATAACTCGCGCTGATGATCAGCACCGTCAGCGCCACCGCCAAGGCGACGAAAAGCGCCAGTGACGGATGTTTCAAGAGTACGCGGTAGGTCTCCTCCGGCCCGTAACACGAGGAGGAAAGACCGTCCGCCCCCAGGCCGACCCACGCGAAAAACGCGATCAGCGAAAGTTTGTGAAACAGCCGATTATCGGTCGGGTCCAGCGGTTTGCCGACCACGACTCGTTTGGCATGATGCAGTATCTTATTCATACGGGATTACCGCAAGGGAGGTCTCCGCTAAGAGAGGCGCCCTTCCAAAGGCCGGCGAGGTTAGCTGACGGGCTGGGTCTCGGAAGTGACCCCGGCGCTGCGCGCCGTTCGCCCCATGTCCTGACCCCCAGGCCAAGACGTTGGTTCCCCCGCACTTGACCTCATGGAGGAAGCCAAGTTTAGGCTGCTGGGGCCGACCATACGCCGACTCCCACGCTGACGTCAATCCCTCTCCGGCGCCACAAATCTTCGGCCGGCCGGTCAGGTCGGATTCTGGCGCTCCGGAAGGCTCGCACGGCTCCGACGCCGACGCATTGCCGCGTTCTCGCCCGGCGGACGCGCCAACAAATGACTACCCCGGACGCCCAACGCTCGCTACATTGGTTTCCGCAGTCTATGGCCGATATCGTCTTAACCACTTTCAACGCGAAATACATCCACGCCGCGTTCGGTCTGCGCTACCTCATGGCCAACCTCGGCCCGTTGCGGGAGCGGGCCGAAATCGTTGAGTTCGAGATTCAACAACGGCCGCTGGAGATCGTCGAAGCTCTGCTGGCGCGCAATCCGAAGGTAATCGGATTGGGAGTCTATATTTGGAACGCGACGTTGAGCGAGGAAGTCGTCGCGTTGCTCAAGCGCCTCCGGCCGGACGTTACGATCATCCTGGGTGGTCCGGAGGTGAGCCACGAAGTCGAGGAGCAACGGGTGACCGCCTTGGCCGATTTTGTGGTGACCGGCGAGGCCGATCTAAAATTCGCGGAGTTGTGCGGACAGATACTCGCCGGCGCGCCGCCGGCAGAAAAAGTGATCACCGCCGAACTGCCCGAGACGGCCAACCTGGCCTTGCCCTACGAGCTCTACACCGACCAGGACGTGGCGCACCGGGTGATCTACGTCGAAGCCTCGCGCGGCTGCCCGTTCCGTTGCGAGTTCTGCCTTTCGTCGCTCGACATTCCCGTGCGCCAATTTCCGTTGCCGGCGTTGCTGCCGGCGCTCGAACGATTGCTCGCGCGCGGGCTGACGCAGTTCAAGTTTGTTGACCGCACGTTCAATCTCAATCTGACGGTCAGCAAAGCCATCCTTCAGTTTTTTCTGGCGCGCTACCGGCCCGGATTGTTCGTCCATTTCGAAATGGTTCCCGACCGGTTGCCGGACGAGCTTCGCCAGATTATCGCGCGCTTCCCCGCCGGAGCGCTGCAATTCGAGGTCGGCATCCAGACCTTTAATGCGGAGGTTACCGCATTAATCCAGCGCCGGCAGGATTACGCCAGACTGGCGGACAACCTCACCTATCTCCGGCAGCAGACCGGCGTTCACATCCACGCCGACTTGATCATCGGCCTGCCGGGGGAATCGGTCGAAAGTTTTGGGGCGGGTTTCGATCGCCTGGTGGCGCTGCGACCCCATGAGATTCAAGTCGGCATCTTGAAGCGATTGCGCGGCACGCCGATCGCGCGGCACGCCGACGCCTGGCAAATGATTTACAACCCCGAACCGCCGTACGACATTCTGCAGAACAAATTGATCGATTTCCCGACGATGCAACGGTTGCGTCGCTTCGCTCGCTTCTGGGACCTGATCGCGAACAGTGGTAATTTCATCGAATCAACTCCCCTGCTCTGGCAAACGGGGGACTCGGCGTTCGCCAGATTCCTGGAACTGAGCGACTGGCTGCATGCCCGGGTTGGGCGGCAACACAGCATCGCGCTGTTAACGCTCATGGAAGGGTTTTTCGTCTATCTTACTGAGCGGCGGCAGCTCCCCGCGGCCTTGGTCGCCGCGTCGCTCTGGCACGACTACCAGCGCGGCGGCCGGCGCGACCAACCAGGTTTTCTGCAAGCGCACCTGCCGGAAGCCGCGCGTCCAAAAACCGAAGCGCGCTCTCGCTCGGGCCTCAAACGCCAAGCCAGGCATTCAGCGCCAGCGTCGGACACCGCGGCGGCGCTGCCGGTGTAGCTTTTCAGAGACGCCGCCCGACGCGCGGACGGGTCATTTGTTCTCCGACTGCAGCAACAAGAGCCAGTCACCGTCGGCGGGCGTAGCGAAGTCGATGGAGCGATCGTTAACGACCGCCGCCACGGCCGCGCGCTCGCCGGTGCGGGGATTGAGCCATACCGCCTTGAAGTGCGGCGGTAAATATTGAATCAGAAGCGGCGCCGAACGGTCCTGGGGAACATAGACGACCGCCAAATCTCCCGCCTCGGTCCGCGCCGCCGAAATGTGGCGCGCCGGCGTCAACACGCCCGGCTGGTTCGCCAGCATCTCTGGCGCCGGGCGCAACCGGCCAAAATCAATCGCCTCGAAGAATTCCGCGAGATGCGTCATCTGTTCGGCTCCCTCCATGAGCAACGCCTCACGCCACGGCAGCGGCACGCCGGCGCCAGGATGATCCACCGGCGTTTTCGAGCCGTCGTCCCAACCCCAGACACCATGCCCGCCATAGGTAACCCCCGCAGTCGGCGCATTCAACAGCGACCAATAGTGCGCCCGCCGGACCGCGAACGCCGAAATGCGGCGGTGGTTGGCCCCATTGTGGCCTTCATAGGGCGCCTCAAGACTGAGGAACGGCCGCGCTGGCTCGCCCTTCCAAGCAGTCGCCGGCGGGCCGGCCACGATCCAGCGCAAATTCGGGTCGGTCTCATCGTGACCGCTTTGGTAACCGCAAATATCAAGCCACGCTTCATTGCGAAATTCGTTCAAAACCCAAACCCGGCCGCCCGGATGCAGCGAAACGGGAGCGTGCGGGCCTTCGCCGAATACGGCCCGCCCGATCCGCTTCCAACGCTCGGCTCGATCGCCGCGGTAGTCGCCGTCGCCGTTCAATATCCAGACCACATCGTTGGCCCCCCAACGAGCCACCATATAGCGGGCCAACAAAATCGCCTGACTATCGGGCAACGAAACGCCGGGATTCACCGCGGGGTTCGTGCCGCCACCGAACGCCCACAGCAGAACTGGCGCCCCGAGTAACCCCGCTCGGTTCATCGCGTCGAGCTTCAAATCCAGGCGCCGGAAAAACGCCGGGTTCACAGAAATGCGATCGACTCCGGTGTAAGCCAACTCCTTCTCGCGATCGCCTTCGGGCGCCGCCCGCCATTGGGTGGTGACCCATTGCACGACCGTGAATTTCTGCCGGGCGCGTTGGCTAAGATAAAACTCCCAATCGGACGGAGTCGAAAGCAACGGGCCGTTCCAAGCCGTATCGGCCAGCCAAAAAAAAGGCGTGCCGTCCTGATGCGTCAGCGAGCGGTGATCGGGTGATAATTGAATCGGGCCGTGCGCCGTAAAACGATCGCGCGCCGCCGGAGCCGTGCAGACAAACGCCCCGGTCTGATTACGCAACTCGCGGTTCGCCGGATCGGAACATATTGTCGTGTAACTCCAGTTGCCAATTTGATCCGGGGCAAACCGGACGCGCCAATTCAAGTCGCCGTCCCAAAACGCCTCGACCAGCCGGGTCTCGCCGGAGGGCGCGTGAAAGGCGACCTGTAAGCGCACTTGTTGGAAGGGGTCGGGATAACTGGTGGCGCTTTGAAATGTTCGTTCAAAGCGATCCCATTTGGCAATCAGAGCGAGACGCGACTGGCCTAGCTCGGCGCAGGCCGAAAGCACGAGCAGCAGGCCCAGGCAACCCACCGCGAAACTCCACCGCCTCCACCCGCGGCCCGGCCTGGACGCTCCTTCCCTATCCTGTTGATCGCCACATTGATTCACCCTTTTATCAGACAACAATTCCGCCCGGCTGTCAAACGCGAGAGCCGCGCGGAACGATGGACACTCGCGCTGCGCTGGCGTACCTTAGGACGTGAAACTGATGGCTCCTGCATCACCCCAACGAACAACTGATGAATCGAGCGCCCTGTCGAGGCCCAACTCGTACACCGGCGAAGTGGTTTACATCTACGCGTTCGACGTGGCGTATGAAATGACGCGGCGCCCGGTGAAGGAACTGCTGGGCCAACCGGTCGCGCAATTTGAGGTGGATACCAGCCATCGCAGCCCGCGCCAGCTCTTTTTCTACAAGGCGCAAACGGTTCGGCTGCCACCGGTTGAGCGAATCGGACCACGCGGGCCCGTGCGCGTGGAACGGGCGATCAAACTGCTCCCGGTCGGCGCCATCAGCGTCACGATCCGCGTCCCTTTCAGCGCCACGACGCTGGAAGAATTGGTGGACTACCATGACTTGGAGTTCAGTCACGGCCCCCTTCATCAGGAGGCGCGGCAACTGGCCGAAGACGCGCGAAGCGAGCTGGCATCGTACTATGTCCGACCGGTGCCGCGCTTGGAACAGGAGGAGGCTTACACGGTCTTTTGCGTGGCCGCGCCATTGCCGGCGATGGCGGGCGAACCGATCAGTTCCGAGGCCTGGCTGCGCCTCAATCGGCGCGAGATCGCCGCTTTGCTTACCCAAGAACCGGAAATCAATCGGCTCTCGCAGCAGGAATCCGATGAATCGACCGACCGGTATCTCAGCTATTATCAAAACGACCTCGCCGTAATCGATTGGGACGCCGCGCTCATCGTCGAAGAACGGAAGAATATTGACGAGACCCTCTACGTCATGGAACTGGCCAATCTTCAGCTCGCCGAACTGGAAGCGTACGACCGCATTCTCGATGACGCGCTGGAGCGGGCGTACCGGGACCTAGGCGAACGTCCGCCCCGGCGTCGCGGCCACATCCTGCGCGAACTGCGCGAATTCCGGATTGACCTGGCCCGCCTGAGTGATGAACTGCAAAACATCACGAAATTCTTCGGCGACTGGCACCTAGCTAGGATCTACGAATGCATCGCCACGCGCTTTCATCTCGCCGACTGGCATCGGACAATCGACGAAAAACTGAAAACCCTCGACAATCTTTACCAACTGCTTCAGGGCGACCAAAATAATCGGGTCATGCTGGGTCTCGAAGTGACCATTGTAATCCTCTTCGTCGTGGACTTGGTTATTTTGGCCGGTTGCCACGGCTAAACTCTCGGCGCGGGAAACCGCGATCACGCGATCGGCCCAACGCGCCGAGTGGTTCGCCGGCCCGAAAGCAAAGTTCGATTGAATTTCGGCTGACGGCTCGGCGTCTTTGGAGTAGGATTTGTTAACGTGATCCGAAACCATAAGCCCAATCTGGAGCATCTGGCGCTGACGCGCCGGGAGTTTCTTTCCCGTTGCGGCATGGGCGTCGGCGCGCTGGGGTTGGCGACCTTGATGGACGCCGCGGGGTTGATTGAAGGGCGGGCCGCCGCCAATGCGGACTATGTTTCTCCCCTGTCGCCCAAGGCGCCGCAATTCCCCGCCAAGGCCAAACGGGTCATCCATTTGTTCATGAATGGCGGGCCGTCGCACGTCGATACGTTCGATCCCAAGCCCTTGCTGGACCGCTACGCGGGCAAACTTCTGCCCACGTCCAATCTCAAGACCGAGCGCAAGACGGGCGCCGCGTTCCCCTCACCTTTCAAGTTCAGCAAATACGGGAATTCAGGCATCGAAGTCAGCGAGTTGTTCCACCATACGGCGCAACATATCGACGACATCGCCGTGATCCGGTCGATGCACGCCGACGTGCCGAATCACGAACCCTCGCTCCTTTTGATGAATTGCGGCGAAGCCCGGCTCATCCGACCCAGCCTCGGCTCTTGGGTGACTTATGGCCTCGGCAGCGACAACCAGAATCTGCCCGGGTTTATCGCGATGTGCCCCGGCGGCTACCCGATCCAGGAATCGCAGAATTGGCAGTCGGGGTTTCTGCCGGGGGCTTACCAGGGGACGTACATCGATACCCAGTACACCCAGATCGAAAAGCTGATCGCCAACATCAAAAACAATTACACTTCACTGCCCGAGCAGCGGCAGCAGTTGGACTTGTTGATGGAATTGGACGAACGCCACCGGCAAAAGCGGCAGCAGGACGCGCAACTCGAAGCGCGCATCCAATCGTTCGAGCTGGCCTACGGCATGCAGAAGGACGCCGCCGACGCTTTCGATGTCAGTCGGGAACCGGCCTCGGTCCGCGAGATGTACGGCGAGGGCACTCAGGCGCGCCAGATCTTAATTGCCCGGCGATTGCTTGAGCGGGGCGTTCGTTTTGTGCAAGTTTGGCACGGTTCAGGACAACCTTGGGACAGCCACGATGACATTGAGGTCAACCATCGCCGGCTCGCCAAGGAATGCGATCAGGCCATCGGCGCGTTACTGACTGACTTAAAACAGCGCGGAATGTTGGACGACACCTTGGTAATTTGGGGCGGTGAATTCGGCCGGACACCCACTGTCGAATTGCCTACCCCCGGTTCGAACGCCGGCAAGATCAACGGTCGGGACCATAATCATTACGGTTTCACGATGTGGCTGGCCGGCGGCGGCGCCCGCGGCGGTTACGTCCACGGCGCCACGGACGAAGCGGGCTTCCAAGCCGCCGAGGACAAAGTCCATGTCCACGATCTCCACGCCACGATCCTTGCGCTCCTCGGCTTCGACCACGAGAAACTCACGTTCCGGCACGCTGGACGCGATTTCCGATTGACCGACGTTCAAGGCAAAGTCGTCCGTGAGTTGATGGCATAATCCGGAAAGCCCTCGGCTCCCTCCCGACGGCCAATCGTCGGTCTGCCCCGAGTCCTTTTCGGCGCGGTGTTAGTCGTGGAAGAAGCGTGCAAACGCCTCGCGAATCGTGCGGCGGCGCGCGTCCACCGCCTCCAAAAACGATTCCGCCATCGAAAACCCGCAACGTATCGCGACCCGCTCCAGGGGGGCCGGCTCGTCGGGCAGCACCGTTTCACCGGCAAAACTCCAACGGCGAAGAATCCCTTCGACACGGCGGAGCCACCGATAGTTTTCGACGAGGCGACCTCCGTCGGCTCGCTTCAGCAAGCGTTCCTCGCGCGCTCGAGCAAGCGCACGCAACGTGTTCGGCTCCCGCCACCCCCCTTGCATCGCGGCCGCCTGCGCGATGAATTCCGCGTCCATCAATCCCCCGGCGCCGGTCTTGATCGAAAGGCGCTCTTTGCCCGCGGGAGTACGGCTGACCTCAATCCGGCGCCGCATCTCCGCGACTTGGGCTTTCCAGTTTCGCCCGTAGGCGATGACGTCGGCGCGCGCCGATCGCAAGTCGGTCAAATCGCCTGCCAACCCTTCGAACAGCGCGCCCGTTCGCGGATCGCCCGCCACCGCGCGCGCCCGCGTCAACGCCTGGATCTCCCACAAGTGGGCGCGCCGGCGGTAGTAGTTCTCAAAGGCCGCCAGCGTATTCACCAGCAAACCCTTCTCGCCATCCGGACGCAGGCGGGCGTCGGTAAGAAAGACGATGCCCAGCTCTGTCGGTCGCGAGAGCAGGTCCATGACCTCGACCGCCATCCCTTGAAGGGCGGCCAAGTTTTTCGCATTCGACGGCGCCACAAAGAGCAGGTCCAAGTCCGACCCATAATTCAGTTCTGCGCCGCCCAACTTGCCCAAACCGACGATCGCGAAGGGCGCGCGTCGCTGCCGGCGTCGCCGCGAGACGGTCTCCAAAGCGTAACGCACGCAGGCGTCCGCCAACGCGGAAAGCTCGACGAGATTCCTCTCGAAATCCGCCAGCCCAAGAATGTCGCGCAGACCAATCCGCATCAGTTCGGCCTGGTGATAGCGCCGCAACCAAAGCGCCTGGTCGGGATCGCCCGCCCCGAGCCGCAAGTCGCGCAAGATTTCCTCGCGGTCATGGGACCGACGCAGACGACCGCTCGTCTCGAGCGCATCGACCAAATCCGGCGTACGGATCGCGACCTCGGCGAGGAATTCGGACCGATCAAACAACAGCAACAACAACTTGAACAGAGAAGGATTGACCGTCCAAAGCTCGTACAACGGCGCGCGCGCGCCATACGCGGCGATGAAGCTGTCGAGACGCGCGAGCGCCCGGTCAGGGTCCGAAAGACACTCGGGGGCGCCCGCGCCGATCGCCGGCGGCGCCGGTACGGCCGCTCGGCCGGTTCGGACCACCGGCGCATTCCTTCGGCAAAGCTCTAGAAATTTCGGAATCAACTGCGCTCCCAGCTCAGCCGTGCGCGGAGAAACATGCACATAGCCAGGCCCATTAACCAGGGTCCACAGGAGACGGGCCGTACGCTCCGGCTCGCGAAAAATGTACCCCTCCAGCGCCGTCCGCGCGCTTGCCTCGGAAAAACCCGGCTCAAGGAGCGGCGCCGGTTCCTTCTCGGCGCTCGCGAAGAGACTAGCGTACCCCCTCCGGACGTGGCGCGCATGCGTCGCTCGCGCCCGTTCAAATGGTTCGGCGTTTGCGAACCCCATCAATTTCGCGAGCCGACGCCGCGCTTCACCGTCGGTGGGAATCGTATGCGTTTGGCGATTATTCTCCATCTGCAAGCGATGTTCGATGTCCCGGAAAAAGCAATAGGCCGCATCCAACCGGCTGGCGTCTTTCACTTTTAACAGCCCGTATTCGGCCAGTTTGGCCAGCGCTGACAAGGTTTGCCCGCCTTGAACGAAGGGCAGCCGGCCCCCGTGCAGAAGTTGCAGCGCTTGCGCGATAAACTCAATTTCCCGAATCCCGCCGCGGCCCAATTTCACGTTCCGATCCAATTCGCCCGCCTTGACCACCTCGGCCTCAATGCGTCGTTTCATCGCGGAAACCTCCCGCAAAAACCTTTCCCCGAGCGAGCGGGGATAGCGAAACGTTTGCGTCATCTCCATGAACTCCGCGCCGAGCGTTTGGTCACCGGCCACGAAACGCGCTTTCAGCAACATCATCCGCTCCCACGTTTGGCCCCATTGCGCGTAGTAAGTTTCGTAACTGCCAAGCGAACGCGCCACCGGACCGCTTTCCCCCTCGGGCCGCAGCCGAAGATCAACTCGAAATAACGACCCTTCCGGCGTCAGACGCGTCAATTCCGCGGCCATCGCCTCGACCAGTCGCGTAAAATACTGATGCGCGCTCAGGCCGCGGCCACCGTTCTCGCGACGGGTCGGGCGCTTGCGAAACACCTGGCCCTCCTCGGTGTAAACGAACATCAAATCGACGTCAGAACTGTAGTTCAGTTCTTGGCCCCCAAGTTTGCCCAAGCCCAAGACGCAGAACCCCGTCCGTCGCCAATACCCCTCGGGATCCCGATAGTACGGCTCCCCAAGGCGTTCTGCCAATTGCCTCCGACAAATCCGATAGACCGCCTCCAAACAAACGTCCGCGAGATCGGAAATCTCCCGCGTGATCGCGATGACCCCCGCCAGCCGCGCGAGATCACGCGCGGCGATTCGCAGCATTTCCCGCTGTTTGAATTCCCGCAGCCGGGCCAACGCCGCTGAGTCCGCCTTTTGGTCCAAGAGCGGCTTGAGCCAACCCTCAACCTCGCGTTGTAAACCCTGAAGTCTGCGCGGATAACGAAGGGACTCGACCTCCCACACAATTCCCAACTCCTCGGGATGCGCGACCAGCCACTCGCCGAGCGCGCCTGAGCCGGACACGAGCGCCGCCAAGACTCGCGCCTGTTCCGGTGTGGCGGAGCTCGTGTCGCCGCCCGGGCCAGCGGCTGTCAGTCGTTCCAAAACGCGCCGCGCCCGCGCCGGATCGGCGCATTGATCCAAAGCCGTTCGCCAGCTCGCGCTTTCCATGCTCCCAATAAACAATAAAAGCGTCCCGCTGCCTAGCGAGTGTCTCAGCTACGGTCTCAATTACCCCCCAACGCATACCCAAGCGCGAAAACGTGAGACGATGGCTCCCCGAAAATGACTTTCCTTGCGTCGTCCTTTCGCCTAATTTGGCGTTATGAGCAGCGCCACGTCAGTTGAACTCGTCCGCGATTGCGACGCGATCCAGATTCCGGTCGGAAACACCGTCACCCTCCCCGCCGGAACCGCGGTTGATATCGCGCAAACGCTCGGCGGCAATTACACGGTCCACGCCATGGGCGGCCTTTTCCGCATCGATGGCCGCAATGCCGACGCCCTCGGCTTTGAGGCCACGGACGCGTCACAAACCGCCCCCACCGTGATCGCGCCGACGGAGAGCGGCAAAGTCGATGAGCAGGCCCTCTGGAACGTTCTGCGCACGGTTTACGACCCGGAAATTCCCGTCAATATCGTCGATCTAGGACTAATTTACGACCTGACAACGGAACCGGCCCAAAATGGCCAGTTGAAGGTCTCCGTCAAAATGACGTTGACCGCGCCGGGATGCGGCATGGGAACCGCGATCGCCGGCGACGCGCAGCAGAAACTGCTCGACCTGCCCGGCGTCGATGAAGCCTCGGTCGAACTGGTCTGGGATCCGCCGTGGCACCAATCAATGATCACCGAACAGGGCCGTCGCGTTCTCGGCCTGAACTAGGCTCCGCCTCGATAGGGCCTGGGCCTCCGAAATCTTCGCGCCCGTCGCGGGCGCCATCGACCGCCAAAACAACCCGGAAAAAGTTTTGACAAACCCGCGTCCCCTTTCTAGGGTCACGCGCCCTGCAGGATGGGGTCGTAGCTCAGTTGGTAGAGCACCACAATGGCATTGTGGGGGTCAGGGGTTCGAATCCCCTCGGCTCCACCATCCTTCGCTCTGAACCCGCTAGGGTTTGGAGCGAAGGATGGTTTCCTCC